>JAMXJH010000004.1 GCA_026131555.1 Aerococcaceae bacterium NML190073 | reverse complement strand
GATTAAAAGATATTAAGAATACTTACTAAAAAAGTTAAATGCTTTACCTTTTTAGTACAAAATAAATACGGCAAGAAACGCTCATTTGTATAGTCTATCTCTTTCAGACATATTTCGGATATTTACTAAATATCAGGACGAATTTAGGTACTTTTGTTCTATAATTAGTTATTTTCTGAAAAAAGATTGATTTTTTGATTAAAATTAGTATAATAATTATCGGAATTATTAATTTATAGTTCTAGACTTTATCTATGTGAGCAAGGGAAATGTTTTCTTATAATAAATTGTAAGTGTTTGCAGTGATTATGAGACGTTTTCTGAAAATAAGCGGAAAGGAGTTGGGACATGCCTTTTATTTTTTCTGATGAGGTGTTTGCGGTGTTCGATATTGCGACGTTGGAAGGGCGTATGGCGGCGATTAAGGAGCAAGTACAGCCGATTTTTCGCCATTATGGTGCCGTAGTTACGGAGCAGTTAGCAGATAAGATGATGCCCATTCATGTGGCAAAGCATCTTAGACGTACCGTACATCCGCCGGAAACGACATGGGTTGGAATCGGCGGCGATAAACGTGGCTATAAGAAATATGCACATTTTCAATTAGGGATTAATGAAGACTATGTGTTTATGATGCTGGCGATTATTGATAATCCACCAACTAGAGTTGCGATGGCAACGCAATTATTAGATAAATTGGCATTATTAGAGCAATTACCCGATGATTTCGTAGTAATTCCGGACCACACCGATATCGCTTATATTGCGCAACCGCGTGCACACTACAATGAGTTGTTAACGCAATTGCGCAACAAACAGAAAGCCGAGTTCATGATTGGTAGGCTCTTGCATAAAGGTGATGCCATTTTGCAAGAGGAAGCTGAATTGGAACGGTGGGTAAGACAGACCGTTTCGGCGTTGCAAGAAATTTACGAGTTATTGATGAGAATATAACTTCAGACTCAACATATATAAGATAAATTAAAGGAGGAAATTTCTATTATGGTAGGAATCATTATTGCCACTCATGGCGAGTTTGCGGACGGCATTAAGCAGTCTGGAACAATGATTTTCGGCGAACAAGCGAATGTAGAATCTGTTACATTCATGCCGAGTGAAGGTCCGGAAGATTTACAACGTAAATTACGTGAAGCCGTCGACAAAATTGATTCAGATGAAATTTTGTTCTTGGTTGACTTATGGGGAGGCAGTCCTTTTAACCAAGCAAATATTTTATTTGAAGAATCACCTGAAAACCGCGCGATTGTTGCTGGTTTGAGTTTGCCAATGTTAATTGAGTCATACGCAAGTCGTTTCTCAATGAACACAGCACACGAAATTGCGAAAGCAATTGTACCAACAGGTAAAGACGGCGTGAAAGTACGCCCAGAAGCTTTACAACCGGCAGAAGCAGTTGCAGCTGCTCCGGTCGCTGCTGCACAACCACAGGGTGCTATTCCGGAAGGAACTGTTATCGGTGACGGTAAGATTAAGTTTGTGTTAGCGCGTATCGATACACGCTTGTTGCACGGACAAGTGGCAACGGGTTGGACAAAAGCAACGAATCCGAATCGTATCATTGTTGTTTCTGATACAGTTGCTCAAGATGACTTGCGTAAGAAATTGATTGAGCAAGCAGCACCTCCAGGTGTACGTGCTCACGTAGTACCATTGAAGAAATTTGTCGAAGTATCGAAAGATCCACGCTTCGGTAACACAAAAGCCTTAGTCTTGTTCGAGAATCCTCAAGATGCCTTAGCAGTAATTGAACAAGGTGTTGAGATTCCGGAATTGAACGTTGGTTCAATGGCGCATTCTGTCGGCAAAGTGTTGGTAAGTACGACATTATCCATGAACCAAGCTGACGTTGACACATTCAAGAAATTGCGTGATTTAGGCGTGAAATTTGATGTGCGTAAAGTACCGAATGACAAAGCATCTGATTTATTCAAGATGATTTCAGCAAAAGCTAATGAAGGCTTATCATTATAATTTTTTAGGAGGTAAAAGTTATGGATTTTAATATTGTTTCCGTTATTTTAGTCTTCGTTGTCGCTTTCTTAGCGGGAATGGAAGGCGTACTTGACCAATTCCAATTCCATCAACCAATTATTGCGTGTTCATTAGTTGGATTGGCAACAGGTCACTTATCAGAATGTATTATCTTAGGTGGAGCATTGCAATTGATTGCATTAGGTTGGTCAAACATCGGTGCGGCAATTGCGCCGGATGCGGCTCTAGCTTCAGTTGCTTCGGCGATTATTTTTGTAAAATCAGGCAATTTCACACCTGACGGACGTCAAGTTGCGATTTCTGCGGCAATCGCTTTGGCGACAGTTGGATTGGTTTTGACAATGTTAGTACGTACATTGTCAGTTGCGATTGTTCACCGTGCCGATGCAGCGGCTGAAAGAGGAGACTTTAGAGGTGTTGAATTATGGCACTTTGTCGCATTAGCAGTTCAAGGTTTCCGTATTGCGATTCCAGCGACTTTCTTAATGTTTGTACCGGCAGATAGAGTTCAAGCAGCGTTAAGTATTTTACCGCCTTGGTTCACAGCTGGTATGGCAATCGGTGGTGGCTTCGTTGTAGCGGTCGGTTATGCGATGGTTATCAATATGATGGCAACGAAAGAAGTATGGCCATTCTTCTTCTTAGGTTTCGCACTGGCACCATTAAATCAATTAACATTGATTGCAACAGGTATTATCGGTGTCTGCTTAGCAATGATTTACTTGAATTTATCCAAAAATAAAGGTAACGGCGGTGGTGGCGCTTCTGGCGACCCATTAGGCGATATCTTGAACGACTACTAAAAGGAGGAACGAGCAATGTCAGAGAACAAAATTACGTTAACTAAAGCAGAACGTCGTAGTGTAATGCTTCGTTCACAATTTTTACAAGGTTCATGGAACTATGAGCGTATGCAAAACGGTGGTTGGGCATATTCATTGATTCCGGTATTGAAGAAATTATATCCGAATCAAGAAGATGCTAAAGCAGCATTGAAGCGTCACTTGGAATTCTTCAACACACACCCATATGTTGCAGCTCCTATTCTAGGGGTAACGTTGGCATTGGAAGAAGAGCGTGCTAACGGTGCTGAAATTGATGATACAGCAATTCAAGGGGTAAAAGTTGGTATGATGGGACCTTTGGCAGGTATCGGTGATCCGGTGTTCTGGTTTACAGTACGTCCAATCTTAGGTGCGATTGCCGCTTCATTAGCAACAGGTGGTTCAGTGATTGCCCCACTATTCTTCTTCATTGTATGGAACTTGATTCGTGTAAGCTTCTTATGGTACACACAAGAATTAGGGTACAGACAAGGTTCTGAAATTACGAAAGACTTATCCGGCGGTATCTTACAAACAATTACAAAAGGTGCTTCAATTCTCGGTATGTTCGTAATGGGTATCTTGGTACAACGTTGGACGAATATTAACTTCCCATTGGTTGTATCACAAGTTAAATTGTCGAAAGGCGCATTTATTGATTTCGACAAAATTGCTGGCACTGTTGATGGTGCGAGTTTACAGGAAGTCTTAAAACAGATGAATTCAGGACTTGCGTTAGATGAAATTAAGACTGTTACCTTACAAGACAACTTGAATCAATTAATCCCAGGATTTGCAGCGTTATTATTAACGTTCTTATGTATGTGGTTATTGAAGAAGAAAGTTAACCCAATTGTAATTATCTTCGGATTATTTGCAGTAGGTATCTTAGGTCACGTAGTAGGTATTTTCTAATCAACCAATTACTCTCCTTTGCCTTTGAGCAAGGAGAGTTTCTTTTTGTCTCTAAAAGACAAGTATCCTTTTGCGGTCACGAATAGAATGCGGTATAATGTCCTACATATTGAGAAAAAAGTGAGGCACCTTCATGATATATTATTTCGATAATAGCGCGACGACTTGTCCGTCTCAAGAAAGTTTAGCTATTTTTCAGCAAGTGGCATTTGATTATTTCGCAAATCCGTCGAGCGTGCATTCGTTGGGTGAGCAATCAAGGCAATTATTGTTTCAGTCGCGTCAACAAGTTGCAAGCATCTTAGGAGCGAATGAACATGAGATTTATTTTACCGCAAGTGGTACAGAGGCAAACAACTGGGCGTTGCGAGCGATTTTGCCGGCATTGCAAGTGCGGCATCCTGAACGTCATCAAGTTATTGTGTCTGCGGTGGAGCATCCGTCGATTATGAAGCAATTGCCGGTGTTGACAGCAGAGGGATATGATGTGCAGATTTGTCCGGTCGATGGGGATGGCGTCTTAGATTTAGAGGCATTTCGTTCCTTGCTTTGCGACAAAACGTTACTCGTTGTTACAATGGCTGTTAATAATGAAGTGGGGAGTATTCAACCTCTAGCAGAGTTAGGCAATATCTTGGCGGATTACCCGCAAGTTACCTGGCATGTCGATGCGGTTCAAGCGGTCGCGACGCAACTGGCGGCTATTAAGTTACCAAGAATTGATGTTCTAAGCCTTTCCGCACATAAATTTCACGGTGTACGTGGGACGGGGATTTTGATGAAGCGTGAGCGTATTCCTTCCGAACCATTCATTTATGGTGGTGGGCAGGAAACCAATTTACGAAGCGGTACGGAAAATTTGGCTTCAATTGTGGTGGCAGCACGCACATTACGTTTAGCTAGTGAATATCAGTCAATGCAACTGCCGGTTTTTCGCCAAATGATTGTAGAGGCATTAATGCACTGTGATTGGCAAGTGTTCGGTGGCAATCAAGCAAGCGACCATATTATTTGCGCGGCGCTTGCCGGTATTCCAGGTGAAGTATTGGTGCATGCTTTTGCCGATAAGCAGGTGATGGTATCTACAACGAGTGCTTGTTCGAGTCGGAAGCACCAAGTGCATAGCACCTTGAAAGCAATGGGCGTTGCGGACGATTTATCGGCATGTGCAATACGCATCAGCATGTCAACAGAAACGACCGAGGCAGAAGTAAACTATCTGTGCCAAGTGATTGAGCGTATAAGTGCCAAATTGACAGACAAAAAGAACTAAAGGAGATTGAATGTTGGAACACAGACAAATATTGATACATTATGGCGAATTGTCAACAAAAGGACGTAACAAGAAAATGTTCATTCAGAAGTTGGCAGAACATATTCGTTTCAAAACTCGCCATTTAACACAAATTAAGATTTATGCGAACCATGATTTCATGCATTTGAAGTGGCACGAAATCCCGTATGAAGCAATCATTGACATCTTGCGTTATATTCCGGGAATTTCACGATTCGAGCCCGTTTACCCTGTTGAAAAAAATATCGACGCTATCAAAGTACAAGCAAAAGCATTATTTGAACAACTGGAAGACCGAGTGGGTAAAACCTATCGCGTTGTAGCGAAACGTTCAGATAAGACATTTGAGTACGACACCATGCAATTGCAGCGTGAGATAGGATTCCACATAGGTAATATCTTCCCGGAATTGGAAGTTGATTTGAAACAAGCGGATTACAAATTGACGGTTAGTGTTCAAGTTGATCGCGCGTATTTAAGTTTAGTTTCTTATGCCGGATTAGGTGGCTTACCGTATGGCACAAGTGGAAAAGGTATGCTGATGTTATCAGGTGGTATTGATTCACCGATTGCCGGCTATTTGATGATGAAACGCGGAATGGCAATCGAAGCTGTTCATTTCAGCAGTCCGCCTTACACTAGCCCACAAGCACTTCAAAAGACTAAGAAACTAGCTGCACAATTGGCTAAGTATGGAAGGGAAATTCTTTTTCACGAGGTGCCGTTCACAAAGATTCAAGAAGCGATTAAAGCCAATGTTCACGATGATTTATCGATGACCGTAATGCGCAGAATGATGCTGCGAATTATGGACGCTCTATTAGAACGCCAGGAAGCGCATGCAATCATTACCGGAGAGTCCCTCGGGCAAGTTGCCTCTCAAACCCTCAAGAGTATGAATGTCATCAACGAAGTAACGAGTACGCCGATTCTGCGTCCGCTTATCGCCACAGACAAAAATGACATTATTGATTTGGCAGAGAAAATCGGAACATTCGCTATTTCCAACGAACCGTATGAAGATTGCTGTACGGTTTTTGCGCCGAAGTCACCGCGCACACAACCTAAATTAACGAGTGTTGAGGAAATGGAAGCGGCATTATCCATTGATGAGTTGGTAAAAGAGGCAGTTGCCAACACGATAACAGAATCTATTGACGCGCAATATTTAGCGAAACAGCAGACAAAGTTCAGCAGTTTGTTATAGAAAAACACCTAAAGGTTTGTACGGAAAATATCCGCAAACCTTTATTTTTGTGTAGAGAGAAGAAGGGATTCTATGCTATAATATTGGGCGTGTCATGCATTTGAATAAATCTTTATGCAGCATGGCGATATGAATGTAAATAAAGGAGCATATACGTGAAAATACTTAAAAAATCTAAAGGGAAATGGTTGGCGGTTTCAGTAGCAACCACAACGTTATTGATGTTAGGAGGCGGATTGACCGGCAAAGTATCCGCAGAAGAAAGTGAACAGCACTCGTTAACGGAAGTAGCGTCCCATGCTGAAACTACCGACGAATTAGTTGAAATGCCAAGTGTTGACCTAGAAGCAGAGAAAACTCGTGCCTTGCAGCAAATTGGCGATAATTGGGAACAGAACACAATCGAGGAAGTTACAACTGAAATCGATCGTCAGAAGACCTTGCAGTTGCCGGTTTACGTAGTGCAGTGGGGTGACACGCTTTCTCAACTTGCGACAGCGAGCCAAACAACCGTGGAAGATTTAGCGTTGCGTAATCAGATTGCTAATCCTGATTTGATTTATGTTGGAGATTATTTGGAAGGGATACTTTCTACAACGAATGTCGCGCCTAGTGAAGTTGCCTCACCCGCTCCTGTTTGGACAGCCAAAAAAGTAGCGGACATTCGTGCGGAAATGCAACGCCAAGCAAGTGCTGAAACAGAAGATTACCAAATTCAATGGGGCGACACATTGAACGGCATTTCTCTGGCTTCGGGCATTTCAGTAACAGAATTAGTAGCAACGAACCGGATTGCTAATCCCGACTTGATTTATGCAGGGGATTTTTTGAAAGGATTATTAAAACCATTCAAGGAAAGTTTGAGTAAGCCGATTATTGAAGGGAATACGGTGCAACCGCAAGCGAAGTATCCGTCGATTGACCTTCGTGTTGAACCGGCGCCGTCACCAAAGGTAGAAACAGAACAACCTGTACCGCCGGTACAAGAGGTAGGCTCGTCAGCAACGGACAGCGAAACGGTAAGAGATATTGTACCGCCAACGATAGAACTACCTAAGAAATTGGAAGAAGCACCAACACCCGAAGTTGCTCCACCAGTAGCGGACACTCCAACTGAACCGAAAGACACTCCGGATACCGGCGCAACCACAGAAGTTCCGACAGAACCCAAGGAAACCGCACCTGAAGGTGTTCCACCAGTTGTAGACGCTCCGCAGACACCACAGGAAACTCCGGATACTGGTGCAACCACAGAAGTTCCGACAGAACCCAAGGAAACCGCACCCGAAGTCGTTCCGCCAGTTGTAGACGCTCCGCAGACACCACAGGAAACTCCGGATACCGGCGCAACCACAGAAGTTCCGACAGAGCCAAAGGAAACCGCACCTGAAGTTGTTCCACCGATAGCGGACACTCCAACTGAACCGAAAAAAGAAGAAGTTCAACCGCCGGTTAATCCACAAGTAGAACGACCGCAATTAATTTTACAACATCATGTGCTCAATCCGATGCATAAGAGCGCTACCTTGCATTATACGTTAGTGGATTCGGACCGATTATTTTTGCGGGGGATGGCACGATTAATGAACGGGCAACAAGTGGTGCAAGAAGTAGCCTTATCATCGGAGTTGCAAGCGACCTTTACACACTTGGCTTACGAAGTCCCGTATCATGTTGAAACAATCCTAACTTATCGCATGAACAATGAAGAAGTGTCCGACACAATAGCGCCTTCACCACAAGATAGCTTCATGCTCGCACTCAAAAAAATCGAATTGAAACACATCCAAGCGATTAACATTCAACCAATCGACAACACCATGATGTCATCTTTAACAGGTAATGCAATCAGCAACCAGACGCATATTGCTCGAATTAAATTAGTCGGATTGAATGATATCTTAGCACCGATTTCACAAGTAACAACCGAAACAATCAATCATCAAGCGGTGTATCGTATCACGATGACATTACCGGAGCTAGTTCAATACGACGAAACGAACCAACAATATTCGAATGATTATGTTGCTTACTTCAATATAGATGGCACACCGGTATCATTATCAACAGCTGAGATTGATTACACAGCGTTGCCGGGATATGATGCAACACGCAATATCGCTTATCACAACGTCGAAAAATTACTCCCTTTTTACAATAGAGAGTTAATTGTACAGTACGGTAACCGAATCAATGCGACACATGAGTTGGCAACGAAACGAATTAAGGCTGTGCTACCAATGGTAGATGATAAGATTTCTGTTTCCATTCTCGCAGACAAAATGTCAACCAATCAATTGCTCGTGCATTATGAGGACGGAACGATTGCTAAGTTCCCACTTGTATTCAGTCAAGATTTCGCAGATGGCTTGATTGCAGAATACACACTTGACGGAACCGACTTAATTTACACGCCAACGCAATGGCAAACGGATTACAGCAATGTTCTGTCAGAAGTAGTCAAGACATTGCAGGGCATTGACTATTATTCGTCAGCCATTTGGCATGCTTTAGGAGAACGTGGCGAAGTCAGCGAACTGAATATGGATCAGCTGTATTTGAAAGCATCTTTCCAAGAAATTCAAGCACAGTTACCGACGATTTTGACAAATGTCTTAAGCAATTCTGTATTGACAACGTCAACCGAGGGATTAGCCGAATACATTTTGCACAATAAAGAGAAATTATTGCTCGGTTTAGCCTATATCAACAAGTGGTACGATGTGAACTTCAATGCAATGAATTTGAAAAACAGCCTACTGTACCGACAAGAGTTCTTCGGCAAGCCGGTCAATCAATTGGAATGGTTGATTGGCATTGGAGGTCGAACGTATGAAGGCTTGCGTCCGAATGAAACGCCAGAAACGTATCAGCAGATATTGGCGCAACAAACAGGCAAGCAAACGCTTGTGGCGTTTCTATCCTCGCTGCGCGCACAATTTGTACCGCAGTTGAGCGATAACGAATGGTTCAAGCAAGCAACGAAAGCCTTTATTGCAGAAGTGCCACCACAAACAGCAAATGTCGAAGTGAACTTATATGAGAAACTATCGCGCCGTCACTTTGTTAATACTTTGTTACCATTACTTTCATTAAGTGAGGAATCCCTGTATATTATTCCGACAATGTCGACCGTTTCTTTCGGCGATTTCGCTACTTACGTTGACACTCGCTTGAAACACAGTAATCCGACCGCTTATCAGAAGGCCATTGCCGATTTCAAAAAAATTGTCCTGACAGAAGCGGAAAACCAAACCGCTTACTTCGATATGTGGTATCGCGTTGCCTTACCGAAAGTAAAAGACAAGCTGCCAACTTATGCGATTCCGGTTTGGGATGCATTCGGGCAGCATATTACGAATCGTTGGTCGCCAAGACAAGGAGATGATACGACAATCGCCGTGCGTGAATTTTTCGGAGCGAGTGGACATTGGCATGCGCCATCCGTTGCCGGCGCGTTTTCGAATGGCGAAACAATTTGGTTCATTACCGACCGTTTAATGCGTCAAACTGGTTCGGCTGGTGGTTCCGTGTTCACACATGAAGTGACGCATGTGTTAGAAGATGATGTTTATCTCGGCGGACACGGACGCCGCGAAGGAATCGGTCAAGAAAGCTATGCCGAAGGCTTATTGCAATCCGTTCGCGATCGCACACGTTTTGCGATGAGCATGAATCTCTATACAAAAATGACCGAATCGCAACACCAAGAGTTGCCGTATTTCAACAAGAGTCCGGAACGCTTCCAAACAGCCGCTGATTTGCAACAATATATGCGTGGCTTGCTCGATGTCATGTATGTCTTGGATTATGCTGAAGCAATGGCGATTGCTAAGTTACCGCAATATTTACAACGCCAAGTTTTGCAACGCATGACAGGTTTGCAAGACCGTGACACGCAACATCATACCGATTATATTCGTGAGTTTACAAGCCAAGAATGGCGCGCTATTCCATTTAAGACGATTGATGATTTCATTGAGAATCATGCCGTCGTGACACGTCATCATTATCAAGGCGGTGTCATTACCGGCGGTCAACATGCCGGTCGTAACACCTATACCGGTGTCCCATTATTCTCACCAATGTATGGTCTGTTGCAAAATGATAACGGAGCATCCGGCGGTTACACATTCAGAAGAACAGCTTTCGAACTTCTGGCACACAAAGGTTACGAAGCGGGAATGATTCCTTATATTTCTGACCAATTTGCGCATCAAGCACGCACAGAAGGCAAAGAATTGAGCGATGCCTTTATTGTGACACAAATTCTGGGCGATGAATTTGCGAATTTAACTGACTTTAAGAAAGCCATGTTCCGTGAGCGAATTGAGAAATTAGCGCAACTCACGCCGATTACCATTACAACCGTACAGAACAAGCGTGAACATCTGGCAAACTTTGATAAAATCCAAAGTTTAATGGATAGAGCAGTTCGCCTTGACGCAGCAGAGAAGCAAAGAACAGGCGAAGAGCCGTCAGGTGCGGTTCATTTCTTGAAAGAACGCATCCTTGCTGAATACTTACGCATTACCGATGAGTTTCGAACAAGTATTTTCGGGGAGAGTGGAGAGTAATAGAAGAATCCTGTATGAGAAGTTAGCTGTAGGAACGTTGTTGTATTACAAAGGAAGTTGCAACGACGTTCCGCTATCTTGCAAAATGAAACTTTATCATTTGTGATAAATTAGCTAGTTAAAGAGTGACTGAATGAGTGTTTGTGATTGAATTGACTTTACGAAACTAAAAGATAGATAAGATATAATCAAAGAATTAGTAAATTTTTTAGGCAAATAAACATTATGATAGGAGGCTTTCTTATGGAGTGGATACGTAAACATCAAAAATTATTGTTGGCTGGTTTATGGTTATTGATTGCATTCATTTCGTTTCAAATGATTGCGAACTCTCAGATGATTATGAATATCAATCATCGAGCAGTCATTGATTTAGACGAGAAAAAAGAAACAGTTATGGCACTTATATTTGCATCGGGCGGAGCATCAATGAGTTTAGAAGCAATCATAGGTGATGTTGGAAAGAGTATTGCTGAGAATATCGCTGACTTGACAATGTATTTAGCAATTGTATTAGGTGGCATTTGGTTACAAAAATACCTTCTGTCAGTGACAGGAATATTGGCATTCAAGATATTGATTCCGATAGCATTTGTGCTTTTAGCGAGCAATATATTTTTGGGTCGGGAAGAGATACGAAATCTAGTAAAGAAATTGCTTCTCTTTGCGGTACTAATATTCGGTTTGATACCGTCTAGTGTTTGGGTATCCAATCACATTGAGTCGTACTATACAGTTTCTACCAATATATCTATTGATAAATTAGTAAATGACTCGAATTTTATTGAACAATCTACTGAACAACTGACGCAACAAGAAACGGAAGTAGTAGAAGAAAATAAGAATTTATGGGATCAGATATCAGGCGTTGTTGGGAGTGCGACTGAGCAAGTAAGTACTTTTGTGGGGGATGTTATAAATGTTGCTGGAGAGATTAAAGAGAAAGCCGAAACCTTTCTAGGTAATATGATTGAAGCAGTGGTTGTTCTAATTATTACAACGTGCGTTATGCCGATACTAGTTTGTTTCCTTTTCCTCTGGGGAATTAATCTGATTTTTGGACTGAATTTAAAAATAAAATACAGTCCAAAAGACGTTAGAAATTTAAGAAAAGAAATAGTGAAATGGTGGGAAGAATCTACGGAGGGCACAGACCTAATGGACGAAGGGTAATTCTGAAAGCTAACAGGTTAAAGTCTAGTTGATGTCTCAGCACACCCATAATTAGAAAGAGTGAATCAAACACTACTAGAAATTTACGTCTAGTAGTGTTTTTTGTGTCAATAGAGATTGGCGAAAGGCGATTTATCATATGAATCGAATAGATATCGCTTTAAGAGATAAGTATTTTCGGTGATAGTGGAGAGTAAGGCTTGAGTATTCGTGCTAAATTTGCTACAATACGCGTAGTTTAATAATGATGAGGCAATGAAGAGAAGAGTAGTCAAATCCCTCAGAGAGAAAGTGTTTGGTGCAAACTTTCAACTTGACGAATGTAGCTTGGAGCCTTAAAGTGCGAACGTTGACAACGTCAATCAGTAGAGCTTTACGGAGAAGATACTTCGATAACAACATGATGAGGAAAGCATTGCTTTCAAATTTAGGTGGTACCACGATTCAATCGTCCTATGGCAACATAGGGCGATTATTTTTTTGGAAAGGGGCGAGGAAATGTTACACCATATCGAATTGTATGTGAGTCATCTAAGCAAAACGAGAGCCTTTTATGATGCGTTAATGCCTCGATTAGGCTACACCTTATACCAAGAATGGGAACAAGGCTTCAGTTACCAATCCGTTGAAGGCACTTATCTGGTATTTGTTCAAGCGAGCGACAAATACTTAGCAGTCGGCTATCATCGCCAACGCATTGGCTTGAATCATCTAGCCTTTCGCGTTGACACCACGCAAAAGGTCGACGCATTACGCCAATTCCTATTGGAAAATGATGTCCCGCTCTTATACGATGAACGTTATCCACATGCCGGCGGACCCAATCATTACGCAGTATTCTTTGAAGACCCGGACAGAGTGAAGTTGGAAGTGGTGGCACACAGTATTGACGGATAATTTCGTCAAATAAAGGACGTATATTTTTGAATGTAAACAAGGAGGAACTCAAATGAAACAACTATCAACGAAATATCAACCGCAAGAGGTTGAAGCAGGGAAATATCAAGAATGGCTCGATAAGGGCGTATTCAAGCCGTCGGAAGATCCGAAGGCACAGCCGTATTCGATTGTCATTCCGCCACCGAATGTCACAGGTAAATTGCACTTAGGACACGCGTGGGACGTAACACTACAAGATATGATTATCCGTCAGAAGCGCATGCAAGGATTCGACACTTTATGGTTGCCGGGTATGGACCACGCCGGAATTGCAACGCAAGCTAAGGTAGAAGAGAAGTTACGCGCCGAAGGGATGACACGTCATGACTTGGGACGGGAGAAATTCGTCGAGCAAGTATGGGCATGGAAGGAAGAATACGCCAACACGATTCGTGAACAATGGGGTAAGATGGGCGTATCGGTCGATTACTCACGCGAACGTTTCACTTTAGACGAAGGATTGAACAAAGCCGTGAACAAAGTCTTCGTTGACTTGTACAATAAAGGCTTCATCTACCGTGGTGAGTACATTATCAACTGGGATCCGGCAGCCCAAACAGCGCTATCGGACATTGAAGTCATTCACAAGGACGTTCAAGGTGCGTTCTATCACATTAACTATCCGGTAATTGGCACCGACGAAGCGCTGGAGATTGCGACGACAAGACCGGAGACGATGCTTGGTGATACAGCGGTCGTTGTGCATCCGGAAGATGAGCGCTACAAGCATCTCATCGGCAAAAAAGTTTTACTCCCATTGATGAACCGCGAAATTCCAATTCTTGCTGACGAATACGTGGAGATGGAATTCGGAACGGGAGCAATGAAAGTAACACCGGCGCATGACCCGAATGACTTTGAATTAGGAAACCGCCACAATTTGCCTCGTTTGAACGTCATGAATACCGATGGCACAATTAATGCGAACGGCGGACAATATGTTGGCTTGGATCGCTTTGACGCTCGCAAAAAAATCGTCGCAGATCTCAAAGAACAAGGTTATTTAGTCAAAGTAGAGGAACATTTACACAGTGTCGGACACTCAGAACGTTCAGGCGCCGTAGTAGAGCCGTATTTATCTACACAATGGTTTGTTAAGATGCAACCTTTAGCTGAACAAGCGATAAAAGCACAAGATACTGACGAGGCGGTTGAGTTTTACCCACCGCGTTTCAATCAAACATTCTTAACATGGATGGAAAATGTTCATGATTGGGTTATCTCTCGCCAATTATGGTGGGGACATCAAATTCCGGCATGGTATCACAATGAAACGGGAGAAGTTTACGTTGGAGAACAAGCACCAGCTGACGAAACAAATTGGACACGCGATACCGATGTCTTAGATACTTGGTTCAGTTCTGCCTTGTGGCCATTCTCCACCATGGGTTGGCCGGAAACTACCGTTGATTTCGAGCGTTATTTCCCAACGAGCACTTTGGTAACAGGGTATGACATTATTTTCTTCTGGGTAAGCCGTATGATTTTCCAAAGTTTGGAATTTACCGGCAAGCGTCCGTTCAACAACGTCTTGATTCATGGTTTAATTCGTGATGCGGAAGGGCGCAAGATGAGTAAATCATTGGGGAACGGGATTGATCCGATGGACGTGATTGATGAGTACGGTGTCGATGCATTACGTTGGTTCTTAGCGAACGGTTCTGCTCCGGGACAAGACGTTCGCTACAGCACGGAGAAATTAGGTGCCGCTTGGAACTTCATTAACAAAATCTGGAACATCTCACGTTATATTCTAATGAATAATGAATCGCTGACTTTAGAAGAAGCAAGAGCGAATGTTGAACGAGTTGTCCGTGAACAAGCCGGCAATGTGACAGACCGTTGGATTCTCCATAATTTGAATGAAACAATCGCCAAAGTAACGCAAAACTTCGATAAGTTTGAATTCGGTGTTGCCGGACATCTGTTATATAATTTCATCTGGGATGAATTTGCCGACTGGTATGTCGAATTAACGAAGGAAGTACTCTACAGCGACAATGAGAACGAGAAAGTTATCACACGTTCAGTCTTACTTTACACATTGGACCAAATCTTGCGCTTGTTACATCCGATTATGCCGTTCGTCACCGAAGAAATCTTCGGCCAAATTTCCGAAGGCTCAATTGTAGTGGCGGAATACCCGATTGTACGTCCTGAATTCATGAATGAAGCGGCACATAAAGGCGTGGAGAGTTTGAAAGACTTAATCCGTTCCGTTCGCAATGCGCGTAGTGAAGTGAATGTTGCACCGAGCAAGCCAATTACCATTTTGGTGAAGACAACGGACAAAGAACTGGAACAATTCTTCAATGACAATGTCAATTACATCAAGCGATTCACGAATCCGGAACATTTGGAAATCTCAAGTACATTGCAAGCACCGGAATTGTCGATGACAAGTCTGATTACCGGCGCTGAAATTTACTTGCCACTTGCAGATTTACTCAATGTTGAAGAAGAAATCGCTCGCTTGCAAAAAGAACTTGCTAAATGGCAAAAAGAGTTGGATATGGTAACGAAGAAACTAGCCAATGAGAAATTTGTAGCGAATGCGAAACCGGAAATCGTTGACAAAGAACGTGCCAAACAAGCTGACTATCAAGCGAAATATGATGCAACCTTAGTCAGAATCGACGAAATGGAGAAGTTGAAGTAGGGGATACAAGAGCCAAGCTAAATATGCTCTCAACTTAATGATGTTTGATGTATTCCGACATTCAACGCATTGAGAAGAAAGCGAGAACGACTGGAAACCTCTTATCTCTCAACATACATTATCAAAAGTTGACACCCACACGACAATGGCGCTTGCTCATCTAAATTGTCTTGTGGGTGTCCATTAAGAGCGGGGAACGACCTTTCTTCAATATTGTGACAAAATGTTTCGCGGAAAGTCCGAGAAGCGATTTTTCCGATGAATGTGGTATTTGTATCGGTAATCAAGCGAGATTGCGAGGTATTGAAGTATTTCTGTTGCAGTGCGTCACAAACGATCAAACACAGACGACATTTCTTTATCTGAAGGTGATTAACTCGATGCATCGGCACACTTCCGTCGGAAATATTGCGAGTGCTTCGGTACAATGGAGCGTTTCCGTCAGAAATATTGCGAAGTTCCCGATACATTGGACTATTTCTGACAGAAACGTAGCAAATGCTCCGATACATTGGACTATTTCTGACAGAAACGTAGCAAATGCTCCGATACACTGGAACATTTCTGACAGGAATGTAGCAAACGCTCCGATACATTGGACTATTTCTGACAGAAATGTAGCAAATGCTCCGATACATTGGACTATTTCTAACAGAAACGTAGCAAATGGTCCGATACACTGGACCATTTCTGGCAGAAACATAGCAAATGTTCCGATGCACTGCAACATTTCTGAAAGAAATACTATGAACGCAACCATGTATGGAGGACTTTCCGTGCAAACATGTCTATTGCATGGTCATTCTGACTAAACGTTTATCAAACCTTTACAGAAGTGTCGAACTTTATACTTGAAGTGTTCAACATTTGGCGATGAAAGCAAATATTAACGACAAAGGAGCCGTTTATTTCTATGAATTCATTTACAACCATTACTTCTGCACTTAGCTGGCTCCAAACACCGAAAAATAATCAGCCACGGCAGAACTTAGAACGACTACGCCATGCCCTAAATTATCTTGGCAACCCGCAACATCAATTACCGATAATTCATCTGACAGGTACGAACGGCAAAGGAAGTGTCAGTGCGTTTCTCAAACACTTATTGATGTCGCAACACTTAAAGGTCGGCACGTTCACATCGCCTCATATTATGCGGTTCAACGAACGGATTGCCTTCAATGATATGCCGATTCCGGATGATGAACTGATTGCGCTGACCAATGAGATGCTGACGCTCAATGCATACATGCAGACAACAACATTCGGACAACTCGCCGGATTTGAACTATACACAGCCATGGCATGCGTTTATTTCGCTCGGCAAAAATGCGATGTCTGCCTGATTGAAGTGGGAATTGGCGGATTGGGAGACTGCACCAATGTACTGGACGGCAAAGTTGCCGTCATTACAACGATTGGCTTGGATCATATGGATAAATTAGGCAATACCTTAAGCGACATTGCGTATCAAAAAGCCGGCATTATCAAAAGGCAAGCAACCGTCATTACAGGTGCGATTGCGGAAGAAGCGATGATGATTATTCGCCAACAAACCGCACAACAGTCTGCCAAATTATATGCGTATCATCGAGATTTTACTACAACGGATGTGACATTATCGCCACAAGGCACCCAGTTTCATTACAATGAGAGAGTCTTTAAGAGTCAAATGCTTGGTGCACATCAAGTTGATAACGCCTGTGTCGCACTGCGCGCCTTTGAAGCATGGATGCAGCAAATAGGACACGCTATCAACTGGGAAAGCGCCACAGACGCCTTACAACACACACAGTGGTATGCCCGCATGGAAAAAATGTCCGACACGCCATTGATTTATATTGACGGTGCCCACAATCAAGCCGGCTTACTTGCGTTGCGCCATATGTTGGCAACTTTATTCATCGACTATGAGTTGACGCTATTGTATTCCGGTTTATCGACGAAAGACCAACGCCAACAATTAGCGATTTTGGATACTTTCGATGCTAAAGAATTAGTATTAACTGAGTTCCAACATAAGGATGCTATGCCTGTATCACAATTTGAAGGTGTTGCAAACAGTCTTTCTGAATGGCAAACGGATTGGCAACTTCATAACGATTGGCGTCCGTTTATTGAACAGTATACCCAACGAGAAAAGGGCAACGACAAGGCGCTTTTAGTCGTAACAGGCTCGCTGTACTTTGTATCCGCTGTCCGCCAATATTTTATGAAATAAATAAGATGAACCTCCTCCCGCCTTGCGTATCTATTAGCAAAAGGGAGGAATTTTTATATGAAATTGACATCATTTATTCAAGAAGTGCCGCAAGAGTCGCAACCGAGAGAGCGTTTAATGCTATATGGGGAGAAGGCGCTGTCCAATCATGAGTTGTTAGCAATTTTGTTGCGGACCGGTACGAAGGAGGAACATGTCTTACAGTTAGCCATGCGTTTCTTGCAGACGTTCGAAAGCTTGAATACGCTGAAACATGCCAGTTTATCGGAATTTCAGCAAGTGAAAGGAATTGGTCCGGTTAAGGCAATCGAACTGAAGGCTGCGATAGAGTTAGGCATGCGTATTGCTCAAAGTTCGATACCAAAGTATGGACTCATCACATCCACTAAGCTGGCAGGCGAGTGGCTATCTCAAGAAATGAAAGATTTGCATCAGGAGCATTTAGTTGTATTATTTTTGAATAGCAAAAATGAAATTATTAAGAAGCAGACAATTTTTAAGGGGTCAGTGAATCAATCTGTCGCACATCCGCGAGAAATTTTCAAAGAAGCCGTGAAGTACCCAACAGCACGGATGATTATTGCGCATAATCATCCAAGTGGCGATACAACACCGTCGGAGGCAGATGTTTCATTTACACAGCGAATGTTGATGTGTGGGAGCTTAATGGGCATTGAATTGCTGGATCATTTGATTATTGGAGATGGTGATTATTTAAGTTTACGTGAAAGTACGACAATTTTTGGATAAGGGCTCCTTATCTATAGTGGTGCAAAGTTCCCTCCAAAAAATTAGAGGTATTTTTACTGATGTATTAGCATACCAAGGAATACAACTGATATTGTATGGACAGATAAGGCAATACACCTTATCTGTTTTTTATTATATGAAGGGTCTATTCATGCGTAATCATTGAGTGAATGACCTGGTATTCAAGGCTATTTCGATGTTATAGAAAATCAATGTTAACGCGTGTAGGTGCAAAAAAGTGTCATTGAAGTGAAAAAAGATATAAAATAAAGACAAGAAGTAAAAATAATTTGTTGAAAACAAGTAAAAAAACAATAAAATGTACATATAATACTTGAAGGAGTGCAACTTATGAAAATGCTTTTGTCGAAGTCACAACAGAGACAACTAGAGATTATTGAAGTTCTGTATGAAAAAAAGGAGTTTGTTCATCTTAAGGAACTAGCTGAATTAGTCAAAGCATCTGAAAGAGTAATTATTAATGATCTTTCGACCATCAAGTCAACGTTCGAAAAATTAGACATACAAACTTCTATCAAAGGGGTGATACTCCGCACAAATGCAACGATAGGCATTGATGGAGTATACAGATATTATTTAGAGAATAGTTTAAATTTTCGAGTGTTGGAATATATTTTCTTTAACCCAGGCGTTTCTGTAATAGATGCCTCAGAATCTCTTTACATCAGTGTATCTTCATTTTATCGAGCGATTGAAAAAATTAACAAGGCCATTATTCAATTATTCCATTTTAAAGTCGTTGGTGGGCAATTGAGAATTGAGGGAGATGAGCGAGATATTAGGTATTTCTTTGCCCAATATTTTTCGGAGAAATGTGAAACATTAGCGTGGCCATTCGTATACCTAGATGAGAGAATCTTTTCAGAGATATTGCTTTATTTTTCCAATTTTTCGAAAATACCACAAGATTTTGCACGATTCCGTTTTTTTAAATATGTGGTGGCCGTAAATTACTATCGTACGGTACAAGGGAACACCTTAAGTATTGATTCTGCGTATAGTAAAGAATTGTATGAGCGTATAAAGCAATCAGAGAATTTTAATGAGATAATTACAGGATATAGTCAAAAATTAGGAATAGCACTCAATTTTAAAACATTAGAGCAGTTATTTGCAGGATTTGTTAGAAAGGATTTTTATTTCTCTTATGAACAGTTGCTAGCGGATGTCAGCATCCACCGACACGTTGCTTCATCCGTTCAATTACTCAAAAAGTTTTTGATGAATTTGCTAGCGGACTTTGGCATAAGATTAACAAATTACGAAGACTTAATCCTTCATTTACATAATACGTCACATTTGGATAAATTTGAGATCGAATCATATTTTATTTTACATAATAAGAAAAAGCGAGTAATAAAGGTATTGGAGACATATTATCCAAATTTTTATAAGAAGGTTGTAGAAGGATTAACTGAATATCGCTTGAAGGTACATGGTGAATGTAATGAATATATTATAAATCATTTGGTGTATACACTGTTTAGTCATTGGGATCACTTATTCAATGAACTATATAGTAAGTTGCCTGTTATTAAAGCGCTAGTTATCAGTGATTTTGATTTGCCACATGCTAAAGCGATTTGTGATACATTTAACTATTATATGAATGAGCAACTTCTGGCGGAACCATTTACTGAGGAAGTGCTAAATCTCGATGAACTTGTTAACTCCGAGTATGATATTATTGTATCTACTTTCGAACTCCCAACCCAAGATTTAGAGTACTATCTGTATGTGGATAAGATTGTTGAAGCCTCAACCGTTCAAAAGTTAAGAGAGATAGTGGAGGAAATTAGTTTAAAGAAAAGAAATATTTAGCAACATAAAGTGTGCATGGTGATACCGCGTTATTTTTTAATTTATAAATAAAGATGAATCGTTGTTAGCGACGATAACTTTTTCTTCTGCACCATTTTTTTCACTAAAGGCTCATAAAAATGATTTTTGTTGTACTTAGTATTCCTATACAATAGTCTTTGATTGTGAGTAACACCATAGAAACTCATTTTCATCACAAAAATTCATATAAAGGAGAAAGTGATATGTTTAATAAAAGAGCAAACCATCATAATATTGCGCAAATGACACAGCGTTTTTCAATCAGAAAGTTTAAGTTGGGAGTAGTTCCTGCACTTGTAGGGTTGACATTTTTGGGAATTGGAACTCACTCGGTGGGGGCGACGGAATTAGAAAGTGTACAACCTAAGGATGAAGAGGTTGCAATTGTTTCACTTGAATCAGTATCTAATATAAGTGATGTGACATTGAATGAAGGAGAATTAACGAATAAATCAACAGAGCCAACTTCTCCAAGTCCTCTAGAGACGAATGTAATGCCTGAGGAACACGATACATTTACTATGACACCCGTTACTTCTAGATCGTATAGGATTTCAGATAACGTTCATTCGGTTGGTGGAGCAGTAGATGTAACCCCTCTGGAAGCAAAAGAGCTAGAAGATGGCTATATTGAATACTCTTATCAAGTATCAGTGCAAGCAATTCAAAGTAGTAATCATATCCAAACAGGCAATACATTTCACATTGCATTACCTGGATTTGGAGAGGAGGTTACGTTCACTCAAATCGGGACTTACGACCGTAAAGAGCTAAAAGAAATAGGACAAACGAATCGATTCTATGGTGATTCATTAGAAGCAAGAATGGGTGCTTCAAGAAATGTAGAGGTCCCTTTAGGAGTGACGACTTCTCTGGAAGATTTCGATGCAACACTATCTGAACGTGAGCGATTAGTTTCTGAGGAGCGAAAAATTGACGATGATAGTGAATATTTCAGTGGTGCGTCTTTAGCCTGGCATAATGAAATTGAAATTCGAAAAGCCAAAGGACTATTGGACTTACCGAATGCGATTCTATTTCTTGGCTACTCAAAATATACCTATAATAATGTACCGGGTAACTATGAGCAAAATGACGATGGAGTGGATTTAGAAAGTATTGAAGATAATATTGCCACATATGAGACACTTCCAAATACCATCAAAAATTACTTGTTTACTGCAGAGGGTGATGGACATCCTATGGCAATGAGAGTTAGTTTTAAGGTGACAAAGGAGCAAGCCTTAAAAACACCTAATTTACCTTTATGGACTGCTTTAGGTTGGAGAGGGTATTTTGAAGGTGGTCTGCATTCGTATGAAGCTGGTGCCCAAAATTTATTTGAATACGCTGGTGGAAGAAGATCAGCATTTTTCGTGTCGCATCCGAATCATATAAATAATCAACAGTTTGATAGAAATGGGCTGTATGGTACCAATACAGGGGTAACAGGATTTACAGGGGATTGGAGACTCATTGGGACAGATGTATCAAAAGGTGCATTTAATTATGTTGAAGCGTTTAATCTCTATGCTGATCCTGCGACAACTTATATAGCACCATTGAATGAGGACACCAGAGATATAGCTGTTGTACGTTTTGAACCAACCCCACAACCGGAGCCAGCCCCGCAACCGGAACCAGCCCCACAGCCAGAACCAACCCCACAGCCGGAACTAACCCCACAACCGGAGCCAGCCCCGCAACCGGAATCAGCCCCACAGCCAGAACCAGCCCTACAACCGGAGCCAGCCCCGCAACCGGAACCAGCCCCACAACTAACCATCCAACAATCTAATGGTTCTTCTGAACTGTTACCTAGTACGGGAGAAGTGGGATCTGTATTTTTTGCAGGGATAATATTAGTGCTTGTTGCTTTATGTGAGTTATTTGTTTTTGCCAAGAAAGATGAAAACTAAATAAAGGGACTGTCATCCGTATTGAATCACTTCTCTTATGTTTCCTGTCCAGAGTTCTTTCCTTAATTGTTTATCTACAAAAGAGGGTGCTCTATCATCAACCAAGGGTTAACTTTTAGGTTTTGAAGCGGATTGTAATGTTAGATTTCAAAAAGTAGAATTGAAATGTTTTATTAAATCGTTTGCATTATGTAAGAAATGGTGGTATAGTTAGACTATGTTTTTGTGAACGGTAGTAGTAACATCTGTTAAGCACCACAGAGCAACAGCATAAATATATTTTAGTGCAAAAAGCACGAGAGGAGTCCAATAATGGAACAAGGAAAAGTAAAATGGTTTAACTCAGACAAAGGCTTCGGTTTTATCGAACGCGAAGGTGGTTCAGATGTGTTTGTTCATTTCTCAGCTATTTTAGGTGAAGGTTTCAAGACTTTAGAAGAAGGTCAATTAGTAAGCTTTGAAGTTGAAGAAGGTCAACGCGGCTTACAAGCAACAAACGTTGAGAAATTAGCTTAATTTATCAATAACCAACCCACAAACCTTGAAAAAAGGTTTGTGGTTTTTTTATGTCGATACAAATAAACATCTCCACCGAACTCGACTATTTTGAGATCGGTAGAGATGTTTTGTATTAATTAAAGAGAACAGTGTCAGTAACTCAATATTACTAATTCAATTGTGCTTGAATTATTCTTCTGTAGTGTGTTTTTTCAATGCGAATAAAGAGAACAGCGACAAGAAGAATCCAACCAATAGTGAAAATGAATGCTCTTCGCCGGCTTTCAACAATTCTTGTGGTTTTGTTTCTGATTTAGGTTGGGCGTCTGTTTGTGGTTGCATTTCTGCTTTTGGTTGAGTTTCCTGTTTAGGTTGCATTTCTGTTTGGGGTTTAACGTCTGGTTGCGGTTTAACCTCTGGTTGAGGTTGTGCCTCTGGTTTTGGTTTAGTTTCTGGTTTAGGCTGTGCCTCTGGTTGCGGTTTAGTTTCCGGTTTAGGCTGTGCCTCTGGTTGCGGTTCAGTTTCCGGTTGCGGTTTAACCTCTGGCTGAGGTTTAGTTTCAGTTTCCGGTTGCGGTTTAACCTCTGGCTGAGGTTTAGGTTCAGTTTCCGGTTGCGGTTTAACCTCTGGTTGAGGTTTAGTTTCAGTTTCCGGTTGCGGTTTAACCTCTGGCTGAGGTTTAGTTTCAGTTTCCGGTTGCGGCTTCATCTCTGGTTGTGGTTTAGGTTCAGCTTCCGGTTGTGGCTTCATCTCTGGTTGCGGTTTAGGTTCAGCTTTCGGTTGGTCTTTTTCTTCGGTAGCGATCAATTGATTGTACAATACTTCAATCTCTTTGAATTTATCGACGATATCACGTTTGAAGAAAATTCTGAGATGACCATCGTAAGGGATTTCTTGCGCACCTTCTATCGTAGAGTAGGGAGTTCCTTCTGCGTAAATCATATCGCGCACTTTATTTGATAATGCTTCATTTGACGGGAAAGCTTTGCGATATTCTGCTGCTTTTCTGGATAGCAGTTCGATATTTGCGTAAATCTCCCAATGTAGTAAGCTGTCTTCATAATGTTTGTTCATTGCAGAGGAATTTTGACGTTTGACAGTATTGGTATAGGCGATTGAATTTGGGATTTGTTTCAGCGCAATGCTCCACAGTTGGCGTTGAATCGAGTAATCCGGATTATTGGCATCTAGTTCAGGTAGGGCATTGATTTGTTCTTGTGTTTTATTGATTCTTTCAATTGTATCTTCACTTAGCTTGATTAATATTTTCTTATGTTCATCTTCAGCCTTGGCTTTGATTTGCTCAAGACCTTTTTCGGTTTTTTCCTGCTCGATAAAACTACTATAATCTGCCAGACGCTCTCCTAAATATTTATAGTTATTAGCAATAAAATCGTTTGCCTCTTCTCTTTTCTTTTGGAATGCTAAAGCGCTATCGGCTTTTGTTTTTAATTCTGCTAAGTGCTGATCAACTTCGTCGATGGATGCCGCATTTTGGATGAGTTGGATGTAGGCATTGTGTCCGTCAACAAGTACAAATCCCGGAGTGGTCAACGCTTTTTGGACGCCTTCTTCAATTTTTTGTGTTAATTTAGCACGTTCGTTTGCTTCTTCATTGTTTGACTCTGAGAAATTTACAGTGTCCATTTCTTCCTCATTATTTTCAACATGTTCGCTGTTTTCTGCGGGTTCGCTAATTTCAGTAGGTAACTCCTGAGAGTAAGCGTTCATGTGTTCCACTTCATTCCCCAATGTTTCTGCAAGTACAGTAGGAGTAGATGTAATGGTTAACGTTAATAAAGTTACATAAGTAAAAGACTTGAAACTTAAATGTTTTTTGTGCATTATAATTCTCCTTTTTTTATAGTACTTGATATTTTATAAGGCGACCCTAATTTTTTCAAGAAAGAACTTAATGAAAAAGTTTAATTAAACTTTAATACGCTATAAAAATTCATTTGGTATTTACCGCTACCATTATGATACGAATAGTAATCATTGCGTTTATTAAAAATTTAATATTATTGTCTAGTTGTTTTTATTTGAGAATACGAATTTATAAGAATTTGTGCCCTTGGAGTGTTGAGAGTATTTTTTGAAGTAATTGTGCGGAATTTATGGTAAACTATAGAAACGAGGAGTTGAGAGTATGGCAAAGTATGGAACGATTGTAACGGCTACTGTCACCGACGAGAATGAGAAGGAATATTTCGTTCAAGTGGATGGCGTGACATTTGCATTGAATAAAGAAGATGTCGACGAAACATTAGTGCGTGGCAATCAAGTAGAGGGAATGATTTACGAAACCCGCAATGGGAAGAAAGTCATTCAAACGGAACTGCCGGATATTCGCCCGGAATATTACGGGTGGGGGACGGTTGTGCAAGCACGTAAAGATTTAGGCGTGTTTGTAGATATTGGTCTAAAAGATAAGGAAGTGGTTGTGTCGCTGGATGACTTACCGGCACTGTCGCACCTTTGGCCGAAGAAAGAGGGGCGTTTATTCCTGACGTATACGGTAGATGAACGCAATCGTTTCTGGGGCAAAATGGCGGACGAGGAAGTGATGCGTCAGCAATTCAAGAAGGCACCGACTGATGCAATGAATCAGAACGTAACGGCAACTGTCTATCGTGTGAAGCAGGCAGGTTCGCTCTGTATTACGACAGAGGGCTATTCCGCATTCTTGCATGAAAGCGAGCGTCAAACAGAACCGCGTTTAGGTGAAGTATTGGAGGCGCGCGTTATCGGAGTTCGTCAAGATGGTGGTATCAATATTTCGTTGAAACCCCGAGCACACGAGGCGATTGATGATGATGCTGGTTTGATTCAGGCAATATTGATGAAGGCGCCGGGACATTTTTTGCCATTGCATGATAAATCGGACCCTGAACAAATCATTCAGCAGTTAGGTATTAGTAAGGGACAATTCAAACGTGCTGTCGGACAATTATTGAAGAAGAAGTTGATTCGCCAAGTGAAGGGTGAAGGGATTTATTTGAATGATGAAGCAACATCTGCTGGCGTTTAAGCATTATCTTATCTTGGAAATGCGACGAAGCCAGAATACAGTAACCAGTTACTTATTGGATTTGCAGAAGTTCCAACAATTTTTGGAAACACAGGACGTTCATGTAGTAACGGATATTGAAGAAGCGCACATTCGTCTTTTTCTTGCGGAATTACGGCAAAATGGGTACGCAGCTAGTAGCATGAGTCGCATGCGTTCAGGTTTGAAGCAGTTTTTCTTATATTTGATGAAGGAAGACATACTGGAAGAGAATCCGCTAGCGCATATTCAAGGACCTAAGAAAGCGAAACGCCTACCGAAAATCTTAACACCAAAAGAAGTGGAGTGCATTATTAAAGCGCCCGACACTCAGACGAATCACGGTATTCGCGATCGTGCAATTTTTGAGACGATGTATGCAGCCGGTTTGCGTGTCAGCGAGCTGACAACTTTGCGTTTGGATGAATTGCATTTGGATTTAGGTTTGATTCAAACTGTCGGAAAAGGCGGCAAACTCCGTATCTTATTAATCGGAGAGGAAGCTGCTTTCTGGGTGCGTAAGTACTTGGAAGAGGTGCGTCCTTTGTTCCAATCAACGAAACAACAAGACACGACGACTGTTTTTTTGACGGAGCGTGGCAAACAGTTCACGCGTCAAGGTATTTGGAAGAATTTGAAGAAGTATGTCGTTGCCTCGGGAGTTAAGCAAGAAGTTTCGCCCCATGTCTTACGCCATTCATTCGCAACCCACCTCTTAGAAAATGGAGCGGATCTTCGTTTGGTGCAAGAATTACTAGGGCATTCTGATATTTCGACCACCGAGATATATACGCACATCACAAGACAACATTTACAAAAAATTTATCGGGATACATTCCCGCGAGCAATCGAAAAGGAGTAAGAAACATGAAATTTGATCGTATTCACTTAATTGTATTGGATTCAGTAGGGATTGGCGAAGCGCCTGATGCAGCCGACTTTAATGATGTTGGCGCACATACTTTAGGTCATATTGCCGAAACTGCCGGTTTGAAAGTACCGAACATGGTAGAACTTGGCTTAGCGAATATTGAATCATTGCACGGTTTGACACCTGTCGAGCAGAGTAAAGGTTACTGGACGAAATTAGAAGAAATTTCGGCAGGTAAAGATACGATGACGGGGCACTGGGAAATTATGGGATTGAAGATTGAAACGCCTTTCCGTGTATTTGAGAATGGCTTCCCACAAGAATTAATCGAGCGTATTGAAGAGTTCTCAGGACGCAAAGTTGTCTGTAATTTGCCTTATTCAGGGACAGAAGTATTGGATGACTACGCCGAACATCAAGTGGAAACAGGCGATTTAATTGTTTATACATCGGCGGACTCAGTGTTGCAAATTGCGGCGCATGAAGAGATTATTCCATTAGAAGAATTGTATCGTATTTGTGAGTATGCGCGTGAGATTACGCTAGAAGATCCTTATATGCTCGGACGTATTATCGCGCGTCCTTATATCGGCGAACTAGGTAGCTGGCAAAGAACAAGCAACCGTCATGATTATGCTTTAAGTCCTTTTGCTAAGACGACACTTGACCACTTGAAAGAGGGCGGATACGATGTCGTGTCCGTTGGAAAAATCAATGACATTTTCAATGGGGCGGGTATTACGCAAGCAATTCGTACTAAGTCGAACATGGATGGCGTTGATCAATTATTGAACGTGATGGATCAAGATTTCCAAGGCTTGAGCTTCACAAACTTGGTGGACTTTGATGCGGTTTACGGGCACCGTCGTAATCCGGAAGGTTACGCACAAGCGTTGGAAGATTTCGACCAACGTTTACCGGAAATTTATGCCAAAATGCGTGACACAGATTTGTTGATTATTACTGCCGACCACGGCAATGACCCGACTTATCCGGGAACTGATCATACGCGTGAATACGTACCGATTCTAGTTTACGGCAAGCAATTGAAAGAACCGGGAGAGTTGAATGCGCAATACTTTAGCGATATTGCGGCGACTATTGCGGACAACTTCCAAGTAACAGCACCGGATAACGGCAAATCATTCCTGAAAGAATTAGTGTAACAATTTGAGAAAGAGAGTGGATAAAGATGTTTAATGAAACGATTACATATTTACAAGACAAAGGCTTAGTTAAACCGCAAGTGGCGTTGATTTTAGGTTCCGGATTGGGCGACTTAGCCAACGATGTTGAGAACGCAATTGCGATTCCTTACGAGGATATCCCGAATTTCCCTGTATCAACGGTGGCAGGGCACGCCGGACAATTGGTTTACGGAGACCTTTCCGGCAAAAAAGTCATCATTCTTCAAGGACGTTTCCATTATTACGAAGGCTATGATTTACAAACCGTAACGTATCCAGTACGTATTTTCAAAGAATTGGGTGTTGAAACAGTTGTTGTAACGAATGCGGCGGGTGGCGTGAACACAAGCTTTAAGCCGGGTGACTTGATGATTATTACAGACCACATCAATTTGACAGGACAAAACCCGTTGATTGGTGCCAATATCGAATCACATGGTCCGCGTTTTGTGGATATGACCCAAACTTACAGCAAACGTGGACAAGCATTATTGCATGCGGTTGCTAAAGAGCAAGGTTTGCACTTACAAGAAGGTGTTTATACTTGGTTCACAGGGCCTACTTACGAAACGCCGGCGGAAATTCGTTTTGCAAGAACAATCGGTGGTGATGCAGTCGGCATGTCGACTGTGCCGGAAGCAATCGTTGCAAAGCATTGCGGTTTAGAAGTAATCGGTATTTCATGTATCACGAACTTGGCTGCGGGGATGCAACAAGAATTGAACCATGAAGAAGTGATGGAGATTTCAACACAAGTGAAGCCACGTTTCAAAGCGTTGTTGACAGAAATGCTTGCGCGTTTATAATAAAAAAATCCGTTGACATAACAAAGATGAGTAGGTAATAGGCTACTCATCTTTGTTGAGTGTTGACGATGACTTATTCAAGAACAGTGAGGAGGGAATGCTGTGTTAATTCAATCAACACACAAAAATGAAAAGATTGTTCTTGGCTTACTATCATACACGGAAGAAGGCGCCTCAATGGATGAGTTGCGCCAGTTATTAGAAGATTACCGCGATAATGAACAACGCGATTTGTTGTTATATAAGGAAGACGAGAATGAGAACTTCATCGGCTTAATCGGTGTCGAACATTCTGCAACATCTGAAGCGGTTGAAACATTGTTGGTGGAGCGAATTTCGTTGATTCCGTCGTTTAGAAATGAAGGCGTCGGCTATCAGATTTACACCGAATTGCGTCAACGTTATCCTCATGCGAAATTAATTGGTTCGTTCAGCACATCAGAGCTTCTGATTAAATGGGCACAAAAGTTCAGTAGTGAGCAGTCGGAGGAAGAGTAGCACAATGTCAGTAGATAAGACACTCAAGCTGGAGTTAGAAGCTTTTCAAGGACCGTTTGACTTGTTGCTGCATTTAATCAAGCAAATGAAAGTCGATATCAATGATATTCCCATGCGTGAAATTACAGCGCAATACATGGTGTATCTGCGTGCCATGCAACAATTAGAATTGGATATTGTCGGCGATTATTTGGTCATGGCGGCAACTTTGGTAGAAATTAAGAGCCGCTTGTTATTGCCGATTGAACCCAATGGCGAATTGGAAGATGATTACGAGCCGGGGGACCCAAGGCAGATTCTCGTTCAACAGCTTTTGTTATACCAACAATTTCAAGATATTTCTTCCGTATTGGAGACGAAGCAAGAGGCGCGATCACGTCTGTTCTCACGTCCGTCGGAAGATTTGAGCGACTACCAATCATTTATTCCATTGGAAGAAGGGGCACTTACGACGGTGGATTTAGCACAAACAATGTTTCTCGTTTTGCAAAAAGAATTGCAACGTGCACCGAAAGAAAAGGAAATTCACCACGACCCGATGACGGTTTCACAGAAGATGGACAGCATTCTTGATGTGCTACAAGATTCAACCCGACGCATTGCCTTCAGTGAACTGATTGAATACGGAACACGCCATGAAATCATTACCACCTTTATGGCTGTTTTGGAACTTGTTAGAAAGCAAGTGGTTGTATTCTATCAAGAAAAAGCGATGGATCCGATTGAAATTCAACGAAGTAAAGGAGGCGCAATGCTTGAATTTAATTAAACGTGTACATGGTGTGATTTTTGTGGCGGGCGTTGAAGGAGTGAGCCGTGAGCAATTGGCAAACTCGCTCGAAGCCACGCTGTTGGAAGTTGATGATGCGCTTCAACAATTGAAATTGAATTTGCAAACAGACGAGAATTCACCGGTTGAATTGGCAAACTTTAACGAACAGTATCGCTTAGTAACAAAAGCGGAACTTCAATCGGATGTTGAGCAATATGCACAGTCGCCTTTTACCCAGAAGTTGACGCGGGCGGCAATCGAAACATTAGCGATTGTGGCGTATCGTCAGCCGATTACGCGAATGGGGATTGATGAAATCCGCGGCGTGTCGTCAGCAAATGTCTTGCAGAAATTATTGACACGCGACTTAATTAAAGAAGTGGGACGAGTGGAAGCGCCGGGACGCCCTGTTTTGTACGGGGTGACGCATTACTTCATGGATTATTTCGGGCTTAACTCCTTGAATGATTTACCGCAAGTAGAACCGCTTGCTTTGAATGACGAATTAGCCAGTGACGAACTATTTTCTACCAAAAAATGGCAATTGGAACTGTTTGAAGACGAAGATTTTGCATAAGAAAGGAACAGAAGATGGAACGATTACAGAAAGTAATGGCACACGCCGGTGTCGATAGCCGCCGCAAATGCGAGCAGCTGATTCTAGAAGGACGTGTGAGCGTGAACGGCGAGGTAATACGCGAACTAGGAGCGAAGGTGTCGGCTAAAGACCGTATCGAAGTAGACGGCGTACCAATCTACAAGGAAGAACCACGCTATATCTTATTTTACAAGCCGAAGCAAGTAATTAGTGCAGTGTCGGATGATAAGAATCGTGCAGTTGTATTGGATTATATTGAAGGCATTACAGAGCGGATTTATCCGATTGGTCGTTTGGATTATGACACAACAGGTTTGTTGTTGTTGACGAACGACGGAACATTTGCGAATTACTTGATGCATCCGAAGCATCAAATTGACAAGGTGTATATTGCCAAAGTCAAGGGAATCCCGGAATTGAAGACTTTGCGTCGCCTGGAACGAGGAGTCGTTATCGATGGCAAAAAAACATCGAAAGCCCGCGCAAAGTTAATCTCGTATAATCAAGATAACGAGACCGCGATTGTGGAATTGACGATTCATGAAGGTTGGAATCATCAAGTCAAGAAGATGTTCGAAGCAGTAGGACATCCTGTGATGAAACTGAAGCGCGAACGCTATGGCTTTATTGATTTAGGGAAATTGAAAGCCGGAGAATGGCGTGAACTCACTGCTTTTGAAGTGGATAAACTCACCAAAATGGCAACGAGCAAAAAATAATATTAACAATGACAGTAAAGCCTGAGAGTATACATCAAGGGCTTTTTTTTTGAGTTCAATAAAGTGGGTTGGTATAATAATGGCAAATAATGTATAAAGGGGAGAGCTTTATGAAGAAGCTACTAACAATTTTGTGCTGCTTATGGGTAACATTCAGTACAACAACTGTACTGGCAGATAATGAAGTATCTGTGACGGACATTATCCATCTGTTAGAGGAAAAAGGCACGAACATTCAATCCGTTAATAACGAAGTTATTGTTGAAATTAATGTGGAGCATAAAGGTGTTACCGAGAAGAATTTGAAGGTCACACATGCCAAAATCATCTATGATAATCAACAAGTTGCGAAATTAGCTGCGGAGCGTTCATTTATCAAACCGAACAGTGCTGATACGGGAATGAAACTGGTTTATTACAGCGAGACTCCGGAAACGTACTTCTGGAAAGATACAGGAAATTGGCATGTTTCGCCTCTGGAGCAACCGATTACCAAACTTTATCCGGATTATTTCTCACACCTGTCGGCGGTAATGAATATTTTGAAGAAAGCCGAAGCAAATGAATTGGAAGTAAAAATAAAAGAGAAAGATGACACTTACCAAGTAGTGATTGAAGATAAAAAATTAGATTTATTCGCCGACTTCAAAGATGTGTATGAAATTAATGTGTCGGGTCTGTCAAAATCAGAATTGACGCAACGCTTGCAAATTGTGGTCCATAAACAGGAAGGACGCATGGAAGAAGTGACGTTTGAAATATCAGGAGAAAATAATTTAGGGAAGTTAAAGTTACAATCGAATAATGTCTACAAAGATTGGAACACAGTGCTAGATTCTGATATTGTGCACCCGGATGATGAATACAAAGATGGAGCAGGCAACTAACTACTGTACACAGCGGGGCATGATTTCCTTAAGAGTTCGAGGGTCCGGCAATCTGTAACATTGCATTTCCGATGAGACTATGTTACACTATACACAAATTAAATTAAAACGTCTTCAGGGCAGGGTGTAAATCCCGACCGGTGGTAAAGTCCACGACCTTAACGCAAGTTAGGCTGAACTGGTGAAATTCCAGTACCGACAGTATAGTCTGGATGGGAGAAGATAAAGTGCAACACGTTATTTGCGGTGCGCTGTCTTTAAGCTGAAGATTTGGCTAAGACGGCGCATTTTTTTGATAGATGTGTGGTGCTTCGCTTCGTAAGACGCAGGAGGAGCATTCAAATGAGAAAGAAACCATTATCAACGTTTATATTGTTGGCGATTCTAGGGGCATGGGCGCTGGTGTTGAGGCAGTTTGATTTCCCGATTCTGCCACATGCACCGTTTCTTAAAGTGGATCTAAGTGATCTAGCCGTATTGGGCGGGCTAATTGTGAAAGGACCTTCCGGCATGTTAGCCGTCGCCGGTATTCGCGATTTGCTGAATTATATCATGAAAGGTGGAGAAGCCGGCTATCCAATCGGTGCTGTCATGAGCATCATTGCTTCAATCGCTTTCTTCATTCCGACGCATTGGGCATTGAAAGGGCAACTGAAACGCTTGAACCTCTTTAGTATTTACTCGGTAATCAGTTTAACTGTGGTGACCGCGGTGTTGAACTACTTTGTGGCGTTGCCATTGTACATCGCTATTCTTAATTTCCCGATTCCGTCAATTGGACAGTTTGTCTTAGGTATTACGATTCCTTTCAATATCATTAAAGGGATTCTGTTGGCGGTCGCACAAGGGATTGCCTTACGCACACTATTGCCACTCATTACAAAAAGAGGTTACCTCTTCCAAGCGTATCAATCTTCTTCTAGTTGAATCGCTTTGGTCGGACATTCATACATCGCACGCACACCTTCTTCTTGTTGAGCAGGTGTGCTTTCTTCTAGAACGAAGGCAATCCCACTGTCGTCACAGTCGAAGACGTCAGGGAAATTCAAATAACATTTGCCGCAGGCAATGCATTTTTCGGGGTGTACTGTCAATTTTTTCATCTAATATCGCTCCTTACATTACAGAATGTTTACAAAACCTTATCAATACCGTACAAAAAGCGCTTTCTGTATTTTTTATTTTAGCAAAATGAAGTATGATTGTGTTAGTATACTCAATAGAGTTACAATAATCGCACTCAGCGAGATACTATATATTGTAGCACATATGGGAGGAATTTTGATGACTAAAGATTATGAGTCAGATTTTGAACAACAAGAATTTGAAGAAACAGCAGAAAGAGTACCGAATAAGAAACCGGCACCTTGGAATGCAAAGTATAGCGAAGATGAGAATTTGAAGAATCGTCAGTATTCAAGAACGGCACGCAATCAGCCTGTTCGTGAAGCAACAACATTATCTAAAGTATTGTTGGCGGCTATCGGCTGTGCGTTATTAGTACCGTTTGCCTTGTTCTGGTGGATTTCATCAAATAATAATTCGAATGATTTACCGGCACGAACTGCTTCACAAGTGGTGATTTCCAGAAATACAGAAAGTTCATCTTCTGTTGCCAGCGAATCATCCAGTGTGAGCAGCGCAACGAGTGAGAGTGTCGCAAGTGGAACGAATGGTCCGGCAGCAACTACTAACCGTCCGACTGTTCCGGCAAGCTCTTCATCAGTAACACCGACAACGCCACCGGCACCGGAACCGGTACAACCGACGACACCGGAGCCACCGCAAACAGGCGGCACATCGTACACGATTCAAGCGGGGGATTCATGGTATGGTATCGCCCAACGTCATGGGGTTGATATGTACGAGTTGTTGGCAGCGAACGGCGCAACAATCGATAGCTTAATTTTGCCGGGGCAAACGATTATTATTCCTTAATAAGCGTTTCACCGTACAAAAAAATACCGCCTTTATCGCCGGGCGTATTCAATGTCGTATGAGCGATAAAGACAGTATCAACGAGTAGTGCTTTCGAACAATGAGTGAAGTCAATAGGTAGACAAGCACCTGTCTTCTGCATTTGTATTGAAACATTTCATACAAAAAGGCTGCGGATTTATTCCCGGTCTTTTTTTTGTAAAGGATATTGAAGGAGGAATGGAAGATGTGTTTAACGATTGCGATTGATGGACCGGCTTCATCAGGCAAGAGTACGATTGCCAAGCGTTTGGCAGAGCGTTTAGGAATGACTTATTTGGATACGGGGGCGATGTACCGCGCGGTGACGCTTTACTTTATGACGCATGAGGTAGACGTTGCCGATGCTCAACAAGTGTGCGACGCCTTGGAGCAAATCAACTTGTCATTCGAGTGGATTGACGGCTTGCAACATATTTTTTTGAATGGGGAAGATGTATCCGAAACGATTCGTACGACGGCAGTGACGCATTTCGTATCGGAAGTTTCGGCGATTGAATCCGTAAGGAAACTTCTCGTTGAGAAACAACAAGCGATGGCACAAATGGGCGATGTGATTATGGACGGGCGCGATATCGGTACAGTAGTCTTACCGCAGGCGAAGTATAAATTTTTCTTTACGGCGACGCCGGAAGTGCGAGCGCAACGACGCTTTGCCGATAATCAAGCGCGCGGCATTCAAGATGAAACCTTGGATGAGATTAGAGAAGCGATTATTGCACGAGATTTGTACGACTCAACCCGTACGCATAGCCCGCTCAAAAAAGCCTCAGACGCCATTGAGATTGATACCAGCCATTTGACGGTCGATGAAGTGGCGGAACTACTATTCAAACGCATTCAAGAACAGTCAGCCGTATCGGGCGAATAGATACGGGTTCGGCTTTCAGCAAACCACAAGAGAAGCAACATCATTTGACATGAGGGTTGCTTCTCTTTTAATCATGCAGTATTGTCAACAACAAACATTGCAAAAGAATAGCGTATTCGCTACAATAAAACTTGTGAAGAAAGACAGAATTTGCGTAATGAAAGGAAGAATGGAATGGCAGTATTAGAAATTAAGGATTTGCACGTCGCAATTGAAGATAAGGCGATTTTGAAAGGGGTAAACTTGACCATTAAGACAGGTGAAATCCATGCTGTAATGGGACCGAACGGAACAGGAAAGTCAACATTAGCGGCAGCAATTATGGGGAATCCGGCATTTGAAGTTACACAGGGCGAAATTTTGCTCGACGGCGAGAATGTTCTGGAAATGGAAGTCGATGAACGTGCGCGTGCCGGATTGTTCTTAGCCGTGCAATACCCGAGCGAAATTCCGGGTGTAACCAATGCGGAATTCATGCGTGCGGCAATCAATGCACGCCGCGATGAAGATGACAAAATGGACGTCCGCACCTTCATTAAGAAACTAGACGACAAAATGGCGCTCCTCAATATGCCGGAAGAAATGGCGGAACGTTACCTCAATGAAGGCTTCTCCGGAGGCGAGAAGAAACGCAACGAAATTCTGCAATGCTTAATGATTGAACCGAGTTTTGCTATCTTGGACGAAATCGATTCAGGCTTGGATATCGATGCACTGAAATGGGTATCCAACGGAGTGAATGCCATGCGCGGTGATGACTTCGGTTCATTGATTATTACGCATTATCAACGTTTATTGAATTACATCAAACCGGACGTTGTTCATATTATGATGGACGGGCGCATCGTGATGACGGGTGATGCGGAATTGGCGAAACGTTTGGAAGCGGAAGGCTACAAAGGAATCAGTGAAGAATTAGGACTCACTTACGAAGAGAAAGCGTAGGTGACGGAGATGAACTTTATGGAACAAGCACAATTTGTGCCGAACTTAGTTGAAACCCCCGAATGGTTTCAGGCAATCCAACAAGAAGCCCGTACGCAATGGGAGTCGCTGGATTTACCGGTTATCGAACGTGTGAAATTTCATCGCTGGCCGTTGTTTGCCACTCAATTTGCCAGTATTGACGCACTGACGAATCCTTTAAGCTATGGCGTTGAAGCGGCGTTTTCCACTGATGAGGAGCAGAGCGCAATGGCAGTGCATGCCGGCAATCAAACGATTATGGAATCCGTTGCGATGCCACTGAGCGAACAAGGCGTTATTGTTATGGATTTATTCGAGGCGATGTGGTCCTACCCTGAACTTGTTCAAGCGCATTTGTTCAGCGTTGTACCGGCACACGGCGACAAGGTGACCGCCTATAACACAGCTTACCTTAACGGCGGATTATTCATCTACATTCCCAAAAACGTAGCCATCTCCTTGCCGATTGAAACATTATTGTTGCAAGACAGCCGTTATCAGCAAGCCTTCAATAAGCGCGTGTTAATTGTAGTGGACGAGAATAGCCAAGTCGAATACTTGGAAAGATTGCAAACCGTCGGCGAATTGAGCAATAACGCAACCGTTATTGTCGAAATTGTTGCCAAGCAAGGCGCACAATTGAAGTATTTAGCCGTCGATACTTTCGGCGCACAAACGCATGCCTATATCAAACGTTATGCCACAACCGAGCGTGACGCTCATATCGATTGGGCAATCGGTGAACTGAATGAAGGGAATGTGATTCTGGATTCAGATACTTACTTGAACGGGGACGGATCGCAATCACAAGTAGCAATCATCGGCATTTCCAATGAGAAACAAATTCAAGCGATTGACACTAAAGTCGTGAACCGAGGCAAGCATACAGTCGGGAACATTTTGCAACATGGCGTCATCTTAGACCGAGCAACCTTGACCTTCAACGGCATCGGATTAATCGAGAAGTACGCAAAGGGAGCGGACGCACAACAAGAAAGTCGCATCCTCATGCTCTCCGAAAAAGCGCGTGGCGATGCCAACCCGATTCTCTTGATTGAGGAATTCGAAGTGACCGCCGGGCATGCCGCAAGTGTCGGACAAGTAGACGAGGAGCAACTGTATTATTTGATGAGCCGTGGATTATCACGGGAAGACGCAGAACATCTGGTCATTCGTGGGTTCTTGGGACCAGTCATCGTGAGCATGCCCTCCAAAAAAGTCCAACAGGAATTGATTGCCATTATGGATAAGAAACTCGGCGTTATGTCGGCAAGTGATTGTTAGCGAAGAAGAGGCGTCATCAATCGGCTTGAACTTGGATAATCCAGTTGATTGAATGGTGACAGTTTGCAGGGCATCGGAACATCGATGCACTTGGCTCCCTCCGCCAGCGGGAAGGTAGCACACCGATGTATTGGGTTCCCGCCGGTAGCGGGAAGGTAGAACACCGATGTATTGGGTTCCCGCCGGTAGCGGGAAGGTGGAACACCGATGTATTGGGTTCCCGCCGGTAGCGGGAAGCTAGAACACCGATGCATTTTGTTCCCACCGGTAGCGGGAAGGTAGAACACCGATGCATTGGGTTCCCTCCGATAGCGGGAAGGTAGAACGCTGATGTATTGGGTTCCCGCCGGTAGCGGGAAGGTAGAACACCGATGCACTTGGTTCCCTCCGACAGCGGGAATTCGATCTTACAAATTATCGGTAAACTATGATAAACAGACACAAACAGGCATATTAGGAGAAAGGAGGCAATCATTTGGCTGAGCAATCATTTACACAATATCGTGCGGATTTCCCGATATTAGCGCAATCCGTCAACGACGAACCGCTCATTTATTTCGACAATGCCGCCACCACCCAAAAGCCACTCGCCGTCTTGGATGCCATGCATACATTCTATCAACGGGATTATGCCAATATTCATCGCGGTGTCCATACATTAGCGGAACGTTCGACGCATCTCTATGAGCAGGCACGTCAAACGGTTGCCGACTTTATACATGCCGAAGTGCATGAAGTGATTTTTACGAGTGGGACGACAGCGGGAATTAACTTTCTGGCGAGAGGCTTGGTGGAACCGCGACTTCAAGCGGGCGATTACATTCTCACGACTTATCTGGAACATCATTCCAATCTCGTTCCTTGGCAAGCATTGGCGCAACGCAAAGGGTGTGAGCTGATGTTTGCGCCATTGACCGAGAATTATCAAGTTGATCTATCGGCTTTGATGCAATTGGATACAAGTCGAGTGAAAGCACTCGCCATTCAACATATATCGAATGTACTCGGTGTTGCCCAACCGATTGCGCAATTAGTTGACTGGGCAAAAGAACGAGATATATTGGTGATTGTTGACGGGGCACAAGCTGTGCCGCATCTTGAAGTGGATATGCGACAATTAGGCGTCGATGCTTATTGTTTCAGCGGGCATAAATTATACGGTCCGACCGGAATCGGTGTTTGCTACCTGAATGAGTGTTGGCATACCGATTGTGAACCAATCCATTACGGTGGCGAGATGATTCATTACGTGGGCGACCAAGTCAGCGACTATAAAGAATCGCCGTGGAAATTTGAAGCAGGAACACCGCCGATTGCTGAAGCTATCGGTTTAGCGGCTGCTATTCGTTACGTGCAGGCGATTGGATTCGAGCAGATTAACACACATGAAACCGCCTTATTGCAACGCTTAGTAGAAGGCTTACAACAAGTAAAGGGCGTGCAATTATACGGCGCCGGACACGGTATCGTCAGTTTCAACATCGACGGTGTGCACCCGCATGATGCAGCGACCGCCTATGATATGGAGGGAATTGCACTCAGAGCCGGGCACCATTGCGCACAACCTTTAATGCGCCGATTGAATGTCCCGGCGACTTTGCGTGCCAGTCTGGCACTGTATAATACACAAGCGGAAGTTGACCGAATGATAGTGTCAACGAAACGCGTGAGGGAGTTTTTTGACCATGGGATTGGATAGATTAAGCGGCTTGTATCGTCAAGTATTGCTCGACCACGCGCACAATCCGCGCAACAAGCGTTCGGTCGCCGATTATACCGGACAGATGGAATTGTTGAATCCGACTTGCGGCGATGCTATTGTAGTGCAATATCGCATTGAAGACGATGTGCTTGTCGATGTCGGCTTTACCGGTTACGGGTGCTCCATCAGTATTGCCAGTGCGAGTATGATGACCGAAGTGATGAAGGGACAAACATTGGAGCAGGCAGAGCAACTCATCGAGGCATTCAATTACCTTATCGGCGGCTCACCTGCAAAAAAAGTCGACCTTGATTCGTTAGCGGATGAATTGAAAGATGCGTATTTTTTGGAAGGGGTCAAGCAGTTTCCGGCAAGGTATAAGTGTGCGGTATTGGCATGGAAAGCTTTGGAGATGGGCATTGGACAAGTGGAATTATTAGAAGGGCTGACAATGGGTCAGCAAGAGAAAGTGAGTGAGATGGATGAGTGAAGTACCAGTAGTGGACGAGTATGCGTACGGGTTCCGTGATAATGCTGAGATTATTTTTTCGACCGGGAAAGGGTTGAGCGAGGATGTTGTCAGAATTATTTCTCGTGAGAAAAAGGAACCAGAGTGGATGTTGGACTATCGTTTGAAATCGTTGGAGACGTTCTACAAGTCCAAGTTGCCGACTTGGGGTCCTGATTTGTCGGAATTGGACTTCAATGAGATTGTATATTATCAGAAGGCGACAGATAAGCCGGCGCGTTCTTGGGACGATGTGCCTGAGGAGATTAAGGAAACCTTTGAGCGTTTGGGGATTCCGCAAGCCGAACGTGCTTACTTGGCGGGCGCTGCCGTGCAGTATGAATCCGAAGCTGTTTACCATAATATGAAGGCGGAATTCGAGAAGTTGGGGATTATTTTTACCGATACGGATACGGCATTGCGTGAACATCCGGAGTTGTTCAAGGAGCATTTCGGAACGGTCGTTCCGCCGACGGATAACTTCGAAGCGGCCTTGAACAGTGCAGTATGGAGTGGGGGCACCTTCATCTATGTACCGAAAGGTGTCAAATGCGATATTCCGCTACAAACGTATTTCCGTATTAACAATGAAGGTACCGGTCAGTTTGAACGCACATTGATTATCGTTGACGAAGGAGCGAGCGTGCATTATGTCGAAGGATGTACGGCACCGACTTATTCGACGGCAGCGCTTCACGCAGCCATCGTTGAAATCATCGTCAAGAAAGACGCTTACTGTCGTTACACTACCATCCAAAACTGGTCGGACAATGTCTACAACTTAGTGACGAAGCGCGCGCATGCGCATGCGGGTGGCGTGATGGAATGGATTGACGGTAACTTGGGCGCTAAGACAACCATGAAGTATCCGAGTGTCTACTTACAAGAGGAAGGCGCGCGCGGCACGATGTTGTCGATTGCGTTTGCCGGCAAGGGGCAGAACCAAGATACCGGTGCGAAGATGATTCACAATGCCCCGAATACGTCAAGTTCGATTGTATCGAAATCGATTGCTAAAGACGGCGGTGAAGTGAATTATCGTGGACAAGTCTACTTCGGTAAACGTTCGAAAGGTTCGATTTCACACATCGAATGCGACACGATTATTATGGACCAAGCATCGAAGTCGGATACGATTCCGTTCAACGAAATTCATAACGGACAAGTCGCATTAGAGCACGAAGCGAAAGTGTCACGCATTTCGGAAGAACAATTATTCTACTTGATGAGCCGTGGCTTGTCGGAAGCAGCTGCGACCGAAATGATTGTCATGGGCTTTGTCGAACCGTTCACCAAAGAGTTACCGATGGAATATGCGGTCGAGTTGAATCGACTTATCGCATACGAGATGGAAGGCTCGGTAGGTTGACGGTTGTTGCCGACGCGAGCGACATTTTACAAGACGTTCATCAAAAGTAAACCAAACTGAATGGAGATGGTCAAAATGATTATTACGACAACAACTTCGGTAGAAGGCAAACACATTATCGAATACAAAGGTATTGTATTCGGTGAGGTGATTACCGGTATCAATGTATTCAAGGATATTGGCGCAGGGTTGCGGAATATTTTTGGAGGGCGTTCACAAGGTTACGAAGAAGAATTAGCAATTGCACGCGCGGAAGCATTGCAGGAAATGGAAGCAAGAGCGCAACAATTAGGCGCTAATGCAGTCGTTGGTGTCAAAATGGATTACGAAGTACTCGGAACAGATAATGGCATGCTGATGGTAACTTGTAGCGGAACGGCAGTGAAAGTAGTTTAAGTTACTAAAGCAACAAATTGCCAAGAGAAATACTCCCTTGTAAAGAAAGTAACGCTGTTAGAAGCGGGTGCATTCTTTACAAGGGAGTATATTTCATTGATTGTTTCAGCTAGTTAGCGAAAGCGAAACGCTGACGGTATTCAGAAGGTGTACAGTCGTTTTGTTCCTTGAAGGTTTTGGTAAAGTAAGAAGGGGACTTGAATCCGACAGCACTTGAAATTTGAGTGATTGGTAAGTCGGAATGCAACAACATACGTTCCGCTTCTTCCAAGCGAATATGAATGAGATAATCAATCGGCGAGAAGTGGGTATGTTGCTTGAACAAGCGAATCAGGTAGTATTTGTTAATATCTACCAATGTTGCTAATTCTTCAAGCGTAATCTTGCGCATATAATGTTGTCGAATGTACTTCTTCAGAATTTCGATATCTTCTTGTTTGTGCGAAGCTGTTGTTTTGACAAGGGTAACCGTATGATACCCCATTAAATGCGTCAACACACAGCGTAATAATTGGGTCAAGATAAAGTCTTTGACAGAGAAAGGGGTTTCATTTTCTTTGACAATGAGATTGAGATAGTGTTTGATGATTCTAAGTTGGTCAGACACAACGTAGACAGGCTGTTGGCTTTCATCTTGTGTAGTTGCGGTAAAGCCGGCGCCGGTAAAAGTAAACATCGTGTATTCTAAAGTAGAAAGTGCGTGAAGATTGATGGTTGCATTGTTGTTCATCAGAATGCAACTGTATTTTTTGACGGGAGAGGAGAGATTATCGAGTGTGTAAGAGGCGTTCCCCTTGGTAATATAGAGAATGGCTAAATGGTTACCTGACTGAATAGTATGTTGATCATGTGCGTTAAGGCGTTGGGAATGAATACCGACAAATTCCAAAGGAGCAGATAGAATAGCAGACAGATGCATAATAATATACCTCTCTTTCTCTTATATTCTTCTAATAAATTTATTAAAATAATAGTAGCATAATCTTCATGCTAAATAAAGGGAAGAATAACACTCGTTTCACAATTTGTTGGATTCCTGTTGAAAACCGTGGGAAAAGTGCTAAAATTAATGTAAGCGTTATAATACAGTTATAATTCAGGAGGTATTTTGAATGAAAGTTGAAATTCAATCATTTGGTGTTTACAATTCGGAGGAGTTTAGCGAGATTTTCGTGACGAATGACCGTGGCGTGCAAATCAGCTTCTCAGATATGGGAGCGCGAATCAATCGTTGGTCATTGCCGAACGCTGAGGGCGGTTTGGAGAATATTTTGCTAGGGCATGAGTGTGCCGAAGATGTTGCCAATAGCGTGTCGTATTACGGAGCGACAGTCGGTCGTGTTGCCGGACGTATCAGTGAAGGCAAGTTTACGCTGAACGATACGCTTTATGAATTGCCAATCAATAACGGCGGCAACCATCTGCACGGCGGACCTGCTGCAATGGATGTACAAAAATGGGACTATCTCATTGAAGAAGCGAATAGTGAAGTACGCGTAGTTTTCTCTTATGTGGACAAAGCAGGTACGAACGGCTATCCGGGTACGCTCGAAGTCAAAGTCATCCATACATTTAATAACGAGAACGAGTGGCATATTCGTTACGAAGCAAGTAGCGATGCGGATACATTATTCAATCCGACGAATCATGTGTACTTTAACTTAAATGGCGATAATTCCGCAACGATTGATAACCATGAATTACAAATTGATGCGGACTACTATCTGCCACTCTCCGAGCAAACCTTACCGCTTGGTCATCAAGAAGAGGTAACCGATTCAGTTTTTGATTTGCGTCAACCAGTTCGTTTCGGCGAAGTGCGCGATTCACAACATCCGCAATTCATACTCGCTAAAGGCTATGATCATCCTTTTGTCCTAAACAAAAAAGCGGAACACCACGCAGTTATCAGTTGTCCTGAGAAGCGACGCACTATTAAGATGGTGACGGATTGCCCAACCGTTGTTGTTTACACACATAATTATTTGCCGAACATCGAGCAAATTTGGCAACGTCCAATCCTACAAAACGCGGGCGTGACGTTGGAGACACAAATTGCACCGAATGCGATTAATCAGCCTCAGTTCGGGAACATTGTTTTGCGGAAGGGAGATAAGTTTGTAAGCACCACTTCTTATTTGGTAGAATACGAATAAGGGGGAATTGAAATGGAAAATTTTGTATATGATATACCGACGAAGATCTATTTCGGAAAAGGGCAAATCGAACAATTACCGTCATTGGTGAGTCGATTCGGAAAGCGCGTTTTGTTGACTTACGGTGGCGGGAGCATTAAGCGAAGCGGTTTGTATGACAGAGTCAAAGCATTGCTTCATGATTGCGAGATTGTAGAACTATCCGGTATCGACCCGAACCCACGCATTGAATCAGTGCGAGAAGGCGCAAGATTATGTAAGGAACATTGTATTGATGTAGTGTTGGCAGTAGGTGGCGGCTCAACGATTGATTGTTCGAAGGTCATTGCGGCAGCTGCGAAATATGACGGCGATGCTTGGGATTTAGTGGAAGACGGCTCGAAGATTGAATCAGCATTACCTTTAATTGATATTTTGACACTGTCGGCAACAGGTACTGAAATGAACACTTATGCGGTCATTACGAATTTTGAAACGAAAGATAAGAAAGGGACTGGATCTTACTCATGTTATCCGTACGCTTCGATTTGTGATCCGACTTACACGTTTACAGTGCCGACGAATCAAACAGCGGCAGGAACGGCGGATATTATGTCGCATACTTTTGAAATTTACTTCCAAGACAAGCAGGGAGCTTTCATTCAAGAACGGCTTTGTGAGGCTGTATTGAATTGTTGTATCAAGTATTTGCCAATCGCTCTGGCTGAGCCGGACAATTATGAAGCGCGCGCTAATCTCATGTGGGCTTCAACGACGGCTTTGAACGGTTTGACAGCATTCGGCAAAAGCGGTGCATGGACTTGTCACCCGATTGAGCACATGTTATCTGCTTACTACGATATTACGCATGCAGTTGGTTTGGCGATTCTGACACCGCGTTGGATGGCGTACTGTTTGAATGAACAAACTGTCGACCGCTTTGCCATGTATGCTCATCATGTATGGGGAATTCCGTATCAAGAAGACCGGTTCCAAATGGCGCGTTCTGCAATCGACAGAACGTATGCGTTTTTTGAGGAGGCTGGGTTGCCGATGACTTTACCGGACGTTGGCATTGATACAGAATTTTTCGAGGAGATGGCAGAGCGTGTAGCACCTAGATTGACGCATGCTTATGTGCCGTTGGATGCACAAGATGTTGTCAATATTTTGCAAGATTGTATGAACAAAGGTGTCACTTACAGAAGTGAATAGAATGACAGCACCGTTGGCTAAGAGGTCGGCGGTGCTTGCTTTATGGAGAAAGCATTTCATTTGTGAAGGCTTGCATCTCGTTATATACTTAATGAATAAAATAAGTTAGTGAGGATTATCGGTTTTATGAAAGAGTTTGATTTAGTTGTATTAGGTGGTGGCAGCGGAGGAATCGCAACGGCTAATCGTGCGGCAATGCATGGCGCAAAAGTTGCCGTTATTGAAGCGAATCATTTAGGCGGAACTTGTGTCAATGTCGGTTGTGTTCCCAAGAAAATAACGTGGTACGCGGCTCGTATCAGTGAAGCCATTCAACATTACGGAAAAGGTTACGGCTTTACGGTGGAAGGTTTGAACTTTGATTATGAGACATTTCTGAAAGCGCGTGACGGCTATGTGGAGCGCTCGCGTTCAAGTTATACGAATACATTTGCGAATAATGGTGTCGAATACATTCAAGGATATGGGAAATTTGTGAATAATCACGAAGTTGAAGTGAATGGCGAGCGTATTCGCGGGAAATATTTCTTGATTGCAACCGGAGGCAAGCCCTCCCGCCTCCATGTCAAAGGTGGCGAATTGACGGAAACGTCGGATGATTTTTTTGCATGGAAGGAATTACCGGAAAGTGTTGCCGTTATCGGTGCGGGTTACATTGCGGTGGAGTTAGCAGGCGTTCTCCATGCGTTAGGCGTCCAGACACATTTAGTTGTACGCGGCGATCGTCCTTTGCGCAAGTTTGACACAATGCTGACAGATGGCTTAGTCGAAGCCATTACCAAAAACGGACCAATTTTACACACGCATACTAATTTTGACGAGTACCGACACAATGGGAAACAAATCGAATGTTACCAAAACGGCGAGTTGAAACTAGCCGTCGATAAAGTCATCGTAGCAATTGGACGTGATGTCAACTCTGACAATATCGGGTTGACGCATACAGGCGTGACGACTACTGAGCATGGTATCATTGAAGTAAACGAAGCACACCAAACAGCAGTGCCGCATATTTATGCAGTTGGCGATGTAATTGGTAAAGTGGACTTAACACCGGTAGCGATTAAAGCGGGGCGCCAAGTGGCAGAGCACTTGTTCAACAATGCGTCCACTTCGGCTATTGACTATTCGATGATACCGACCGTTGTATTCTCGCATCCGGCAATCGGCACAATCGGATTAACAGAACAAGAAGCGATTGCTCAATATGGTGAGGAACGTATTAAAGTCTATCGTTCGAAATTTTTCTCAATGTATGCATCGGCGGCATGGCATCGTGAACCGTGTTACTTCAAACTCGTATGTTTAGATGAAGAAGAACGTGTCATCGGCTTGCACGGTATCGGCGAAGGTGTCGATGAAATGATTCAAGGCTTCGGTGTCGCAATGAAAATGGGCGCAACAAAAGCGCAATTCGACGCGGTGGTTGCCATTCATCCAACAGGCTCGGAAGAATTTGTTACCATGCGCTAACACGTAAGCAAATGATTAAGGGGGCGGTCAAATGGAAGGACAGTTACAAGACTGGCAACTGTATACCGATATTTATGAGTGGCAAGCATCTAACTGGGATTTGAATGAGCTACTGAGATTAGCACTTATGACATCATACAATCACGACAAAAAAATCAAAACCTTATTGAAGACAGCCTTGCTGCAACCGGAACAAAGCTGGGTAATTACACAATACAACATTCAGATAGTGGCGCCGTTTTTTGTAGCGGAGCAAGTGAAGATTACTACGCAAGTGATTGAAGCGAATCGTTTCTTTGTGACACGACAATTCACGGTAGAGATGAACAATAACATTACCCACCGAATATTAGCGCAATTCGCAGTGTTAGATCTGTCTACTCGCAAAATGGCTCGCGTTCCCATGCAGGAATTGCATGATTTGAATTTAATTGTCCCGATTTCAGCGAAATTGTCCGCGCCCAAACCGTTGCTAGATAGCAAATGGGAGATGACGCAAACACAAACCATTCAGGCGAAAGATATTGATGAGAATCATCATGTGAACAATCGTGTGTATTTAAGATGGGCATTTGCCGCTTTGCCGGAACAATTTGTTGCGCAACATCGTTTGACCGGTGTACAAATCAAATATGGCAGCGAATTGCGAGCAGAGGACGCCGTAGAAGTGCGAACAAATATGAATCAGAATGAAACTTATCAAACAATTACCAATTTAACCCTTACAAAAGACGCATGTTATGTTAAAATGTCATGGAAACAAATAGAAGGAGGAAATTAGTTGATTACATTGAAATCAGAACGTGAAATTCAAGCGATGATGGACTCCGGTAAAATTTTGGCCGGCATTCATGTTCAATTGCGCGATTTCATTAAACCGGGTATTACTACCAAACAAATTGACAAATTTGTCCAAGAACGCATCGAAAAAGCCGGTGCAGTTGCGGCACAAATCGGATATGAAGGCTATCAATTTGCCACTTGTACAAGTGTGAATGATGAAATTTGTCACGGCTTCCCGTCCAATTACACTTTGAAGTCGGGTGATATCGTGAAAGTTGACTTCTGTGTGGATTTGAACGGTGCTATTTCGGACAGTTGTTGGTGTTACGCCGTCGGCACGATTGACGAGAAACATCGAGAATTGATGGAAGTAACCAAAGAAGCTTTATATAAAGGAATCGAACAAGCGGTTGTCGGCAATCGTATCGGTGACATCGGAGCAGCGATTCAAGAATACGCTGAAAGCAAAGGATACGGTGTCGTCCGTGACTTTATCGGACACGGTATCGGACCAACGATTCATGAAGATCCGCAAGTACCGCATTACGGCATTAAAGGCAAAGGCCTGCGTCTCAAAGAAGGGATGACAATCACGATTGAGCCGATGATTACTACAGGTACTTGGAAAATGAAAATGGATGAAAATGGGTGGACAGCTCGTACATTGGACGGCGGCTTTTGTGCGCAATATGAACACTCCTTAGCGATTACCAAAGACGGTCCAATCATTATGACAGCGCAGGAAAATGCGGAATAAACTTATTTGTCTTTAGAAGGACAATATGGTACAGTATAAGTAGAAACAGTATGGAAAATATGGAAAGTAGAGGTGACAACTAATGGAAATGGAACGTATTAACGACGACTTAATCAAAGTATTAATCGGCGTACAAGATTTGAAAGAACGTGGTGTAAACTTCCTCGATTTAATCGGCGACCGGAAACGAATCGAACACTTTTTCTATTCTATATTGGAAGAAGTGGATGCAGAAAGACATTTCCAAGAATCAGACACTGTCACTTTTCAGGTGATTCCAAACGCTGAAGGATTGGAATTGTATATTAGTCGTAACTCTTTAGATGGATTTGAAGTTTTTCCGGAGAAAAAAGGCCCAAGTCGCTTAAAAAGACGTATCAACTCCAAAAAGTTAGAAGTTGATATGCTGCTCGATATGTCGGAACTGGATGATGTGGATATTGAAGCTATCGAACCGGCAGAAATTGTCACATTTAATAGCTTGAATGATTTTCTAGCGGTAGCGAAAATTATGGAAAAAGTTGACATTCAATCAACTTTGTACTACTTACATAATCGTTTCTTCTTAGCGTTAGGAGAAATATCACCTGAAATGAGTGAAGACGAAGCGTACCACCATTTCGTGACACTGTTGGAATACGGGTATTCATTCCCCATTACCGAAGCAGTTTTGCGTGAATACGGGGAAGTCATTCGCCAAGATGATGCGTTAGCGTTTTTTGCTAAGTTATAACAAAAGAATAATGAAACCTCTCTTACTTCATTTATTTAATGAGGGAAGGGAGGTTTATTTATGTATGCAGCTTACGGGGAAAATGGTCTGCTCATCTACGCTGAACAAGTAACTCAATTATCGAACGGTAACACCTTGCAATTCTTCTGTCCAGAATGTCGGCAACGTGTTTATTTGAAATGCAGTCGGCGTGGGAAATATTATTTTGCACATAAGCAGGCATGTAGGTCGCAACCGATTCGCCGAGATTATGCGGAAACACAAAGACACAAACAAGCCAAAGATGTAATTGTGTCTGCTTGTCAACATCATGGTTTGCAGGCATTCAGTGAATATTATTGGGAGGAAATCCAACAGACGGCGGATATTTATGTGCCGAGTGCACGGTTAGTCATTGAGTTTCAACATTCGCCGATTTCAAGTTCGGAATTGCGCGCACGCACATGGAGTTATCAACGATTAGGGTTAACCGTTATCTGGTTAATGGACGCCGAGAGTGTTCGTTCACAATTCGGCACCAGTTGGCAGCAGACGATGCTACAGTTGAATCCATACCACGAACTGTATTGGCAAATGTTGGACGTTCAACGCAAGCGTGTCATTGAATGGCGTCAACTTGCTGTCTTATACCGCAAAAATCATCGTGCCCACCTGTCAGAAAGTCTATCGTTAGAAGAATGGGTGGCAAATAATTTTCGGTTTCCACGCCGTTCACAGAAAGTATGTGTGAAACGCGCGTCGGCGACTTGTTATCAGCGTCAACTGCGGCAATTGCTGAATGCGCCGACTTATCGTCAATCGTTGCAGGCGTTGTATCAGGCGGGGACGATTTTGCAGGAGTTGCCGGAATGGGTATTGTGCGAGCAATGGCAATGTTTGTTGACGAAGTCGCCCGGCTGGCTAGTATTGGCATGGGTGTATGCGTTGACGATGAAAGGGGAATCGGATGAGGCGCTGTTGCAGCAATTGGCAGATGTATTGGAATGGGTGGATTTACCGTTTATTGATGCGAACAGTTGCCGTTGGGTAGCGCAGGCAGCATTAAATGTGTACAAAGAACACGAATCGTGTACAGCCGAGCAGAATTGTGTTACACTAAGAAAACAAATTGACAAATAAAGGAGTATGATTTATGACAGCACAAGGATTGAAATCACGCGACCAAGTCGAAGTGAAGGATACATGGGATTTAACACCGATGTTTGCGGATGACGCAGCGTTCGAGACGTCCTTCAAAGAAACGGAAGCACGTTTGGCAGCATTTGCCACTTACCAAGGAAGAATGGATGAAAGTGCCGAAGTCTTGGCGGATTTATTTGATTTACAATTAGCAGCCGATCGTGAAGTATCACAATTGATTGTTTACGCTCATTTGAAAAATGACCAAGATCAAACGAATAGCACTTATCAAACATTATATGCTCGTGCAGCACAGCTTGCGAGCAAACTTTCAGAAGCGACAGCTTTCATTACGCCGGAATTGTTAGCCATTCCTGAAGACAAAGTAACGGCTTTCATTCAGGAAAACGAACGCCTACAACAGTATCGACAATTATTGGACGATACTTTACGCAGTCGCCCACATGTTCTATCGGAGAAAGAAGAATTATTATTGGCGCAGGCGAGTGAGATTTTCCGTGCACCTTATCAAACATTCGGCATGTTAAATAACGCTGACTTGGAATTCCCGGTTGTCGAGAATGAAGCAGGCGAACCTATTCAATTGACACATAGTTTGTACGGTAAATTGATTGAAAGTACGGATCGCAAGGTACGCGAATCAGCTTTCAAAGCCTTGTATAAGACGTATCACCAATTCAAGAATACAATCGCCTCTGTGTTGGCAACTAATATCAAGATTGACAACTTCAATGCGAAAGTACACAATTTCGAATCGGCGCGCGCCGCAGCATTATTCGCGAATAATGTACCGGAATCTGTTTACGATACATTGTTAGAAACAGTGGGCAGCCGTTTGTCGCTCTTACATCGTTACACCGCATTGCGTAAAGACCTCTTAAAGTTGGAGCAATTGGAAATGTATGACTTGTACACTCCATTACTAGGTGAAGCGCCGATTAAGATGACTTATGACGAAGCCAAAAAAATCACGCTCGAAGCATTGGCGCCGATGGGCGAAGAATATTTAGAAATTATTCGCAAAGCATTTGACGAACGTTGGATTGATTTGTACGAGAACAAAGGCAAACGCAGTGGCGCTTACTCGTCCGGCTCTTACGACAGTGCGCCTTATATCTTGATGAACTGGCAAGATAACGTGAACTGGTTGTACACATTGGTACACGAATTGGGTCATAGCGCGCACAGCTATCTAACGCGCAAATACCAACCGTATGCGTATGGACACTACTCAATTTTCTTAGCGGAGATTGCGTCAACAACGAATGAGAATTTGTTGACAAGCTACTTATTGGAGAAATATCAAGCGCCGCACATCCGTCTGTACTTATTGAACCACTTCTTAGACGGTTTGAAGGGGACAGTGTTCCGCCAAACGCAATTCGCTGAATTCGAGCATTTCATGCATGTATCGGATGCCGAGGGAATTCCGTTGACACAAGAGTTCCTATCTGAAAATTATAAGCAATTGAATGCGAAATATTACGGCGAAGCCGTGAATTCAGAATCGGAAATCATGTATGAATGGGCACGCATTCCGCACTTCTATTACAATTACTATGTGTTCCAATATGCGACCGGTTTCGCAGCGGCAACAGCCTTCGCAAGCAAAATCTTATCCGGCGACCAAGAAGCATTGGAACGTTACTTAGGCTTCTTGAAATCAGGGTGCAGTGAATACCCGATCGACACAATGAAACGTGCCGGTCTGGATATGACACAACGTGATTACATTGAAGCAACGCTCGACGTCTTCGAAGCACGCTTGGATGAATTCGAAACTTTATTGAAGCAACAATAATCGTCAGAACCTCTTTCCTTATCGGAGAGAGGTTTTATTTCGGTGCAAAAAGAGAACTGATGTTCAAACACTGTGGCTCTTATGTTATAATGGTGGACGAAGTGTTTAGGAAATGAGGAACTGAGATGTCTTTACAAGATAATATTGCGAAATTAAATGACAAGCAACGTGAAGCGGTGTTGACGACAGAAGGTCCGCTCTTGATTGCTGCCGGTGCGGGAAGCGGGAAGACGCGCGTGTTGACGCACCGTATCGCTTACTTAATTGAGGAGCGCCAAGTGAATCCGTGGAACATCTTGGCGATTACCTTTACGAACAAGGCGGCAGCCGAGATGAAAGAGCGGGTAGCGCAACTTGTCGGCGAAGAGGCGAGCTCAATATGGGTGTCTACCTTCCATGCAATGTGTGCACGTATTTTGCGTCGGGAGGCGGAATGGGTTGGCTACGATACTAACTTTACAATCATCGACCAAGGCGAACAACAAACATTGATGAAGCAAGTCTTGAAAGAGCTGGACTTGGATAGTACCCGCTATAATTATAAAGACTTGCTGTGGGTGATTGACAATGCCAAAAACAGCGGCTTATTGCCGGAAGCGTTCACCGAGCAAGCGAATAACTTTATCGAGGAAATGCAAGCAAAAGTCTACACTCTGTACCAAAAGAAATTAAAGGCAGCCAATGCAATGGACTTTAACGACTTGATTCTCTTGACGGTAAAGCTGTTGGAAACCCATGACCAAGTGCGCCAGTTCTATCAACATAAGTTTCAATACATTCACGTCGATGAGTATCAAGATACGAACCATAGTCAATACCGTCTCGTACAATTATTGGCAGGACTGCTCCGCAATATTTGTGTTGTCGGCGATGCGGATCAAAGTATTTACGGTTGGCGCGGAGCAAATATGGAGAACATTCTTAACTTCGAACAAGATTATCCCGATGCAACCGTCATTCTATTAGAGCAAAATTACCGCTCAACCCAAACGATTCTGAAAGCGGCAAACAGTGTGATTGAACATAACGTGAACCGCAAAGATAAGCAATTATGGAGTGACGGCGCTGTCGGGGAGAAAGTGAAGTTTTACCGTGCGAATAGCGATAGTGAAGAAGCACAATACATTGTGCAGGAAATATATCGTATCAAGCAAGAAGGAGCCTACAAGAATCGGGATTTCGCCATTCTGTATCGCACGCAAGCGCAATCGCGTAGCCTTGAAGATAAACTCTTGAAATCGAATCTCCCGTACAAAATTGTCGGCGGCTTGAAGTTCTACTCACGTAAAGAAATTGTTGATACAATGGCTTATTTGAAATTGATTGATAATTCAGCTGATAATATTAGTTTCAACCGCATTATCAATGTACCGAAACGTGGTATCGGACAAGCGACCGTCGACAAATTGGCAGCTTTTGCAGAGAGTATGGGCATCAGTTGGTTCGAAGCCATTAGCCAACTTCAGTTCTCCAACCTGTCCACTTCTGTCAAAAGCAAACTCACGCAATTTGCGGACCTCATCACCCAGTTGAAACAGCAAGCCGAGTTTCTAAGTGTAAGTGAATTAGTGGAAGAAGTGTGGCAACGGACCGGTTACGTCACAAGTTTGCAAGAAGAGGGCACAATCGAAGCGCAGAACCGTATCGAAAACTTAGAAGAATTCGCTTCCGTTACCAAGCAGTTTGATGAGAATGATGAAGGCAATACAAACGAGCAAGATCCGGATTATGTCTTGCAAGATGAAGCGACTGATACAAGTGCGGTTGCACCAAGTCAGTTGACACGCTTTCTAACTGAATTATCGCTCGTTAGCGATACAGATGAAGGCGAGTTTGATGACCAAGTAACGTTGATGACTCTACACGCCGCCAAAGGATTGGAATTCCCGTATGTCTTTATCGTCGGCATGGAAGAGGGGCTTTTCCCGCTTAGTCGGGCGATGGACAAGGAAGAAGAATTGGAAGAAGAACGCCGCTTAGCTTATGTCGGCATGACCCGCGCGGAGAAAATGTTGTATCTAACGGCTACCCAGAGCCGCTTGTTATACGGACGTTACCAACATAATTTGGTGAGCCGTTTCGTCGATGAAATCGATACAGCGCTATTAGAGCGTGTCGGTGTCGTCTTCTCAGCGCCGGACGTGTCCTACCGTATTGCCTCGGCAAGTCAGCAAGCCAATCGCACAATCTTAGCACCAAGTCGACCGACAATGCAAAAAGTGAGCACTTCAACAGGCGCAACTGATGAATGGTCAGCCGGCGATAAGGTAATGCACAAAGTTTGGGGTGAAGGGACTGTCGTCAAAGTGACAAAGAAAGGGAACGAAACGACCTTGAGTGTCGCCTTTGCATCGCAAGGCATCAAAGAACTTCTCGCGGCTTACGCGCCGATTCGGAAAGTGTAATTCGGTTGAAAGTACCGTGATAGGCGATTCAATTTAGAAGATAGGAGGAACAGGTATGAGATATGTTATATTATTACGTGGCATCAATGTCGGCGGCAAGCATAAAGTTGTGATGAGTGAATTGAAACAACAAGTAGAAGCATTAGGTTTCGCGAATGTGGTGACGTATATTAACAGTGGGAATGTATTTTTCGATTCGAACGAGGCAAAAACTGTCATTCAACATCAATTAGAGGATATGTTTGCACAACACTATTCATTTCCTCTTGGATTTGCATTGATTAGCGCTGATGAATTGCAAGCTGAATTGGAGGATTTACCTGAATGGTGGTCCGACAATCATGCACGCAAAGATGTGCTATTTTACTTGGAGAATGTGGACAAAGCGCACATTGAAGCGCATATTCGCCAGTGGACACTCGATAATGAGCGAATTTATTACGGAAAGCACGCAATCTTCTGGGCGAAGCTGGACAACGACCAATATTTGCAAACAGCGTATGCCAAGTATTTGGCGAAAGCACCTTTCTACAAAGAGGTGTCGATTCGCAACGGCAAGACTTTTGATAAAATTCAAGCGCTGATTGGCTTAAATCAGTAAAGAGAGGCACAGAATTTCGATCAATGAAGTGATGAACCATTAAGCATATTATCAGCCTGTTGAACCTACAACCAATACACCAACGATTAGCCTGTCGAAGCGATGACTTACCCGAGAAACTCGCTTGACGGGCTTATTTTAATTTTGAGTGAGGCAGGAAACTTGCTTGATAGAGTTACTTTAATCTTGAATGAGGTTGGAAACTAAGTGTCTGAGAAGATTTCATTTTTAGTGGGATAGGATATGGAGTGTTTGGCTGTTATTTTTTCTGCAACAAGCAAGTTGAATGCTTTTTTCGGCAATGTTTTTTCTGAATAGTGCTGTCCTGCGGCGAGAATGTGTTACTTTATTTTTTAGCGACGCTGTCTTGCGGCGGGACAGTGTTACTTTATTTTTTAGCGGCACCGTCCTGCGGCGGGAATGCGTTACTTTATTTTTAAGCGGCGCTGTCTTGCGGCGGGAATGTGTTACTTTATTTTTTAGCGACGCTGTCCTGCGGCGGGAATGCATTACTTTATTTTTTAGCGACGTCGTCCTGCGGCGGGACGGTGTTACTTTATTTTTTAGTGGCGCTGTCCTGCGGCGGGAATGGGGTGTTTTTGTCATGTGTGAGGTTGATTGTCGAATAGGTGGGTAGGAGGGGAACGGTCTTTTTCCGCTTACTTTTTTGGACGGTGAGGATTGGCTTGAAACTTATTGATTTAGTATTTGGACTGATGAGCGCTATGTGTTATAATTAACGCAATGTTGTTGCCGACATTAAGCGGTCATTCGCCAAGAGATGTTCGGCAACCGATGAAGTGAAACGCCCTTGAGGTTGCTTGCTTTTTGGGCGAGTGACGAGGATGAGAGAAAGAGGAGTGCCAGTAGATGACAGCAGTGAGTGAATCGCAAATCTTGGAGCGGATTCAAGCATTAAAGGAACAACTGAATCATCATGCTTATTTGTACTATGTGTTGGATAAGCCGGTAATTACCGATTATGAGTACGACCAGTTGTATCGCGAGTTAGAAACATTGGAGCAGGCTTACCCGCAATGGATAACGTCGGATTCACCCACTCAGCGAGTAGGCGATAAATTATTAAACGGTTTCCGGAAAGTGACGCATGCCGAATCCATGTACAGCTTGAGCAATGCTTTTAACGAAGGTGAAATTGCCGCTTTTATTCAGCGGATTCAAGAGTCAATGGGGCAAGCGGTTGAATTTATGTGCGAGTGCAAAATCGATGGACTTGCGGTTGCCTTGACATATGCTGACGGTGAGTTTGTGCGTGGTGCAACACGCGGTGACGGCGAAACGGGCGAGGATATTACACAAAATTTGCGAACGATTAAGTCTTTACCTTTGCGATTACGGGAACCTTTTACCGGTGAAATTCGTGGTGAATGTTATATGCCGAAATCTGTGTTTGCCACATTGAACTTGGAACGAGAAGCTAACGGCGAGGAAGTTTTTGCCAATCCACGCAATGCGGCAGCCGGCGGTTTACGGCAAATTGACCCGAAAGCAGTTGCGCAGCGTCAACTGGATATTTTTCTGTATGGTGCGGTTTATACACCGGACTTTCAACCGCAAAGTCAAGCGCAATTATTCGAACGCTTGGAACAATTAGGTTTGCGTACCAATCATTTGCGCCGTGTCTGTCATTCATTAGCCGATATTATGGCGTATATTCATGAAATTGGCGAACAGCGTCATCATTTACCGTACGAAATTGACGGGGTCGTTATCAAAGTCAATGCGATTGAGCAACAACGTCAACTTGGTTACACTGTCAAAGCTCCCCGTTGGGCAGTCGCTTATAAATTCCCGGCTGAACTGGCTGAAACGATTGTCGAAGAAGTCGAATGGACGGTCGGACGTACGGGTGTAGTAACACCGACAGCGGTCATGACACCGGTACAACTGGCAGGGACGATTGTCAAACGTGCCAGCTTACATAATATCGACTTGATTCATGCACTCGATGTGCGTTTAGGCGATACGGTAACGATTCATAAGGCAGGCGACATTATTCCGGAAGTAACCGGTGTCGTGTTGGCGAAGCGACCTTCAGAGTCAACGCCATTAGCGATTCCGACGCATTGCCCGGAATGTGGTGAGGAACTGTCGCGCTATCAAGAGGAAGTCGCCTTGCGGTGTACGAACGTGTTATGTCCGGCGCAACGGATGGCGCAAGTGATTCATTTTGCCTCAAGACAAGCGATGAATATTAGTGGTTTAGGCGAACGCATTATTGAACAGCTACTCGCCAAAACACTCATCAACGATGTCGCTGATTTATACAGTTTGACATTAGATGACCTCTTGCAGTTGGACAAAATTCAAGAGAAGTCCGCAACGAAGTTATTGCAGGCGATTGAAGCAAGTAAGACGAATTCATTAGAGCGTTTATTGTTCGGCTTGGGGATTCGCCATATCGGCGCCAAGGTAGCGCAGTTGATTGCCCAACGCTTCGAAACGCTGGAAGGGATTCGAAGTGCTAGACCGGAAGCGATTGAAGCAATCGAAGGTGTCGGCTCTATGATCAGCCAATCGCTCGTACAATATTTCAATCGTGAAAGCAATGTTCACTTAGTGGAACGCTTGGCACAAGCGGGTGTCAATCTCACATACAAAGGTGTTGCGCCCGTTCAACAAGAAGATTCGCCATGGGCAGGCAAAACCGTTGTCCTAACCGGCACGATGACGCAATATTCCAGAAGCGAAGCGAAACGATTGCTTGAAGAACGAGGGGCAAACGTGACGGGTTCAGTCTCCAAGAAGACCGATATCGTCATAGCCGGTGAGCAAGCCGGAAGCAAATTGAAGAAAGCAACAGAATTAGGCATTACCGTCTTAAACGAAGCGGAATTTCTAGCAAAATTATAAAGAAGGTGAAATCAGATGAAACTGAAACAAACACTTAGCCTACTGATGACAACTGCCCTATTAGCAGGATGTTTGAACAACTTGGATAAGGAAATTACCAATAAGCCTGAAGTTGGACCGGATGAAGTTGTCGTGCAAACGACGAAGAGTCAACTCGGCTCTGAGAACTATCGCGCGGTAATTACCGACGGCAAGTACGCGCTTGGCGCTTCTGCCAGCATTGATTCTTATTTAAGTTCAAGCGGGAACGCTAAGGCTTTCGAAGAAGGATTGCTGGCAATCAGCAAATCCGTCTTCCCGACCGACCAATATTTCTTGAAAGAAGGGCAGTTGATTGACGAATCCACGATGACAAGCTGGGTATCAAGAGAATCCGAGCTGTATCCGGAAGGATTGAACCCGCCGGCACCGACAGCACCTACGCCACCGGCGCCGGAGAATCCGGAACAAGCGGAATCGCAACCGGAAGGCGAGAATGCGGAGTCGAACGAACAAGTGACTTCCGAGGCGAACTCGCAAGTCATCCTCGACCGTTCAGCCGCACCGATATACTTAGCGCAAATCATGGAAAAAGACATCATGGTCGAAACAGCGGACGGTTACGCTTTAGCAGGTATCGTCATCGGTTTGGCAATGAACAGTGAGTATCAGTATACGGACGAAAATGGCGTGTCATACAATCAAGAGATTTCTTTAGGTGAGATGCGTGAGCGTGGTAAAGCGTACGCCAATACGATTGTCGGACGATTACGCAATACAGAACAATTACGTTCCGTACCGATTGTTGTGGGGATTTTCCGTCAGGCACCGAGTCGTGATGTAGTCGGTGGTGTGTACGTGATGGACGGAATTTCACGAGAAGGTAATTCGGTAGCGGATTGGACCGAACACAATGAGAATCGTGTATCGTTGCCACTCGTGAACTCATCCGAATCGATTGACCAATACCAGTTCTTCTATGATTTCCGCAATCATGTAGTGAACTTTTTCCCGAATTTGAACGGGATAACAGGTCAGGCATTGTATGTAGAAGGTAGATTGGCGAGTATCGATATCGAAATCGTCACCCAATTCTATCAAAAAACGGAAGTAACGGCTTTGACGCAACATGTATTGGATATGGCGCAAAGTTACTTGCCAACCGGCATTCCGATTGAGATTAAGATTGAGTCCGGCGCCGGTATTGAAGCGTATGTTGGTAGACCGGCAGGAGCCACTCACTATCAATCACATGTCTTTCATTAAGAGCGAGGGATTTGCCTCAGAAGAACGATTAAATTTGATGAACGAAAGGAAGAATTGAATGATTACACGCGACGATATTCAACACGTGGCTAAATTAGCGAAATTACAATTCAAAGATGAAACGTTAGATGCTTTCACAGCAGAGTTCAACTCGATTATCGAGTTGGTGGAACACCTTGAAGAAGTGGATACGACAGGTGTTGAGCCTACTTATCACGGCAATCAGTTGTTAAACGTCTTCCGTGAAGATGTTGCCCAACCGGGTGTGGAACGTGAATTGCTGTTGGCGAATGCCAAAACAACGAAAGACGGGTTTATCCAAGTACCTGCGATTATTGAAAGCGAGGAAGCCTAAGATGACACAATATCCTCATACCATTAAAGAGATTCAAGCCGGCTTGAAGGCGGGCACTTTCACAGCAGTTGAGTTAGTGGAACATTTTTACAGTCGAATTGAAGCCACCGATGCGCAAGTCGGCGCTTTTCTGGCGATTGATAAGGAGCGCGCATTGGAAGAAGCACGTCAAGCGGATGCGCGCGGTTACGGCGACGAAGCGCCATTATTGAATGGTGTACCAATCGCCGTGAAAGATAATATCGTGACTCAAGGTTTAACAACGACCGCTGCCAGCAAAATGTTGGAAGACTTCGTACCGACATACGACGCAACGGTTGTCGCTAGATTACGCCAAGCAGGTGCGGTAATTGTCGGGAAAGTCAACATGGATGAATTCGCAATGGGAGCGTCCGGTGAACGTTCTGCTTTCAAACTATCACGTAATCCATGGGATTTGTCACGTGTGCCGGGTGGTTCTTCATCAGGTTCGGCTGCAACGGTTGCCGCGCGTCAAGTACCGGCAAGTTTAGGTTCGGATACAGGTGGGAGTGTCCGCCAACCGGCAGCTTATACGGGAATTGTCGGGTTGAAGCCGACTTACGGTAGTGTATCACGTTACGGTTTAATCGCATTCGGTTCAAGCTTGGATCAGATTGGACCAATGACCTTGACAGTTGAAGATAATGCGCGCTTGCTTGAAGCAATTGCCGGACATGATGCCAAAGATTCTACCAGCTTAACAGAGATTGATACACATTACTCCGCAAAAATCGGGCAGCCTTTATCAGGTTTACGCATTGCGTTCCCGAAAGAATACAAAGCGGAAGTCATCGCACCGGAAATTAGAGAAGCCATGGAGAAGGCGGCTGATTTTTACCGTGCGCAAGGTGCGGTAGTAGAAGAAGTATCCTTACCTCATTCGAAGTACGGCATCAATGTCTACTACATCATTGCGTCATCGGAAGCATCATCGAACTTGCAACGTTTCGACGGGGTGCGTTACGGTTATCGCTCGCAATCAGCAAGAACATTGGAAGACGTTTATGTCATGTCACGTTCAGAAGGCTTCGGCGAAGAAGTGAAACGCCGTATCATGCTAGGAACATTCAGCTTAAGTTCGGGCTATTACGATGCTTATTTCAAAAAAGCAGCACAAGTACGGACATTGATTCAACAAGACTTCGCGAAAGTGTTTGCCGATTACGATTTAATTATGGGACCGGTAACGACGAGTACAGCCTTTGAGATTGGCGGTCGTGTCAATGACCCAATCGAGATGTACGTGGCAGACTTACTGACGGTTCCTGCAAACTTAGCGGGTATTCCGGCAATCTCGATTCCTGCGGGATTCGATGCAAACGGTTTGCCAATCGGCTTGCAGTTGATGGCTAAGCCATTGGACGAAGCAACGATTTACCAAGCGGCGCATGCTTTTGAAGTGAATCATGACTTCGTAAGCCAGGCACCAGCGTTATAGGAGGTTTCTCAATGAATTTTGAAACGATTATTGGATTAGAAGTCCACGTTGAAATGAAAACAGACTCAAAGATGTTCAGTCCGTCACCGGCTCATTTCGGAGCAGATCCGAATACGAACACCAATGAAATTGACTGGGGTTACCCGGGCGTTTTGCCGGTTGTCAACCGTGGAGCCGTTGAGTTCGGTATGCGCGCTGCATTGGCATTAAACTGCGAGATTGCACGTGAAATGAAATTCGACCGCAAGAACTATTTTTACCCGGACAACCCGAAAGCCTACCAAATTTCGCAATTTGACCAACCGATTGGTTCGAACGGCTGGATTGATATTGAAGTGAACGGTGTAACCAAGCGTATTCGTATTGAACGTTTGCATTTGGAAGAAGATGCCGGCAAGAACACGCACGGCACAGACGGCTATTCATACGTTGATTTGAACCGTCAAGGCACACCGTTAATCGAGATTGTATCGGAAGCCGATATGCGTTCACCGGAAGAAGCGTACGCTTACTTGGAGGCTTTGCGTGAGAAAATCATGTACACCGAAGTATCCGACGTGAAGATGGAAGAAGGTTCAATGCGTTGTGATGCAAACATCTCACTGCGCCCATACGGACAAGAACAATTCGGAACCAAAACCGAATTGAAGAACTTAAACAGCTTCAACTTCGTCAAGAAAGGCTTAGAATTCGAAGAAAAACGTCAAGCGGAAGTCTTGCGTTCAGGTGGCATTATTCAGCAAGAAACACGCCGCTATGACGAAACAACCGGTAAGACATTGTTAATGCGTGTCAAAGAAGGGTCAGCCGATTACCGTTATTTCCCTGAGCCGGATCTACCACGCATTACGATTGAAGAAGAATGGATTGAGCGAGTGAAAGCCTCTATCCCTGAAATGCCGGATGCTCGCCGTCATCGCTACATCCATGAATTTGGCTTGCCGGCTTATGACGCAATGGTCTTAACTTTAACGAAAGAAATGTCAGACTTCTTCGATGCAACTGTTGCACAAGGCGTGGACGCCAAGCAAGCTTCTAACTGGTTAATGGGTGAGGTTTCCGCTCACTTGAACAGCGCCAAAGCAACTTTAGCAGATATTCACTTGACGCCGACGAACTTGGCACAGATGATTCGCTTAATTGACAATGGTACCATCTCCTCCAAAATTGCCAAGCAACTCTTTAAGATTTTGGCGACAGAAGGTGGTAATGCCGATGACATTGTGGAACAACGTGGCATGGCACAATTAAGTGACCCGGCTAAGCTTCAACCTGTTATTGACGAAATCATCGCCAATAATGCGCAATCAGTGGAAGATTTCAAGAACGGAAAAGACCGTGCGGTCGGCTTCTTTGTCGGACAGATTATGAAAGCAACGAAAGGGCAGGCGAACCCGCAAGTTGTCAATGAATTACTGATGAAGACGTTGAAATCATTATAACAAGGATATAAAGACTGCCTGACAGGGCGGTCTTTACTTGTAGAGAGGTAGGAAACAGATGCCTTGGGGAAATCTTTATTTATTGTTCATCAATTTAATCTTATTCACTCTGATGTGGGTTGATAAGCGACGCGCGCAACGTCAAGAGTATCGCATACCGGAACGCATATTGCTGACCTTGGGCATATTGGGTGGTGGACCGGCAGGTTGGTTGGCGATGGTGTTGTTTCATCACAAGACCCGCAAAATAATTTTTCATATTATCTATTGGATAGGGATTGGTTTAGTCATGCTTTTTCTCTGGAAAAGTAGTATAATAACAGAGAGTTTGTTAGAAGGAATGATGAGATGAAGAAATGTAAATTGATAGTAGCATTGATGAGTTGCGTGACAATAATGGCAGCTTGCAACACGACAACGCAACAAACAACAGAGCCGACCTTGGCAGTCAGCAAAACACCGCTGTCACGTTCGGAATCGTTGTTGCACACGGCAGTGCAGTTGCAGATTTTCCATGAAGGACAGGAAGCGGCAATGGAAGAAGCGTATACATTCATTAAGGAAATGGAACAACTTCTATCAACGAACTTGGAAGGTTCCGATGTGTACAAAGTAAACCAAGCTGCCGGCAACGAACCGGTCAAAGTTCAAACAGCTACTTACGACATTGTCAAGCAAGCACAAGAAATGTCCCAAAAAAGCGAAGGGAAATTCGATATTACCATTGGAGCGGTTACGAATTTATGGCGCATCGGCTCCACAGACGCTCGCAAACCGGATGAATCGGAAATAAAAGCGGCGCTTCCTAAGATTGACTATCGACAAGTGGAACTGAATGATAGCGAGCAGACAATTTTCTTGAAAGAGAAGGGCATGGTGATGGAACTCGGTGGTATTTCCAAAGGGTATATTGCGGACGGCGTGAAGCGCATCTTTGAAAAACACGGGATTACGACGGCGTTAATCAATTTGGGTGGCAATGTTGTGGCAATGGGGAGCTCGCCTTCCAATCCGGAAGGGTGGAATGTCGGTGTGCAAGACCCTGATGAAGTGCGTGGCGAAGTTGTTGGTTCCAAACGAGTGATTGATGGGACGGTTGTCACATCCGGTGTCTACGAACGTTTCTTAGAAGTGAATGGTGTGAAGTATCATCATATCATTGATCCACAAACAGGCTATCCGCTTGACAATGAAATTTCCGGAGTTACCATCTTTACACAATCTTCCATTGAAGCCGATGCTTATTCCACAAGTATGTTCCTATTCGGCATCGAAAAAGGGCTCGCCTTCATTGAAGCGCAAGAAGGGGTAGAAGCTGTCTTCATTGATAAGAATCAAGGTGTTCATTTAACTTCCGGTTTGAAAGATACGTTCAAATTAACAAATAAGGAGTACCATATTGCCCATGAATAAGAAATTAGCGATTTTTTTGGAGTTTGTAGAAATTCGCACGAAAGTTGCGAGTGTTTTTCCGATGATGATTGGTTTTATGTGGTCGGCTTATTATTACGGTACGTTCAATTGGTTGAATGCGGCGCTATTCTTTATTGCGGTCGTTACATTTGATATGTGTACAACCGCTATCAACAATGCGATGGACTACCACAAAGCCGTTGATTTAGACTATAAAGTCAACGAAAATGTTATCGGTGTTCATCAGTTGAGTTTCCAACGCATGGTCGGTGTCATTTTGACGTTGCTAGGAATTTCGCTTGTATTCTCATTGATATTGGTCATTTTAACAGATTCTTTGTTGCTAGGAATGGGTGCTATTTGCTTTGTCATTGGCATTTGTTACACGTTCGGTCCTATGCCACTGTCACGTTTGCCATTAGGTGAAGTGTTTTCCGGTTTCACTATGGGATTCGGCATTTTGTTCTTGGCGATTTATATGACGCAATACGGCAATTTGTTGACGAGTACATGGTCTTTGAATGAAGTTGTCATTCGTTTCAACTGGGTGGAGAGTTTGCGGATTTTTGTATGGAGCACACCTTTAATCAGCTTGATTGCTAACATTATGTTAGCCAATAATACTTGCGACTTGAAGACGGATATTCAGAATCAACGTTACACACTCGTTTACTACATAGGCGTGCAACGCGCAATCCGCTTATATCAAATACTGAGCGTCATTCCTTGGCTCGTATGGGGCTTACTGATTGCGACACGCCACTTACCGCTTTGGGCAGGTTTAGGATTCCTTCTCATTATCCCACATACAAAAAGCGTACAACGTTACAGTGCCAAACAAATCAAGCGAGAAACTTTCGTCGAATCGGTGAAATCTTTTGTTATGTTTGCAATGATGTATGTGCTAACGTTGCTCATTGCCTTAATTACCAAATAAAAAAACAAAAATACCCGTCTACTATTGGAAGTAGGCGGGTATTATCGTATTACTCTGTATCAGAAGCAATGTCTGTTGCTGTGTTTGAATTGTCAGAAGTGTCAGCTTCTGTAGAGGTTTGTTCTTCTAAAGTTGAAGCCGCTTCTGTAGATTCTACTGTTTCTGATGCAGTAGAGTTCTCGTTTGAGGTTTCATCGTTAGTAGAAGTGGTTTCTTCACTTTCGTTATTCGTTGAATCCGTATTGGTGTTGCTTTCTTCTTTCGGTTTCTCATCGGCAACAGGAGTTTCTTTTGCTTCTTCCGGTGTGACATTCGGTACGAATTTGCTGTCAAATGACTGGATGAAATCACGTACTTCACCTAAGAATTTAGAGATTTCGTTCTTAGGACTTGTGTTGTTTTTCTCTGCGACTAATGTGTGATAGTGTTCGCCATCCACTCGGTTTTCGTTGATTTCGTTTTTCTCGCTGGATTCTTGTAGTTTGTGACGAGTATCAATCAAACGATCCATGAGTTGCTCGGCAGTGTATTTGCGACCGCTGAATTGCGCTCGGAAAGAAAGACTGATAAGTTCTGACATTTCTTCACGTAATTCGTTGCTGACATGCGGTTTTTCCAAATTTGCCAAGAAATAATCAAGGTATTTCATAGCGAAAACTCTAGTTGGCTTGGCATGATTTAACTCTTCGATAAAGTTGCCTACTTGATTGAGTGCCGCTTCGTCATTTGCTTTTCGTAAGCGGGCAATTAAGTCGTCACGGGTAATAGAATAGCCGTTCAAATCTAATTGGCGAACTTTCTCGGATAATTCGTTGTATTTTTTGTTAAAGGCTTCGTTTGTTGCCGGTGTATCCGTTGAGGACGGAGCATCGTTCTTACTGATGTATTGTTGATTGAACTGCTCCAACATATTGATGTAACCTTGAGTGGAGTTGTTCGGCAAGTCACTCAAATCAAAGTTGAATGCATCCAATGCAAGTTTAATTCGACTCACTTGCTTCGGATTATCTTTGTAGCGTTCCTCCGCCATTTTGACAAGCTCCGTTACTTTATTTTTGACTGCATCAATATTTAACTCGCCTGGAACGTACGAACCTTTAATCGCCGGCAACAAGCTATCCAAGTACGGTTTAATGCCGTTAGTCGCTATGATATTGAGGTAATGAGCGTGGTCGGCGTGTGGAATGAGAAACTTATTGTTTTCGATTTTCAATGCAAAAACAGGGATGCCTGTTAAGTGCGACATAGCTTTCAATTCATTCTCGAAATCTGTTTCCGGGTCACCGGTTACTTCTGGAACAAGGATGCGCTCAATCGGAATCGCGACAGGGTGGATATGCGTCGGATCATAGTCATGCGCCGGTGTGCTGAATACAAAATACCCGCTTGAAGATACGATGATGGACTCTTTTGGAATGCCATGCGTCATCGCGATGTAGTTCAACTTCGCTTCTAATTCAGGTGTGTGTCCATTTTCGGGTTTTGTTAATGGTTTTTCGTCGGAATTTGGTTGAGGTTCATTTGGTTTTGGCGTTTCGTTCGGTGTTGCCGGCTGTTCCACTTGCGGTTGTTTCTTTTTAGGTACGTAGTGGAAATGGTCGCCGTGTTTGATAATGTAACCATTCTCGTCTTCAGATACAATATCTTCCGGTCCGAAATCCGTTAATTCATGTCCATGTTCATGGTGTCCGTGATGATTATGGTCGTGATGTCCATGGTGTGAGTGATCGTGTCCATGATGATGGTGATGATGACCATGGTGTGAGTGATCGTGTCCATGATGATGGTGATGATGACCATGATGCGAGTGGTCATGGTCGTGATCATGATGATGATGTCCGTGATGTGAGTGGTCATGGTCATGATCGTGATGATGATGTCCTTCACCGTCAATATGCCCTAACTTATCATGTAATTTTGCTACTAGTTGTTTCAATTCGTCAGTAGCAATCATTTTTGAATACGGTAAATCCTTGTCTTTATCAGGCGTTTCTAAATCGTAAATGGCATAATCATGGAAATGCGCATCCGACAGAATTAAATAACGTTTCTTATGTAAGACTGCCCAATTTCCTTGCTGTGTTAATTTGAACTTTGAACGGCTGTTAATTGTTTTAAGTAAATCAGCGTCCATTCCTAGTTTTTGAGCGATATCTGGTAATTTATCGCCGTCTTTTACTTGGTGAGTACGCAATTCACTATCAATTTGCATCGCAATACTGGATATGTCTTCTGCAAGGACAGCAGGTGTGATATTTCCCAATAAGACTGTTGCCAACGACAGAGCAACACGCCACTTATATTTTTTCATAAAAGTTTCCCTCCAAAAATAATCTACAAACAAAATACCATATCTTTTTATTTTTGTAAACCGTAAAAATTACAATTATATGAAGAAAAAATAGCGAGCTTGCTCTCACTAAGAGAGCAAAACTCACTTTCTAAAGTGGCAATACCAAATCATCATCAGGTATTTCGCCCAATATTTCTATAACTAACCCATGAGGTAAACAGATAGAAACTTGTCCGGGTTTCAAAATCCAACTCGTCATCACTGCAATTTGGTCGGGACTATTATCTTCTTTTACCCGAATCGCTTTTCCTTTGCGCTCAACAATATTGTATTGTCCTTCGTGAGGGTAGTAAGTTTTGGTAATATGTTCCGCACCATCAGCCAAAATAAAGCGGTCAACTTCTTTGCCATCGATTTTGACGATTGCAATCACTTGCGGTTCATCCGGCTGGTTCGCATAGAGAAGACCGGAAACAATCAGAGGTGTGAATGACAGTAGAATCGCCAAACCGATTAAGACGAAATCGTATGGTTTTAAGTGTTTCAGAATCGCTTTCATTGTGACCTCCTTTATTTTTATAGGACTTCTTTTTATAATTGTATAAAAAAACGACAGATTTTTCTAGCAATTTCATAATTTTTTTGGTAATATACCGTTATGCGAAAAAAAGCAAAAGAGTAAAGGAGATTGAATATAACATGACTTTAAAAGCAGAATTAAGAACAGTATTAGGAACAAACGCTTCACGTCAATTGCGTAAAGCTGGTCAAGTTCCGGCAACTTTATACGGAAAAGGTCAAGAGCCTGTAGCTTTATCAGTGAACCGTCGTGAGTTTGAAGCTTTATTAAAAGTTGTAGGCATGAACAACGCTTTCGAATTGGAATTAGACGGCGCTAAACATAATGTTACCATTAAAGCAGTTGATAAAGCAGCTTTGGCTGATGAATTCTACAGCGTAGATTTCCAAACTGTTTAATTAATGAAGCGATAGAGGAGATATCCGACTTAGAAAGCGGGCGTCACTTCACAGTGGATGAACAAACTGACAAACGGCATTTACTTCGTACTAGGTATGAGGTGAATGCTTTTTGTATAAGAAAGGAGGGCAAGAGGGATGAACCAGGTATTAAAGGAGAAAATCATCGTTGCAGCTAAGGAAATCGGCATTGATAAGATTGGTTTTACAACAGCGGAGCCATTTGACCATTTGAAAGAATCAATCGAAGAACAACATGCAAAAGGCCATTCAACCGGCTTTGAACACCCGGTGTTGGAAGAACGTTTGTATCCGGAGAAGATTTTTCACAAACCGAAATCGATTATTTCGATTGCTTTAGCTTATCCCAGTCGTTTGCGTAATCCGTTGCCGCAAGAACGGGAGAATCGGCGCGGTTTGTTTGCGCGAGCATCGTGGGGGATTGATTACCACACGATTTTGCGCGAAAGGATGAATCGCTTAATTGAATTCATCAAGCAAGAAGCGAGCACTGCCAATTTCAAGCCGATGGTTGATACGGGAGAATTGATTGATGTCGCCGCCGCTCAGCGTGCTGGGCTAGGTTTCATCGGCAAAAACGGTCTTCTAATTACTAAAGAGTACGGCTCTTTTGTTTATTTAGGTGAAATTATTACCGATATTGAATTTGAACCTGATGAACCTGTTCCGAACGGTTGTGGTGACTGTGAAAGATGCATTACCGCTTGCCCACCGAGTGCGCTCTTGGGAGATGGGCGCTTAAATGGTAAACGCTGTTTATCTTATCAAACTCAGACGAAAGGCTATATGCCAGAAGAGTTTCGCAGACAAATTACCCATGTGATTTACGGTTGCGATATTTGTCAATTAGTCTGTCCTTATAATCAAGGCATTGACTCACATATTCATCCTGAAATGGAACCCAATCCTGAGAGTGTTCAGCCTTTATTAAAGCCGCTTTTGACCATATCCAATAAAGATTTCAAGCAGCAGTTTGGTCATATGGCAGGGGCTTGGCGTGGTAAAAAGCCACTACAACGCAATGCGATTATTGCATTAGCTAATTTCCGAGACCAGACAGCCTTGCCGCAACTGATTGAGGTAATGGAACGTGACACACGTCCAATGATAAGAGGAACAGCTGCTTGGGCGATTGCGCAAATTCAACGGTACTATAACGAAGCTTTGATTGATTGTGTCGCAGACCAGCTGTCCAAAGAAACGGACGAAGAGACCATCGGAGAAATGCAGAAAGCATTACTAGCATTAAAAGAAAAACGCCACCCAAGGAGAATGAATGATGATTAACCACATAGCCCTTTACGAACCATTGATGCCGGCTAATACCGGCAATATTGCACGTACATGTGCGGCCACCAACACAACTTTACATCTAATCAAACCACTCGGTTTCAGTACCGATGACAAAATGCTCAAACGTGCCGGATTGGATTACTGGCACAATGTAAACATTGTTTACCATGAAAATTTATCAGAATTTCTAAATTATGTTGGAGAACGCCCGCTTTATTTAATTACTAAATTTGCGCCCCGTATTTATTCACAAGCGAATTTAGCTGCCAACGATTTTGGAGAGCAATTTTTTATCTTCGGGAAAGAAACGACAGGTTTGCCGATTGAATTGATGGAAGAACGCAAGCAAGATTGCTTACGAATTCCAATGAATGATGAGCATGTGCGCTCCTTGAATTTATCGAATACAGCTAACATTATTATTTACGAAGCCTTACGCCAACAGAATTTTGCCAACATGGATACGGTGTATCATTACCGTGACACAGAGAAAGCATGTCAATTGGAGTGGTAGTAATGTTGACACAATGAATGCACTCCCTTATAATAGTAAGCAAATCGGACGACGAATAGTAATTGGGGCGTTTGTTAGAGAGATGGCGGTTGGTGCAAGCCATTCAAATTAAGCAATGAATCCACGTCGTGTCAGAGCCTATGGAAACAAATTTTTGACTAAATAGAGCCGGTAGTCCCCGTTATGGACAATAGAGTGCAATGCGTGATGCATTGAAATCGGGTGGTACCGCGAACGAGAGCCTTTCGTCCCAGATATAGGAGGAAGGCTCTTAATTTTATCCAAAAAAGGAGAGGAATATTATGTTGGATCGCAAATTATTACGGGATGACTTTGAAACAGTTGTCGAAAGATTAGCAACACGAGGTGTTGACCGAGCAACACTGGAGCAATATCGCGACTTAGATATTAAACGTCGTGAATTATTATTAGAAGTAGAACAGCAGAAACAAACACGCAATACGGTTTCTCAAGACATTGCACAGTTGAAGCGTAATAAAGAGAATGCCGATGACAAAATTGCCGCAATGAAAGAAATCGGTGACCACATTAAAGCGTTGGACGAAATGTTAGCACAAGTCGATACAGAATTAGAATACATTGAGGTTCGTCTACCAAATTTACCACATCATTCAGTTCCAATCGGAGCAGATGAAGAAGATAACGTAGAAGTACGTCGTTGGGGAACACCGCGCGAATTTGATTTTGAGCCACTCAATCACTGGGACATCGCTGAAAAATTGGACATCATCGATTTTGAGCGTGGCGCAAAAGTATCCGGCAGCCGCTTTGTTTTCTATAAAGGATTGGGTGCACGATTAGAACGAGCAATCTACAACTTTATGCTAGATCAACATACAACGCACAATGGCTACACGGAAATCATTCCACCTTATATGGTCAACGACCAATCGATGTTTGGAACAGGGCAATATCCTAAATTTGTTGAAGATACGTTCCAACTGACAGATGAGCGAGGCTTTACGTTAATTCCAACTGCCGAAGTGCCATTAACGAATTACTATGCCAATGAAATTCTGGACCAAGCACAATTGCCGATTAAATTTACAGCATTGAGTCCATCTTTCCGTTCGGAAGCCGGTAGCGCCGGACGCGATACACGTGGTTTGATTCGCTTACATCAATTCAACAAGGTAGAAATGGTGAAGTATGCCCATCCAGCTCACTCTTATGAAGAGTTAGAGTCAATGACGGAGAATGCAGAAGCTATTTTGCAAGCATTGGAATTACCTTATCGTGTGTTAGCATTGTGTACGGGCGACATGGGATTCTCAGCAGCGAAAACTTATGACCTCGAAGTTTGGATTCCGGGTCAGAATACTTACCGTGAGATTAGTTCATGTTCTAACTGCGAAGATTTCCAAGCACGCCGTGCAAAAATTCGTTTCCGTAATGGCGATGATAAAGTAGAATATGCTCACACCTTGAATGGATCAGGGTTGGCAGTAGGACGTACTTTTGTTGCGATATTGGAAAATTATCAGCAAGCAGATGGCAGTGTAAAAATTCCTGAAGTATTAGTTCCTTACATGGGTGGTATTACTGAAATTCCTGCTAGATAAAACAACTTCATAAAGGGCGTAACATTCATATAGAAAGTTGCGCTCTTTTTACTATACATTACTATAAGAAAGCGCTACAATGAAATCAAGAAAGGGTGATTCTATGCGTACAAAAATTAAATTAGGTTTCCTATCTATACTCGTCATGATGCATTTGCCGGTGCATGTATGGGCGAACACACTCGAAAGTGAACTATCGTCCATGGAAAAACAAATCGAAATACTTGAAAAGCAAGTTGAGGAAGCCATTCAACAAGATAATGCTCCAAAAGACACAAGTAAACCGATTGGCACACGCCATAATCCGGTACCGTTTGGACAGAATCTAACCATTGAGCAAAAAGATTTAGGCTTAAAAGGTGGACCGGCGGCTACATTTAATTTCAAGATAGAAGAGGTTAAGCGCGGACAAGATGCGTTAGATTACTTTCACGATGCATTTGCTTCTTACACTCAACTCCCCAAAGAGTTGGAATGGGTTGCGATGAAAGTGAATTTTGACTATTTGTCAGGCGATGAGGAGCAACCTTATATAACTTATTTACAATATCGTTTATTTGATATGGATGGCAAAGAAATTCGCCCGAATTATGATTATTACGCAACACTGGATCCGTCAGAAGCATTTGAGGACCAAGGACTGTTTCCGAAGAATTCCCATGCCGGATACATTGCGTTTGTTGTACCGAGAGGCATAGACTTTTTATTTGTGTACGACAGTATAGAAGCGAATTACTTCTTCTTAACGGATCAAATCATTAGCGAAGCGACACAGGAATTAGAAGATAAATTAGTTGAATTAAAGCAAACATACAAACAGAAACAAATGAAACTATGGGGAACTAAGTCGTATCCTGTTCCTGTCGGTAATCAAATTGAAGTCGAAGAAGCCGTTCAATCTACGGATAGCCAGGAAGTAATTGTTAAATATTTGTACGGCATCACTGATATATTGCGAGGAAGAGCAGCGTCAGATATTGTCGGGCGTTGGCTACCGGAACTTTCTCCTCCTTCAAATGAGAATGAATGGGCATTGGCTTTAATTGATATGGAGTATTTGGAAGATTATTCGAATACGCCGTTCTTCTCAATTGCCAATATGGATGTGCATACCGAAACCGGGAAAGTAATTCCTCAATCAGAACACTATATATTGCGAGATTTCGGTTTTATCAATTTGAATAAGGGATCAGCAGGGCAGGCGATTATTGCGTTTCAAGTTCCGAAAGAAGAGTCTTTCCAGTTTGTTTACAATGTCGAGCTTGAGAAGTATTATTTTAGTGGTGAGACAGAGGAATAGACCATGCAATGTGAATGGCAACGTAATGTAAAGGGGTGATTAGATGAGAACGGGAAAATGTATGTTATGGTTAATGAGTTTACTACTGTTAAGTCAACCTGTTGTTGTATTAGCAACAACGGGCGAGGAATTGGCGGCGTTACAGACTAAGATTAGTGAACTGGAACAACAACTGAGCCAAGCATTGGAGAAAGATAAGCAAGACGAATCAAGTAATCAATATTTAGGAACTTTTGATCAGCCGACGCCATTAGGTAAACCCATCGAAATGGCATACAAAGATAATCAGCAGGTGGAGACTAAATTTCGTTTCACTCTCACAGAGATTAAACGAGGAAAAGAAGCGCATGAATATTTCGAGGCGAATGACCTTGAGTACGAAGACCCCAGTCGTGTACAACAAGAATGGGTGCTATTACGTTTGCAATGTGATTATTTAACGGGCAATCATACGCAACCTCATACAACGGATGCTCGTTTCAGTTTAATTAATCCGACGAATCGGAAAGAGGTGCGAGTAAATCCGATTGCGCGAGTTTTGCTACCTTATGAAGATGATTTTTCCAATCATGAGTTGTTACCGAATGAATCACATACCGGTTACATCGCGTTTGTTGCACCGAAAAATGAGCCGCTTTTGTTTGTGTATCAAGGATTTGCAGATGATTACTATTTTGGCATGGAACCGCAGATGAGTGAAGCTACTAAGAAATTAGCTACGGAACTTCATTCACTGAAGCAGGAATATAAGCAAAAGGCACTTGCTTTACGCGGAGCAAAAGACTATCCTGTTCCAGTCGGTCAAAGAATTGGAATCGAAGAAGCTGTGAAATCGAGTACAAATAAAGAAATAACTGTCAAATATTTGTATGGCATCAAAGAAGTATTACGTGGCAAAGGGGCAACCGACATTATTGAAAAATGGCGACCGGAACTGGCAGAACTTTCGAATGATACTACCGATTGGGTGTTGGCAATGATTGACATGCAATACTTGGAAGATTACACTGCTACACCATTTTTCTCAATTGCAAGTATGGAAGTGCAGACAGAAAGCGGTCAAATTATTCCGCAGAATGAACATCATGTGTTACGCGATTTCGGCTTTACAGATTTGCGAGCAGGAGCATTCGGGCAGGCGTTGATTGCTTTCCAAGTTCCTAAAAATGAATCTTTCCAATTTATTTATAATGTTGAATTGGAGAAGTTTTACTTTGACGGAGAGATAAAGGAGTAAGCTAACGGGCACTTGTTGGCTAATGAAAACCACTCAAATCCAATTTGTACGCAACGGATTTGAGCGGTTTTTCTCTATGTTAACCAAAGAGTAAGAAGTAAGCTAAGATAACGATACCGAGAATAATACGGTAGTAACCGAAGCCTTTGAAATCGTTTCTCTTAATGTAGTTCAAGAGGAATTTGATGACGATGAGTGACACAATAAACGCGACAAACATACCTGATAGTAAATAAATCAATTCTGCCTGCGAGAAATTAAGCCCATTGTTCTTAACGTATTTGACTAGCTTTAACGTTGAGGCACCGAACATTGCCGGAATACTCATAAAGAACGAGAATTCTGTTGCAACATAGCGTGATGTCCCAATCAACAAACCACCGATAATGGTTGCCCCTGAGCGTGATGTCCCCGGAATTAGCGCCAAACTTTGAAAAATACCAATCTTAAAGGCATCTGCATAAGATAATTCATTGAGAGTTCTAATTTCACGCGCATGTTTCGGTTTGCGTTCAGATTCAATCCAAATAAAGGCAATTCCGTAGAGAACTAGTGTTGAAGCAATAACGAGCGGCGTATTGAAATAAGCATCCATATAATCATCCAATGCAAATCCAAAGACCATCGCCGGAACGGATGCCATGACAACCTTACTCCATAATTTCCAAGTGTCCAAACGTTCTTTACGTTCTTTATTGGCAGCAAAAGGATTCAGTTTATTGAAATATAATAGCATCACAGCAAAAATGGAACCTAACTGCACCAGAATAAAGAATAAATCTTTGAACTCGGCTGTCAGTTGTAATGGCATGAATTCATCAATTAAACGCATGTGTCCGGTACTACTGATTGGCAACCACTCAGTAATTCCTTGAACAATGCTCAAAAATACAATTTTGAGTAATTCGATAATATCTAACATAATAAACCTCACAATCTTTAGGATGTTTAGTATTATACACTAATTTTCTAGCGAATTCATGGATTTTGTGATAGTATCTACATAAGAAATAATTTAAAGGGGATTAAGGCTATGTTTGGTTGGTTCAAGAAAAAAACACAAAAAGCACCTGTTGTGAAAGAAATAACACTGTATGCAGTTGCTGACGGAGAATTGATTGCCATTGAAGAGGTAAAAGATATCGTTTTCTCTCAAAAAATGATGGGAGACGGTTTCGCGATTATTCCGACAAATGGATCCATTTCAGCACCTATTTCAGGGAAAGTAGAGAATGTTTTTCCAACGAAGCATGCGGTAGGCTTTAGCTATGCCGGATTAGAAGTTCTATTACATATGGGGATTGATACAGTTGCATTGAATGGCGAACCTTTTGATACGATTGTGAGTGAGGGGCAAGAAGTTCAATCGTCCACATTAGTATCGGAAGTAGATTTAGCAAAACTCGCCGAAGAAGATAAAGATAATGCAATGATTGTTATCTTCACGAACGGAAATGATGTAATTGAATCATTTGATTTGACTGCTTCAGGTTCGGTGACGAAAGGTCAGGCTATCGGCAAGATTGTCTTAAAATGATGCGTTAATAGAAATTGAGAAGAATCTGTTTGAAGAGTATCCTTCAAACGACAGGAATCCATTATTTCTGTCAAGATTGTTCTCAATTTTTATTAACAAAAATAATTCCAATGAAGCAAGAAAGGTGGATATATTATGTTATTAATTTGGGGAACGAAAGGTTTCGAGAATAAATTAGGAATGTCAAAGAATCGGATTGAATGTCCGAACTGTCACAATGAAGTGCAAACACAAGTAGTTCAATACGGCAGTAAATTTTCACTATTTTTCTTACCTTTGTTTACTGTTCGTTCGCAATATGTAGAAGAGTGTCCGATTTGTAAGGCACATCGTGCAGTTGAGAAGTCGGAATTGGATGATTTGTTAGCGTAATCATCGCATTGTTATGCGGAATTAGCGATTGGAAAGTCTGTGATGAAACGAAATATGCTTGCATAATAGGATACGCTAATTGGTTGAGAAAGCATATTCTGTTTTGAAATGGCGTAATAGATTTTCACAAATTTTTTGTGCTAATTAGTGAAATTTAAGGGATTATCATGTATAATAAAGGCAGTTTAAGAGAAATGGAGCGATTACATTATGGCTAAAACAATGGCAATTAATGCGGGAAGTTCAAGCTTGAAATTCCAATTGATTGAGATGCCTCAAGAAACAGTTATTGCAAAAGGATTAGTAGAAAGAATCGGCTTGCCGGATTCAATCTTCAAGATTGAGTATGGCGATGACCAAGAATTCAAATTGGTTGAAGATATTCCAACGCATGACCGTGCGGTAGAGTTACTATTCCAATATTTGCCGGAATTAAATATTTTGTCAGATTATCATGAAATTACAGGAGTAGGTCACCGTGTTGTGGCAGGTGGCGAATTGTTCAAAGAATCTGCTTTAGTAACGGATGAAGTCATTCAACAAGTGGCAGATTTAGGTGAATTTGCCCCATTGCATAACCCGGCAGAAGCAGCTGTTATGCGTGCGTTCAAAGAGCGTTTACCGGAATGTACAATGGCAGCAGTATTCGATACTTCTTTCCATACAACAATGCCGGCAGAGAACTATTTATATAGTTTGCCTTACGAGTACTATGAACAATATGGCGCACGTAAGTATGGGGCACATGGTACAAGTCATCGTTATGTGGCACGCCGTGCAGCAGATATTATCGGCAAACCGTTTGATTCATTGAAAATCATTACTTGCCACTTAGGAAATGGTGCATCCATTACAGCAATTAAAGATGGTAAATCTTACGATACTTCAATGGGCTTCACGCCATTAGCAGGAATTACCATGGGAACGCGTACGGGAGATATTGATGCTTCATTAGTTGCTTTCTTAATGAGCAAATTGAATATCACGAATGTCAATGACATGATTGATATTTTGAACAAGAAATCAGGTATGTTAGGGTTATCCGGTGTATCAAGTGATATGCGTGATATTGAAGCTGCAGCGAACAGCGGCAACGAACGTGCACAATTAGCTTTAGAGATTTACTATAACCGTGTGAAAAAATACATCGGTCAATATGTAGCTGCCATGGACGGTGTCGATGCAATTGTCTTTACAGCAGGTATCGGCGAGAATTCGAAAGAAACACGTCAAGCAGTAATCGACGGTTTGTCATTCTTCGGTGCTAAGATTGATCCGGAGCGTAACAATACACGTAAAGAAGCGATTGTTTCATCAGATGATTCTAAAATCTTTGTAGTCAACGTACCGACTAACGAAGAAGTAGAAATCGCTCGTGAAGTTGAAAGACTTAAAAAATAATTCATAATAAACGAACTCCGGCTAGGAATGAACAGTGTTGAATGTCACTCACTGTTTCGGTAAATAGCCGGAGTTTCTATAAACAAACTAAGTCCCAAAGTAAGGCTATGACCTAATCTTTGGGACTTACTTGTTTATTAGGGACGAAACTGTCTTGGTGCATGGTGTTTTCGTTTATTCATTTGCTTTCAATGCTTCTAACATATCAACGTGCTTGAGTGTGAAGTGTACGAATGCACCTAGCACTGCCAATATTAACACAATCACTAATGGTGGAATGATATAGATATGGTGCGCAATTTCGGGATCAAACATCATATTGTTTGGACTGATAGTTGCAATCATGATGCGGTGCAATAACTTGCCGGCAATTAAACCGAATGCAATGCCAATTAAGGAAAGAATCATGGTTTCTCGGTAAATATAACGCGTCACTTCACGATCATAGAAGCCGAGGACTTTAATGGTTGACAGTTCACGAATCCGCTCTGCAACATTGATTGTGGTCAAATTATAGAGAATCACAATCGCTAGGAAAACCGATACAATGGTTAAAATTTGCATGGATGTGCTTAAAGAATCGACAACGGCTTCAACTTGTTCAATGATGTCCGTGTTTTGTGCGACATTTTTGACAGCGTCTAAGGACATGAATTGAGCAGCGAGTCGCTTGATTTCAGTCGGAGAAGAGGTATGCAATGTAATGAAATAGGCGTTATTTGTCGGTGTTTCGCCAAAATATTGTGCATATCCTGTCGGTGTCATAAACATGAAATGTCCTGCGTAAAATTCTGCGATTCCGAGAATAGGAATATCGGTTACGCTGTGTTGATTGGTAAGCGGCACCGTGTCTTGAACGGATGCATTGAGTAATGTTGCATAATGTTCAGATAGGATAACGCCCATATCATCTAAAAGAAGTGGTTGTTGCGTTTGTCGCTGTCTAAGTTCGACGAAAGGTGTCAAGCGTTCAGCTCCTGTGACAATCAGAGTGATGTCTTGTGTATCCGGTGAATGAGGCACCGTTGTAGTAAATGTTTTCGCATAAATTGGCTGATGTTGCGCAATGTTTTCCTGTCGGAGTAATTGATTCAATTCTTTTCGTTCGTTAGAACTAAGCGAATGATTCAGCATGACAATCATATCATAGTGCAAAATGTTTCCGTATTGTTTGGTAACAATATTGTTCAGGGAAGCTGTAATTCCCAGTCCGGCTAGTAGTAGTGCAACGGAACCGGCAACTCCGAAGATAGTCATTAACATACGTTGCTTATAACGGAAAATATTGCGACAAGTAACTTTCTGTGTGAAAGTCAAACGTCGCCAAATTGGACGAATACGCTCTAACAAAATGGTCGCACCTTTTGCCGGAGGTTTAGGTAACAAAAGTAAGGCAGGTGTTTCTTGTAGTGTTTTGCGAGCGATGAACAACGGTGGCAAGGTGCTGCATATAATAGTGCTAATGACAGCAAGACTACTGATACCTAAATGGAAACGGAAGGGAACATCCGGAATAGGCATCTTGCCGTACAGTGTATCGATGAGAATTGCCGGTAAGAGGTATGTGCCTGCCATAATCCCTAATAGAGTGCCGATTAAACCGGCAGTTAGACCATACCAAGTGAATTTCTTAAGAATATCGTTATCGCTGTAACCAAGTGCTTTCAATAGTCCGATATGTGTACGTTCCTCATTGACGAAACGTGTCATGGTTGTCATTGTGACTAATGCTGCCACAAGATAGAGAATAACAGGGAATAAGTCACCGACTGAATGGATTCCTTCAATACTACCGGTAATCATACGATAACCATTAGAAGTCAAGAACGTATGACGTGTATAAGTATGGTAGTCCGGTACAATCAATTTCGCCAATGCTTCTTTTGCATCCGCAATCTCTTGATTTGCTTCTTGAATATTGCTGTCTGCTTCTGAACGTTTCTGCTCGAAGTTTTGCGTTTCATCTTCCAGTTGCTGTTGAGCGGAATTCAAGTCGCTTTGTCCATCTTTATATGTTTGCTTTGCTGCTTGAAGTTGATGGTGACCTGATTCGTAATCTGATTGATTGATTGCAAAGATGTTCATTCCTGCTTGATAGTCAGAAAGTCCAATTTGATAAGCTTGTGCATTTGCTTCTAATGTTTCAACTGCTTGCTGATAGAGCGTTTGTTTTTCGTTTAAGTGGGTAGCATTTGCTTCATATTCTGCCAGACCATTTGCGTGTTGGAGAGAGCCAGCCTCGTATTCGGCTAGTCCTGTTTGATAGTGAGAGAGCCCTGTTTGATAATGACTTAGGTTGCGTTCATATTCTTCTCGAGCTGTCTGTAAAGTGTTCGCTTGTTCAGTTAAGGTGGTTTGAGCAGCGACGATTTCCGGGACAGTTTGCGGGTCAATTCCTTGTGCCACCAACGCATCGATTTGTTGTTGCAAATCCGCCATAGCCGTATTGAGATGTGTTTCGTTAGTGGTTAAATCGCTATTTGCTTGGTCGAGTGTCTTCTTGTGTGCATCGAGTTCGGCTTTAGTCGTGTTGAGCGTTTCCAGACTTGTCTTCAGTAATGCTTCTTTACTATCGAGTTCATTCTTAGCGGTAGCAAGTGCTGCAAAACCTTCATCGAGTAAGGTTTTCTGTTGAGATAGAGTTGTATTCGCATCGTTGAGCTGTTGACTGACTTGGTCAAGAACGAATTTACTATTATAAAGTTCTGTTTCGGCAGTTGCCAATTGTTCAGCAGCAGTTGCGAGCGTTTCGTCTTGATTGGCAATTTCAATACTGGCTGATTGGAGCGCCGATTGATGACGGTCAATTTCGGATTGAGCCTTTGAAAGTTCTATTTCCGCACTCGATAGTTTAGACTGAGCGCTGGAAATTTCTTGCTCAGCTGATGCAATCTCTGATTGTGCATCCGATTGAATACGCTTGAGTCGCAGCTCACCATTATCCGTCAACAATGCATCGATTTGCTGATGAAGCACTTGCAATTTAGCTTGATACGCCTTAGAAAAAGGCGGCAACTTCGACAATGCATCGAAACGAATGCGGGCAATCGTATAAACATCCGTATCAAAAACATCTGCGCCAATGACGCCATATCCCTCCAAATAACCTGTTCCGGCATTGGCAGATCCGATAGTTGTATCCGAAAGAATTTCCGCAGAAGTGACAAAACCGGTAATGGTGAAGTCAGTTGACTTTAATAATTTGGCTTGTCCTTTCTGAGTGAAGCGAATGGTGTCGCCGATACGATAATGGGATTGGTATTTGCTGTTGAGAACAATTTCTTGTGGCGTTTGCGGCATTGTTCCTGCCAATAAGTGATAATGCGAAATGTTTTTTGGAAGAGAGAACAGACGAAAGGCAGTATCTGTTGCTTCGATGACAACATCCGTGAAGTAGCCATACTCAATGGTCATCTCTTCCAGTTGATTCAATTCGTGCTGGTCATCACGGCTCAATCCGTATTCACTAATAATCGCCAAATCCATGACTTGATGTTCGGCAAAAAAATGCGTCAACATTTCCTCCACATTCGGTCGTACAACTTTCAATCCGACTAAGGCGAATGAACCGAGAAACATTAAACATAGAATCGATAGAAAGCGTCCACGCGATTGGCGAAAGGATTGCCGAATCTCTTTATGGAGTGTTCGTTTCATAAAGGTTGCCTCCTAGTACTCGATTGTCGCAATATCTTGCGGTGTCGCATTCAATTGAATCGCTTTGACACGTGCATCATGCAAATGAATGACACGATCAGCAATCGGTGCTAAGGCAGTATTATGTGTCACAATCACGACAGTTGTACCGGCTTTACGGGCCATTTCCTGCAAAATATGCAAGACTTGCTTACCGGTTTGATAATCTAAAGCACCTGTCGGCTCATCACATAGTAAGAGTTTAGGCTTTTTGGCGATGGCACGTGCAATGGAGACACGTTGTTGTTCGCCGCCTGAGAGTTGCGCAGGGAAATTATGCAGACGATGACCTAACCCGACCACTTCAAGGGCATCTGTCGGGTTTTGCGCATCTTTGACGATTTCGACCGCCAGTTCGACATTCTCCTTAGCAGTTAAGTTCGGCACTAAATTATAGAATTGAAAGACGAAACCAACGTCGTTGCGACGATAGTGGGTAAGTTGTTGCTTGGAGTAATCGGCAATATTGATACCGTCTACCCAGATTTCGCCTTCATCAAAGCAATCCATGCCGCCGAGAATATTTAAGACGGTCGATTTACCGGCACCGGAAGCCCCGAGAATAATGACGAGTTCGCCTTTTTCAATCGTAAAGTTAATATCATGATTTGCTGTAATTGATACTTCTCCGACTTGATAATATTTAGAACAATGTTTCAATTCGATATAAGCCATAAAGCTCATCCTCACTTTCTTAATTCAACAACGTGTTGATTTAACCTCACATTTAATTTATACTATTTTTGTGACAAAAACAATCAACAAAAGCCAAGCAGATGTTGATTTAAGGAGGGAGTATCTTGACGCAACAACGTAAGACTGACACGAAGCAAGATATTAAGCGGGCGTTGACGACTTTGTTGCAGGAAAAAAGTTTTGATGCGATTACCGTGAGCGATATTACAAGGTACGCACAAATCAATCGTGGCACATTCTATTTGCACTATTTGGATAAATTTGATTTGTTAGAGCAATTGATGGCAGATATTTATGCGGATATTGGACAATTATTGTTAATCAATCAATCGAAGGAAGCTTATTATGCGCCTTTACTGCAAGTATTCCATATCATCAAGCAAGATTTCGATTTCATTTATGCGTTGACAATGCGTCGTCCCGATGAAGTGGACAAATCGATGCGCCAATTTCTAATGAAATTGATTGAGCAAGCTGATGAGTTGCGAACGGTCTTGGAACATCATCCGGTATTGCCGGCAGACTATGCAACAGAATTCTTCTTATCCAGTTCGATTGGCGTCATTCTTCACTGGGTCAAGAAAGGTGCCAAAGAATCACCGGAACAGTTGGCGAAGATGTTAATTGAGGCGCAATTATTGGCGAATGTCGGTCAGCGAAGTGACAGGGATTAAACACCGAAGAAGACATAATCTATGAAAGGAATGATAATAATGGAGCGAGTATTATTAGATGAAGCGGCAATGATGCGTACATTGAAGCGCATTGCCCATGAAATATTGGAACGTAATCATTCGACTGAACAACTTGTGTTAGTCGGTATTAAGACGAGAGGAGAGTTTCTGGCGCAACGTTTAGCCACGAAGATTGCGGAAATTGAAGGCGAACATGTACCGGTTGAAGCATTGGATATCACCTTCTACCGAGATGATTTAACCCATAAGACGCTTAATAAGGAACCGCAAGTAGGGCAGGTAGTGTTTCATACGGATTTAACGAATAAGCGAGTAGTGATTGTGGATGATGTGCTTTATACCGGACGAACTGTACGAGCGGCAATGGATGCGATTCTGCAACACGCAAGACCCTCGCATATTCAATTAGCGATTCTAGTGGACCGCGGACATCGCGAACTACCGATTCGAGCGGATTTCGTCGGCAAAAACATTCCCACTTCTCATCAAGAACGTGTCAGTGTGTTATTGGAAGAAGTCGATCAACAAGACGGTGTACGCATTGTCACACCTAAAGGAGAATAAGATGCGCTATTCAACCATGTTAGAACGATTTATACGTTATGCCAAGATGAACACCCGTAGTGACATTCATAGCGATGCCATTCCGACGACACCGAATCAAGTAGCATTCGCAATGATGTTAGTAGATGAATTACAGGCACTGGGTTTTGAAGAGGTTTATTATGATGAGCGAGATGCTTTCGTTACGGCTAAATTAACGAGCAATTGTCCTGAGCGTGATATTCCGGCAATCGGTTGGATTGCACATATCGACACGGCGGATTATCCTTCCGAGAATGTTCAACCATTGATTCACCCGAATTACAACGGGCAAGATGTGTTGTTGAATGCAGCTTTGGATAAATGGTTAACGGTGTCGGAGTTTCCTAATTTAACCCATTATATCGGCGAAACGTTGATTACAACTGACGGAACAACTTTATTAGGAGCGGATGATAAGGCGGGCATGGTATCGATTATTGAAGCGGCGAAATATTTAATTGAACATCCCGACCTCCCACATGGCGACTTATGGTTTGCGTTTGGACCGGATGAGGAGATAGGTAAAGGAGCGCATCGCTTCGTTGCCGATAAATTTCCGGCACAATTTGCTTACACATTAGACAGTGGTATCGTCGGCAAGTTTGAATACGAAACGTTTAATGCCGCACGGGCAATATTGACGTTTACCGGTACAAGCGTTCATCCCGGTCAAGCCAAAAATGTCATGGTCAACGCTCTTGCAGAAGCGGCAAAATTTTTTGCCCGTTTGCCGCAAGATGAAGTACCGGAGAAGACAAGCGGATATGAAGGATTCTTCATGTTATCAAACCAGCAAGGAAACTTAGACCATGTTGTGGCGACCTACATTATTCGTGACCATGACCAAGATAAGTTTGCCGCACGTAAGCAACTGATGTACGATTTAGTAGCGCAGCAGAATGCGACTTATGATATGCCACGTATTACTTGCGAGATTTATGATGAGTACTACAATATGGCAGATATTATTCAGCAAGATATGACACCGGTCAATTTAGCGCTTGAAGCGTATCGTGCTTGCGGGATTACACCGGATGTTCAGCCGTTTCGAGGCGGCACGGATGGTTGTATCATCACGTATAAAGGCATTCCGACACCGAATATCTTTACCGGTGCGGAGAACTTACACGGTTGTTATGAATTTATTACATTGGAAAGTATGCAAAAAGCAAGCGACGTTGTCTTAAAGATTATTGAATTGGCGACAGATAATATACTACACACAGTTGCAGAAGTTTATGAGTAAAGTCTGTTAGAAAGAAACTGAACAGGCATTGCATATCGTGTATAAAACTCTCGGATTATACAAGGAAATTTTGAGCAAGAAACTTAAAAAATAAGTATAAAATCTAACAAACAGGATTATTTAGAGCAAATCTGTTTGTTAGATTTTTTTGTCAATGAACTACATAACTAAGAATAACTCAATCTCATTCAGACAATTGATGTTAGAACTCAATAAACAAAAAATTAACAGATGATAAGGATTTGATGTGAAATGCGTTTGATTTTTAACATTATGTAATATATAATTGGGTAATGTAAAACTTAAATGTAATGAAAGTAGTATGTATTTTATGTGATGAATGCAGCTTTTAGTGAAATAGGAGGAGAGATAGTATGCAGACTTTGATAAAAAATAAAAAGAATATTCTTGTGCTGATGGCATCAATTGGTCATAGTGTTTTAACTGTCAGTGCATCTTTGTTGTTTAGTAAATGCATAGAGGAGCTAATGAATAAAAATATAAATGGCTTCTTTTCGTATACTATTTTGTCAATTGCTTTATGGTTAGTAGCTACTCTAATTAGTTTGTTGCAGATATACATTCAAACGACTGTTATTCAAGATTTTGTTTATGAGTTGAGATACAGAGCGACTTATGATTTTGTTAATCATGAGAATTTGTGTCAAAATGACGAAACTCAAAAATACCTCAATATGTGCCTGTATGATACGGAATTAATTACAAAACACTCAAATAATTTATATTCAATCCTGAACAGCACAGTAATGGCAATTGTTGCAAGTATCACACTTGTGAAGATTCATTTCAGTTTACTTATTTATGTTCTGATAGCAGTAACAATTATGTCGGTGGCTCCTAAATTTTTTGAAGGAAAGATAAAGGAAAGAACACAGGCGCTATCTACAGCTATGGAAACGTTCAAAAAAGAACTCGATAATTTGGTACAAGGGCGCATAACATTAAATAATTTCAATGCGTTTAATTGGTTATTTGGATCAATCAAAGAGCAATCACTAAATCTAAAAAAGTGTCACATTGGAAATACATTATCTGTTCGTCAATTACAAGGGCTAATCGTCATCTTAAATATTATAAATCAACTTGGCATTATTGGATTAGCAGGGTTTCTAGCATATGTAAATCTTATTTCGTTCCCTATGATTTTTTCGGTAGGGCAAGTTGCGGGACAAATGTTTGGAGGAATTACTGCGGTAATCAGTGGTGCGCCGGAATATTATGCTTTAACAACACTTCTCAATAAATTCCCTTCGTCTAATGTGAAGGTGAAGGAAGGGGAAATAGTGGATAATTCTATGCCATTGAAGGAATCGATTCAATTGAACCATGTTGTTGTGCCGTATAAAGAAAAGCGTATTGAGTTTCCTAATGTAGAATTTATTGCTGGGAAAAAATATGTCATAACTGGAGCAAGTGGTTCAGGAAAGAGCACATTGTTAAAAGTATTGAATGGCGATGTCAAATCTTTTTCAGGAGAAATACTTTGGGATAAAGTGTCTTACAATGATATTAAGACTGAAACCTTAAAACAAAGTATAGTAACGATGAGCCAAACAACTCATTTGTTTAATAAGAGCATTAAAGACAACATTATTCTGGAGAAAGCGTACGATGATGTTCTCATGCAACAAATCATAAAACAAACCCATTTAGATTCTTTAATTACTCAATTAGAGGACGGGTTGGATACAGTGATTAACACGGATAATATAACCTTATCCGGAGGGCAAATACAAAGAGTGTCATTGGCGCGTTGCTTGTATCATGAACCTAATATTTTATTAATTGACGAGGGAACGGCTAATATTGATGCCGCTACAGCAATTGATATTGAGAAAATCTTGTTAACTACGCCTAGATTAACAGTGATTATGGTAAGTCATCACTTATTCGACGAAGTAGCGCCATTTATAGATTCAATCGTAACCATTTAATCATTTGCCATAGAGGTGCAAGGGATTTTTAGCTTAATTGGCAATGGTTCGGATTCACTTTAGATACAGTGAGTATATGTTTATCACGGTGATAATCTTTAATAGACAGTTTTCTTATTGTGGAAACGATAGAAAATACGATACAGAAACTTGGAGAAGCTTTTCTATAAGAAGGTATTCTCTAAGTTTTTTCTTATGAATTTTGTATGAGGAGTTGTTTCGAATCACTAAACGCATACTAAAACTATAAATATTATATAAGCAACACGAATTGGAAATAACCCAGTCCGAAAGTGAAGTAAAAAAGAGAATAAAATCCTAAAACAAATCTTAAAACTATAATTGAAATACAATCAGAATGATGTATAATTAATAAGTGTAACAGACTGGTGGGAATAGATTATCTGAACGGATATTGACTAATAATAGACTAACATACTGCGAAATAAATGGAGAGGAGTGATAACCAAGAACTGAAAAGGTGGGGAATAATCGTCTTCCGGTGTATTTCAGTTACGAAAATAAAGAGTTGATAGTCATGTGCCTATAATTTCGCTCAGAAACAGCGACTAAAAAAGTTAGCGCACCTAATTCAGTTCGTTCATCTGGCATTATTAAATTGGACGGACGTTTATCAAATGTTGAAACAGAAAGAAAAAAAGTTAAAATACCTAATTCGGTAATGAAACTAGACAAGTTGAACAAATAAAAAGGTAAATTAGAAGAAAAATACCCAAGACAAACTGTTTGACTGGCATTTTTTACAAAAATTAACCGCGGTCAAAAAGTTAAAAACTAATTAAGACAACTAAATAAGCAAAGTTAAAAAAATAAAAAGGAGTTTTAGTGAGTGAAATAGGTCGGTTATAAATTATTTGTCTAGTTTCGAATACAAGATAATAGCGTTTAGATTTTTTGAGGGCACTGGTTCGTTACAATTTATAAAGTATTTCATGAGGGAAGGAAGTTGTAAATGTCCAAAACATTGTCGATATTGCAAGGTGCTTATTTGCATAAGGAAGAAAAGAATCAAATTGTCGCTCGTTTAATAACGGAAATTGAAACTTCTAAAGTCAAGATAACGGATGAAGATGTCAAACGATTATTAGCACGCTTGAAGAGTAAGTTGACAGCTCTCCAATCGGCGAAGCAACCGCCTCGCAAAAGCGAGCATACCGACAAATTAAAAGAAGCCGATAAGATTAGAGATGCCGATGTCAAAGCGTTGTTCACGAGTATTCGTGCGTATCGTGCAAGTAGTCGCCCACAAGAGAAACAAGCCTATCATGCCCTCTATCATTTATGCAAAATGTATCGAGGCATGACATTACGCAATTATGAAGAAGAAACAGCCATGATAGGCGGTTTACTGACACAGTTGAAATCAGAAGAATACCGTGATGATGTTTCGGCGCTTTCTTTAACACAATTGGTTAACAATTTAACTGAAAGCCAAACGCAATTCGAGACACTTTTTACAGCGCGGGTGAAGGAAGAAATTCGTACGGCACCTGTCAATATCCAAGAACTACGCCTAGAATTATTTGAAGAATATCAACGTTTCTGTGAATTTATTGATGCTTTAGCTTGGGGTAAGGGCGCAGATCAGTATCATAAACTATTAGTCATTATCAATAACGGACGTAAGTATTATAGCGACTCCATCGCCAAGCGCATAGGACATACGAAGAAACGCCGTAGCGCAGCGAAAAAAGAATGCACAACCGAACCGAAAATCACTACGGATACGATACCAAGCGAATCCACCGCACCAACGACAAATGAAGCAACGCTTGAAGAACGTGGTGTAGATAGCACGGAAGGAGCTTCGGATAGTCCGGAAACGATGTAGACAACAACGCTAAGCGATGTAATGATTGGTTAAAGGACGTGACCCCCCCCCACCTCTCGTAAGGAGAGGTGGGGGATGTTTGAATATGTTGTGCCAAATCCCACAACCGAAGTTGTGGGATTATTGGTTGAGTGTGGTATAATAAGCAGTAAGAAGATGAAATTATCGAAAGAGGTGTGAAACGATTGAAAGACGAGAAAAGTTATGACGAACTTTCCAAATTGAGAGCGTTAGAACTGTGGGACTCTGGGGAGATAAACCGAATTGAGATAGGAACATTTGAAGGCTTAAGACAAATCCATGCAAAACTGTTTCATGATATACCGAGGTACAATGCAGGAACTCTCAGGGAAGTAAATCTATCAAAGGACAATTTCTTGTTTGCATCTTCCTTGTATTTACCTCAAGCAGTTAAAGCGGTTGAAGATTTACCGCAATCAACTTTTGAAGAAATTATCGATAAATATATTGAAATGAATATTGTACATCCTTTTATTGAAGGAAACGGACGGGCAACTAGATTTTGGTTGGATCAAATTCTAAAGAAGGAATTGAATCTTTGTATTGATTGGCAACGAATTGATAAGCAAGAGTATCTTGATTTTATGCGATTAAGTCCTACTAATTCGAAATACATTAAGCAATTGTTAAAGAGTGGCTTAACAGAAAAAATTTATAATAGAGAAATCTTTATGGAAGGAATTGATAAGTCCTATGAGTATGAATCTTCAAAGGCTCAAGATTTATCAACCTTAATTAAGAGTGAGAAACTAGACAGGTAGAAATGTAAAAATCCCGCTTTAAGCGGGATTTTTATATGGACTTTATTGAGAAAGAGTTAAAGTCAAAGTATGTATTGCTGAATTACTTTAGAATGAAATACTTTGATGCGGAATATCTTTACTTTACCTAATGAGAAATTAGAGTTTCTGTGCATTTCTGCTGCAGAGAGTGTCCCGACACGATACTTTAGTTAGAGCAGAATGAACAGAGTAATGCAATCCACAAGATAAAAGTCTTGTGGATTTTACTTCATTCCTTCTTCTTTGACTTTTTCATTAAATTTTATCGAAATACTGCCGATTATTCGAAAAGAATGGTATAATGTAAACGTCTGTTGACACAATGATGATAAAGTAGAGGAAGTGTACGATGCAGCCAACTTTTTATGCGTATATTTGTCGTTTCGTGGATTATCATGCTAAAGATCCGATGAGCCGTTTAGCAAATGCAGTTCATCAAGATATTGCTTTCCCGAAACAAAGTTGTGACTTCGATGAAATTTCGCGTCATATGGAGCAAAGTGCACATTACTCGAAGTTGCTGTCCATTTTTGATGATGCATGGCAAAAATATCAGTATTCAATATAAATTTGAAAGGAAGATGTAAAGATGTCAATTCATATTAGTGCAACGAAAGGTCAAATCGCCGAAACCGTATTATTCCCCGGAGATCCATTACGTGCGAAATTTATTGCGGAAACATTCTTAGAAGATGTAGAGCAATACAATACGGTGCGTAATATGTTCGGTTATACAGGAACTTATAAAGGAGTTCGTGTATCGGTTCAAGGTTCAGGAATGGGAATTCCTTCCGCAATGATTTATGCAGAAGAGTTATACCAAGAATACGGTGTTAAGACAATTATCCGTATCGGTACTGCCGGCGGTATGAAAGAAGAAGTACGTGTACGTGATATTGTTTTCGGACAAGGTGCTACAACGGATTCAAGTGCATTGAATAATATTTTCCAAGGGCAAGTGACATACGCAGCGTTAGCAAGTTTCAATGTCTTAGACATTGCGTATCACATTGCACAAGAACATGCACCGGCAAATATTCATGTCGGCAATATCCTATCCAGTGACCGTTTCTACAATGAAGAAATGGATAAAGCGAAATTAGCACGTTACGGTGTCTTAGCGGTTGAAATGGAAGCAGCAGGTTTGTATGCTGTGGCAGCGAAACACAATCGCCAAGCGTTAGCAATGTGTACGATTAGCGACCATTTAATTACCGGAGAAGAAACAACTTCTCAAGAAAGAGAACAAACATTTACTCAAATGATGACCATTGCATTGGAGACAGCCGTTCAATTGGCTAAATAAGGGGGCGATTCCATGCGCAAAACAATGTATAAAGTCTTGATGGCGGCAGCCGCATCGTTCACTTTCTCTGCAACGGTGTTGCCTGCGTCAATCAGTTGGGTACAAGCAGCAGAGCAACAACAATTAACGGAAGAAGATTTAGCCATTCTGCAAGATGTTTATAACACGATTCAAAGTCAATACATTGAAGAAGTTGATAAGAAGCAACTGTTGGAAGGGGCTTTGAAAGGAATGGTTTCTGCTGTTGGTGACCCGTATTCGGAATATTTCGATGCGGAACAGGCGGAAGCATTTGAAGAAGATATTAGTGCTTCTTTTGAAGGTATCGGCGTGCAATTTGCGATTAAGAACGGGAAACCGGTAATTATTAGTCCAATTGATGATACACCTGCGGATAGAGCAGGATTATTGCCGAATGATGTGATTTTGAAAGCGGACGATACAGAGTTAATTGATAAGACGACGAATGAAATTGTCAAGTTGATTCGTGGACCTAAAGGTAGCGAAATTAAATTAAGTATTCAACGTGGTTCACAAATATTTGATGTCACATTAGTACGCGATACCATTCCGGTTCATTCAGTTATAGGTGAATTGGATAAGGAAAATGCTGAAATTGGTTATGTGCGCATTACACAATTCGCTGAGAAAACATCAGACGAATTATCTGCCAAGATTAAAGAATTACGTGAACAAGGTGCGAAACGTTTCATCTTTGATTTACGTTCTAATCCGGGTGGTCTATTAGACCAAGCGTTGAAAATTACCAACATGTTCTCAAAAGACGGAGATGTTCTCATGCAAGTTGAAGAACGTGGACAAGAACCGCATAAATATACGGCAAACCCATTGTTCGGTTTATTCAAGGTAACAGAACCGTATGTGTTCCTAATCAACGAGGGAAGCGCAAGTGCAAGTGAGATTCTGGCAGCAGTCGTTGCAGAGAATACAGATGCAGAGTTAGTTGGTGTCACAACATTCGGTAAAGGAACTGTTCAAAATGTTACCAACCAGACATCTCTCGGTGAATTAAAGTTGACAATTGCAAAGTGGTTAACACCTAATGGAACTTGGGTACATGAGAAAGGTGTTGAACCGACGGTTGTCGTTGAACAACAGGCAGTTGCTAGAGCAATTCAATTAGATACGGCAATCGAATTGAAAAAAGGACAAAGTTCGGATTATGTGGCGAGTTTGGCATTGATTTTGCAAGCGTTAGGGTATGAAGTGCAATCGGAGAATTACTTCGATGATGAGATGGAAGCTGCCGTGAAGCAATTCCAAGAAGCTAACCAATTGGAAGCAAACGGGATTGTGACCGGCGATACAGCGCAACTTCTAACGGATAAGATTCGTGAGTATTTGGAAAAGAACGATGTTCAGTATCAGAAAGCAAAAGAAATTGTATTAAAGGCGGAGTAAGATGAAATTCATTCGACATTTATTGATTGAAACGGTTAATGTCATCTTCTCGGTAATGGTCGCAGTGCTACTCTTTGTTGCACTGCGTCATTACGTTATTCAACCATTTCAAGTAGACGGGCAGTCGATGTCATTGACACTTGCAAACGGCGAGCATATGTTTTTGATGAAGCAAACGAGCATTGAGCGCTTTGATGTGATTGTTTTTCCTGATCCGCAAGGTTCTTCCAATTCGTATGTAAAGCGTTTAATCGGTTTGCCGGGAGAACGGCTGTATGTTCAGAATGACCAATTATATATCAATGATATTCCAATTGAAGAACCGTATTTAGAACCGTTGAAATCTCAATCGGCAGCGCCGTTCACGCAAGATTTCAGTTTATATGATACAATTGGTACACATACGATTCCGGAGGGGTATTATTTTGTCATGGGAGATAATCGTCCCGGTTCAGGAGATAGTCGTCAGTTTGGTCTTGTACCAATCAATTCCATTCAAGGCGAAGCAAATCTTGTCTATTATCCGTTCAATCACTTTAGAACATTACCGAAATATGTACTTGACGCAGGGCTTGAACAAGCTATACAAGAAAGGAAGGAGTAAGTTATGTCAGTTATCCAATGGTTTCCCGGGCATATGGCAAAAGCACGCCGTGAAGCAAGTGAGAAATTAAATTTAGTCGATGTTGTCCTTGAATTAGTTGATGCGCGCATTCCGGAATCCAGTCGCAATCCAATGATTCAAGAAATTATCGGCAACAAACCTAAAGTAATGGTGCTGAATAAAGCAGACTTGGCGGATCCTTCACAAACGGAGAAATGGTTACACTATTATCGTGAAGAAGGTGTTCCGGCGATTGCGATTGATGCCCAGCATTCAAAAGGTTTGAAAGCATTAGAGAAAGAATGTCAGAAATTGATGGCGCCTTACTTCGAACGACAAAAGCAAAAAGGCGTCAAACCACGTGCGATTCGGTTAATGATTCTTGGGATTCCAAACGTCGGCAAGTCGACATTGATTAACCGTTTTGTAGGTAAGAATCAAGCTATTACAGGGAATAAACCGGGTGTAACGAAAGCGCAACGATGGTTGAAAATGGGCAATCATTTCGAATTATTAGATACACCGGGAATTCTGTGGCCGAAGTTTGAAGATCCGGATGTCGGCAAGAAATTAGCCATCACAGGGGCGATTAAAGACCAATTGGTGCATATGGATGACCTAGCATTATATTTAATTCAGTTTCTGACCCAGTTTCACAATGAGGATTTGAAACGCAGATACCGTTTATCTGACGATGATTTAGCAACATTGACACCTGTTGAATTATTACTCAAAATCACGCAACATCTTGGTTTGAAAGAAGATTACGAGCAAGGGAGTCAGCGCATCATTCTCGATTATCGTCAACTGAATTTAGGTAGAGTGACTTTAGACTTAATAAGCGAGCGTGTAAGTGAATGAACCAATCCTATACTGTAACAGAAATTAAAGAGCGTTTAATGCAAGTTAAGCGAGCGGACGATGTTTTTTTGCAACAATTAATGTCCGACGAACGCAAAAGCGTCCAAAATTTAATCAAACGGCAATTGAAAGTGATTCAAGAACATGAGCAATTGGTTACGGCGCATCATGAGCGATTAGCATTTGAACGCCAATTATATGCTAATCCTGCTGTTCAATACATTGCCGGCATTGATGAAGTCGGACGCGGACCACTGGCAGGTCCGGTTGTAACGGCTGCTGTTGTATTGCCACGACAATGTGACGAATTGATCGGTGTGAATGATTCGAAACAGTTGACACATGAGAAGCGCGAGTTATTTTGTCAGAAGATTCGTGAAGTAGCGTTAGCGATTGAGATTCATGTGTGTGAGGCTTCTGAGATAGATCGTTTGAATATTTATCAAGCAACACGTTGGTCCATGTTGGAATGTGTGAATCGTTTAGCGGTTCGTCCGGATTATTTGCTGATTGATGCGATGCAATTGGATACATCGATTCCGCAAATGTCTTTAGTAAAAGGCGACCAACGTTCCTTATCGGTTGCGGCGGCTAGTATTATCGCAAAAGTGTACCGCGACAATTTGATGATAGATTACGCTAAACAATATCCAGAATTTGGGTTTGAGCAGCATAAAGGGTATGGAACGAAACAGCATTTAGATGCTTTGACGATGTATGGGTACACACCGATTCATCGCAAAAGTTTCGCACCGATTACGACAATGACACAACAATATCGATGAAATTTTCTCCTTCTTACGTAATTTTATAGTAAGGAGGGGATTTTTGTATGAAATTAACATTGAAAGAGCAATTGGTTTACTTAGCAATGAAGCAAGTTTCTTATAAAGCGCGTTGGCACTACATTCAGTTGTTTCAAGCCAGTGATATTGTATCATTGGAAACGTGTTGTGCTCGCGTCGCTTTATTGATTGAGCGTGGCGTGCTGTCGGAAGATGAGCGGCATATTTTCCATGATATGGATGATGCAACACTTCAGTTATGTCGGCAATTCGCACGGCAAGCTCTCATGATTGGAGAAGTCGATTACCCACGTTTATGGTTGGAAATACCGAAACCACCTTTAATTATCTACTATAAAGGGCATTTGGAAGTGTTGCGGCAGCCACTTGTTTCCATTGTTGGAACAAGACGAATAAGTGAATATGGCAAGCAGATGACACAGGAATTGACACGTGCGATTTTGGCAAAAGGGTGGGGCTGCGTATCCGGATTAGCAACAGGTGTGGATCAAATTGTTCACGAAACGGCAGTCGATGCACGGCAGCGTTCAACGGTTGCGATTGTTCCGACCGGTTTGGAACGTTATTACCCAGAAACGAATCGCTTGCTTCAACAAGAATTAGGGCAACGCCATTTAGTGTTATCCGAATATCTACCCATGGAAAATGCGCGAAAACATCATTTCATTATGCGCAATCGTTTAGTTGCCGGTTTGACGCCTATTACATTGGTAATGGAGGCGGCGATGAAGAGTGGAAGTTTAATTACGGCTAATTTCGCCTTGCAATATGATCGTGAAGTGCATGCTTTGCCCGGTAGAATTGATGTGTTGACCTCACAAGGTTGCAATGAATTGATTAGTCAAGGAGCGGCACCCATTGTTTCAATTCCGCAAACGATTGAAACGCTTGAGCGACATTTTTTGGCACAGCAATTCATTTAATGTTTGACAATAGGGAAACTTTCTTCTATTATAAGTAACGATTTTGAACGTCAACGCAGAGTGGGAAGGAAGTGGTAAAGCCATGAGTTATAAATATTTAGTCATCGTCGAATCGCCGACGAAAGCCAAAACAATCGACCGTTATTTAGGTAAAAATTATAAAGTTGTTGCCAGCAAAGGACATTTGCGTGACTTACCGAAAAGTAAAATGGGTGTCGATATTCAAGATAATTTCAAACCGCATTACATCAGTATTCGTGGGCGTGGTGACACAATTAAGGAATTGCGTAAATATGCTAAGAAAGCCGAAAAAGTTTATCTCGCAGCCGATCCGGATCGTGAAGGAGAAGCCATTGCTTGGCATTTGAGTCATTTATTAGACTTGGAACCAACGGATAAGAATCGAGTGGTATTCAACGAAATTACGAAAGAATCGGTAAAAGAAGCCTTCAAGCATCCGCGTGAAATTGACCAAGATTTAGTCGATGCACAACAAGCAAGACGTATTCTTGACCGCATTGTCGGTTATTCAATTTCTCCTATCCTGTGGAAAAAAATTAAAAAAGGTCTCAGTGCCGGACGTGTTCAGTCGACTACTTTGAAGTTAATCATTGATCGCGAGAATGAGATTCGTGCTTTCAAACCGGAAGAATACTGGAATATTCCTGCTGTTTTCAAGAAAGGCAAAGTTAATTTTGATGCGAGCTTCTACGGCACTGACGGTGCTAAAACAGACCTCAAAAACGCAGAAGATGTCGAAGCGGTTATGAGCCGTTTGCAATTGAACAAAGCGTTCACAGTACAAGAAGTAGAAGAGAAAGAGCGTAATCGCAAGCCGGCGCCGCCTTTTACAACGAGTACGTTACAGCAAGAAGCATCGAATCGCTTGAATTTCAGAACGAGCAAAACGATGATGGTTGCCCAACAACTATACGAAGGAATTACAATTGGACGTAATACAGTCGGTTTAATTACTTACATGCGTACGGATTCCACACGCTTAGCGCCATCAGCAAAAGCAGCAGCCGCGGAATATATTAGCACGCATTTTGGACCGAGTTATTTAGGGGCGCAGAAGCAAGCTGCTAACGGTAAGGGTGCTCAAGACGCGCACGAAGCGATTCGACCGTCTAATGCAAGCTTAACACCTGAAAGTATCAAAGATTCTTTAACACGCGACCAATTCCGTTTATATTCATTGATTTGGGCACGTTTCATGGCAAGCCAAATGTCGGATGCGGTCTACGATACCATTCGTGCCGACCTCACGCAAAATGGTGTCACTTTCCGAGCGAATGGTTCACGTATTAAATTCGACGGTTTCCTTAAAGTGTATCCATCAACGAATGGCAAAGATAATTACTTGCCTGATTTAGAAGTCGGCGATGAAATCACAGCAACTAAAATAGAACCGACACAACATTTCACACAACCGCCTGCTCGTTACACGGAAGCAAGTTTGGTAAAAGTATTGGAAGAAAAAGGAATCGGACGCCCGTCTACTTATTCGCCAACCATCGAAACCTTGCGTAAACGTTATTATGTTAAATTAGTATCTAAACGTTTCGAGCCGACAGAACTAGGCGAAATCGTCAACAATATGTTAAATGACTTTTTCCCGGGGATTGTGAATACAGAATTTACAGCCGATATGGAAAATCAACTCGATGAAATTGAAGAAGGTAAGCATCAATGGGTCAGCGTCTTAGATCAATTCTATGGAGATTTCCATCAAGATTTAACAAAAGCCGAAACGGAAATGGAAAAGATTGAAATCAAAGATGAATCGGCAGGCTTTGCTTGTAGCCAATGCGGCAGTGATATGGTTATCAAAATAGGACGCTTCGGCAAGTTTTATGCATGTAGCAACTTCCCGGACTGTCGCCATACGGAAGCCATTATTAAGAAGATTGATGTTGCTTGCCCAAGTTGTCAACAAGGGCAAATTGTTGAACGCCAATCGAAAAAGAATCGTCTGTTTTACGGCTGTGACCGTTATCCTGAGTGCGAATTTGTATCATGGGATAAGCCGATTGCGCGAACTTGTCCTAAATGCAATCAATACTTAATCGAGAAAGTCAATCGCAAAGGGAAACAAGTAGTATGCAGCCATTGTGACTACAAAGAGCAAGAAAGTTAAACTTTTTAGCACCTATTTGAAATTCAGATAGGTGCTTTTTATGGTAATATGGTATAATTAGATTAAAATTTTGTATAGGGAGGTGTTGAGATGTTTGAAGCTTTATTGGAGCAAGTAGGGGATTCTTTTGTAATAGAGGAAATTCTCTATCATTTAGAGCATGCGTTTGAACGTGCGGAAGAAGATGAAAACTATTATAAAAGTCTGGTTGAACTAAGTTTATATTATCGCAATGTCGGCGCGCTTGATATTGCGATTCAATTATTGCTGAAATTATATCAAATTACCTCACGTAATAAAGTGATTTATTTACTGGCACAGTTTCATTATGAATTGACAGATTACGAAACGGCGTTAGGGTGGCTTTCTTTGCTGACAGCGCCGTTGACAGCCTATAAGCCGTTACTGTTGCAAGCTAGACTTTGGCTGAAGCTTGATCGCAAGCAACATGCGAAACAATTATTGTTGCAGATAATCGAGCAGTTTCCGACGGAAGCGAAACCATATCAATTGTTGGCGGAATTGTATGAACAACAAGGACACTATGAACAAGCGGAGCGTTACTATCGCATTCTATACGATTACTTCAAACAGCAAGCGGATGATTCCCACATACGCCTAAAACTGATTGAATTGGCACTTTTCCATAAGGAAGTTTTGAGTATACAGGAGATTGAACATCTCTTCCCGAATATGGAAGTGGTAAATGTTGAAGAAGCGTATTTACTTGCATTAGCTTATCAAAAAGCAGAGAATTTAACTGAAGCATTATACTATGCGCAATTATCTGTTGAGTTGGCAACGGATTTCATTGACGGGCACTTCTTACTATTGGAATTGTATGAACAGACAGGCAATTTGAGCGGTATGCACACGGAATTGGAATGGCTCAGAGATTCAATTCCTCCTTACGATACAATGATTGCGGACTTGGTGCCGTTTGCGACACTTAGTCAATATTATGATATTCTTCTGAGCGAGAAAGTTGCAGATTATTATCCACTTTGCGATAATTTAGAAGAATGTTATTATTTATTGACGTATATCGTGAATACTCATTTGCGACATCGCTCGCCGAATGAGGCGGAAACGATTTTGCGGCGGTTAGCTGACGACATGTTCGACTTCTCCGAACTGAGTGGATTGTATGCGCGAATTGAGAAGGCTCGTATAAATGATCGTCAATTGGACTTTGTGGACGAGGAGCAGGGAGAGCTGAGTGCAGTACAAGCATTAATTGAAGCGAAGTGCGCACTTGAAGACGGAGAATATGATAGAGTACGGCAGTTGTTACGTGTATATGGTAGCGACACGGTACAATGGCAAATGATTCGGCAACAGTTGAAAGAATAAGAGGTGTACTATGATTAACCGGAATCAGCGTAAACGCCAATTCATTCAATGGCTATTGGCAAATTATCAGCATGTTAACCCTTCCGTTACGTATTTATTGCACTATTTGATGACTCAACCGCATTATATTGATTGTGTTGCATTCTCCGAACATGTGAAGTATGCACCGCGCGGTATTTACATTTCCTACCAAAATAATACGGAAACGCCTTTTATGTATTTCAAAGATAAATTATCGTACACATTGAGTGAGCAAGCATTCCATGATTTACGTTTGAATCAACAATTTACGAAGGAAATATTTTATGTTGAGATAAACATTCCGGAATTTTATCAACAATTGTATGCATTGGATTTGTTTGTGGAGAATCCTTATGCGCCTGCTGATGATGAATGGGAGGCGCAAGCCGAATGGACATTACGTCGCATTAGTTTGGTAGCCGAAATTAAGCAATTGAATCAACAATTTAATCAGGCGCTGGAAGTGAATGATTTCGAATTGGCGAGTCTGTACTTGAAGCAAATGGAACAACGGAAAGGGGAATTGGATGATTATTGAACTAACAGATAAATTATACCAATCAGCCATTCCGGTATTGGAAATAATTGAACAACATGGACATGAAGCTTACTTTGTCGGCGGTTGCGTGCGCGACACGTTATTAGGGCAAGCTATTCATGATATTGATATTGCAAGTAGCGCAACTCCTGATGAAATTCAAGCGATTTTTCGTTCGACGATTGATGTCGGCAAGCAACATGGGACGATTATTGTGCTCTACAAGTCTGTTCCGTATGAGATTACAACATTTCGAACAGAAGGGAAGTACAGTGATTGCCGACGCCCCGATGAAGTAGCGTTTGTGCGTAATTTACAAGAAGATACGTTGCGTCGCGACTTTACGATCAATGCCCTCGCCCTTAGCAAAAACGGTAAACTACTTGATTACCATAATGGTGTTGCCGATTTGGAAGCAAAAATGATTCGTGCGGTAGGCGTGGCGTATGAACGCTTCGATGAAGATGCGCTACGAATGATGCGTGCGATTCGTTTCGCCAGCCAGTTAGGTTTCCAAATTGCATCGGAAACAATGACTGCCATTCAACAGTTAGCACCACGTCTTCAATTGATTTCAACAGAACGGATTCGCGTGGAATTGACTAAGTTTCTAATCGGAGATTATGTGTTGGAGGCATTGCCGCTTCTAGTGGAATCCGAATTGGCAGTTCACTTACCGGAATTTGCGCCGCTTTTGGACAAATTGCCTTTAGAACAGGTGGTATCGGGTTTATCTGATAAGATTCGCCCTCTATTACAAGCTGCCCTCCCTCGAGATGAGCGTCTGATGTGGGCATTCCTTGTACAAACGCTCAATGTTGAACAAGTTGAGCGCTTTTTGCGAGTGTGGACGCACAGCAACCAGTTCATTAAAGAGGTTCAAGCTCTATTGCGCATCCAGCAAGCATATGAACAACAAGCGATTGATGCGTGGTTCGTTTATCAACACGATGAAGCATTACTGGCATTAGTTGCCGACTGGCAGCAAGCCAGAAAATATAACTACCAACCGAATGTATTACAAATGAAAGCCGATTTACCGATTCAATCTCGGAAAGAATTAGCGGTGAACGGTAAGATTTTGATGGATTATTTACAGATGAAGCAGGGCGGAGCCGTCATCGGACAATTACTTGCCGACATTGAACAACAAGTTGTTGAAGGGAAATTGGCTAACCGTTCGGAAGCTATTCTAGCACAGATCAATCAATACTAAATGAAGGAGGTGACAATAGATGTCTTTAGACAAAATTGCCATTGTTGACATTGAAACAACGGGTCCAAACAGTTTGGACGGTGACCGAATCATTCAGATTGCAGCTGTCATCGTCGAGAATGGTGTCATCACAGCTCGCCATTCAATGTTGATTAACCCGGAAATAAATATCCCACCCCAAATCGTACAATTAACCGGCATTACTCAAGAGAAAGTAGCCAAAGCACCCACTTTTCAACAAGTATTAGGTTTATGGTATCAACGTCTGAAAGATTGCTTCTTTGTTGCCCATAATTTAGCATTCGACTTGACGTTTCTGCGTAATTATTTCTATGAATTCGGCAAGTACGAATTCAATCCGGAAGGCTTCGACACAGTAAAATTAGCCAAAATTTTCTTACCGGAAGCAACAGGTTTCAATTTGACGGATTTAGCAAACTATTTGCGCCTTCCTTTTGAGAATGCCCATGATGCGTTGGCAGATGCGGAAATAACGGCATATATTTTGCACGAAATAGCAACGCGTGCAGACAACTTACCGTTTGCGACACGCATTGAATTGATGCCGTACTTGAACCAGTTGGCGAACCAAGAGAAATATATGCTGAAACATGCCAAGCAATTTCTGTTACAAACGCCACCGGCACGTATCCAGAGCGTATCACCAAGCAAAGATATGCCCGTACTGAGTCAATATACTCAAAAGCAAGCCGAGTATTTATTGGATTTATGGCGTTCTAACACACATTTAGTTGTAGAACATCAAGCACGTCCTTTCACTTTGGAACAACAATTAGCATTGGTCACACAATTAGGCAAGCATTCGTGTCCGTTTCTGATTATGTGTCATTCGGAAGAACAGTTGATGCATGTCCGTCGGTGTTTGCCTGCCGATCAAATCAGAATACTGCGTACATCCGATTATTATTTACACCAAAAAGCATTTCGTGAGCTATTATTAAAAGTGGATGTTGAACAGTTGACACAATTAGAACTCATTACAATTGCCGCTATCATTTATTGGCAGTCATATGCGACAGATACGAATTTAGCGCAACTGAATGCAGAATTACTGACGATTAACAGTATCCTGCGCAAATACGTTGCTGAAGCGAATCAGTTCAGTTCACACACCAGTTACCATGAAGCGATTAAACGCGTACAACAGGCGCATTATTTGTTGACAACGATGGACAGCTTGCCGGTGTTAATTGAACGAGAATCCTTACTCGAACGGCAATTGATTGTATTGGATTTAGGACCTGTTACGCATGCATTACACGAATTAGCTACGACTTATTTTTCTGTCAGCGAATGGTTTACGAAATTTAAGCTGATGGGTGAGCGAATTCGTTTCTTATCGAGCAGTTTGAAGTTCGAAGCCTTGCTGGCAAGCGGGGAACAAGTCAATGAAGCAGTACACCATTTACTGATGTACACGAACGACATTCTCAAGCAGTCGGACTTAACGATGGCGGAATTGGATTTGTTGGATTATTGTATCCCGAAGACGTCAAGTCACCACGCAAAAATCACCGATTACTTGCAAAAGGTAATGGAAGCCATTCAAGCATTCAATAGCCAAATGGAACAGACGAAACAAATTCAACTGGTTCTGGAAGAAGGTGACTGCCGCCAAATCTACCAGTTATGCCGTCACATTCGCGAGTTTGCTAATGTGTCAGCAGCGTCTACTTATTGGAATATTTATGCTCAATGTTTACAAGAGCAGTATTTGAACGTGCGCCTGTCTAAGTGCACATTCGTCTTGCCGCCTAAATATAAACAGTGGTTAGAGCGTCATCGACGGACATTACTCTTAAGCAACGGGAATTATGGTTACTTGCAATCTACGGGGCTATTTGCACAACTGGATTTAGACGGCTTCCACTACCATTTATTACCGGATACGCATTTCGACCAACCGATTACAGTGCAAGTTCCGTTGAGTTACATTGAATTGCCACGAGAAAGCGCACAATACATTGCCTCTATCGTCAGTTTCATTCAAGATTTCAAAGATGAATTAGCGTCGCATATCGTTATTTTTGCGACGAACAAGCAAATGCTGATGCAATTGTACCGCGCTTGTTCGAGCATTGAAGGTTACATGGTATTCGCGCAGGGAGTGAGCGGTAGTTTACGCAAGGTCAAGCGTCGTGCGGAAACGGAGCCGAGAAGCATTGTGATCGTTCAACGTCATCATGTCATGGAATCCAATTGGTCACTTGAAGGTGTCGCGACTTCGGTGATTGTCCAAACGTTACCGTTTGTGTCCTTCACCTCGTGCAAGATTCAAGCAATAGCCGGAGAAGTTCAAGAGCCGAATACACAATTATTCCACTCACTATTACTGCCAAAAATGTGCCGCGACTTCCAGCAATTAGTACAGTATATTCACGATTACTTCCATGTGACGCAAGTCTATTTATTTGACGAACGTGTGTACACGAAATACTATTCCAATGAGTTTCGTGAGTTGGTTCAAACCACAATAAATTTCGAGATAATGGAGTAAAATAACGAAAAGTATGGTATGATAGTTAGCGAATTAGATTTGGAGAAGGGGGTTCTATAAGTGAATCGTAAAACGGTATCGATTTTGACCTTTATTTGTTTGCTGTTGCTATTATGTTTCACATGGCTTTTCTGGCAAAGTCAAACAAAAATCAGTCAGGCAGAATCCGAAGCAGTTAAATTGGTTGAATATGACTACCCTGTAAAGTCTGTTAAACGCTTCTATTGGGTAACGATTGACCAGACTTATTTCAGTTTATTTTTCGAAGATAAGGACGGACAGGAACGCTACGCTATTATCGCAAGAGACGGCGGCAAAGCGCAGTATTACACGCCGAACGACATTATTTCCGAAGAAGATGCCATTTCGATAGCTAAAGGAGATGTAAATCCACACAAAATCTTACAAGCTAGGTTAGGCATTATGGATGACAAACCCGTATGGGAAGTCACATTCAAAAACGCCAACGGGACGCTCACCTATTACTACTTAAACGCAACAAACGGTGAGTGGATTGAGAAAATTGAGAATATTTAAGAAAACTTTGGGAGGAACTATGGATACAATTACAATGCGCCAAGCGGCAGACTATTTGGATCAAACAGTCAAAATCAATGCGTGGGTAACGAATAAGCGGAGCAGCGGTAAGATTGCCTTTCTGCAATTACGTGACGGAACGGCTTATTTCCAAGCGATTGTTGTTAAGAACGATGTGCCGGAAGAAGTGTTCACATTAGCTAAAGGATTGAACCAAGAGACGAGCATTTGTGTTACCGGCAAAATCCAAGCGGACACACGTTCAGCATTAGGTTATGAATTATTGGTGGAAGGGATTGAAGTGGTCGGAGAAAGCCATGAATACCCTATTACACCGAAGGAACACGGAACAGATTTCTTAATGGATCACCGCCACTTATGGTTACGTTCTTCGAAACAACACGCCATTCTAACCGTTCGTAACGAAATTATTCGTGCGACGTATGAATTTATGGCAAAAGAAGGCTTCATCAAGGTGGACCCGCCGATTTTGACAGGTAGTGCGCCGGAAGGCACAACGGAATTGTTCCATACGAAATATTTCGATGAAGATGCCTTTTTGTCACAGAGCGGGCAATTATACATGGAAGCAGCTGCCATGGCATTCGGCAAAGTCTTCTCATTCGGACCGACTTTCCGTGCGGAGAAATCTAAGACGCGCCGTCATTTAATCGAGTTCTGGATGATGGAGCCGGAGATGGCATTCGTGGAGCATGAAGAAAGCTTGCAAGTTCAAGAGAAATACGTTGCTTACCTTGTTCAAAGCGTGATTGATAACTGTGAATTAGCATTGAAAACATTGAATCGTGACGTGGAACAATTGAAGAAATATACGCAATTACCGTATCCACGTATTTCGTACACCGATGCGATTGCGTTGTTGGAACAAAATGGCTTCGATGACATCAAGTGGGGCGACGACTTCGGTTCGCCACATGAAACCTTTATTGCGAGCCAATATGAGCAACCGATTTTTATTACGAATTATCCGAAAGATATCAAACCGTTCTACATGAAAGTGAATCCGGAAGATCCACGTACGGTATTATGTGCGGACATGATTGCGCCTGAAGGTTACGGGGAAATTATCGGAGGTTCTGAACGTGAAGTCGATTACGATGTATTGGCATCCAACATTGAGAAATTCGGCTTGGAGCCGGCAGCATATGCCTGGTATTTGGACTTACGTAAATACGGTTCGGTTCCACATTCAGGATTTGGCATCGGCTTGGAACGTACCGTTGCTTGGTTAAGTGGTATTGAGCATATTCGTGAAACATCGCCGTTCCCACGTTTATTGAATCGTATTTATCCATAACACATAATTGATACAGAGGCTGGCATTAAGAGCCAGCCTTATTTTGCACGGAGGAGGGATCTTATGCAGAGCAATCTGTATGATTGGCTAAAAATGGGGAGCACGTCAATCCCCAATGTATTATTCAAGCGGTATAGCGACTTGAAGTTGACTGCCGAAGAATTCGTCTTAGTGACATATCTGTTATCGCAATTGTCATCGCAGCCGATTGATGAAATGGATGCCATCTCTAAAGATTTGGGCTGGGATACGATGACGATTATGGAGCATATGAACCAATTGATGATGAAAGAATATTTAGCCATCGAGTTGGTGACGCACTCTGACGGGACTAAGCGCGATCATTTCACACTGCGTCCGTTGTTCGAGCAATTGGATAAGCAATTATCCTTGGCGAAACAACCGAAGATGCAGCCGTCGGCAATGACCATGCCGACGAATGAAGCCGCTCAACTGGTTCGGACATTTGAACGCGAGTTCGGGCGTGTGCTGACACCGATTGAACTGGAGACAATCAATCAATGGCTCGTAATGGATAGTTATCAGCCGGATTTGATTCGCTTAGCGCTCAAAGAAGCGGTCATTCATCAAGCGATTAGCTTGAAATATATCGACAAAATTCTGCTTTCTTGGGAGAAAAAGAATATCCGAACAGTTCAAGAAGCGCAACAGGAATTGCGTCGTTTCCAAGGCAGACAGGAACAAGCCGCGCAGAATGCGCACTACGATGACATTGAGATTCCCATTGTCGAATGGAAACCGAATAAACCTCAAGGTGAATGACCGATGTACATTGTGTTTTGAGTACGCCCCTAATTAAAGACACTAAAGCCTCTCATTTATTAGATATGGTATCTAATGAATGGGAGGCTTATCATTATCTATTAGGGGGCGGCTGTTTTCGTATAGTGGGAAGTCGCCCGGAGAAATGTTTGGGTTCCTGCACGCCCGTGAGAGCAAAAAACATCAAATTTTTCCTTCCCCTGAGCGCTAGGGAGCACAAAACACAAAGTTTTTCATTGCATTGGGCGCTAGGGAGCAGAAAACATCGAATTTTTCCTTCCCCTGAGCGCTAGGGAGCAGAAAACATAAAGTTTTTTCTTCCCCTGAGCGCTAGGGAGCACAAAACACAAAGTTTTTTCTTGCCTTGGGCGCTAGGGAGCACAAAACATAAAGTTTTTCCTTCCCCTGAGCGTTAGGGAGCAGAAACCGAAAACAGTTTGAGTTCCCTAGCGCTCTAGGCAGATTGTCCGGAAACCGAATGACCTGCCTGAAATATTAGCGACACCGAATCATTGAGTAAATGAATGGACTTCCCTTTACGTGAGATTGAAATGCACAAAAAAATAGCGACACAACTTCTGTTGTGTCACTGAATAATAGGCGAATGGAGTGCCTATTCGGGTTTTCGCAACCCGAATTTAATCCGTTTTTCCGTGCCGTTGAGTAGGCGGGCGATGTTCTCGCGGTGGCGATAGATCATGAAGAGGGCAATCAATAGAAAGCCGATACCGTAAATGCGTTCCGTCTGCGTCAGCAACAAGTAAAGAGCGGTTAAGGTATAGCTTATCATGCTCGACAGGCTGACGGTGCTCGTTACATACAATAATGTTGCGAAAACCAAGACCATCCCCAATCCAATCCAGAAATGAAATCCTAAGAGGACACCGATCGATGTTGCGACGATTTTGCCACCTTTGAAATGGGCAAAAAGCGGGTGCGCATGTCCGATGACGCAAGCGATGGCGACTGCCATTATGACGGCGGGTTCGTTGGCAAACAGCGCTTTGGCAATCAGAACGGGAATCCATCCCTTCAAGACGTCGATTGCCGAAACAAAAACGGCTGCCTTAAAGCCGAAGTTACGTCCGATATTCGTTGCGCCACTATTGCCACTTCCAAGTTCTCTGACATCGACGGCGTGTTTGTGACGCGAGTACCAGACACCTGTCGGGATAGAACCGGCTAAATAAGCCGCGATAACCAGTAAGATGTGATAAATCATGTTAACCTCCTTGCATATTACTCGAATAGTGTACCATGAAATCAGAGAAAGTGGTATGGTAAATTCATTATTTTGCTACCGAATTACCGCTATCGGAATAGCCAAAACCATATGATAATGATAGAATATGTGCGGAGTATCCAACAGAAAGCGAAGAAAGTAGAGAGTGTATAAAGGCGGAGTGTTTGTCTACTTGACACATTTCTATTTGCTGTCAATGCTTAGTTTTGCTATGATAGGGTAGTTAAAGGAACTGATTAAGAGGTGAAATTTATTGGCTAAGGAAGATTTATTAAATAACTATAATGATGATGCCATTCAAATCTTGGAAGGATTAGAGGCGGTTCGTAAGCGTCCGGGTATGTATATCGGTTCGACTGACCAACGCGGTTTACATCATTTGGTGTACGAAATTGTCGATAATGCAGTCGATGAAGTGCTGTCCGGTTTTGCGTCACATATTCAAGTGACGATTCTCAAGGACGGCAGTATTAAGGTGCGCGATAACGGGCGCGGGATGCCGGTCGGTTTACATGCCAGCGGTGTGCCGACGATTCAAGTCATCTTTACCGTGTTGCACGCCGGCGGTAAGTTCGGTCAAGGCGGATACAAGTCAGCCGGTGGCTTACACGGGGTAGGGGCTTCCGTCGTCAATGCCTTATCGAGCTGGTTGGAAGTCGAAGTCGAACGTGACGGTTACAAATACCACATGCGCTTTGAAAATGGCGGCGAACCCGCTACCCAGTTGACGAAAGTGAAGGCAAGCAGTAAATCTGCGCATGGCACAACAGTGCATTTCATGCCGGATACGCAAATTTTCGGGCACGCCAGCATCAATATCGAAACGATTGCCGAGCGTTTGCGTGAGTCTGCTTATTTGTTGAAAGAATTAACCATTGATATTGCCGATGAACGCACGGATTATCAAGAAAGTTTCCACTTCACGAAAGGTTTGGAAGATTTCGTTCAATACTTAAACGAGGAGAAAGACGTCCTGGGCGATGTGGCAAGTTTTTCCGGAGAAGTGGACGGCTTCGAGATTGATTTTGCCATGCAATACAATGACGGCTATTCGGAAACGATTCTTTCTTTTGCCAATAATGTCCGTACTTCGGGAGGCGGAAGCCACGAAGTCGGCATGAAGACCGGTATTACCAAAGCCTTCAATGAATACGGGCGCAAAGTCGGTTTATTGAAGGATAAAGACAAGAATTTGGAAGGCAGCGATGTGCGTGAAGGAATGGCGGCGGTGCTGTCGTTACGTGTTCCGGAACAATATTTGCAGTTCGAAGGGCAAACAAAGGAGAAATTGGGCACGCCGAAAGCGCGTGCGATGGTCGATAACTTCGTTTATGAACGGATGACCTTCTACTTGAACGAGAACGGTAATTTCAGTCAAATGATTTTGCGCAAGGCGATTAAGGCGAGGGAAACACGCGAAGCGGCGCGTAAAGCCAGAGATGCGGCACGTTCCGGTGCGAAGAAGCAACAGCAAGAACGTTTGTTATCGGGCAAATTAACGAAAGCACAGTCGCGCGACGCATCGCGCAATGAGTTGTACTTGGTCGAAGGGGACTCGGCGGGCGGTTCTGCGAAGTTGGGTCGTGACCGTCAGTTTCAGGCGATTTTGCCATTGCGTGGAAAAGTCATTAACACTGAGAAGGCGTCGATGCAAGATATTCTGAAGAACGAAGAGATTAACACGATGATTTATACCATCGGTGCCGGTGTGGGAGCGGATTTCGACTTAGCGTCTGTCAACTATGATAAAGTCATTATCATGACCGATGCGGACACCGACGGGGCGCATATTCAAGTATTGTTATTGACGTTCTTCTACCGTTATATGAAGCCGTTGTTGGAAGCGGGTAAGGTATACTTAGCGATGCCACCACTCTTCAAGATTTCCAAAGGCTCCGGCAAAAAGGCAGTCGTGGAGTACGCATGGACGGAAGATGAACTCGATGCCAAAATCAAACAAGTCGGGAAAGGGTATATTTTGCAACGATACAAAGGTTTGGGGGAAATGAATGCCGACCAGTTGTGGGATACAACGATGAATCCGGCAACGCGTTTGTTAATTCGTGTGACGATTGATGATGCCGCCCGTGCCGAAAGACGGGTGACGACATTGATGGGGAATAAAGTTGAACCACGCCGCCGTTGGATTGAGCGCCATGTGAGTTTCACTTTGGACGAAACCGATGATGTCTTAATGCAAGCGACCGGTACAACATCGCCCGATAAGACCCAACAATTATTACAGCAACAAGAGCAGGCGATTGAATTATTCGTTGAAGAAGACGGGCAATTCAGTTTGTTTGGAGAGTAGGTGAGAGCGAATGGTACAAGAACATATTGAAGAATTGACGTTTGCCGATGTCATTGGCGATCGTTTCGGACGCTATTCTAAATACATTATTCAAGACCGGGCATTGCCGGATATTCGCGATGGTTTGAAGCCGGTTCAAAGGCGGATACTTTTTGCGATGTTCCAGGAGCGCAATACGCATGACAATGCGTATCGTAAATCTGCCAAAACCGTCGGAAACGTCATCGGGAATTATCATCCGCACGGTGATTCGTCTGTTTATGAAGCGATGGTACGCATGAGCCAAGATTGGAAGTTGCGCGAACCGCTCATTGATATGCACGGGAACAATGGTAGTATGGACGGTGACCCGGCGGCGGCAATGCGTTATACGGAAGCTCGTTTATCGCCGATTGCTTCTGAATTATTAAGTGATTTGAAGCAGGAAACGGTTGATTTCATCTTGAACTTTGATGATACGGCGGAAGAACCGCAAGTGTTGCCGGCACGTTTCCCGAATTTATTGGTCAACGGTGCGACCGGGATATCTGCAGGTTACGCTACCGAAATTCCACCGCATAATTTGGCGGAAGTCATCGATGCGGTTGTGCACATGTTATCGCATAAGCGTTACACTTTAGCGGATATTATGCAGTTTATCCAGGCGCCTGATTTTCCAACGGGCGGGATTATTCAAGGAATTAAGGAAGTTCAGAAAGCATACGAAACCGGTCAAGGCAAAATAACCGTCCGTTCGGTTACCAACATTGAGAATTTAAAGGGCGGCAAGAGTCAAATTGTCGTCAGCGAGTTGCCGTACGAAGTGAACAAGGCGAAACTGATTCAACGTTTGGACGATATTCGTATTCAACGCAAGATTGAAGGGATTGCCGATGTGCGCGATGAATCCGACCGCAACGGCGTACGTGTCGTCGTGGAATTGAAGCGTGAAGTCGATGCCAACGGAATCTTGAATTATCTCTTTAAGCACACGGATTTGCAAGTGAACTATCACTTCAACATGGTGGCAATCAACGAACGCCGTCCGATGCTGGTAGGTCTCATTCAAATTCTGGAAGCGTATATCGCTCACCAGAAAGACGTCCTCACGCGTAGAACGTCCTACAATTTGAAGCATGATCAGAAACGTTTGCATATTGTTGACGGGTTAATTCGTGTCGTTTCGATTCTTGATGAAGTAATCGCCACAATCCGTCGCAGTGAGAACAAGGCCGACGCCAAGCAAAACTTGGTCAGTGAGTTTGAATTCTCATTAGAGCAGGCGGAAGCGATTGTTTCCTTGCAATTATATCGCTTAACGAATACGGACATTACGGCTTTACAGCAAGAGAAATTCGAGCTGAATGAGCGGATTTTGATGTACGAGAATATTTTGGCGAGTGAGATTGTGTTGAATAAAGTCTTAATCAATGAATTGAAAGCAATCAAGAAGAAGTTTCTTTCGCCACGTCGGACACAACTTGAAGCTGAAGTGCAAGATTTGACGATTGAAACGCATGTGTTAATTCCGGAAGAGCAAGTCTATGTGTCTGTGACCAAAGAGGGTTATATTAAGCGCACCAGCATGCGTTCGTTTACGTCTTCCGAAGTCACCGAACTGGGACTGCGGGAGTTCGATTATCCTGTTTTTGTTCGGGAATTGAGTACGCATGATGCGATGATTATTTTGACGACGAAGGGGAATTACATTCATTTGCCGGTGCATGAATTGCCGGATATTCGCTGGAAGGATATGGGAACACATCTGTCACAACACTATCAACTCGTTGACGGTGAGCGTGTCATTGCCGTGCATTTGGCAGAGCAAACCAACCGAAATCTCGTCTTTATGACACGTTCAGGGATGATTAAGCAAACGCCGGTTGATCAGTTTACCACTTACCGAAGCTATAAGACAAAAACAATGACCGCCATGAAGCTGAAATCCGATGTAGACGAAGTGATTGCCGTTCATGAAGTGGACACAAGTGCACGTTATGAAGTTGTATTGATTACACGCCGCAGCTATGCTTTGCGTTACGATTTAAGTTTGGTTTCCGAACTAGGTTTGAAAGCACAAGGCGTCGTTGCCGTTAAATTGAAAGACGACGATGAATTAGTGAGCGGACAAGTTTTTCATAGCGAATTGAAACGCCCACAATTATTCGCTTTAACTCAGCGAGGAAATGTGAAGCGATTCGATGTTGACATCGTTTCCGAACTCGGCAGAGGAAGTCGCGGGATTCTCGTCTTGAAAGAATTGAAATCCAATCCACATTACATGAAACAAATCGTTGCTTTACCGAATGGTGGCGAAACTGTTCATATTATCGGGGATACCGGTTTTGTCCTTGCTTTGAACACGACTGACATTCCATTAACCGAACGCTTATCCAACGGTTCGACACTACCGGAACTGAACAAGTTAGGCAATGTGCTTGATTTATATATTTCGCCGCTAGGCTAATCACACGAATCCATTTTCCCAGTGAAAATGGATTCTTTTTGCTTAGAAAGTTTGTGATTTTTCAGCGGAAAAGGGAGTGGACCAGCAGAATTCGAATTAGGACTACACCAGACGGAGCGGAATTAAATGCTTATTTGATAAGGTTTCTGTTATATGTACCAATACAGGAAGGCGCGTAATTTAATACAGAATTGATACAGAACGAACTTTTTCACAAAGTTATGAAAGTTTTTGAAAACGATTAGATTCCTTATTTAATCGTGTTTTTTGATAATTTTTCTAAATAAAATACTTGCATTCACGTAAGATTGTGTTATAATGAACATGTAAAAGTTGTTCTAGTCACTTATGTGAGGAATTTTACAAAGGAGGAATTTATAAATGGAACAATGGCAAGGATTCAAGGGTAAGAAATGGAAAGAAGAAATTAACGTCAGAGACTTCATTCAACAAAACTACACATTGTATGAAGGAGATGATTCTTTCTTAGCAGGTCCTACTGAAGCAACAACTACTCTTTGGGCACAAGTAATGGATTTGAATAAGCAAGAGCGTGAAGCAGGCGGCGTATTAGATCAAGATACAAAAGTTGTGTCGACAATTACATCACACGGACCAGGTTACTTGAACAAAGACTTAGAAACTGTTGTAGGTTTCCAAACTGACAAGCCATTCAAACGTGGTTTGCAAGTATTAGGTGGTATCCGTATGGCGGAAGTAGCAGCTAAAGCGTACGGTTACGAAGTTGATCCGGAAGTTTCTCACATTTTCACTGAATATCGTAAAACACATAACCAAGGTGTATTCGATGCGTATACTCCGGAAATGCGTGCCGCTCGTAAATCAGGCGTTATCACTGGTTTACCGGATGCGTACGGACGTGGACGTATTATCGGTGACTACCGTCGTGTTGCTTTGTACGGTGTGGACCGCTTAATGGAAGAAAAAGTTAAAGACTACAACAACATCGGTTCTCGTACAATGTCTAATGACATTATCCAATTGCGTGAGGAAGTATCTGAACAATTCCGTTCATTGAAAGAATTGAAAGAATTAGGTAAGATTTACGGATTCGATATTTCTAAGCCGGCAACAACAGCTAAGGAAGCTTTCCAATGGTTATACTTAGGTTACTTGGCAGCAATCAAAGAGCAAAACGGTGCAGCAATGTCACTAGGACGTACGTCTACATTCTTAGACATCTACATCGAGCGCGATTTGAAAGAAGGTCGTATTACAGAGCAGGAAGCTCAAGAATTAGTGGACCACTTCGTAATGAAATTACGTTTAGTTAAATTCTTACGTACACCGGAATACAATGAATTGTTCTCAGGCGACCCAACTTGGGTAACAGAATCAATTGCCGGAGTAGGTTTAGACGGACGTCCATTAGTTACTAAGAACTCGTTCCGCTTCTTGCACACCTTATCTAACTTAGGACCAGCGCCGGAACCAAACTTGACAGTATTATGGTCACCACAATTACCGGACGGATTCAAGACTTTCGCAGCTAAAATGTCGATCGAGTCATCAGCGATTCAATATGAAAACGACGAAGTAATGCGTCCTAATTACGGTGACGACTATGCGATTGCTTGCTGTGTATCAGCGATGAAAGTTGGTAAGCAAATGCAATTCTTCGGTGCCCGTGCGAACTTAGCGAAAGCTTTACTATACGCAATCAACGGTGGTATCGATGAGAAATCTAAAGCACAAGTAGGTCCTAAATACCAACCAATCACGTCAGAATACTTAGATTACGACGAAGTAATGGAACGTTTCGAAGACATGATGGAATGGTTAGCAGAACTATACTTGAACACATTGAACATCATCCACTACATGCACGATAAATACAGCTATGAGCGTATCGAAATGGCGCTACATGACACACATATCGTTCGTACAATGGCGACAGGTATTGCCGGATTCTCAGTAGCGGCTGACTCACTTTCAGCAATCAAGTACGCAAAAGTTAAGACAATCCGTGATGAAAATGGTATCGTTGTTGACTTTGAAACAGAAGGCGACTTCCCTAAATACGGTAACAACGATGACCGTGTAGACGAAATTGCGGTTAACTTATTGAAGTCATTCATGAACAAAGTTAAGAAACACAAAACTTACCGTGATGCACAACATACAACTTCAATCTTAACGATTACTTCAAACGTTGTTTACGGTAAGAAAACAGGAAACACACCTGACGGACGTCGTGCAGGCGAACCGTTTGCACCGGGAGCAAACCCAATGCACGGTCGTGATACAAAAGGCGCTTTAGCATCATTAGCTTCAGTATCTAAAGTACCTTATGAATATGCATTAGACGGAATCTCTAACACCTTCTCAATCATTCCGAAAGCATTAGGACGTGAAGAAGAAGTACAACAAGAGAACTTGGCAATGATGTTGGACGGTTACTCCAAAAAAGGCGGTCACCACTTAAACATTAACGTCTTCAACCGCGATACATTGTTAGATGCGATGGAACACCCAGAAAACTATCCACAATTAACAATTCGTGTATCTGGTTACGCAGTTAACTTCATCAAATTAACACGCGAGCAACAATTAGATGTTATCAATCGTACAATGCATAGCCAAATGTAATTACTATACAAATTAGCCATTCAAAGTAGAGGCAGGGGACATAACGACCTCCGCCTCTCTTTTTACCGTAAACTTACAACGAAACCTGCCGCAACACATTGAAAAAACATGATGAAAGCGGTACAATATAATTAACTAAATCAAGGAGGTGGACCCATGAGCGAGATTATCGGACATGTCCATTCAACAGAAAGTTTTGGTTCCGTCGACGGACCGGGAATTCGTTTCATCACATTCATGCAAGGATGCCGCATGCGTTGCGAATTCTGCCATAACCCCGATACTTGGAGTATGGGTGGCGGACAAGAATATACACCGCAACAATTATTTGATCAAGCGATTCAATATCAAGAATTTTGGGGCAAAAAAGGCGGGGTAACCGTCAGCGGCGGCGAACCTCTATTGCAAGTAGACTTTCTCATTGAGTTTTTCAAATTATGTAAAGAGAATGGCATTAACACTTGTTTGGATTCTTGCGGTGCTCCTTTTACTAGAAAGGAACCTTTTTTCAGCAAATTTGAAGAATTATTGAAGTACACCGATCTCATCTTATTCGACTTAAAACATATCGACAGTGAGGGACATCGTAAATTAACCGGGCATCCAAACGAGAATATTATTGATATGGCCAATTACTTGTCAGAAGTCGGGCAGCCGGTCTGGATTCGTCATGTACTTGTCCCTGAACGGACAGACTTTGATGAGTATTTAATTCGTCTCAGCGCCTTCGTCAAAACATTATCAAATGTCTTGAAGTTTGAAGTATTACCTTACCACAAATTAGGTGTCTACAAGTACGAAGCACTCGGGATTAAATACCGCTTGGAAGGTATTGAACCACCAACACCGGAGCGCGTCGCAAATGCAAAACGCATATTAGAAACGGATTCTTATAAAGGTTATTTAAATGTGTAAATCGGAACAAACACCATTAAAAGAATTGAAATCTCACACAAAAAAGGAGTACTGATAAGATTTTTTGCGCTACTGTGGAATTTCATAACAGGATTACTCAATCTCTTAATTAGTACTTTATTTTTTACACGCTGATCATTGATGCCAATTATCCAAATTTATATGCATTTTCTGTGCTTTTTTCTTTGGCATATTGTTCATGTGTTTGGGCGGATATTTTTTGCGTGGAATTAGAGGTCAGTCTTTCAAAGTGCTTAGACGCCGTGGTGCAAATATAACGATTAAATGAATTGAAAGGAAGTAGGATAGATGAGCGATTCGTTCAAATTGTTCTTTCGTAGTGCAAAAAGAGGCGTTAGTGTTGCAGGTGGGATGGTTTTTATATCAGGCGCGATTGGCATTCTCCTAAATCAACCGTTTCGATATGACTCCTTAATGTTTCCAATATTGATTGGGGCAATTGACGGATTACGAGTTTATTGGCGAGAATCTACGGCGGCGGTTGCTTATAAAGTAGTGATGCATTTTATGTTACTTTGGGGCATGTTATTTATTGCACTTACAATGATTCAAGCGTTGAGTGGAGGAATCTTATTTAATGTTTTAGCTGCATTTATTCTCAGCACCTTTTTTACCGGTTTACAAGCAGTATTTGTGAAATAAAGTTTGAATCCTTGAAACACCTTGTACTTTCGATTATACTATTAGAGATAGAAGACACATTAGGAGGAACTATTAACTATGTCGAAATATTTAGTCTTTGGACACAAAAATCCTGATACGGATACGATTGCTTCAGCGATTGCAATGAGCTTTTTCTTAGAAAAATTGGGGCATGAATCTGAGCCGGTAGCATTGGGAGAAGTGAACGAAGAAACAGCTTTTGCTTTGGAACAATTCCAAGTTGAAGCACCGCGAGTTGTAACAACGGTTGCCAACGAAGTGGCAAATGTCGCTTTGGTTGACCATAATGAACCCGTGCAATCTGTAGCAGACTTAAATGAAGTGACAGTGGATTATGTCATTGATCATCACCGTATCGGCTTCAATTCTGCTCAACCACTTTACTATCGTTGCGAGCCGATCGGCTGTACAGCAACTGTATTATATAAGATGTTTAACGAGCACCAATTCGATATCCCTAAAGCAATGGCTGGATTAATGTTATCTGCGATTATCTCGGATACACTTTTGTTCAAATCTCCAACTTGTACAGGTGTAGATATTGATGCTGCTCACGAATTAGCGAAATTGGCGGAAGTTTCCTTGCAAGAGTACGGATTGGAGCTCCTAAAGGCAGGTACTAATTTAGCGACTAAAACAGTAGATGAATTACTTAATTTGGATTCTAAATTGTTCGAGATGAACGGGCATCAAGTGCGTATCGGTCAAGTAAACGCCATCGGATTTGACGATGTATTGGCGCGCAAGGAAGATATTTTGGCGCAAATGGCAGCGGAATTAGCAAGTAGTGATTTGGCGTTATCTGTTCTTGTGGTAACGGATGTATTGGAGAGCGACTCTTTTGCTTTGATAGTAGGGGAAGACACGACTGCTATCGAGAAAGCATTTAAGCAACCTGTTATCGAACATCAAATTTCATTGCCGGGCGTTGTATCACGCAAAAAGCAAATTGTTCCTCAATTAACAGAGGCTTATCAACAAATTTAATGACTCTTAACAGAAGCTATCGCGCAAAGACGGTAGCTTTTTTTAGGAAAGAGAAAGGAATGAGTGAATGCAATATGTATTGCTAATGTTAGAAGGGGTACTAACTTTTATTTCACCCTGTTTATTGCCAATGATTCCGATTTACATTGCGTACTTCACCGGAAATTCGGATGGTACAACGAATAAAAAGCAAGCCTTTGTCAATGCTATTTTATTTGTTACCGGGTTCACTACAATTTTTCTGGCGATGAATCTATTGGTGAGTTCAATTGGGCAATTTGTACTTGTTCATCGCCGATTTATTACGATTGTGTCGGGACTTTGGATTATTTTGTTAGGGATAGATTTTCTATTGGATAATCGTTTATTATCACGTTTATCGTTCAAACATTCCAACACTCAAGTTCAAGGGAACGCCTTTATATTTGGTATAGTTTTTTCCATTAGTTGGACACCTTGTGTAGGGACCTTTCTGGCAACTGCTATGACACAGGCGCTTCTGGCAGAGCATTTATGGCAATCGATGCTTATGTTATTGTGCTATTGCATTGGATTAGGCATTCCATTTATTTTGACAGCCATCATGTTGGAAGATTTACAACAAACATTGTCAGGATTGAAACGTCATCTTACGCTCATTAAACGTATAAGTGCTTGTATTTTAATTTTATTAGGAACTATGATATTATTTGGTTGGTACGATCATTTAATGGCTTGGTTTAATTAGTAGGAGGTTCTTATGAAAAAAATAATTGCATGGGTAGTAGGGATTGTTGCCTTATTTGGGATTGCGACGTATATTTTGAATCAACAATCGCAACAGAAAGCAAATGATACTACTTCGACCGTAAGTAGCGAATCGAGTTCCAGTGTAGAAGTTGTTTCTGAAGAAAGTTCAGAGAGCAGTTCAATGAGTGAATCAGGGGATAGTAGCGTTGCCGAAACATCAGAGAAGCCATCGCTAAACACAACTTTTGAAGATAGTGAGGGTAAAGTGCATGAATTGAATGAAATGTTTGACAAACCGATTCTCCTCAATATTTGGGCAAGTTGGTGTCCGCCTTGCCGTGCGGAAATGCCACATTTCCAAGCGGCTTATGACAAACACGGTGAGGAAATCAACTTCATTATGTTGAATGCTACAATGAGTCAAAACAGTGAAACAAAAGAAAAAGTTCAAGCATTTGTAGAAGAAATCGGCTTGACAGTGCCAGTGTACTACGATATCGAATTTAATAATATGTTAAAGTTTGGTGCTAACGTATTGCCAACTACTGTTTTAATTAACAAAGAAGGTAAAGTTATTGAAATTATTCGTGGTATGCTGACAGAAGAAACACTGGAAGCCGCGATTGACAAACTCAAACAATAAAAAATAAAGCAAGTTGTTTTCCTTTTGATAGGCGAAAAACAGCTTGCTTTGTTTAATTTGCGTTAATCAGTTTTCTACTCAAAGTATGGAAGGGCGTGGAGTCACTACTCTTCGTCTGTATTAGAAGGCGGTGGGGCAATCACTCCACTATTATCCCCGTTAGGTTCAAGCGGTTGTTGCAATGATTCTGAGCTTGATTCAGTAGAGGATTCTGATGAACTGGATTCAGCAGTTAGTTTAATTGTAATAACTAACACATCAGATGAACTGTTACCGTCCACAATTCTTAAGCGTAATTCGTAGTCTTTTAGCTCGGTTGCAGGAATTTCGGCAGAATTATTCGTTCCTGTATAGATAACCTCCCCATTCAATGTTAGCTCAAATTGACCGGAACTTGTAATTGGATCCCAAGTTGCGCGAATTGTTTTCGTTTCGGCATTATAGTCGGCATCGAAGTTCGTTGGTGGTGCAATATAACGCCCGAATGCAGTGGATTTCGTTTTTGGTTCCGTTCCTTTAATGAACAATTCAATTGAACGCGCTTCAGCAGGAGTGTAATCTCCCGGCAACAAAATCGGGTTAGTGTACTTTTCAATTTCTACTTTTGAAAGAGAAGCCGGTAAATTCCAATCAGCAACTGGAACCCTGCTCATTAAGTATTTCATAGCATCTGCATACACAAGTTGAGGGATACGTGTTTCATCTAATGTTAAATAGTTACCAGGCTCATACGGATTGTCATAACCAACCCAAGTTGCGATGGCATATTGTGGCGAAATACCAACAAACCAGCCATCCGGAGCAGCGTAAGTGCTACTGTCTAAACCAAGTTTTGCTAATTGATCAGCGGTGTAGTTCGTCGTACCGGTTTTGCCTGCGTGGAAGATACCGTCAATTTGTGCGCCCGCTGCAAAATTGCCCGGCACACCTTTGAGAATATCCACCAACATGTAGGCAGTAGAATCCTTCATAGCTTGTTGAGGTTGAGAACTGAATTCTCGTTCGGTTCCGCTTGTAGTAATGACTTTGCGGACAGCGAAAGGTTCGTGGTAGACACCATTATTAGCAATCGCAGCATAAGCGGCCGATAATTGAATAGGAGTTACCTCGCCGCCAATGGCGTTTGCTTCAACAAGTGCTTTGCGCTCATTATTTGTAATAGTAATTCCTAATTTTTGTAGGAAAGCATAGGAATTGTCCATGCCGACTGCTTGTAACATTTTCAAAGCTGGAATGTTACGAGAACTTGCGAGTGCTTCACGCAAGGTCATATTCCCTTTGAATTCGAAATCATAGTTTTGTAACTCGTCACCATTTGTGTAGCGGTAAGGCTCGTCAATAACGAGGGTGCCGGTTGAATGGTTGAGGTATTCAAATGCCGGTCCATAATCCGCCAATGGTTTCATTGTTGACCCGACACTACGGTTTAAGGTGTTTGCTCGGTTCAAACCTAAGTAAACTTCTTGTTTCCGTCCGCCGATAACAGCTTGCAATTCACCGTTTGTTACATCAACAATCGAAACAGCGGTTTGCATTTTATCGTCAGGGAAGGGGATATCTGGATTGTTGTTTACGGTGTTGTAGACGTGCTCTTGAGCAGCCATATTCAAGTTCGTATAAACTTCAATACCATCTGTAAAAATATCCAAATTCATCTTTTCTTTGACTTCTTTATGAACGACATCTAAGTAGGCGTCAATCATCAGGTCTTTTTGAGTAATGGTTCCTAAATTAAGTGGGACAATCATTGATTCAATTGATTGAGCAACGGCTGAATCATGTTCAGCCTGAGTGATAAGTCCACGGTCTAACATGACTTGCAGAACGGTATCACGACGCTGCTTGGCGTCTTCAGGATAGCGATAAGGGTCATAATCAGAAGGTGCCTGTGGCATTCCAGCTAATAAAGCGGCTTCGGCTAATGTCAGTTCAGATAATGATTTATTGAAGAAAGTTCGTGCTGCTGTCTTGGCGCCATACGTATTATTCGAGTAAAAAGATTTATTCAAATAATACATTAAGATTTCATCTTTAGAGTACTGTTGTTCCAATTGTAAAGCTAACCAAGCTTCTTGGGCTTTACGTTCTAACGTTTGGTCTTTGAAATCCGTTGAGAAGACAGAAAGTTTCACCAATTGTTGTGTAATCGTACTTCCGCCTTGCGCAATCGAACCCGCTTTCAAGTTGGCAATCAAAGCCCCTCCAATACGAATCGGATCAATCCCGTTATGTTGGTAGAAGCGAGCATCTTCAATAGCGATAACTGCTTGTCGCAAAATATCGGGAATTTCTTCCACTGTCATTAAGTCACGGTTTTGTGCCCCCAATTCCTTAATTAAATTGTTTTCTCTGTCATATATTTTACTGGATACTTGACCGATTAAGTCACTTTGCGAGATTGTAGGTGCATTCATCGCGTAATACCCGAAAAGAGCAGCCCCCCCAATCACAGCTAAGAAAACAAGTAGGACAGCCCAAGTGAAAATACGTTTTAACCAACGCTTACCGTTGCCTCCTCTTGCGTTCCTCTTACGACGATGTTTAGTTTTTTTATGGGCTTGTTGTTGCTCATATTTTTTGCGTTCAATACGGCTTCCGGTAACCATAGTTTAGCTCCTTTCTGAATTGGAAGAGAGTAGTAATTTATCAACTTCCTTTAAGTAATCAATGTGCGGGAATAGCCCTAGTTGACATTGATAGGCATGCTCTTCCAAAAAATGAATTGAAATACTTTTCCTATTCGGATTGGCTAGATAGTTCTCTAGTTTGCTGAACGGGAGCAAGAATACAATTTGATGTACCTTAAACGAAAGAATTAGAAAGACAACGCCACCTTGCTGTGCACATTGCCGCATATGTTCAATTTGATGTTGCGGTAAATTGGCGAGCGGGAAACGCGTTTTATTCGTTGTTTCTTTTGCCTCGAAATCAATATAATAGCCTTTATATACACCATTGTAATCCGTGGTTGAAGCGTGGCGATAATATGCTTCAACAATACGTGCTGCACTTCGTTTAGGATAGTCCACCTTAACCACTTGCACAGGTGTTGGTTTTTTATGAATAACAGCAATTTGTCGCGTCATATAATATTCATTGCTCAAATTAAGTCGTTCTTCAAGCGACATACCACGACTGCCATAATTGACAGTTGTGCGTTCACTTGCAGTATTTCGAATCGGTCGATGACCTGCTGGATAATTTAGCATATCCTTCACTCCTTGCTTTCCATTATAACCAATTTTTATAGATAAAGTATAGAAGAAAACTTAATTTAAGCATGAAGTTTTTGATAAATCCTGTTTTTTTGAGCAAAAAAAGTCGTTTTTTAGCAAAGAAATCCGCGAATTCGAGTGAATATTATTTACAAAATTAACGGTTTGCGTTATGATAATTGGGTATGTAATAAATAACATAGTGGTGGAGGAATACACATGACAACTAAATTTGAGAAATCAACTGCAAATACAGGAGTTTTAACGTTTGAAATTCCGGTAGAAGACGTAAAGAAAGGCTTAGATGTAGCGTTTAAGAAAGTACAAAAACGCGTTGCAGTTCCTGGGTTCCGTAAAGGGAAAGTGCCACGTCAAGTATTCAATAATGTATACGGCGAAGGTGCTCTGTATGAAGAAGCATTAAACTATTTATTGCCGACAGCTTTATCAACTGCAGTCAAAGAAGCAGAATTAGAATTAGTGGCAGAACCAAAAATTGACATCCAATCTTTGGAAAAAGGACAACCATGGGTTCTAACAGCAGAAGTGACGTTGAAACCGGAAGTTAAATTAGGTGAATACAAAAACTTAACAGTTGAAAAGCAAGACCGTACAATTTCAGATGAGGATGTAAAAGCGGAGTTAGAATCACGCCGTGCACGTTTAGCTGAATTAGTTGTAAAAGAATCAGCGGCTGAATTAGGTGACACAACTGTTATTGACTTTGAAGGTTTCTTAGGAGAAGAAGCATTCGAGGGTGGAAAAGGCGAAAACTACTCATTGGAATTAGGCTCTGGCTCATTCATTCCGGGCTTTGAAGACCAATTAGTGGGCGTTAAAGCCGGTGATAAAGTTGAAGTTAAAGTAACTTTCCCTGAAACGTACCATGCTGAGAACTTAGCGGGACAAGAAGCAACTTTCAATGTAAAAGTTCACGAAGTAAAAGCAAAAGAAATGCCTGAATTGGATGATGAATTTGCTAAAGATGCTGATGAAGAAGTAGAAACATTGGCGGAATTAGAAAACAAAATCCGTGTACAATTAGAAGAATCTAAAGTTGCAGCAGCAAAAGAAATCGTTGAAGACTTAGCTTTGCGTCAAGCGGTAGGAAACGCTGAAATTGTTGATTTACCACAAGTCATGATCGAAGAAGAAATCAATCGTCAAGTATCACATTTCTTGAACAACTTGAAGCGTCAAGGCATTAACGAAGACTTGTACTTCCAAATTACAGGTTCAAATCCGGAAGCATTGCGTGCTCAATACGCTGAAGAAGCAGAATTACGCACTAAAACTAATCTAGTATTAGAAGCAATCGTAAAAGCAGAAGCTTTGACAGTAACAGATAGCGAAATCGAAGCAGAGGTTGCTGATTTAGCGAAGCAATACAATATGGATCCAGAACAAGTAAAACGCTTTGTAACAGGCGATATGCTAACTTCAGATATCAAGATGAAGAAAGCAATGAGCTTAATTGTTGACACAGCTGTAGAAAAATAATTACTATATAAATTAAAGACAAAGAGGGATTGCAAAGGTCATCAACGCTTAGACTATATTTTGCAACCCCTCTTTGACATCATCACACTGACCATATCGAATAAGAAGAGGGCAGTAGAAGGAGATAAAGTATGAGTATCATTACTAACAATATGGACAAGTATTATTGTTCATTTTGTGGGCGTTCACATGAAGAAGTGAACAAAATCATCTCAGGTCCGGACGTATATATTTGTGATGAATGCGTGGAAGCATGTAGCAATATTATTCAAGCGGAGCAACAATTTGATCGTCAACATGAAACAATCAATATGCTTACTCCGGCTGAAATACTTGAAGTGCTTGACCAATATGTTATCGGACAAACATCTGCAAAAAAAGCATTGGCTGTAGCCGTATACAACCATTACAAAAGAATCAACATTATCGACCAATTTGATGATGATATCGAATTACAGAAGAGTAACATTTGTTTAATCGGACCGACCGGCTCCGGGAAAACCTTTCTGGCGCAAAGTTTAGCGCGTTTATTAAATGTTCCTTTTGCAATTGCTGATGCAACTAGCTTGACAGAAGCAGGTTATGTTGGAGAAGATGTTGAGAATATTCTATTAAAGCTGGTTCAGGCTGCTGATTACGATTTGGCGCGCGCCGAAAAAGGCATCATCTATATTGATGAAATCGATAAAATTGCCCGCAAAAGTGAGAATGTTTCCATTACTCGCGACGTAAGTGGAGAGGGCGTGCAGCAAGCTTTATTGAAAATACTGGAAGGAACCGAGGCAAATATTCCACCAAAAGGTGGACGAAAACATCCTAATCAAGAATTCTTGAAGTTGGATACCACACAAATTTTGTTTATTGTCGGAGGTGCTTTTGATGGGATTGAAACCATTGTGAAAGAGCGCCTTGGAAGCAAGGTAATTGGGTTCGGCAGTTCTACCGGCAAAATGGATGAAACTAAGAGCATCATGCAACAAGTTACACCGGAAGACCTATTGAAATTTGGTTTAATTCCGGAATTTATCGGACGCTTGCCGGTTATGGCATCATTAGAGAAATTAACCGAAAAAGATTTGGTGAATATTTTGACCCAGCCGAAAAATGCATTAGTAAAACAATATCAACGTTTATTCGAGATAGATGGTGTTAAATTGGAGTTCGAAGATGAAGCATTGCAAGAAATTGCAAAGTTAGCATTGGAACGTAATACTGGAGCACGTGGCTTGAGGGCGATTATCGAGTCGATTATGTTAGACGTGATGTTTGATGTGCCAAGTCGCAAAGATATTGAACGAATTGTCATTACTAAAGACACTGTCATTTCAAAGAGTAAGCCGCTTTATTACAATAACAAAAATCGCAAAATAGCCAAATAAGGAGGAACTCTGATGAAAGTCAAGCAAGCAGAATTGGTCATCAGTGCCGTTTCCCCAGCACAGTATCCGGCAGACACAATACCGGAAGTGGCATTGGCGGGGCGTTCCAATGTCGGCAAATCGTCGTTCATCAATCGTATGATTCAGCGCAAAGGCTTGGCGCGGACTTCTAGCCAACCCGGCAAAACACAAACCTTAAATTTCTATGCCATTAACCAACAATTTCGTTTCGTTGATGTTCCGGGATACGGTTATGCACGCGTCTCCAAGAAAGATCGTGCTAAATGGGGGCAAATGATTGAACATTACTTGCTTAATCGAGATAATGTGCAGTTACTGCTTTTATTGATGGACTTTAGACACCCTCCCACAGAATTGGACATTGCGATGAAAGAATTTGCGGAAGACGCAGATATTCCCCATGCAATTATCCTTACAAAAGTGGATAAAATTAAACGTAGTCAATGGAATAAACATTTGTCAATCTACAAGAAAGCATTAGACTTGCCAACTATTGATGCACTGTTTATGTTTTCAGCCGAAACAGGACATGGTGTAGACGATATTTGGGAAATTATTCAAGCGCAAATCGACGCATAGGAGGGCGAGGATTATGAGCTTCATACCAGAAGAAATCATTCAAGATATCCGTCAAAAAACGGATATTGTGGCGATTATCAATGACTATGTCAAATTGACTAAATCTGGCACGAATTACACGGCTTCCTGTCCGTTTCACGAAGATCGTAATCCCTCCTTCTCAGTCCATCCGGGCAAGCAAATTTATAAATGTTTCAGTTGCGGTCGTGGAGGGAATGTCTTTAGTTTCTTACAAGAAATCGAAGGTATCTCATTCGTCGAAGCAGTTCGTAAAGCGGCAGAATTGTCCAGCATTGCGTTGGATGAACGTTTTTTCAATCAAAGGAACGATGTCAAGCACCAACAGCAACATTTGCTTATGGATCTTCACCAAAAAGTCGCCGACTTTTACCATTATTACTTGATGAACACAGTAAATGGTGAAGAGGCGTACCGCTATTTAATTGATCGTGGCATGGAAAAACAGACGATGGAAACCTATGGGTTAGGTTTAGCACCTGAGCAATCTGAAATTATTGTACAATATTTATTAGAGTCTGGTTTCAATCGTGAGCAATTGGTTCAAAGCGGGATTTTTTATCAGAATGAACAAGGAGAATTAATCGATCGTTTTAGAACACGTATTATTTTCCCGCTGCGTAATGATAAAGGGCAAGTGGTTGCTTTCTCGGGGCGAATCTTTGTTGAACAACAAACAGATAAAAAACAAGCAAAATATTTGAATTCGCCTGAAACAGAAATCTTTCATAAAGCGAGTCTTGTGTTTAATTTAGATTTAGCACGTCAGAAAATTCGGCAACGAGATCAAGTCATTATTTGTGAAGGGTACATGGATGTTATCGCGCTTCATCAAGCAGGATTTGAGCATGCGGTTGCTACGATGGGGACCAGTTTGACAGAACGACACTTGAGTCACTTGGCTAAATTGGCTCAAGAAGTTGTATTTATTTTTGACGGAGATGAAGCGGGGCAGAAGGCTACTTTGCGCGCTTTTGAACTGGCGCAAACTATTCCGAATCTACGCTTGAAATCTGTTACGATTCCTAATAAGATGGATCCGGATGACTGGATTCGCCAAAAAGGACGCGACTCTTTTCAGCAGTTGATTAATCAAGCCATATCCAGCTATGATTTTTACCAAACAACGTTGCGTAAGCAATATGATTTAAATGATAAACAACAATTGGCAAAATATGTTGACTTGATGGTGCAACATATTGCGACAGCGATTAATTCACCGATTGAGCGTGAATTGCGTATTAATGAACTTTCTCAACGTTATCAATTGAGTGAGGACTTGTTATTAGAGCAATTAGCACACAAATTACAGCACAAACCGAAATCACAACAGCAACCCGCAGATAAAGCAAGGCATAATAATGATGTTGTTTCAATACCAGCAACAGATGCGGTCAGCTTTGAGGTGTTGTCTAAGCGAGCATTTCAGAGCGAGAAACAATTGTTAACATTGCTGATGTATTATGAAGAAGCATGGCATTTTCTGAATCAATTAACGACACCCTTGATGCTATTTCATTCGGTTGCTCAACAGGCATTTTTTGAATTACAAACACATTATTATGACAAAGGAGTTCCACTCCCGCTAACCAACATTGTAAATTATATTGAGGATCCGCAGATTAACCATTTTCTGACGACATTAATTTGGGAGAATGATGCTCACGGCTATTCAGATGAAATTATGCAAGATTGCATCGTTGCTATCGAACAAGAATTCATCCAATTACAAATCGATGAACTACGCAAAAAAGTATCCATCTACGAGAAAGAACAGCGTTACAGCGAAGCGGATGACTTAATGATGACAATTATCCAACTCAATCGCCAACTCAAACTCAACCGACAATAAAGGAGGAACCGTGATGTCAGACAAAGACATTAAACAATCGACCCAACAAGCCCTTACTCAAACGCTTGAAGAAGCTACGAAACAACTTATCTCTGAACGTAAGAAAAGCGGAAGTATCACCTATACAGAATTGAGCGACTTAATTGCCGCACCGTATCAATTAAGCCCCGATGGTGTAGAAGAACTTATTCAAATTGTTGAAGATAATGGAATTGCAGTAGTAGGTGAAGACGGCGGACCAACTAAGCAGCAATTAGTGCGCGAAGAAGAGTTTGAGCTGGAATCTTTAGATGCTGCATCTAAAGCTGCCGCGTCAAAAATTAAAGTGAGTGACCCTGTTCGCATGTACTTGAAAGAAATTGGACGCGTCCCGTTATTGAGCGCCGATGAAGAAATCAATCTGGCAGTTCGTATTCAAGAAGGGGATGAAATCGCCAAGCAAGAATTAGCAGAAGCAAACCTTCGTTTAGTTGTTTCAATTGCCAAACGTTACGTTGGACGCGGTATGCAATTCCTTGATTTAATTCAAGAAGGTAATATGGGGTTAATGAAAGCTGTTGAGAAATTTGATCATACCAAAGGATTCAAGTTTTCAACTTATGCAACGTGGTGGATTCGCCAAGCGATTACACGTGCGATTGCAGACCAAGCGAGGACTATCCGTATTCCGGTTCATATGGTTGAAACAATCAACAAATTAGTGCGTATTCAACGTCAATTACTCCAAGATCTAGGTAGAGAACCGACGCCGGAAGAAATCGGAGCTGAGATGGATTTGCCTACTGATAAAGTTCGCGAAATTCTTAAGATAGCACAAGAACCGGTTTCATTGGAAACACCTATCGGAGAAGAAGACGACTCACATTTAGGCGATTTCATTGAAGATGAAGGCGCAATGAGTCCGGAAGTCTTTACATCTTCAGCGCTTTTACGCGAACAATTGGAAGATGTCCTCGACACACTTACCGATCGTGAGGAAAATGTATTGCGTTTACGATTCGGTCTGGATGACGGCAATATCCGTACACTTGAACAAGTCGGTAAAGTATTCGGAGTTACACGTGAACGTATCCGTCAAATTGAGGCAAAAGCATTACGTAAATTACGCCATCCAAGTCGCTCGAAACAATTGAAAGATTTCTTGGAATAAACATTTACAGCACTCAACAGAAGGAGTGGAATCATACAACAAAATTCCGTGAATTTTTGATTGTTGTTCCACTCTTATTTTTTGTAGAAGAAAGGAGTTTTCATGAACGCAACGATATTATCACCACGCCTTAATCGTGTAGCAGAGCTTGTTCTTGAGCACGCCATTCGACCAATTCGGATGGCAGATATCGGCAGTGACCACGCCTATTTACCTTGCTTTCTTGCAAAAAATCATGCGCAACACTTCGCAACTTTCATTGCGGGAGAAGTGGTAGAAGGCCCTTATCAAGCAGCCAAGAAAGAGGTCTTAGAAAATGCCTTAACAAATGTCATTCAAGTTAGAAAAGGCAACGGCTTGGCTGTCATACAGCAAGATGACGCTATCAATACCATTACTATTTGTGGGATGGGTGGCACCTTGATTCAAACGATTTTGGATGAAGGAAAAGAAAAATTAACGACGGATATATGCTTAATATTGCAACCGAACATCGGAGAAGCAACCTTACGACACTGGGTGAATCAACATCAGTTTGAGATTATTCAAGAAGAAGTCATCGAAGATAACCAACGCCTGTATAGCATTATGGTTGCTAAATTTAATGCGACTCTCAAACCGCTTTCTGATAAAGAGTGTTTCATTGGTGCCTATCATTTAGCACATCCGACACCAACTTTCAAAGCGAAATTGGAACGCGAACGAGCAGGTTTATCCGACATTCTAACCAATTTACAAAAAGCACAGCAACCGCCAGTAGCTAAAATAGCAGAAGTAGAGCAAAAACTACAATGGATTCAGCAAGCACTGAAGGAAGGAGGCACAGAATGAATACTCTCACATTAGGGCAAATAATTGATGAACTTGAGCAACGTTACCCACAAGATTTAGCTGAAACATGGGATCAAGTCGGCATTCATTTTGGCGACAGAACACGTTCTGTTAGCAAAATCATGACAGCATTGGATATCCGACACAATGTGATTGATGAAGCGATTGCTCAACAAGTAGATACGATTATCGTACACCACCCACCCATTTTCCAGCCGATTCAGCGTTTTGATACAAGTCGAGAAAATATTCGGCTCTATCAGAAAATTATTCAACATAATATCAACGTCTATGCCTTGCATACGAATTTAGACATCGCTTGGAATGGCATGAATGATTGGATTGCGGAACAACTTGGATTAACTTGTGTTGAATCAACTTTACCGTTAGATGAAGCGGGTAATCCGGGAATCGGTCGCATCGGTTTGCTTCCTTCGCCGTTGAGCCGTGAAGATTTGTTAACGCACGTGAAACAAGTATTCAAATTACAACATTTAGTTGTCATGGAACAAACTCCTAAAGCCCAGTATCAACGTATTGCAGTTCTAGGAGGCTCGGGTGCGGAGTACGTTCAAGATGCCGCAAATGCGCAGGCAGATGCTTTTATTACCGGAGATATCAGTTACCACCGCGGGCACAGCTGTTATGACGCAAACTTGCTAACAATTGACGTCGGGCATTATATTGAAGCTATTTTTATCCCTAAAATGGCTACCTTACTCAAAAAACTCGCACATGAAAGCCAGTGGGACGTTACCGTTATTGAAAGTCAATCTCCAACAACACCATTTGAAACGATTATATTCTAGAAAGGGAATACCGTATGAATTTATTTGACAAAACCCAAGAACGCCTTATTCGTTATGCGAAAATCAATACACGTTCAGATGCTTTTAGCCCAACAACACCATCCACAACTTGTCAGTTTGATTTATTACATTTATTAGTGGAAGAATTGAAAGAAATCGGTATGCAAGAAGTCCAACTCAATCCTGAGAATGCCTTTGTAACGGCTACATTACCTGGGAATATGGATAACGCACCAAGTATTGGCTTTATCGCCCATGTAGACACAGCAGATTTCAATTCTGAGAATGTTCAGCCAAATATTATCCCGGATTATGATGGCAAAGATATCGTATTAAATGAAGCGGAACAAATTGTAATGACTGTGTCGGACTTTCCTAATTTAGCAAATTACCAAGGCCAAACATTAATTACAACGGACGGTACGACGCTATTAGGTGCGGATGACAAGGCAGGAATTGCTGAAATTATGACAGCAATGGAATATCTTATTGCACATCCGGAAATTCCTCATGGCAAAATTCGTGTCGCATTCGGTCCGGATGAAGAAATTGGACGAGGTGCCGATAAATTTGATGTGGAACATTTTGCTTGTGATTTCGCATATACAATGGATGGTGGACCGGTAGGAGAATTGCAATACGAGAGTTTCAATGCTGCCGGTGCAACAATCAAAATTCAAGGAAAGAATATCCATCCGGGAACTGCTAAAGGAAAGATGCTTAGTGCCATTGATATTGCTAATCAATTATTAAATCTATTACCGGCAGAACAAGTCCCGGAGAAAACAGAAGGGCGCGAAGGGTTTATCCACGTGACATCGGTGAATGCAACTGTAGAAGAAGCGACCATCCACCTAATTATTCGTGACCATGATCGTCAGCTTTTCAATGCCAAAAAAGCCCTTGTAACGCACGGAGTAACACAACTCAATGCTAAATATCCAACTCAACCTGTAAGCATTCAAATGCACGACGACTACTACAATATGGCAGAAGTAATTGAGAAAGACATGCGTTCTGTCGAAATCGCTAAACAAGCCATGAAGGATTTAGGAATTGAACCGATTATCGAGCCTATTCGTGGTGGAACAGACGGTTCAAAAATCAGTTTTATGGGATTACCAACACCTAATATTTTTGCCGGTGGCGAAAATATGCATGGGCGATTCGAATACGTCGCTGTTGAATCAATGGTTAAAGCAACGGAAGTAATTATCAAAATTGTTGAGTTGGCAACTCAATAGCCATAAAAAAGACACACTCTATTTAGAGCGTGTCTTTTTTTGATGTAATTTTATAAGCGTTAATCGTTTTAAGTAACCAACATATGCTGTGCCACTTGTCGAATTTATATCCGGCATTTGGAAATTCACCAATTTGGACAAATCCATTTCGGTGGTGAAATTCAAGGCTGCTTTTGTTGTCGCTCGCTACAAGCGAGAGTAATTGTACCATGCCCAATTCAGTGAGTTGTTGCTCTAATGTATGATAAAGTTGCTGACCAATTCCACGAGCTTGTAATTTATGATCCACATAGATACTCAATGCACACGTACAATCATATGCCTTACGTTTAGAGAAGGGAAGTGCATAGGCGAAACCGATCACTTGATTGGTTTGTGAATCTTTGGCTACGAGGTAAGGCAAATTTCGCAATTGGACTGTCTGCATTTCCAGTTGCATCTCTTGAATGCTTGGTGTGTCGTAATCAAAAGAAATATTAGTATTTTCAACATAATAAGCATAAATTTCTCTGATAGAAGAAAGGTCCTCTATCGTTGCTTGACAAATGATTTGATTCATCTTAGTTACTCCCTTTATTTAGGAAAATTATAGAGTTGCGGATAGTGGATACACTTTGGATTATGCGGCGAACAAATTTCACGTCCGAAATATATCATTGCTTGATGAGCAGGAAGCCATAATTCCGGCGGCAATACTTCCATGACGCGCTTTTCAATTTCTAAGACGCTTGCAGATTGTTTGACAATCTTATGATGTTTACAAATGCGAGTCACATGCGTGTCTACTGCAAAAGCAGGGATACCAAATCCAACACTTAGAACAACATTGGCAGTTTTGCGACCAACACCGGCAAGCGATTGCAATTCTTCGCGAGTTTGTGGTACTTCGCCGCCAAATCGCTCGACTAATTGCTTACCGCACTCATGCAAAAACTTCGCCTTATTCCGGTACAAACCCAACTTGGCAATATAAGGTTCAATATGTTCGGGTTCAGCGAAAGCAAACGCCTCCGGTGTCGGAAACCGCTCAAAAAGAGCAGGGGTTACTTTATTAACCGCAGCATCAGTTGTCTGAGCACTTAAAGTTACAGCAACTAATAATTCAAATGCGTTCCGGAAATCTAAACTCGGCTTCGCATCCGGGTACAAAGCAATAATTTGTTCAATAACATATCGTGCACGTTTTTTGGATAACATAGATTCACCTCAACTTTTCTTGCAAAAATATTGTAACATAAGCGTCAATCAACGTGCAAACAGCATCGTAACTATGCTATAATACAACTGTATTATTAAGCAAAAAGGAGAGTAAATCATGAATTTTCAACCTAAAAAATCGCATATTATAGCTGGCATTGTGCTATTAGTCGTTATCGGAATTTTACCATTCAGCACTACAACCATACCTGCTAATCACGTAGGTATTGTGTATAACGCTTTCAATGGTGGCGTCCAAGATAAGACGTTGCCGAACGGATTTTATTTCAAGAAGCCATTTTTTGATAAGATTTATACGATGCCTACATCTGTCAATTCCGTCAATATTGAAAAAGTAACGACTCAAACTAAAGATGCACAGTATATTGATACAACTTTGGATGTAAAATACCAAGTTGAGGGTGATAATGCATTAACGGTCTTCAAACAATTTCAAACAATCGAACGTGTTAACGCTGAATTAGTCAATCCAATTGTGCAAAAAGCAGTCGAACAAGTAACCGTCGATTATGACGTACTTGAAATCCTAGGTGAAAAACGGAATGAAGTTTACGCAAAAATTGACGAAAATGTTCAAAAGGAACTGTCAAAATTTGGCTTAACGTATAAGTCATTGGTAATTGTCGATTCGGATGCTAAAGATGAAATTGAACGGGCAATCCAAGATGAAGCTGTTGCGCAACAACAAGTACATATCGCACGTCAACATCAAGAAAAAGTAAAAGTTGATACTGAAACAGCTATTTTACAAGAACAAGCTAACGCAGAAAAAACAAAAATTCGAGCGAACGCTGAAGCTGAAGCTAACAAAACAATTTCAAATTCGTTGACTCCGGACTTAGTAAAGTATAAAGAGATTGAAGCACGTATGAAACATGGTTGGATTGAAGTAATCACACAAGATGCAATTATTGATACAACAAACCAATAATTAGAAAGGAGGAAACAAAATAACTATAATATATATTATGTAAACCCAAATCTAGATAATATTTATTTTAGTTATTTCGTTGTACCCCGCTTATGACTTTTGATGGTTTTTTTGTTCATTCGATAGTACGTGAGTTACGTGCGCAATTGTTGAATGGACGTATTATGAAGATTTACCAGCCATTTGAACAAGAATTGCAAATTGTTGTGCGCTCCAATCGTCAGAATCAACGGTTAGCCGCCTCTATTCATCCAGTTTATTATCATATCAACTTAACAGAGGAACGTCCGAGCAATCCGACACATGCGCCGATGTTTTGTATGCTGTTGCGCAAACATTTGGAAAATGCACTGATTTTGGATATTCGTCAAGTTGACAATGACCGGATTATTGAATTTGAATTGAGCGGACGTGACGAGTTGGGAGATTTACAAAACTACTTGTTAATCTTCGAATTAATGGGCAGACACAGCAATATTTTGCTCGTGAATCAAGCAAAGGAAACGATTATTGATTGTATTAAGCATATTGCACCGAGCCAAAACAGTTATCGTACGTTGCAACCCGGTGCACAATATGTGCGCCCTCCTCTTAACGAACAACAAACAAATATCCTTGCCTTATCGAATACGGAACGGGAACATTGGTGTCTTGAACATGCTGAAGTGTTGGCGAACGGTCAAGGTGCGCGTATTGTTCAAGGAATGAGTACTTTACTTGCCCAAGAAGTAGCCTATTGGATGACGCATTGTGGAATGACGACAATAGAAGCAATGCAACACTTGATAGATCAGTTATCCTCTCCTACCCCGCTTCTAATAGCTGGAGATAAATTGAATTTCTATGCGTTCAACTTGCAACACTTGGAAGGAGTGCGTACAGAATATGCTCATTTATCTGCATTAGTCAGCCAGTTTTTTGCACAAAAAGTTCATGTGGATCGCATCAAGCAAGTATCAGGAGATTTAGTGCAAAAATTGCAGCAAATTCTGGAACGAAATGCTAATAAATTGCGCAAATTACATCAAGACCGATCTGTCGCGCAAAATGCGGAAACATATCGTATAAAAGGTGAACTATTGAATGCTTATTCTTATCAAGTTTCCAAAGGAGCTAATCAAGTTGTATTGGAAAACTATTACGACGACAACAAAAAAATACTTGTCGAACTTGATCCACGTAAGTCAGCTGTTGAGAATGGTCAGATTTATTTCAAAAAATATACGAAATATCGCGATGCCCTGCACTTTATTGACGAGCAAGAAGCGTTAACACAAGCTGAAAATGACTACTTGGAGGGGATTCTGGTTCAATTACATCAAGCTGATATTGAAGATGTGGAACTGATTAAACAAGAATTAGCCGAGCAAGGATATGGCGGACAGCGTAAAGGGACAATCAAGAAACGTGCTAAACAAACAACACAACCGCGGCGTTTCCGTTCCAGTGACGGTGTGATGATTTATGTTGGACGCAACAATCAACAGAACGATGAACTCAGCTTGAAAAAAGCAACTAAACATCATTGGTGGCTCCATGCCAAAAATATTCCCGGCGCCCACGTGATTGTTGAATCGGATAATCCGAGTGACCAAACGATGACCGAAGCAGCGATGATTGCCGCGTATTATTCCAAGTTTCAACAATCAGCAAATGTACCTGTTGATGCCGTTCAAGCGAAATATTTGCGTAAGCCGAATGGAGCTAAACCCGGCTATGTCATTTATGAAGGGCAACGCACCCTTTTCGTCACGCCGGAAGAGAAAAAAATTAAACATTTAGAAATACAAAACTAAATGACAGGAGAAGGATAAAATGAAAAAAACATATTTATGGATTATCCCGTTGCTAGCCTTATCTGCATGTACAAAAAATAATACTGAACCTAAGGCGTCACCCTCCGGTTCTGCTCCATCTGTCAAAGTGGTTCAATCGTCAGAAAGTGTATCATTGCAACCCCAGACAGAGAATAAAGTTGAAAGTTCAAGTATTACTACAGCAGATGAAAGCTTCAAATATGCTGTTAATCTTGATGAATTTGAACATGAATTAGTTCTCAACGGATCTGTGGTTAAGACATATAATAAAGCTTTTATAGCAGCTATAACGGGTGTGCCTACGCATATCAATATAAATACAAAAGACTTAAATCCGTTTGGTATGGGGATTTATATTGACAGTGGTGACGTTATGAACTTCTACCCTATCTCGATCAAAAATGTGCCTACTAAAGAAATTTCGGTAATTGGTGAGGATAATAACACGAGAAAAGTTTATGTTAATACAGAAATCACCGTGCAAAAAACGCATGATGACCGTGATGATTTGCAAATTGTTGGCGAAAAATTTTATTTGTTCTACAACAAGAATGGTACAATTTCATTAGCAACGAAACATTTGACAGATTCAAATGCTGATGCAATGGTAGAATACATTTTGGCTGAACCACAAGAAGATGTTTCCCATGAAAACAAATACTATGAATTAATTAAAGCAGCTTGGCAAAAACAACAAGCGTATATTGATAGTCTTGAAGATGCCACTGCAAAAGAATCGGTGCAAACTGCTCATGCAGCAGCAATTGCTGAAGCTACACAATTAACCATTGACTATCCTAAAGACGAAGCACTTATCAATGCCGCTCTGGAAAGTGTCTTGGCAGGAGAATAATCTCCGTACTGAAATGCTGGAAAGTCAGCTTTGTTATAAACAAAAAGAACCCGGAACGGTGCCCTGGGTTCTTTTTATGATTAAATAGTATCGACATATTGGCTGAGGTGCTTCTCCAATTTCCCTTGCAAAAAGCCGTAAACTAAACAAATTAGCCAATAAATGACAGCGACTAATAGATACATGGTCATGTAATCCTGTTCCGATCCGCCGACGATTTTTGCCTTTTGGAAAATTTCCGGAACGGTAATCATCGCGGTGACTGAACTTGTTTTGACCATGTCAATCATGACATTACTTAACGGCGGGACAGACATGCGAGCTGCTTGAGGAAGAATGACTTTAGTTAGGGCTTTGCGGTAGCTTAAACCTAACGACTGCGATGCCTCCCACTGCCCTCTGTCAACACCTAGAATGGAGGCACGAATAATTTCAGAAGTATAAGCAGAGCCTGTCATTCCGAAGCCGATCAGCGCCGATTCTACAGCTGGAATGAGAATCCCCAATACCGGCAAACCAAAATAGATAAAAAACAACGTGACAATAATGGGTACACCTCGGAAAAATGACACATAAAAGCGTGCAAAGCCACGTGCCGGCGCAAATTTAGACAAACGCATTAGCGCTATGAGTAAACCACCCATTAACGCTAATGCGAAACTTACCATTGAAATAAATAAAGTGTAACCCAATCCTTCTAAAACAAACGGAATGCTCTCCAGTGCCAATTTGTAATCGAAGATTAAGCGCCAACGAATTTCAAGTAAAAATGCTTCCATCAGATTACTCTACTTCTACCACCGGCAAGTCAGAAATCTTGATGCCGTTGATTTCGTCTTTTTCGACAGAAGCATCTGCACCGAAATAGCTCTCAGAAACTGATTTCAAGAACCCTTCTTTACGTAATACTTCTAATTGCTCGTCAATTTTCTCTTTCAATGAAACAGATGCTTTGTTGTAAACGAAAGCCGATTTGTTTGGATTGTAGAAGACATCCCCTACTTTAACTTTAATATCAGAGAAATATTTCACTGCAGCGCTTTGAATGTAATAATCGTGCGGAATGAAGTCTGTACGGCCGTTTTCAACGTCACGCAAGTAAACATCATTTGTTGCATTGTCGTACACAACCGGTTCAGCACCTTTAGCTTCTGCAATCTTCATGAAATTTGTTGTAGCGCCACCGCCGGCTTTTTTGCCGGCAAAATCGTCAAGCGACTTAATACCGGAATCATCTGATTGACGGACGATTGTTGAGCCGAAACTGTATTTGATTGGTGTTGAGAATAAGAATTTCTCCTCACGCTTTGGTGTAATATCGAAACCATTTGCCAAAATATCCGCTTGCCCTGTTTCGATAGATTGTAACATGCCGTCTACTTGCATTTCTTTGAATTCTAATTCTAAATTCAAACGCTTAGCTACTTCACGCAAAATATCAATGTCATAACCCACAAGTTTCTTTTCCTTCTTGCCGTTTTCCTCTACTTCCTTATAGAAGGCATTCGGATATAATGTTCCTGAAGTTGCGACAATCAATTTACCGCTTGCTTCGACTTTCGCCCAAGATTCATCAGCTGCCATACTATGCGTCAATGGTTTCACCAACACACTCACAAGCAATAAAGCAACAATTAAACTTACAATACGTTTTATATTCTTCACAGAATATCAACTCCTTTATTTTAGATGTTATCATCATAGCATTCAACGAATGATAATGCAACAGTTTTATTTATAAAAGAAACAGAAAAACCTAAATATAGAGCATAAACAACTAACTTCATAGTACAGTTAGTTGTTCTGTTATACTTTTAACTGTTCCATACATTGTAACAGAGCATCGAATAATGGCTCATCGGCGATTGAATGCCCACTGGCTTCGACGATGTGTAGTTTTGCATGTGGGCAAGCTTTTTGTAAATCGTATGCCCCACTTAATCGGCAATCCACATCGTAACGTCCATGGAAAATAGTAATCGGAATTTCTTTCAACTTGTTTGCCCGATTGATTAAGTAATTATCTTCATTCCAGAACATCTTATTCGCAAAATAATGTGCTTCCAATAAACCGATAGATAGATCGACAGCTGTTACTTCCTCGGAAGGTGCGGTTGGCATGAGTGTGACAATACTGCTTTCCCAGTTGCTCCATTTTTTGCAAGCGGCATTGCGAACATCTAGATTATCGCTCAACATTTGTTGGTAGTATGCGTGAACTAGGTTTATTTGCGCGTGCTTTGCGATATGCCCCTTAAATAACTCAAATTCTTCAGGATAAAAATAACTCGCCCCTGCTTGAAAGAGCCAATCAATATCTTGTTGGCGTCCTAAAAATATGCCGCGCAACACCAATTGAGCGACGCAATCAGGATGATGAATTGCGTACGCTAACGCTAATGTCGACCCATAACTCCCTCCGAAAATAATCCATTGTGTAATGCCTAGTCGCTGACGAATGACTTCCATATCCGCAACACTTGCCAACGGTGTGTTATTCACTAAAGAAAGAAACGGCTGACTTTTGCTACAACCACGCTGATCGAAAAGAATAATTCGATAGAAATTTGGGTCAAAGAAACGACGCGACAATTCTGAGATAGAACCACCCGGACCGCCATGCAAGAAGATAACGGGTTTCCCATTGGGATTCCCGCATTCTTCTACATATAGCGTATGATTGTCCGATACTTCAATATAATACGTTTGATTGATAGGCGTATCAATATAACCTTTCATCGCCAGCTCCTTTTACTGATAAAAAGGCGTGTGCCCTTTTTCGTCGACAAACTCTTCATTATAGAAATTACTGTTCTTACCTAATTCGGAATCAAAGAGTTCCAAGCCATCGCGTTCAATTAAGGTAGGAATTTCCGAGAATAAGTTGGTTCCTAAACCTAGTCGTTCCCCTTCTATCTCAACGCCCATGCTCGCCAAAATCGTTGGGAAGAAGTCAACAGGTGAATAACCACGATTTGTAGTATGCGTTGTTTCAACGCTACTGTTGAGAATGAAGTTTAAGACAGTCCGATGATAACTTGGATCAAATGATTCAAAGAACTTTTTATCCATGCTCAAATGGTCGCCTGTTACGACAATTACAGTATCTTCATAAAATGGTTGCTCTTGAATCCAACGAATAAATTTATAAGCCTCGCTTGATGAATAAGCAATCACATTAGCATATTGCAAATCATGTGGTGTTGGTGCATTTTTGGATAAGTAGCCGTCAGGGAAATGGGTGTCTGCTGTTTCCATTGTGAAGTTAAATGGCTTTCCTGTGTTAGCCAATCGCGTAATTTCCTCTTTGGCAAATTCAAATAGCTTATCATCTTCAAAGCCCCACCATACATTATAATCTTGTGGAATATATCCTTTATCGCGGGCGTGCTTCACGTCCCAAATATTGAAATTACCATGACTCTTGAAATAAGTGGTCAACCCACCGAAGTCCGCATCTGCTCCAAACATAATGGTTTGTTCGTAACCTTTATCAGCCAATAAGTCTCCTATCCCGTAAATACCCGGCAGGAAGAAGCCGGATTTACCGTAGCTATTGCCGCCCATTGCCACTTTGAGAGGGACACCATTTCCCATGTTAACCATTGACGCAACTGACCAACTGGAACCATACGTTTGATAAGGGCCACCCATGCTATCATTATGAGAGAACGTAATCCCCTCTTTCGCCAGCTGTAACATTTCAGGCATTAAGTTAGTTGCGACATGCCCTCCATTGGCAACATCAAAAAAACTATTCTCTACTGATTCAAGATAAATGTGAATTAAGTTGCGTTTTTTTGTAGGGAAAGTGAGCGTTACATTGCGCGGATCAACGTAGTTGTCAGCAATGTAAGTCGATTTATCTAGGTATGCTCGAGCGACGGAAACAAGCTTCAGTTGCCAAACGGTAAAACCTAAGCCAAGTACCACAGCTGATAAACTTACGAATAGTGTACGGCGTTTCGAAGTTAACCATGCGCCAAGTGCGCTTAATTGGCGTTGCCCGAATGTTAGAATGTTTCTAGTCGTCAGTAGATAATAGAAACCTATTCCTGAAACAACCCAAGCGAGAATGACACTTGTATAAATATGGTGATTGGCATCTTCAGCCGTTCCTTTGATTGGCGAAGATAAGTTGAATAGAAATTGTTCAGGAGTTAGTTTCCCGAAATATTCAATAAACCAAACTGTAAAAATCACCAGGAAAGAAGCAGCCATCAATGCGAGCCAAGTGAATACAATTCGCCATTTATTAGTAGAATTGACAATAGGGTCTCCTACTTTTTTCCAGTTGGGATCGAAATGTTTGAAGAAGATTGATAAGGCAATTAACCCAAATCCAATCCCGATGTATGCTAATAAAAAGTCAGGATGTTGGTAGCTTGTTTCCAGTAGAATATCTGTTTTACCGAAGCCCCAACGAATAATGAATAAGGTTAATATATTGACTAAGAATGTTCCTTTAATGAAGGAGAATCCCTTTTGGATTATCGAATTCCCTTGAGAACGATGCGGCAGATAAGCCAAAAATCCAAGTACAAGATAAACTAACCATTGCATATTGCGTTTCCCCCTAACGTTATTCTGCTAACCCGATACGTTCAAAAATCGTATCGACTTCTTTGATATGGTAAGCTGGATTAAATAAGTCATCGATTTCTGTCGAAGATAAATGCTCTACAATAATTTCATTCGTTTCTACTAACGGACGGAAAGGAATTTGTTCATCCCACGCCTGTTTCGTCAATGGCTGCACCGTATCGTAAGCCAGTTCACGACTCAAACCTTTGTCAATCAATGCTAATAACACACGTTGCGAATAGATTAATCCGAATGTACGCCCCATATTGGCTAACATATTCTCGGGGAATACAGTCAAATTCTCGACAATACGCGCAAAACGGCGCAACTGATAATTCAATAACGTTGTCAAATCCGGTAAAATAATGCGTTCAGCTGATGAATGCGAAATATCACGCTCATGCCATAATGCAATATTTTCGTAGGCTGTGACCATATAGCCACGCATTACCCTTGCTAATCCGGTAACATTCTCGCTACCAATCGGATTACGTTTATGTGGCATCGCCGATGAGCCTTTCTGCCCTTTTGCAAAAAATTCTTCAACTTCGCGAGTTTCTGATTTCTGTAAACCACGAATCTCCGTTGCGAAACGTTCCACGCTCGTTCCGATTAAAGCGAGTGTGGCAACATATTCAGCGTGTAAATCACGCGGTAAAACTTGTGTTGAAATTTCTTGTGCGCGAATGCCTAATGTTTGGCATACATAGGCTTCTACTTCCGGTGGCGTATTGGCGAATGTGCCGACTGCGCCACTAATTTTGCCGGCTTCTACGCCACTAGCTGCTTCGTCAAAACGAGCTAGATGACGTTTCAGTTCAGAATAGAAACCTGCTAATTTCAAGCCGAACGTTGTCGGTTCTGCGTGAACGCCATGCGTACGCCCCATACAAACGGTATATTTATGCTCTTTAGCTCGCTTAGCCACAACTTCCATCAAATGGATTAAATCACTTCTTAGAATGGCATTGACTTGCTTTAATTGATAACCGTATGCTGTATCAACGACATCGGTGCTAGTTAACCCGTAATGCACCCATTTTTTCTCTTCTCCCAGACTTTCGCTCACACAACGAGTAAATGCGACGACGTCATGATGCGTTTCTTCCTCAATTTCCAGAATTCGTTCAATGGAGAAACAAGCATTTCGGCGAATTTTATCTACATCCTCTTGTGGAATCATTCCAAGATTCGCCCAAGCTTGACAAGCTTCAATTTCAACCTCTAACCATGTTTGGTAGCGTGTGTCATCCGACCAAATATTCGCCATTTCAGGACGAGTGTAGCGTGCTATTGTCATCTTTAATCTACTCCTTTATTTTTTGTCCACCATTCAAAATGATGCGGATATTGATTGCGTTCATCTGTTGTACCTTGTTCTGTGGCTTCGAGTTGCCACTCTGCCTCGTTGATCGGTGGCATATGCGTATCAGCCGTAAATTCTGCATCAATAAAGGTACGGATAATTTTGTCAGCGTAAGGTAATAGTGCAGTAAATACGCCACTGCCGCCGATAACCATTAACTCTTGTTGTTCTGCTAATGTCAGTGCTTCGGCTACGGTGTGAATCACCGTTAAGCCTTCTATTTCAGTTCCGTAATCTAATTGCTCAGTTAGAACTACCGTCTTCCTGCCGGGCAGCAATCTTTTCCCCATGGATTCGAACGTTTTGCGCCCCATCAATAAGGTGTGCCCCATTGTTGTTTTTTTGAAAAATTGGAGGTCATTCGGCAAGTGCCAAGGAAGTTTATTCCGGTAGCCAATAGCTCCCTTCTTATCTTGTGCGTAAACAAATGTAATCATATTGTTCTCCTCCTATACTGCAATAGGCGCCTTAATAGTCGGATGTGGTTGATACCCTTCTAAACGAATATCTTGACTGTCAATCTCGTTAAAAGCTGCATCAGTATCAATAATCAGTTGTGGCAATGATCGGGTGTCGCGACTTAGGAGCGTTTCAACGGCGTCTAAGTGGTTAAGATACAAGTGAGCATCTCCTAATGTGTGGACGAATTCTCCCACTTCTAATCCGCATTCACGTGCAATCAAATGCGTCAATAAAGCATAACTTGCAATATTGAATGGCACACCTAAGAAAATATCCGCACTGCGTTGATACAATTGGCAACTCAACTTACCATCATTCACATAGAATTGGAATAATGAGTGACAAGGTGGCAGAGCCATATTAGGCACATCTTCCGGATTCCAAGCAGAAACCATTAGACGCCTTGAGTCAGGAGTGTGTTTAATTTGTTCAATCACTTGCGCGATTTGGTCAAGCGTTTCGCCGTTGCGCATTTGCCATGCACGCCATTGCTTGCCGTACACATTTCCTAAATCGCCATGTTGCTTGGCAAATTCTTCGTCGGTCAAAATTCGCTCCTGAAATTTAGCCATTTCCGCTTGATAAATGTCGTTGAAAGCTTCATCTTCTAGACAACGAATACCGAAATTCGTCATGTCAGGCCCCGTGTAGTCATCACTTTTAACATAGCGTTCAAAAGCCCATTCATCCCAAATGTGATTGTTGTGCTCTAGTAGGTAACGGATGTTGGTATCACCACGCAAAAACCATAGCAATTCACTCTTAATCAAGCCGAATGGCACTCTTTTAGTTGTCAGAATCGGAAATCCCTCCGCTAAATTGTAGCGCATTTGGTAACCGAATAAACTCAGTGTACCAACGCCGGTGCGGTCTGTTTTGCGATGTCCTTGCTCCAAAACGGTGCGTACTAAATCATGATAAGTTTTCATTATTATTCCTTTCTAGCTGTCCGCTAATTCACTTAAATACTCATATCGTTCATAATAATGCAGTAATTGTGCTTCTTGTTGCTCTAATTCACGTTGCAAATCCATGAGTTTTCCGGCATCGGTTGTGATTGTATTCATTTCTTCTTGTAAGGTTTCAATGCGACTTTCAGTTTGTGCGATATCCGCCTCAATTGATGCCCATTCTTTTTTCTCATGATAGGAAAGACGTTTTGTTTTAGTATCTTGATGCGTAGTTGTTTGCGGTTGCGACTTTGCTGTCGGGGCTGTTACAGTTGTTTCTTGTGCTTTTATTTCTAGATAGTCCGAGTAGTTGCCCCAATAAGTTGCGAATTCGCCATCGCCGCGAATTTCTAAGAGTTGCTCGACCGTTTTGTCCAAGAAGTAACGGTCATGTGAAACGACTAGCACAACGCCGTCGAAATTTAGCAAGTAATCTTCGAGGACCGTGAGCGTGTCAATGTCCAGGTCGTTAGTCGGTTCATCGAGTAGCAAGACGTTTGGCTGCTGAACAAGTAACGATAACAAATATAAACGTCTGCGCTCACCTCCTGATAAATACTTAATTTCTGTTCCGTGAGTGGCGCGCGGGAAATTGAATTGCTCTAACAATTGTGCAGCACTCACTTGAGAGCCGTCCGGTCGCTTGAAATTGTCAGCAACTTTCGTTAAGTAATTCAAGACGCGCATTTCGTCCGGTAAATCCTCGTCTAACTGACGATAATAAGCCAAGCGAACCGTTTGTCCGATATCATAAGTTCCTTCGCTAATCGAATGCAATCCTGCCAATGTATTCAAAAAAGTCGTCTTCCCTACTCCGTTATGCCCAACAATGCCGATACGCTCTCCTTTAACGAATATTTTAGAGTAGTTTCGCAAGACGATTTGCTCACCAATCGCAACCGTTGCTTGCTCCAACTCCATAATTCTGTTCCCAACTCTTTGTTGTTCAAAGTCGAACGAAAAACCCGAAACAGCTTGGTCACGCCCTTGGATGTCGGCTTTCAGATTATCAAAGCGTTCAATACGTGCTTGTTGTTTCGTCGTGCGCGCCTTAGCACCTTTGCGCATCCAAGCCAGTTCTTGCTGGAAAAGTTTATCTTGTTTTTCTTGCATGCGTTGTTGCAAAACGGCTTCTTCAGCACGTTTTTCTAAGTAAGTTTGATAATTTCCTTCGTATTCACTGAGTTTACCAAAGCGAAGTTCAACGATTTTGTTGACGGCACGTTCGAGAAAGTAGCGATCATGCGTTACGAGCAATAGAGCACCTTTATAGTTCGCTAAATATTTCTCCAACCATTGAACGGATTGCATATCTAAATGGTTAGTTGGTTCATCAAGAATTAACAAATCCGGATCAGCAATCAATACTTGAGCGATGCCGATTCGTTTCTGTTCGCCACCGGAGCATTCGCCCACCTTGCGTGTCATCTCTTTCAACCCAAGCTGTGTCAAAATTGCTTTCGCTCTTACTTCGGCATCCCAAGCCCCTTTAAGATTAATTTCTTCTGTTAATTGGTTGAATTGCTTCAACAAAAAAGCATCGTGGGGATGGATTTCCAATTGCAAGCGAAGCTGTTCATAGTGCAATAATAATTGAATAATTGGTGCTTGACTGTCGTAGACGGTTTCTAGAATCGTTTGCTCGGGATTAAGTTGCGGATTTTGGTCTAAGTAGGCAATGCTATACTCATTTGGCTTACTAATCATACCGTCATCATAATGGTCAATGCCGGCCAACACTTTCAGGAAGGAACTTTTACCTGTGCCGTTAGGACCGATTAGCCCTACTCTATCGCCGGTTCGAATCGCAAATTGGATATCCTTTAACAAGGTTTTAGTGCCGTAAGTTTTATGTAAATGTTCGACAGTTAATTCTTTCATACTCTCGCTCCTATCTTATACTCGCCTATTATACCACACTCTCTTGCTAAAAATATTGTAATCTACAAAAAATTTTCCTATTAAATCAGGACTGAGAAAATGCTTCTCAGTCCTAGGTATTTGCTTGTATTAACGATATAGCCACCCTTTAATAGATTGACTTTGATGTTTCGCTGATTGAACATGTTGTAAATTAACACGCAAATCTTTCATTGATTGCGGAATGTAATACTTCATAAAATATGTTTTCGATTTCGGTACGAATCCTAATTCTGTGGCAAAACGTTCGTCTTTCAGTGAGTAATATTCGCCTACCCGTTCAGCTTGAGTTGCCTCTTCTGAGAATTCAATGCTGTCCAAATTATTACTGAATATTTTGCCGTCAATTTTGAAAAAGGCAAGATGCTCATTTTTACCGAGATATTCAACAGGTTCTGTAACGGTTTCATATTGATAGAATCCCAGTGCATCAAATTCATTGAGTAAATAAGCACGCGCATAGAAATCCATTTCCGATGAAGAATAAGGCATATCGTAATAAAATTTACGTGCAAAATACCGTGTTGCCGGTGAAAGATAGCGTGTCTTATAAATCAGTTCAGAATGGTGATGATATTGAAAAGCAGCATAACCGCCTCCCGTTACAATCAACACGCAACAGATTATAAATAGACGCTTACCCAATTTGGTCCATAAATAACTGGAACATAGTAGCGCAATAAAAGCAATAATACACAAACTAAATAAAATCGTCGGCATTATCGTATAATAGAAATGCTCCATAGCAATCCATTTTTCGAACATTATATCTCCACCTCCGTCACGGGTAATTTTTTCTCCAAATAATGCAAGCGCAGACTTAATAATACGCCGCAAGTAAACAAACCTACAATTAAACCTACCCAGAAGCTGGCAGGTCCTATTTTGCTAAATTTTGCTAAAAGCAGACCTACAGGAATTCCTACTAACCAATAGCTGATACCACCGATAATAAACGGCATGGTTGTGTCTTTATACCCTCGCAGGATACCTTGAATCGGCGAAGCGACGGCATCAGAAAACTGGAATAGCAAAGCAAAACTGAGAAACTGCACCGTTTGCTTAATGAATTCCGGTGATTTTCCATAGGCTTGAGCAACTGTCTCACGGTTGAAAAATAATCCCAGCATCAAGAAGGCCGCAATCCCCACAGATAAGCGCACACCTAATTTAGAGAATTGTCGTACAGCCATATAATCTCGGCGTCCCAGTTCTTGAGAAATAACAATTGTCAAAGCGGTAGACATACTTAAGGGAAATCCATACAGGAAAGTGGCGAAATTCATCGCTGACTGGTGTGCGGCGATAATTGTCGCTGAATAGCGCGACATCAACAAACCAACCGAAGCAAAAACCGCCACTTCCACAAAAATTGCCAAACCAATCGGCAAGCCGACTTTAATAAATTGTCCTATTTTTGCGAAGTTAATGCGATGCCAACGGAAAATCGCATACTCTTTCAATTGCGGATGTCGCTTAATAATGAGGATGACAACCAATAATACGACCCAGTAGGTCAAAGCGGTTCCTAATCCGGCGCCGCTCCCACCGAGTTGAGGAAAACCGAATTTGCCGTAAATGAGTGTATAATTGAATAAAATATTAAACGGCACTAATAATAGCATGAAAGCCATCGAAATTCGCGTTAATCCTAAGCCGTCAACAAATGAACGTAAGACAGTGAACAAAAATGCAGGTACAATTCCAAGTGCCAAATACAATAAATAATTGCCGGCAACAGCTTGAATTGAAGTGGAAACATTCATTGCACTTAAGATTGGACGAATCAATATAATGCCGATGCCAATCATACTCATACTCAAGATAATAGCCAAGTAAATAAATTGCTGTGTGTCGACCGCAATTTCTTCGTCTTTTCGAGCACCGACATGATGCCCTACAATCGGAGTCAAAGCAGATAAAGTCCCAGTCATCAAAGTAAAAAACGGCGCCCACAAATTTCCGCCGATCGAAACCCCGGCCAAATGCACTTCATGGTAATTTCCGGTCATCATTGCATCAATCAATTGAGCCGAGAAATTAGCCAGTTGATAGACGAGCACCGGAAATAAAATATAAAAAAGATGTTTCAATTGTTGTTGCCAATTATCTTTCATAATACTCCCTTTCCTTTTGCCCGAATTGTGCATAATACAATGTCGCATAATGTCCACCTAACGCTAATAAATCCGAATGCGTTCCTTCTTCAACAATTCCTTCGGAAGTGACAACTACAATACGGTCAACATGCTGAATAGTTGCTAAACGATGCGCAATAACAAGTGTTGTTCTTCCCTCAGCCAATTCATCGAAAGATTGTTGAATAAACTGCTCCGTTTGTGTATCCAAAGCACTCGTCGCTTCGTCCAAAATTAGAATCGAAGGGTTTTTCAAGAAGATACGTGCAATTGATAAACGTTGTTTCTGCCCACCGGACAGTTTCACGCCACGCTCACCGATTTCAGTATCTAAACCTTCCGGCAAATCAGCAATAATTTCCTTCAATTTGGCGCGCTCAACAGCAAATTCAACTTCTTCAGGGGTAGCATCTAAACGACCATATAAGACGTTCTCACGAATTGTCCCATTAAAGAGAAAAACATCTTGTTGCACCACACCAATTTGTTGACGCAATGATGCCATAGAATATTGCCGAATGTCTGTGCCATCAATACGGATACTTCCCTCTTGAATATCATAGAAGCGCGGCAATAAATTGACGAGTGTAGTTTTTCCTGCGCCGCTCGGTCCAACAAACGCTACCGTCTGTCCAGCAGGGATTGTTAAGTTGATATCAGACAAGACTTTTCGTTGGTCTGTATAACCGAAACTCACATTGTCATATTCAATTCTTCCTTCAAAATGAGGCGCCTCTATCGCATCAACACTGTCTACAATATCAGGCTCGCGCTCCATTTCCTCACGGAAACGTTTGAATCCGGCGAATCCTTTTGGATATAGTTCGATCATTGTATTGATGCGTTCAATTGGTCTGACGAAAGTATTGGACAACAGAACGAAACCAACCAATTGCCCTGTTGTTAATTCTCCTTTAATAGCATAGAAAGCACCGGCCACTAAAGCAAATAAATTAACCAAACGCATCAAAACATAATTGAATGATGAACTCGTTGCCATCGTCTTATAGAAAGCTAACTTATTCTGACGATATGCTTGAATCATCCCTTCAAAAACGCCTTTCTCATGCTGCTCATTCGCAAAAGCCTTAACAACACGAATGCCGCTCAGTGAATTCTCCAATCCGGCATTAAACGCCCCCAATTGTCGGTAAATCCCACGGTTGATAGCGGACATTCGCCGATTGAAGATTGACAACCCTACTCCCAATAAAGGAATGACAATAATAGAACCAATTGCTAAATGCGTATGCACTTGCAACATTAAGAAAAAAGCGCCTGCAATACTCATTATCGTAATAAAGACATCCTCAGGACCATGGTGTGCCAACTCGCTAATATCAAATAAATCACTGGTTAATCGGCTCATTAATTCGCCGGTTTTCACCTCGTCGTAGTAAGCAAACGAATGTTTTTGGAGATGGTGGAACAAATCGCGACGCATATCCGTTTCAATATTAATACCTAAATTGTGTCCCAAATAAACCACGATGTAATTCAATGTCATATTGAATAAATATAGACTCAATAACACGGTTGATACTAGAATGATAGTCTTGAAATTCCCCGTAGGCAAGACGACATCAATAATTCGATTCACACCGATTGGAAACATCAATTCTAGAATAGCCGAGATGACAGCACAGCCGAAATCAATGGTAAATAACTTTTTGTATGGGCGATAATATTTAATAAATTCCTTTAACATAAATCTCTTCTTCCTCGCAAAATCTTATCCCTCCCATTATAAAGTACCCGCTATAAAAGGTCAAAAGAACTTCACAAATCAAAAAACGTTCTGAAACTAGCATAGATTCGCCAATTTCAGAACGTTATTCAAATTCTAACAGAATTCCGCTCGAGCCGCCTTAATGAGTGCGTGAGCTTTCTCAATAACAGCTTCGTCGGCAGAAGTCACGCATGCTAAAGGCCCACGAACAGAACCGACTTCTAACCCTTCACGTTTCAGGATAGACTTCATGACATCGTACAAGTTTCCTTGTGCTTGCACCATTGTGAAAATAATCTCGGTAATAGCGAATTGAATGCGCTGTGCTAAGTCAAAGTTGTTTGCTTTCAAAGCAGCATCCGCGGCTAAGAATAATTCAGGCATAACGCCGTAAGTTCCACCGATACCACCATCAGCTCCCATCAAACGCCCGGCAACAAATTGTTCATCCGGGCCATTAAAGATGACCACTTCTTTTGTTGCTGCTTGCTTGAATGTCAAGATATCCAACACTGGCATTGAAGAGTTTTTAACACCGATTACTTGTGGCTTTTCAAGCATTTTTTTGTATAAGTCAACAGATAATGAATATCCTGTCGTTTGTGGGATATTGTAAATGATGAAATCCAGATTCGTTGCATCAATCATCGAGCTCCAATATGCTTCGATGGATGCTTCAGGCAATCGGAAATAAATCGGCGGGATAGCTGCCAACGCATCAACTCCTAATGATTCCGCATGTCGCGCTAATTCCACGCTATCACGCGTTGAAGATGCCGCAATATGAGCAATAATCGTCATTTTGCCACCGACAGCTTTCATTACATTTTCCAAAATAAGTTTGCGTTCTTCAACATTTTGGTAAATACATTCACCGGAACTGCCGCCCACATAAAGACCTTTGACGCCTACCTCCAAATAATGTTGCGCTAGCTTTTGAGTTCGTTCGGGGCAGACGTTACCTTCATCGTCATAACAAGCGTAAAACGCTGGAATAATCCCTTTATATTTGTCTAATTTGCTCATTCAATCAATTCTCCTTTGTTTCGTTAATCGTGTAATGCTTTTCCTTTTTTGGTAAGGAAAAGACCGAAATTATAAACGGCACTCGCAATTACCACCGGCATGTACCGGAACAATAAATTAAACCAGAACTCTTCATTCGTCATTGTCTGCAAGAATAACATGACGAGTAAGAGTATAATGCTGAACGCATTGATTAATAAAGGAGCCGTTACATAATGTTTCACTATTCGATTAAGTAAGATCGTTGCAACGACTGATAACCCCATGAAAAAAATTCCATAATAAAACCAGCCAATAATCAATTGTGATAATGTCATGCTTTTTTGCTCCTTTCTGTTTATTATTGTGGAACTGCTTTAATAAAGCGCTTCGCAATTTCGAGAGGTCGAGTAATGGCTCCGCCTACGACCGCTGTATAAATTCCTTGTTCGAAGGCTTTCGCCAAATCTTCCGGCGTGTGAATTTTGCCTTCGGCAACAATTGGCTTCCCAGTTTGTTCTACCAGCTGGCGCATCAACTCAAAATTAGGTCCTTCAGTTTCATCTTGTGTGTATGGAGTATAACCATTCATTGTAGTACCGATTAAGTCGAAACCTAATTTCGCCGCATTTAGACCTTCTTCCAAGGTAGAAATATCTGCCATCAGCAATTGATGTGGATATTTTTCTTTAATTGCTTGTACAAATTCATTAATAGTGCTACCATCACCGCGCTTTCTTAAAGTAGCATCCAATGCAATGATGTCGCTTCCTACTTCTACAAGTTCATCAATCTCTTTCATCGTAGTCGTAATATACGAATCGTACCCTTCGTAATTTCGCTTGATAATTCCGATAATCGGCACGTCGAACGCTGCTTTAATCTGTTTAATATCGGTAATTCCTTGAGCGCGAATGGCAACCGCACCGGCTTCGAGGGCAGCTTTTGCCATCAAAACCATGACGCCTCCTTCCTCGCGATACAAAGGCTCTCCCGGCAAAGCTTGACAAGAAATTACCAATTTCCCTTTCAGTTGTTCAATCATTGGATGAGTCATTATCCTTTCACCGCCCCTACTGTAATGCCCTGAGCAAAGAAACTTTGGAACATCAAGAATACAATAATCATCGGCATGGACGCTAGTAATGCACCTGCCATTAATACTCCATAGTTTAATGAGAACTCAGCTTGTTGTGCCATTGAAGCTAACCCTAACGGTAAAGTTTTCATGGCTTCAGAGTTTGTAAATACTAATTGTGAGAAATAATCATTCCAACTAGAAATAAATGTGAAGATTGCTAGCGCTCCAATACCTGGCTTAACAATCGGCAACACAATGTTGATGAATTTCTTAATTTCGCCACAGCCATCAATATCAGCAGATTCTAACAAAGAATCGGGTACCGAATGAGAGAATTGTTTCATCAAGAAAATACCAAACGGCCAACCTACTGCCGGTAAAATCAACGCACGATACGTGTCCATCAATCCTAACTCTGTAATTAAACGTAACAAAGGAATCAAGATAACTTGCTTTGGTAATGCCATAGCCCCGATGAAAATCGCAAACAGCATACCGGCCCCCCAGAAACGTTTTTTGGCGAGTGCATAGCCGGCTAATGAAGCCGTTGTACAAACCAATACTGTCGTTGATAATGATACAAAAACAGAATTAAAGAACCACCGCGCCGTTAAAGGAGACAACAATTTCTCAAAATTTTCAAAGGTCGGAGTCGTTGGAAACCACTGTGGTGGTAATGCAATCGCTACATCTTGTATCTTAAAAGCACCCGTTGCAATCCAATAAAATGGAAAGATAAAGAAAATTGTTAAAAACGATAATAAGGTGAAAGATACAATGTTAAATAAACCAAATTTTTTGAATTCCATATTCTTTCGCCTCCTTAATCAATCTTACGGTTCAAGTATCTAAACTGCATGGTTGAGATAATCGCAATGATAATGGCTAATAGCACACCCATTGCTGAAGCTTTTCCGTAATCTTGAATTTTAATACCTGTTTCATATACGAGATACATGACTGTAGATGTCGAATAGTTAGGACCGCCGGCAGTCATCAATTGAATCAAAGCAAAAATTTGGAAACTGTTAATGGTGGTCGTTACCACAATATATAAAGTTGTCGGGATAATTTGTGGCCAAATAATATCTTTGAAAATTTCCCAATTAGAAGCACCATCTATTTTTGCAGATTCAATCAATTCTACAGGAACATTCCCTAATGCCGCGATGTACAAAATAATCGGTTGCCCTATACTCGTCGTAATTAAAACGACGATAATCGCATAAATAGCCGTCGTCGAATCCCCCAACCATTGAACATTTTTGTCAATTAAATGAGCTGACTTCAGCACATAGTTCAAAATACCGAAATCAGGGTTATAAATCCACAACCATACGACTGTAATGGAAACAACAGAAGACACAGCCGGCAGGTAGAAAACACCACGGAAGAAACTTCTGACTGCTGCTGACTTATTGTAAATATTAATTGCAATAAACAAAGATAATGCAACCACAATTGGAACAGCAATAGATACAATTAACATCGTGTTCCCCATTGAACGAAGAAACACACGATCACTTAATAATTTAATATAATTTTGCAAGGCTACAAAGGTTTCACGGCGTCCCCGGAATTTGAACAGTGACATGTGAATGCCTTTCATCATCGGGTATAAGACAAAAGTTAAGAAGAAGACCATTGATGGCAAAATAAATAAATAGCCGCTAAAATCATTTTTACGTCTCAACTTACTTAGCATAATAAACTCCTTTCCAAAAAGCTTTTAACTCATTTTGAGATAAAAGAAGAGCACTTCTCCCCTTATGTGAGTAGTCAAATAGGAAGAAATGCTCCAATTTAAAGTGAATTAGTTACCTTTTTCTTCTTCATAAATGGCTTGTGCTTCTTCAACGAATGCATCTACTGCTTCTTTCACATCAGAAATATCGCCAGATAAGATACCTTGTAACATTGGGAACCACAACGGACGCATTTGTGAGTAACCCGGAATCGTGTTGTAATAAGCGCCGAAGTTTGAACTCAATGTTTCTGCAAATGCAAGTTCTTCGTCTTCATATAGATTTGTTTCATCTTTTTTGGCTGAGAAGTTACCAGTAGCTAGCAATGTACGTTTACCCCATGTTTCGTCATTAATGAGGAAGTCTACGAATAGTTTAGCAGCTTCGACTTTTTTCTCATCACCATTATCAAATACTGCTGGTCCTGCTACTAAGTATTCATATTTAGGTGCTTTATCTACGTTAGGGAACGGTAAGAACTTAGTATTTAAGTCAGACCATTGAGCGCGTAAGCCAGGACTAGCCAAAATAGTTAACGCTGCTTTACCTGATTTGAAGTACTCTAAAGCGTCTTTAGCTTCTAATGCGGCACCTTGTCCTAAAATGCCTTTAGGTGCTTGTTCTTTAATCCATTCTAAAGCTTTCACACCTGCTTCATTATTGATAATGTACTCTGTCACGTCATCGTTTGTAATCCAAGAACCGAATAAGTTGGATACAAATGCACGCGGACCTTGGTCTCCTGCTTGAGATTTAGCATATACAACCGTTGGAATTACTGATTCATCAGCTTTTTGAACTGCTTCCAAAAATGCTTGGAACTCTTCGACGTTCCAGTTACGCCCTTCTGCTTCCAAAGGTAATAAATCTGTTACGCCTAATTTATCTGTTAAATCAGTGTTAACTGCCATCAAGAATGGCGCAATTCCTTGCGGATATAAATATAATTCTCCGTCAAATGAACTTGCTCTTACAGCAGCTTCATTCAAAGTTGCTGTATCTACTTCAGAGAATGGTGATAAGTAACCTTTACTTGCCCAGTCAATAATACGTCCCGGTGCATCGTAAATTACATCAGGGTTTGTTTTAGATTGGATAGCCGTTTCAATTTTTGCCGGACCATCTGTGAAGTCTAATTTTTGATACTCTACTTTAATGTGTGGGTATTTCTCTTGGAAAGCTTTGATTAAAGCAGCATCGTAATCCTCTGAAGCTGTAAATTCTTTGTCGTTAGTAAAGTTAGGGAAGTTCCAATAAGTAATTGTCACTTCTTCTTCAGCAAATGCTGTTGCTGCCGGAATAACGTTTGCGACTGCTCCTAATAACATACTAGATGATAAAGCCAAAGTTAATAATTTCTTTAATTTCATGTTATTTCCTCCGATATAGTTAATGATTCTGAGTAATTTCTTGAATAGTTTTCTGCATGTTGCGACGATAATCAGGATTTTCGAGCAACATCAAGGTCAAGATATCAAACAAAAATGAGATTGGGAACTGACTGTTAACAAATTGCTCATTGTTGATGAAACGACTATTGTAAACCAATAATGTTTCATTTGCTAACTGCGACAATGTCCCTCCGTTAATGCTACTAACTGCTATGACGGTTGCTTGGTTACGTTTGGCATTCGTTAATGCATGAATCACTTCCTTTGTTTCACCCGAATTACTAATGCCGATAACAAGGTCATCCGCTGTTGTAATCGTGCTACTAATAATCATCATATGCGAATCTGTTTCGCACGTAGCATTGATTCCCATCCTCGAGAATCTAATTGCCATCTCTCTGGCTGTTAAGCCGGAGCTTCCTACACCATAAATCACAATTCGATTCGCTTCCAGAATTAAACGAATCATCCGTCTGAGTTGCGTTTCCGATAGCAAATCTGCTGTCTTTTGCAAAACGCGGTTATAATATTGCGAAACTGTACTAAAAATCGGCTCACTTTCTATCGGTTGTTCTGTGTTTTCACTAGCCTGTAATTGAATTTTCAAATCAACAAAGCTATCACAACCTATTTTTCGACAAAAACGTGTGATCGTTGCTGGAGAAACATTTGTTAACGTCGACAGATGTTGAATGCTGATATTTTTCAAGGGTTGATTTTCTTGCAACAAGTATGTAGCAATGAGTTTTTCTTTCGGCGAAAAACGAATGAAATTTTGCTCAATGTTTTCGCGAAGACTCATTTGAATCACCACCTTTTTTTACCTAGCGTTCAATAATAAATATAAGGCGCCAAGCATACCGGCATTGTTCCCTAAAGTTGCCGATTTAATCTGAGCCGTTAGAAAACGCTCATCGACGACTTTGGCTTTCAATGCTAGTTGTAACGCTGGTAAGATAATCGCTTCTTGCGCCAAAATGCCTCCACCTAACACAATGCATTCCGGATTCAACAAATATTGAATGGAGAGAATGCCCGTTGCTAAAGCGTCAATAAAGTTTGCAAATACTTGCTGAATTTCAGAAGAATCTGCCCGACTCAGCAATTCAAAAAATTCCTCGCCCGTTATTTCGTAACCAACAACTTCTGTTGCAGCCTTCAAAAGAGCAGTAGTGGAAGCTAAATCTTGAAAATGTTGCCCATTAATCGGTAAGTAGCCTATTTCCCCTGCCATATCGGTCATACCGTAATATAATTGTTTATTGAACATTACAGCTCCACCGACACCGGTGCCAATGGTTAAGCAAATAAGTGAATTAGGTTGCTTTCCTTCCGGAAACCCTTGCCAAAACTCTCCTAAGCAAGCGGCATTTACATCATTGATGACAACGCATGGAACCTTTGCCAATTCTTCTACTTTTTCCTTCAATGGTGTTCCGGTGTAATTCGGAATGGTGTAGCCTGCGTATCGCAACGAACCGGTACTTGAATCCACAACCCCTGCTGTAGCAATGGCAATTCCTGCCAAAGTTTCATTTAGTTGAACACCTTTAATGATTTCAAGAATTTGTTCAAGAATATGGTTTGTTTGCTCTTCAATTCGAGTTTTGACTTTCTCAGTTGCTGTTAGTTGCTCTCCGAAAGCGTTGAACATTGCGTACTTAATATAAGTTCCACCAATGTCAAAACATAAGTAATTCATATTTAATCTCATCACCTACCTCTGTTTTGTTTACGCTTTCATTATAAGTGAACAGAAATAAAATTTCAAGCTTTTTTTATATGAAATTTTTTTTCATCTGAGAAAATAGAAAAAGACCGTCCGTATAGACGATCTTCGCTCTTTAACGTTTAGTGAACGTTATTGTATAGTCGTGCGTCATCAATTGATTAGGAGGCAAATGATGAATGCCCTGCTTTTCTTCAAGCAGTCCGGAAGCCTCCACTTTATCGGTGATTCCTGCCCATGGTTCCAAACAAATAAACGGTGCTTTCGTTGTGTAAGGCGACCAAATGCCGAGATACTCCATGCGACTAGGTCTTAAACGTATTTCTACTTTTGATTTTTTGTCACGCAAAACTGCTTCAGTCTTATCGTTGATTTGATAAACAATCGCATCTTTCTTGAAGTCTTTGTGGCATACAGTATCCATACCCACTGATTGATATTTCGCTTTTTTGAAGTCGGCGAGACCGTCTGCGGTGATTGGAATGCGTAAGTACAAACCTTCTGGTTCAAGTCCAACTTGTACGTGGTTAAATTCCCCAGCCTCCGTCATTGTTACGTTGAACCCGGGATGTCCTCCCACGCTATAATACAAAGGTTCGGATGCCGATGAATTTAACACTTCGTATGAGATAGTTATCTTGTTCTGATGCAAAATATATGTAATTTGGAAACTGAATTCAAACGGATATTCCTGCATTGTTTCGGCATCATTTTTCAAGTAGAAAGTAGCGGAATTATCCGTAGTCGCTTGTACTTGGAATACTTTATCACGAGCGAAACCATGCTTTCTAGGTTGATAGGTCTGCCCTTTATAAGTGAATTGCTGTTCCTTTAATCCACCAATAATGGGAAACAGCACTGGGGCACGGCGTGGCCAATGCGCCGGATCTGCTTGCCATAGAAATTCATGGTTGCTTGCCTTATCCAAGACAGACACTAGTTCTGCGCCTTCCGGACTAATCAGGACACGTAATTGTTCATTTTCAAGTGTAATCATCAACATCCCTCTTTTCTTTATAAAATATAACGACTTAAATCTTGATTCTCAACAATTTTTTCGAGTTTTTGTTCTACATATTGTTCGGTAATTGTAATATTTCCCATACTCATTTCAGCGGATTCAAACAATAATTCTTCCAATAACGTTTCAATAATTGTATGTAAGCGTCGCGCACCGATATTATCAGTTGTTTCGTTCAATTTTACCGCATATTCCGCCATTCGGTCAATTGCCTCCGGTGTAAAATCAATCTCAACACCTTCAGTGTTCAATAACGCTTGATATTGCTTTAATAAAGCATTCTTTGGTTCAGAAAGAATGCGAATAAAGTCTGATTTCGTCAAATCGTTCAGATGAACACGAATCGGGAAACGCCCTTGCAATTCAGGAATCAAGTCGGAAGGTTTGGCAACGTGAAAAGCTCCGCTCCCAATGAAAAGAATATGATCTGTTGAAATTAAACCGTATTTGGTTGGCACTTGACTGCCCTCTACGATTGGCAAGATATCACGTTGTACACCTTGTCGACTGACTTCTCCGGCATGTTGATTGCGAGTTGCAATCTTATCAATTTCATCGATAAAAATAATGCCGTTTTCTTCCGCGAGTTTCAATGCTTGTTGGTTAATATCTTCTTGATTGACTAAACGCTCTGCCTCTTCTTCTGTTAATAGTTCGATTGCTTCTCTAACGCTAACAGTACGCTCAATTTTTTTCTTAGGGCGTAAGGCATTGAGACTTTCTTGCATGTCCATCATTTGTTCCATTGCCGGATTGAGGCTATTAAGTTGTACTTTCTTTTCCTCTAATTTGATAGTGACTTCATGCTTGTCCAATAAGCCATCGCGAATTTGCTGACGAATTTGGCGTCTTGAAGCAGCAATTTCGTCAGTTATCACTTCTTGTTCCTCTTCTTCTTGAGAAGGCGGTGTGAGGTTCTTGAACATTTCCGCCAAATTAAATGGCATCCCCGCCGTATTAGGTTCTGTTTTCTTTACTTTTTTTCCCGGACGTAATGCTTTAGCGATTCGTTCGATTGCTTTAGCTTCTGCTTTATCGCGAACTTCTGCATGCTTTTGCTTTTTGACAAGGCGGATGGCTTGTTCAACTAAGTCGCGAACCATGGATTCAACATCACGTCCGACATACCCTACTTCTGTGTATTTCGTCGCTTCAACTTTGATAAAAGGTGCTTGAGCGATATCGGCTAAGCGACGGGCGATTTCTGTTTTGCCGACACCGGTAGGACCTATCATAAGCAAGTTTTTCGGTTTGACTTCTTGACGCATATCGTCTTCCAATTTCAAACGACGCAAACGATTACGTAGAGCAATCGCTACTGCTCGTTTGGCCTCTTCTTGTCCGATAATGTGTTTGTCTAATTCTGCCACAATTGAGCGAGGGGTCAAATTGATTGTTTGCATATTCAGCCTCCAAATTCTTCTAACAAAATATTATCGTTTGTAAACACATCGATTTCGCTAGCAATTTTTAATGCTTGAAAAGCGATTTCCTTAGCGGATAAATTGTCACCATGGCGCAACAAAGCACGCGCAGCGGCTAAAGCATAGTTTCCTCCTGAACCAATGGTCAACACGCCATCATCCGGTTCGATAACTTCACCGGTTCCGCTTACCAGTAATAAAGTTTCTTTATTCATCACAATGAGTAATGCTTCCAACTTTTGCAGTGTTCGATCAGTTCGCCATTGCTTAGCAACTTCAACAGCCGCTCGTATTAATTGACCTTGATGTGCTTTTAGTTTCTCCTCGAACATTTCAGATAACGCGATCGCATCGGCAACGCCACCGGCGAAACCGACGATTACTTCATCATTATAAATACGGCGTAATTTGCGTGCGCCACCTTTCATAATGACTTTTTCACCCATGGTTACTTGTCCATCACCGGCCATTGCCAGCTGATTATTTTTTTTGACTGCACATATTGTTGTCATCTTAATCCTCCTGTGTTGTTAGTCTTTTGGCACGCGGGTGTGCCTTCAAATAATCTTGTCTTAATTTATCTTTCGTTAAATGTGTGTAAATTTGTGTGGAACTTAGATTAGCGTGTCCTAACAATTCCTGAACGCTCCGCATATCTGCACCACGATTCAGCAAATGTGTCGCAAAGGAATGGCGTAGTTTATGCGGATGAATTGCCAAATTCAATCCAGTTCGCTCAATTAATTTCTTCAGGTGATGGCGAACATATTGCGGCGTTATTTTTTTGCCTTTAGGTGTCAAAAAGACATACCTCTCATCTTCAGGGTTTGCTAATTTCGCCACATACTCAGGACGGAGTACTCGAAGATATTGTTGTAAAACATTGATTGCAATATCGCCAATCGGAACAATTCGTTCTTTATTCCCCTTCCCGATAATGCGTGCCATTTGAATATCAAAGTCAATTCTTGATAATTCCAAATCGCAACACTCGCTAATTCGCATGCCTGTCGCATACAATAACTCGATAATGGAGAGTAGCAAAGGTGCATCAGGAGCCTCATCTCGACGAGCCGCTTCAATGAGTTGCGATATTTCATTTTCGTAGAAAAAATTAGGCAAGCGTTGTTTATTATTAGGCATATGCAACAAGTCCATTGGATTCGTAGTAATCCATCGCTGCATTAGTGCAAATTTGAAGAAAGAACGCAAAGTTGATAATTTGCGTCCAATCGTCGCATTCGCCAGTTGACGCTCATTCAAATGAACTAAATACAAACGCATATCTTGATACGTTAAGTCGACGAGTTGTGCATCTCCTGAACTTGCCAAAAATGTCTGAAACTCCTTCAAATCTCGCATATAGCCACTGATTGTATGTTCTGAATAATAGCGTTCATTGCGCAAATAATGTTCGAACTGCTCAATTTGTTTTAGCACCGCACTCACCTCTTTCCCTATTATACAATATCAAGGAGCATTTGCGTGAACGAAACGCAATAATTCCTCATTCTTATGTATTTTAGCTACAAAAAAAAGCTGCACTAAGTCATATAACTTAATGCAGCAGAATCGCTTATAAATTATTTGATGGCGTCTTTTAACGCTTTGCCGGCTTTGAAGCCTGGAACTTTGCTTGCAGCGATTTCGATTTCTTTACCAGTTTGTGGGTTACGGCCCTTACGAGCTGCGCGCTCACGAACTTCAAAAGTTCCGAAGCCAATTACTTGGACTTTCTCACCAGCAGCTAATTCTTCTTGAATTACTTCAAATAAAGCTTCTACAGTTGCTGTAACGTCTTTCTTAGTCAAGTTCGTTTTAGCGGCTACTTTTTCCACTAAATCTGCTTTGTTTGCCATAAGTTTTCTCCTCCTTTATGTAAGAACAACGAAATCGTTGTTTCCTGTATAGGATACCACATTGTCATTCTTAATACAATCTTTATTACAATTAAATTTTATTATTGTCGCATTCTAGTGATTAATTTAATCGGTGTGCCTTCGAAATAGAACGATTGTCGCAACTGATTTTGTAAAAAACGTTCATAACTGAAGTGCATTAGCTCAACATCATTGACGAACACAACAAAAGTCGGCGGTCCAACTGCCACTTGTGTCATGTAGTAAATTTTCAAACGACGACCTTTATCCGTAGGCGTAGGATTCATCGCAACAGCATCCATTACGACATCATTTAATACAGAAGATTGAATACGACGTTGACTGTTCTCATATACCATTTCTAATAGTTCTGGTAACTTGTGCAATCGTTGACGCGTGTGTGCACTCACAAATAAGATTGGCGCAAATGATAAATACTCGAAATGCGCACGAATTTCTTTCGTAAACTCTTCGAATTTCTTATCCGATTTATCAACCGCATCCCATTTATTCACAATGATAATGATACCTTTACCGGCATCATAGGCATAACCGGCAATCTTTTTATCTTGCTCCCGAATTCCCGTTTCAGCATCTAACACAACACAGACAACGTTGCTACGATCAATGGCCGACAATGCACGTAAGACGCTGTATTTCTCAGTGTTCTCGTAAACCTTACCACGTTTTCGAATCCCCGCTGTATCTATCATCGTGAATTTTCGACCATCGACATTCGTGAAATGGGTATCCACAGCTTCGCGTGTTGTTCCTTCAATATTTGATACAATCACTCGTTCTTCTTGCAAAATAGCATTGACTAAACTTGATTTTCCAACATTTGGGCGACCAATGAAGCAGAATTTAATATTATCTTCTTCCTCATCATACTCTTTCTTCTCAGGGAAAAAATTAACGACAGCATCTAATAAATCTCCCAACCCGGTTCCGTGTGCACCGGAAATAGGAAACGGATCTCCGTGCCCCAGCGCATAGAAATCATAAATCATCTGACGCTGTTCAGGGTTATCCGTTTTGTTAACCGCTAAAACAACAGGTTTATTGGTCCGATGTAAACGATGTGCGATTGCTTCGTCTGCATCTGTCAAACCTTCTCGCATATTCGTTACAAATACGATAACATCCGCCTCTTCCATTGCAATATCCGCTTGATGACGCACTTGTTCCATCAAAGGCTCATCTGTCATTTCGATACCGCCTGTATCAATGACACGAAATTCCTGCCCTAGCCATTTTCCCGTTGCATAAATACGATCACGCGTTACACCGGGGTAATCCTCAACGATGGACAAACGCTCTCCTATCAAACGGTTAAAAATTGTTGACTTCCCGACATTCGGTCTTCCAACTAATGCAACAACCGGCATACTCATTCTTAATTCCTCCATAGGAAAAGACTGACCTATTATCAAGCCAGTCTCCACTTTCTAATTTAAATTATGCTTCTGTATTTAGTTCTTCTAATGCGCTACCTAATACATCGCCTAATGTAAATCCGGTATCAGCTTCAGGCACAAAATTATTTGCTTCTTTTGCCGGAGAAGATTTACGTGGTTTAGGTGCTGATTCTTTCTTAGGTTTCTCAACAACTTCTTGAACAGGCTTTTCAATCAATGCTTTAATTGAAAGAGATAAACGTTGTTCTTCTTGGTTAGAAGACAATACTTTCACTTCGATTTCTTGACCTTCCGTTAATTTCTCTTGCGGAGTCGCAATGTGCTCATGTGAAATTTGTGAGATATGCACTAAACCTTCTACACCAGGGAACACTTCAACGAAAGCACCGAAATCAGCTAAGCGTTTTACAACACCAGGTAATACTGCGCCTTCCGGAGCCTTCTCAGCGATATTATCCCAAGGTCCTTCTAAAGTGTCTTTAATTGACAATGACACACGCCCTGCTTCTTTATCAATGGATAATACTTTCACATTGACAGTATCGCCTACTGTTAATGCGTCTGATGGTTTAGCAATGTGTTGGTGTGAAATACGGCTGATATGTACCAAACCGTCAACGCCACCTAAGTCGATAAATGCACCGAAATTAGTTAAACGGGCAACTTTACCTTCTACCACTGCATCTTCTTCTAATTTAGCTAATGCTTCTTCACGTTTCGCATCGCGCTCACGACGTGCGATTTCTTTGTGAGATAAGATTAAGCGGTTCTCGCTAGGTTCAACTTCAACGATTACAAACTCTAAAGTTTGACCTTTGTAAGCTGATAAATCTTCCACATAGAATTCTTCAACCATTGATGCAGGTACGAAACCACGCACTCCGGCATCTACTACTAAACCGCCTTTAACAGCTTCTTTAACAGGTGCTGTTAATGTTTCTTGGTTGTTCGCTTTCTCTTGCAATTCAGCCCAAACTTTCTTAGCATCTACGCGTTTCTTAGATAATAAGTAATTACCGTTCTCTTTGTCTTTGATTGGTTTCAAAACAACTAATTCAATTTCGTCGCCAATGCTTACTACATCTGATAATGCATCGAAAGGAGTTGCTGATAATTCGTTGCGAGGCACTACACCTTCTAATCCGCCGCTTTCTTTAATTGCAACACGTACTTGATTATCGTCAAAAGCTAATACATCACCTTTTACGATATCGCCTACCTTAATATCCAATACGCTATCCAACGCATCCGCCATTGAAGTTAGTGCTGCACCTTCTTCAACAGTTACTTCTTGTTCGTTCACAAATTCTGTCATCTGCTAATCCTCCTAAGCAATACATTATAAATTGTGGCTCGTAATCTAAAGATTACAAACTTATACGCTTAATTTTAACAAAATCTTTAAAAATAGTCTAGAGAAAACCCTAACTATTTCAAAAATATCTTAAATTTAAATATATTTTTTCTAATTTATTTCTAGTTCTGATTTGATTCTGTTAGATACTTCGCGTAAAGATGACGGGTCCGGAATGTCGTAATATACCCCATCAATTGTTGTTCCGCTTCCCGAAAGTTGTAATGTTTCAATGTTTTGAGCCGCTTGATGATAGTTTTGCACCACTGATGTAATTTCATTAAATGTCATATCGGTGGTGATAACGCCTTGTAAAGAATCCAAAATATTTCCATACGAGAATAATGTATCAGGCGAGGCTAATGACTTAATCAAAGCGGTAATAATTTGTCTTTGTCTTTCTTGGCGACCGTAATCTCCGTCGTCATCAAATCGGAAACGTGAGTATTGCAATGCTGTGACGCCGTCCATGTGCACCGGCTGTCCTTCATAAAACTGGTATCCTTCTTGATTGAAAGTTGAAAACGGCGTTACAGTGATGCCGCCTACTGCGTCGATAATTTTTTCGAAGCCGCCCATATCAATCGTGACAGTATAGTCTATCGGGATATCAAGTAAGTTCTGAACGGAGTTGACAGACATCGCAACGCCTCCGAATGCGTAAGCGTGGTTAATCTTATCTTCGATACCGTAACCGACGATTTCTGTTCGAGTATCACGCGGAATACTTGTAAAGGTTACACGTTTATTCTGTTTGTTGATTGTTGCGACAATCATTACATCAGAACGTCCACCTTCATCTCCACGATCGAATTCTCCTGTATCAATTCCTAATAACAATACTGAAAATGGTTGATGTTTCTGCGTGACTTCAACGCTCTCTGAACGTTTCGCAATTTGTTCAGCGGGTCTGCTAGAATGCAAATCTTGCGCGGTTTCTTGCAAATTACGATAAACCGAATAAACATAAATTCCTGTTCCTAATATTATCAGCAACAACAATCCTACAACAAAAGGTAAGCAACCGCGTTTTTTACGGCGTTTGCGACGTTTACGCGCTGAGCGCGTACTTAATCTTTCTTCTCTATCCACTTGAGTTCCTCCACATCATAAATCATTCACTCGCCCATTATAGCAGAATCTTTTCAAAAAAACTAAACGTTTTATTTCTACTATATTTATAATACATAGCAGTCTTTTGCTAATGCTGTATTAACAGATATGACAAATAGACAGGTTAAAAGGATTTAGTCCCTTGTCATTTGGAAACTAAATCCTTTCAGCATAATTAATTCTTATCCCATATCTTTGACTTTCATCATACGTGTCACGTTTGCACGTTCAGCTTCTTCAAGTTTCATTTCGATATAGTAAATGGTTTCTTCCAATTGAGGCATAATGCGATACTCTAACCCGTTCACTCGACGGCGTGTTTTCTCGATTTCGTCTGCCATCAGTTGGCATGTTTTTTCGATTTCTGCTAAGCGCAATAAGTCTTCTAGCGAGCTGGCAATATCATCAATTGCGTGGTCCATCTCGCTGTTCGAACTGACATAACTATATGGCACCTCGCCGTGCGGAGCAGTATCGTATATTTCAGTATGCATTTTTGGGACTTTGACACTCATAATCGTATCCAAACGCATTCTTAGTTGTGTTTTTTTGGTCGGAATCATAAAGAGTTCTTGAACAATTTGGTCGCTCTCCAATGATTTAGCTAAAACGAAATCTTGCATACCTGCCACGAGTTGTTTCTCAACACGTTGGCGCACTTTATTGTTTTCGCGAATTAAGTCGATAAACTGACGCATCAATTCGTCTCGCTTATCTTTCAATAATTTGTGCCCTCGCTTGGCAGTTTTCAGACGATTCTTAAGGTTCGCCAACTCCATACGGGTCGGCTTTACATTTAATCTAGCCATATCGAACCCTCCTATTGTTCAGGAAGAAATTCGTCAATCATTTCATCCTTAATACGTTTCAATTCCGTACGTGGTAGAATTGAGAGCAACTCCCAACCTAGCTCCAATGTTTCAAAAATTGTACGGTTTGTGTAGAAGCCTTGGTTAATATATTCTTCTTCGAAACGATTCGTGAACTCCACGTAAAGCTTGTCGGTTTCAGAAAGTGCTGATTCTCCTAAAACGACCGCTAATTCTTTTGCTTGTTTCCCTTCGGCATAAGCGGCAAACAATTGGTTCATTGTTGGTGCGTGATCTTTACGTGTTTTGCCTTCACCTGAACCTTTGTCTTTCAAACGCGATAGTGATGGTAAAACATTAATCGGTGGACGGTAGCCGCTATTGTACAAATCACGTGACAAAATAATTTGTCCTTCCGTAATATATCCCGTTAAATCCGGAATCGGGTGCGTAATATCATCTTCCGGCATCGTCAAAATCGGAATTTGCGTTACCGAACCTTTTTTGCCGACAAGGCGACCGGCGCGTTCATAAAGTGTTGACAAGTTCGTATACAAGTAACCTGGATAGCCACGGCGTCCTGGAACTTCACGGCGTGCGGCTGAAACTTCACGCAATGCTTCGCAGTAGTTTGTCATATCCGTCATGATAACTAGGACATGCATATCTTTCTCATACGCTAAATATTCTGCCGTTGTCAAAGCAATCTTCGGCGTTGCAATCCGTTCAATCGCAGGATCGTTCGCCAAGTTGATGAATAGAACAGAACGATCAATCGCGCCCGTTTCACGCAAGTCATTCATGAAAAATTCCGCTTCTTCAAAGGTAATCCCCATCGCAGCAAACACAACCGCAAACTTTTCATCAGAATTCAACACCGTTGCTTGACGAGCAATTTGAGCGGCTAATTCTTTATGCGGTAAACCTGAACCCGAAAATACAGGCAATTTTTGTCCGCGAACAAGTGTATTCAAGTGGTCGATTGCCGAAATTCCCGTTTGGATAAATTCATCCGGATAGTCGCGAGCAACCGGATTGATTGCTTGACCGTCGATATCCAAATATTTCTCAGCGATGATATCCGGACCTCCATCAATCGCTTTTCCCATTCCGTTGAAGATGCGCCCTACCATATCTTCAGATACAGCTAAATGTAATGGACGACCTGTGAACCGGACTTTGGTCTTCGGCAAGTTAATACCGCTTGAACCTTCAAATAGTTGGACCATTGCCTTATCTTCTTGGACTTCTAACACTTGTCCTTGGCGCATTTCGCCGTTTTGTAATTGGATTTCGACTAATTCATTGAATCGAACACCTTCAACGCCTTCAACCATCATTAACGGACCGACTACTTCTTCGACCGTTCGATATTCTCTAATGACTGACATTCGATTCACCTCCACTTGCTAAAATATGACGAATTGTTGTTTGGATTTCTTCGTGTAACGCTTCGATTTCTTCTACACGTTCCTCAGGAATGAATTTACTACGTGCAATACGGTCGCGCAAATTGACTGTTCCTGACATAATTTCACGGAAATAAGCGCCTAAACGAAGTGCTTCCATTGCTTTTTCTTCAAAGAATAAGATGTTGTTCAACATAGCTGTTTGCTTTCTGAATGATGTAAACGTGTCTACATTATCAAATGCGTTTTGTTGCAAGTAATCTTCACGAATCATTTTTGCTGCGTTCATAGTGACGCGGTCACGATCAGAAAGTGACTCAATTCCTACTAAACGGACAATTTCATCTAATTCGCTTTCTTTTTGCAAAATATTCATTGCTCGAACAACTTTATCCGCCCATTCGATACCGTATTTATTGTTGATATACTCGCCAATTTCGTCTACGTAAAGCGAGTAAGAATTCAACCAGTTAATCGACGGGAAATGACGTTTCTGTGCAAGTTGCGCATCTAATCCCCAGAATACTTTAACGATTCGTAACGTGTTCTGTGTTACCGGTTCAGAAATATCCCCACCTGGAGGCGATACGGCTCCGATTGCTGTAATCGTTCCTTCGCGCCCTTGGCTACCTAATACTTCTACGCGCCCTGCACGCTCATAGTATTCGGCAATTCGGCTTCCTAAGTAAGCTGGATACCCCTCATCCCCTGGCATTTCTTCTAAACGTCCGGACATTTCACGCAACGCTTCTGCCCAACGTGACGTAGAATCTGCCATAATTGCAACTGAATAACCCATATCGCGGAAATATTCAGCAATCGTAATCCCGGTGTAAATAGACGCTTCACGTGCGGCTACCGGCATATTGGATGTGTTAGCGATTAAGATGGTGCGTTCCATAATTGATTCGCCTGTATTCGGATCAATCAATTCCGGGAATTCGTTCAATACATCCGTCATTTCGTTTCCACGCTCGCCACATCCTACATAGACAACGATATCTACGTTTGAGAATTTAGCAATCTGATGTTGTACGACGGTTTTGCCGGCACCGAAAGGTCCTGGTACAGCTGCGGCGCCGCCTTTCGTCACCGGGAAAAAGGTGTCAATTACGCGTTGTCCCGTAATCATCGGTTCTACCGGACTTAACTTCCGATTGAAAGGACGCCCTTTACGAACCGGCCATTTTTGAACCATTGTTCCTTTGAAAATCGTCCCGTCTTCCAACTCAACTTCATAAATAATATCTTCTACCGTAAACTCGCCCTCTTTAATGCTCACAAGTTTACCTTTTTTGCCGTAAGGCAACATAATGCGGTGCTCTACAACTTTTGTTTCCTGAACACTTCCCAGGATATCTCCTGCTGTCACGAAGTCGCCGACTTTTTTGCTTGGAATAAACTGCCACTTAGTTGAACGATTCAAGATAGGAACCTCTGTCCCACGCACTAAGAAATCACTTTGTGTAGCTTCCATAAATGTATCTAGCGGACGTTGAATGCCGTCGAACATTTGTGACATAATCCCCGGTCCTAATTCAACTGATAGTGGGCTTCCGGTTGTCACAACCGGTTCTCCCGGGCCAATGCCTGACGTTTCTTCATATACTTGAATGGAGGCTTCATCTCGACGCATTTCGATAATTTCGCCAATTAAGCCTAGATTACCTACTCGGCAAATATCTTGAATATTCGCTTCTTGCATTCCTGAAGCGACAACTAATGGCCCAGATACTTTAATAATCTTACCTTGATTCAATACATTTCCTCCTTGTTATAAAATATTTTGTCCAACAGCCTTCTCCACGTTCTCACGAATACGCTGTGAGCCGATTCCAATACAACCCTTGTGCGTTGGAATTAGGATTACTGCCGGAGTTATTAATGTATCATAATAACGAATAGTTTCTGGAATCATTTCGGCAAAATCTTCCGTCAGATAGATAATGCCGTATGCTTGTTTCGCTAATTCATCCAGTCGGCGTTGTGCTTGTTCGCCACTTACAACCGGAAAGGTATCGAATCCAATCAAACGAAATGGCAAAATCGCATCTCTGTTGCCTACAACGGCAATTTTATATTGTTCGTTCGCCATAGACCGGTCGCATCCTTTCTGTAATTTGTTCTGTATCCAGACGATTGGCTCTACCTGTTAGAATCAATCGTAAATTCTTAATTTCAAGCTCTTTACCGTTAAGGTAGCGTAATAGTGGCAAGACGCCGGATGTTTCCATACGCCCTTCTTCCAAAAGACGATGGATAAAGGTGTCCGCCAAGGTTTCTAATTCAAGGGCGGTGATGGTTCCGTTTTTCATTTTGGTGATATATGCATCGAAATCACGCTCGTAAATAAAAGGGTTCAACCGCTCGAACCAAGTAGCCAATTCTGCGTTGCGCACTAAATCGATAAATTCTTTAGCTGTATAAGAACCTTTACGCGATAGTAACTCATACATGAAACTGTTTGGTTTATTTTGCTCCAAAGCGCGTTTCACCACAATCACATTGAAAAAGTCAATTATCGCATTGATTAAACGCGACACATGTTCTTCGTTTGCGAAATCGCTGATTTCACGCAAATGGCGGAAGTAAGCCGAATCCATCCCGATTGTAATCGCCTCAGGGTCTTGATACACAACATACTCTTGCCATGTTTGCTTCACTTCTTCCGCAATCAACGGACTTGTCGAATCTGCTTCGAAAGTGGCGACAACGTGTTGCAAAGCTTTCAAACTATAACGACCTATTGGCATTAATAATTGTTCAAATTCTAATTGCGTTGCCCGACTTTTGAGCAAAACTTTCAAGTTATGGTACATATACTTAATTGCAAAAATATCGACAACATCAGCAGAGGGTGATTCTTCATACGCAAATGCGTACTCCTCAGCCAAAGTCTTCATCAAAGCCTCTTCAATTAGTTCGGTATCTTGTAGCATATCAACGGTTAAAGGATAATTCATCTGTTGCAACAATAAATAAACTTGATCGTCATCTTTTGCATGCAATAGTTGATTCAATTGTTCACCCGTAAGGAATGTTCGCTCTTTGATACTAATGGATGTATTGATTTGCGAAAATTCATTAGCGTTCATCTTGAATCCCTCCTTACACTTCGTTGAAAATTTGCGCTGATATCCGGTAACTTTGTTGTTGGCGAATACTTTCAACTAATACGTCATACAAATAATTATCGTCCACATTGCCTTGTGACAAAATAAAACCGCCTTTATTCGCAATTATCTCATCGGAAAAAGTAATTTGCGGATATTTCGTTGTTAAATGCGCCAACATTTCTGTACTCAATGTTTGCCCTGTTAATTCTCCAAAAATTAGCGTTGCGGATTGCCCATCATACTTCGCCAGGACATTTTCCAGGAAAGCAATATGTTCTTGTTCACCCCACTGATTCATCTGATCCAATGCTGACCGGAACAAAGTCGTGAGTGTCGATTGCTTAGCTTCCAATAATGATTGGCGCTCACGATTGAACATTTTTTGTTCTTCGCGTTGATAATGGTTGATAATCTTGTCAACACCGCGTTGGCGGCTTGCTTCTTTCGCTGCCATTAAATCTTCATGGCGCTCACGGTATGTTAATTCGTGCTGTTCTTTCGCTGCTTGAAGTTTCAACTCACCTTTTTGGCGGGTTTGTTCAAGTATTGTCGCACGTAATCCTGTTAAATCACTCATAGACTCAACCTCGTTTGCTTAAACTTTAGATACTAGGAAAAATGAAATAACTAAAGCCAAGATTGCATAAGTTTCAACCATCGCTGCCAAAGTCATCCCTTTACTGTTATCTTCAGGACGTTTAGCCAAAATTTGCATGGCAGCCACTGACACGTCACCTTGGTAGCGTGCAGAATAGTAGCCGGCAAACGCAATCGGCAATGCCGCTACGAACAAGCTGACACCTGAAGCTAAAGGTAATTCAGCTGTAATGCGTTGTGTAATGAAGAAACCGATAACGAAACCGTATAAACCTTGTGTTGCCGGTAAAAGCATTAAGATTAACGCTTTCGTGAATTTTTCCGGTTCTTCTTTCAACAAAGCTGACGCAGCTTTACCAGCATTACTTACGGCGATTGATGACCCAGCACCGCACAATACAACTGCTAACGCAATGCCCAACCCTGCAAAAAATGCACCACCGTATTGACTTAAATAACTTGATAATTGTTCCATTTATTTTTCCTCCAAATTGTATTTAGTTTTAATTTTGACATATTTACTTGCTACATTGAGTGGCTTAAACGGTTTGCCGCCACCTTCATAAAATTTCCCAAAAAACTCAACGAACACTAGACGAATACCATGTACATACCCGCCGAGCATTGATAAACCGAAGTTTAATAGGTGCAACACAATAAACAACACAACACCAACTGTGAATCTAGCCAAAGGTGGCAGGATTTCAACAATCGTGTTGAAGGCGGCTGCAATGCTTGCGCCTGATAGGCCTAGCGCCATTAAACGTGAATAACTGACTAAGTCACCGAAATAACTACTGATACCGTATAAGTTATACAAACCTGAACCGATACCAATCAGGCTTTTGGCATTGAGAACTGACGCAATGACAATGCCGACCGCATTGATGATTGCCAGCCATTTTCCGATTGGTGCCAAAAATGCCCACTGTGGCAAGAAATTACCGACCACCATCAAAGCAATCCCTACAAAAATCATTGCCCATGACAGTCCGCCGATATAAGCGTTGAGGTAATCTTTGCGTTTGGCTTGCTGATAAGTATTCAGTAAGAAGGCGATCACCATCTGAATAAACCCGAAAATCATTGCGACAACTAAGACCTTAGTAACATCATTGTTCATATCAATTAACTTGTATGGCAATGAATAGCCGAAAAACGACCCGTAAATAGCTCCCCACGCAACGACTGACCAACCTATCCAGTGGAAAAGACGTAAATTCTTAGCAGTTGTAGCTTGTGGCTTAAGAAATTTCAAAACAAAGCCGGTTACAAGCGCCAGAATAAGTCCGTACCCCACGTCCGCTACCATCATTCCAAAAAACGTCAAGTAAAACGGCATTAAGAACGGTGTCGGATCAATTTCATCGTATTTAGGTAAACCGTACATTTCCGTTACTACTTCAAACGGTTCTACCAACGGATGATTTTTTAATTTAATCGGCACATTGGCTATATCCCTATCTGTAACTTCGGCTTGACGCAAGACGACTTGCTCTCCGAACAGTTCTTGAATATGATGCGTAAAGGTTGAAATATTCTCTTGTTCAATCCAACCATCAATCGCAATTAAATGACGCGTGCGCCCTACCAATAATTTCGTTTTTTCTCTCGAATGCAAATTCTCCACATAATCGGACTGCAACTTCAATTCTTCCAACAAGTTATGGGTTTGGCTCATCTCATCAATAATTGATTGACGGTTAGTTTCCAGTTGCTTCGCTTGCTCATCCAATTCAAAGATGCGTTCCATCGGAAGCTTATCGTAATCATAGTCGAATGGTACGAATTGATATTCCTTCAGTTCCGATAAGACCGCTTCATTCTCCAAATCTTTCAAAAAAATAAGTACCCCATATTCAATATCATTCATGAATACCACATCGTGTTCCAGGTCTTCGTGTTGCTTAATGAATTTAATGAATGGATCTTCTTGCGTGCTCGGAACGGTTCCGATGACAATTTTGACGAACTGGAATGTACTCGCCATCTTAGGTGTGACTTCAAGGTATTTCCATTTTTCTAAGTAGTCGCGTTCAATCTTAATTGTTTGCAACTCTTCTTGAATACTTTGTAGTCGTTTCGTTAATTTGTTTGCGCGATTAACGACGGCGTATTCATTGAATGCATTACCGTGTGCTTCAATTTCTTCAAATGTCACACTCGGTTGTTCTGTCTTTATTTTTTGCCAAAAAGAAGGTTTAGGTAAGTGGCGCTCATGTTGTTCGATGGCGCGCTCAATTCGCCGTTGACGCTTCGCTAAATATTGTAAAGCTTCATCATCGGTTAATTGCACTTGATGTTTTGCATCAAATTGCTGAATAATCGGCTGTTCATCTTTATCAGCGGTATCGTCCGGTTGAGCCAAGTCATTCACTTGAACATGTTGAAGCTGTTGCACTTCAAGCAACAAATCTTCCAGTAAGTCACGTGACGTAATCAATGTTACTTTCATCATTGGACTAACTGCCATATACTTTCACCACCTCTCCAACTATTTGATCAATTAACAACTGCTTCTTACTCGTCAATGCTTTCTCAACTAATTGTTGATTTTCCGTAATAATTTCATTAAGGCGTTGCTCTGCTTGTTCTTTTTTTCCTGCTAGTAAACTGTCCAATTGTGTTAATTCTTGTTCAGTTTCTTCATCGAACTTTTTGCCAGCAACATCTAAACGTTTTTGGATTTCTTGATACGATTGTTCAATGCGCGCATCGTATTCTTTGAATAATTCGTGCGCCTCCATCTCAATTCGTTGCATTTCTTGTAATGTAGAATTTGTCATCTTGTCACCCCCCTACAAATTTCTTCTTCACCATTATACCTAAATCCTTAGTTTTTTGAAAGAAAATTCCACAAAAAGCCGATTAAATCAACCTTTCATCTCTAAAAAAATTTTTTCTTTCATATTTAATAAAACTATTGACAACAAGAACAGACGTTCGTATAATTATATACGAACAGTTGTTCTTTATTTGTAATTGATATATTTTTTGTTAAACGAGGAGTGAACAAACGATGGAACTTAGAATAATGCCTTCTTTCTCTGAACGAGTATTTCAAAGTATGAAACAATATACAGATGCGCTTTTGAGCGATAATAGTGCAAATGCTGACATTCAGCCATTTATTATGCCTATGTGGCAAGTGGAACGTATGTTGCATGAACATTATGTCTCACAACAAGCAATCACAATTACGTTTGAATACTATCATCAACAACGCTTAACGGAAAAGACAATAACTGTTTTTGTCAAGTCGCCGATTCGCCCTGACCGTCGAATTGTTCTGGAAGAAATCGGATCCCCTTGCGACTTTCTTCTGTTAACCGAACAAATTTTACGTGTAAAAAAATAATCAACACGAGTATACACATAAAAAGGTGTTGGCGGAGTTTATCCACCAACACCTTTTGTCATTAGTCATTCAATAGAATAGACGTTTCCTTACGTGATAAGTATTTACTACGCTTAGGAATAATCAACTTGGCATTCAACTTGGCTCCCACGCACAATACAATGCTGATCACTACAATCGTAACGAGTACTCCTAACCACTGTGTCACTAAAGTTGCCGGCATGCCCAATGCTAAAGGACTGATACCGAAACGAACAGTATAGTACAATTTTGCTACGAGAACGGTCGCAGTTACAATATTCAAGTAAGTAGACGACAAACGGCGATTATTCAATGTTTTTTGCGTGTATTTAGCAAAGAACCCCGCCACTCCTACAACGAGTACCGGCAATATTGCCAATACAATCAGCTTGAGCGGCTCCGCTAAACCATAGAGGATTAAACCGCCCGTTAAACCGGCAACTGCCCCGGCAATCACTGCTGTTGCTCCACTGTAACGCAATGCTAACCAAATAAGCGGAAGTAAAGACAGCGCCATATATGGCAATGATAGATAGTGTGCGCCCACTTCTAAGCCGACGCTTATCACAATTGCCAATAACATTTCTTGTAATAATTTAATCGTTCTTGCATTCATCTAAAGTTTCCCCCTATTTCATCTTGGTTTCATCAGCCATTTGATAGCCGGACGCTTCCATAATAATCGGGAGTACCACTGGTTTGCGCTTAGTTTCTTTATACAAGTATTTAGCAATTCGATCGCGTAAATCAGATTTCAATTCCACCCAATCGAAATTCTCGCTCGCCAAATGTTCCTCTAAGACATCCAATGTCATATTGGAGCACGCTTCAATCAAATCGATGTTTGTCTTCATGAACATGAAACCGCGCGAAGTGATTTGCGGTCCGACCAGAACACGTCCCAAACGTCGTGAAATGGTTGCTACCACAATGAAAATCCCGTCTTCACTGAGAATGCGACGGTCGCGCAATACAACGCTGCCAATGTCACCGACACCCGTTCCGTCTACGAGAACATTTCCTGCTTCGACTTTGCGTGTCATTGTCATTTTACCGCGGGAATATTCGATGACATCACCTAATTCAGGAAGGAAAATTTGTTCTTCTTTGTAGCCCACTTGTATCGCCAATTCTGCGTGCGCCGCTAACATACGGTATTCACCATTCACAGGAATAATGTATTTAGGTTTCAAGAAATTCATCATCATCTTCAAGTCGTTCGGTGTTGCATGTCCGGAAGTTTTGAAATTATCCGTAATTTCTTTGACAGTTGCTCCTGCACGATAAATCATGTTTTTGGTGCGGGCTAAGGCGGTTTCATACGCAATGGACGGCGTTGAAGCTAAGAAGACTAAATCGCCTTCTTTGATTTTGACTTGACGATGACGTTGCTGTGCCATCAATTGCAGGCTCTTAATCGGCTCTCCGGCTGTTCCCGTCTCCAAAATCAACACTTTCTCATCCGGTGTATTGTTCAATTGGCTCATCTGACCGATAACACGTTTGCTTGGGATAATAATTTTATCTAATTTGATCGCAACATCGACGATTTCCGCTAAGTTTTCACCGGGAATGAAGACTGTGCGCTGCGATTGATAAGCCGCCTCCAACACTTGCTGTATACGTAAAATATTACTTCCGACTGTCGCAACAATCACACGTCCTTCTGCATTTCGGAAGGTTTCAACAATATCTTCTTGAATCTTCATGTCGCTAACATTTTCCACTTGGCTTTCAGCTTCTGCGGAATCGCTCAATAAAGCCAGCACGCCTGCTTCACCAATGTCTGTCAAACGTCCGAAATTCGTACGGTATAAAGGCTTCGCACTCGGTTCGAATTTGAAATCGCCCGTGTAGACAATAGCACCTTCCTTCGTTTCTACCACAATTCCGACTGAATCCGGAATGCTATGCGTGGTTCTGAAGAAACTTACACTGGCATCTTCAAATTCAATTTCCGTTTCTTCGTCAATTTTGAAGAAGCTTTCCAGACGATCTTCCAAACCGCGTTCCTTCGCCAAAATGCTGGCTAACTCTATCGTTAATTCCGTTCCGAAAACTGGAGCATCAATTACCTCCAGCAAGTATGGCAATGCACCGACCGCATCCGCATGTCCATGCGTCAAGAAAATCCCAACAACACGTTCAGCATTATCTTCCAAATAGCTGAAGTCAGGAATGACTGCGTCAATTCCTAACAATTCATCTTCAGGGTAAAGCGACCCGCAATCCAACACAAAAATAGAGTCGTTTACCTCAACGACAAACAGGTTTTTACCGCCTTCGCGGACACCACCTAATGGTATAATTTTGATATTACTCATTTTTCACCTCGTCAAAAATTTCTAGTTTATATAGTGTATACATTTATTACATTCCTCAACATTATAGCACACCTTATCACGAATAAGAAATAAAATAACAAAACGGGATGAGGCACCCCTACGCTTGTGTTCTCATAAATAAAATGAGATACATAAACGCCTGTGTTACCCACCCCTATTTCTTAACTTACAATAACTCAATCGGAACTTTCACAACAACACGTCGCCCTTGTCCTTGTGATTGTGTATAACAACCGTGATGAACATCATTCGGGAAAAAGATAAAAAAATCAAGCGGTTGCGCTTCAATACGCACTTCGTGTTTCATCTTGCTGAACAGACAGATGTCATCGCTATCTAGACGGTCTTCAACAATAGGATTATCGTGTGTATTCGATGCGAAACCGAATATTTCATTACCGTCAATAGAAACTTGAATATCTAAGTATTTGCGGTGAATTTCGCTCAATGCCTCATCAATATTTGCCGGATCAATCGGCATATAGTTCAAAACAGTCCCCGAATCATCCAATTTGACCGATCCAAAAGGAATTTGATTGAAATCCTGTTGTTGCAAATAAGTCAGCAATTCGTATAATTTCTGAGGATATTCGTAACTTGCACCAAGTCTTTGTAAATTACCGTAAATCATGTTCAATTCTCCTTTAATTCGACAGTATATTGCATCCCGGCACTGTCACGACTAATCAATTTGTAATCCACTAAATAGCGACGAATAATCGCAAAATCTGCGTAATATCTTTTGATGATTTCATTCAATTCGCGTTCAGTGAAAGAATCCCCTTCGTCCAACAATTTTTGTCGAAACCATTCAAGCACCAATCGTTTGGTGGTCATTTTTCTGGGAATGGTGATCAACTTACCATTTTGGATAAATTTCTTCTCAATTTCATCCATAGAAGTCATATTCATTGCTCCTTATCTGATAAATATTGTTGATTCAAATTAAGTTTGGTACCTTTTTGGTAGCCTTCTTGATACGCGGCAACAGTTTTGTTCGATGCCGGTTGCTTGAAACGAATCTTCCCGTTCACTTGCTGGTCAAATGCCTGTCGAACTTCTTGAGGCACTTGAATCACCAATGCATATTGTGCGTCTTCTTGTTGCATTTGTTCGCGTTGCAATTGAAATTTATGATCCAAACCATCGATAAATCCTTGATAATAAGAACGTCTTAAGTCATTCTGCTCCGCTGTGGATGCCGAGAGTGTTTCTGTTGCTAAATGATGACTGGCGTAATATTTCATCGCTTTGGCTGCTGAATGAAATACCTCGTACGCCAATTCAATGTCCTCTGCATATCCCATCAGCACAATTTTACGTTGAACGCTTGTTTGATGCGGTAATTTATTGCTTTGTAAATAGAACATTACGCGGAAATTATCAGCAATAACTCGCACTAATAACTTCTCCCACCAATAAATACGTTTATAAAATGACAGTGATTTCAACACAATTTCGTTCGGATGAGCCTCGCTGACTTCTTGCTGAGAAATTTTGTGCTTCAACATCAATTTTTGTGCCATCAATAATGCAGTTTGGCTTTCTTCGTCATTATTACCGCCTTCAGCTAATTCCAATAGGTTGCGGATTTTATCAATTATTTTGTCAGTTTGCTTCAAGGTTGACACCTCCTTAGTGCGTTGCAGTTTCCTCCAAAGTTTGCATAATTTCGACAAAACGTGATGGAAGTTCACTTGTAAATGTTAGCATTTTTTGCGTTGTCGGATGAATGAAATGAAGTGATTGCGCATGTAAATATTGTCCTTCATTCAATTTCGCTAAAGCGCCTTTCATTTGCGGAACACCTCGGCGATAAACCGGGTCGCCGACAATCGGATGACCAATATATTCCAAATGCACACGAATTTGATGTGTGCGTCCTGTTTTCAATTCCAATGACAACAAAGTGGAATCTTTGAAAGTTTGTAACACTTCAAAAGTGGTTAGTGCATACTTTCCGTCCTTGTGTGCTGCCCACTTTAAACGATTATTGCTATCCCGTTGCAACGGAATTTCGATAGTGCCGCATGGTGCTTTGACAATCCCATTCACTAAAGCAATGTAGGTTCTTCCCATTGTATGATCGACGAGTTGCTCGCTCAACGCTTGATGTGCTTTATTATTTTTGGCAACGACAAGTAACCCGGAAGTATCTTTATCAATGCGGTGTACAATTCCCGGACGATAAACTTCGCTGCCGTCTGAAACATTTTGCCCTAAGTAACACAATAAGGCGTTGACGAGCGTGCCGCTAGTATGTCCTTTCGCCGGATGAACCACCATGCCCGCAGGTTTGTTCACTACTAAGACATCGTCATCTTCATACACTATGTCGAGCGGAATGTTCTCCGGCTCAATATTGAACGTTTCTTCTTCCGGTTGCACCGTTTGCACAATGGTAATCTGCTCGCTGCCTCCCAGCTTGAAATTCGCTTTTTGGATTTGATTATTAACCAGAACTTGTTCTTGTTTAATCCATTTTTGGATAGTGGCACGACTTTCTCCGGTTAATTCGACTAGCACCTTGTCCAAGCGCCCTGATTGATTCTTTAATTGATATTCCATCATCTTACTTCCTTCTCTTTCTCCAAAAATAACACACCTAATAAACAGACAACTCCTAAAGTCAAAGCAACATCTGCCACATTGAAAATCGGAAACTCCATAAATTGCAAGCGAAACATATCGATGACGTAGCCTAAACGAATACGATCAATTAAGTTGCCGACGGCTCCTCCTAATAACAATCCATACGCTACATAAAAAAGTTTGCGCTCACGTTGATGTTTGATAAGTAAATGAATAATATAAACGACTACTGCTAATGTCAAAAGAATGAACAACCAGCGTTGCCCTGCTAGTATGCCCCAACTGGCGCCCTCATTGCGAATATGATAAAAATCAAACAAATGAGTGACACCCGGCATACTTTGATGCAAATCAAGCGAGGCAACAATCCAATTTTTGACAATTTGATCTAACATAATTACACAAAATGTGATGATAAACGCTAATATCATAGGTCTCTCCTTGTATTATTTAATGGGTATTTGGTATAATATGTATGGTTATAATACTTTCCATTATACCCTAGTTTCATCAAGAATGAAATTTAAGCTTGCAAATTATTGCAAATTTCACAAAAGAAGGAGCTTTTATGAAGAAGATTACACAATTTATCGCATTGATAATGGTCACCTTCGTGCTTGCCGCTTGTAACAACTCTCTTGAACGTGCTACACGTACAGTTGGATTGATGCAAGAAGACATGTCGAAGATTGTCAACCAATTAAGCGAAATTCAAATGTTGGAAAGCAACTTACAATCAGATTTCGATAATACTTTAGCCGGAACGGACGATTTGAATGTCTTTCTCAAAGAAGATAGCCCTGTATCATTGAATTTATCCAAACGTAAAGAACATTTGACAACCCTTGAGGATACGCTGAATAGTTTAGTGGAATTAGCCGATGAATTAATTGCCTTAAACAAAAATACACACTTACCTGTCGAACAGTTCACTGCTTTGCACCACGAAGTGAAAACTTTGGAAAGTGCACTTACTGCCTACATCACGGATTACCGGAGCGGGATTGCTCAAGAAAGTATCTCATTCAAATCGATTGCCAATCCTGATGCAGATTATGCGAACTTTTTCGGTGTGATGAGTAATGTTAATCAATTGGCCGTCACAAATAATATCAATCTCGATAAAGTGCTGCCGTCTTTCGAGCCGATTAACAGCCGGTTAATCAATGTGAAAGTAACACTTGTCAACATGGCAGACAACAAATAGATAGAGGTGACTCATGAAATATTTAACTAAAAAGCGCACGACCCTTAGTAAATTCAGTATTATTTGCTTAAGTGTTCTCGCTTTGACCGGATGTCAATTATTCCAATCCAAACCAAAAGAACCGACTCATTACACACTACCGACGATTGAATCTAAATATACTGCCGAGGAATTGGCAGACTTCAATAATCGTGTAGGTTTGGGACGAACTAATCAGTATGAAGGCTTAACCATTCGTAATACCCCACTTCTTAAGACACCGGCGAATTTGCCGAAAAGTTTATTCTATGACAGTGGCATCAATATTGCTTATCCGACAGAAGGTGTGAAAGGTATTTACTTAACAGCAGAGAACGTAGCAAACACAGAGAAATTTAACACGATTCTCAGTTATCTTGACCAAACATCCTTAAATAGTGTCGTCATCGACTTCAAAGACGATTCAGGTCAAATTACCACTCAATTGAACACGGATAACCCGATGATTCAATCAAACATTGTCCCAATCGCGGATTTACAATCTACACTCAAAACATTGGAACAACACCAAATTTACCCGATTGCACGGATTGTAACCTTTAAGGATATGTTCGTTGCCAGCGAGCACCCTGAATATTCTTTCATTGATAAAGAAACCGGCGAAATTTGGCAAGATGCCCACGGCGCAATGTTTATTAACCCGTTTTTGAAAGAGATGTGGGATTATAATATTGATGTCGCGATTGAAGCGGCTAAAATGGGCTTCAAAGATATTCAGTTCGACTACATTCGTTTCCCGGAAGGTTTCAATGATTTCCACGCTGATTTAACATACAGTAAAGGCAATTACGAGAATTATTCAGCAACACCTATTCTCGATGTTGACGGCAACGAATTAGAAGGTGCCGAACGTGTTGCCGCTATTACCGACTTCTTGAAATACGCTAAAGAACGTTTAGCTCCTTATGGCGTGAATGTGAGTGCCGATATCTTCGGTTATACGGCAGTTGCCGGTAACGCGGCTGACGTAACCGGAATCGGACAGAACTTCGTTCAAATGGCTAATCAATTAGATGTTGTATCTTCGATGATTTATCCTTCACACTGGGGCGTTGGCTTCTTCGGTTTAGATAATCCGAACGCTACTCCGTTTGACACAGTTGATGAGTATATGGCTTCTGAGACACAACGTTTACAACAGTCTAACAATCAGTCTGTCATTCGCCGTCCATGGCTGCAAGACTTTTCTGATGCGGATAAAGTACCATATATCATCTATGGTCCTAAAGAAGTGCAAGACCAAATTGATGCTTTAGCTAAGCACGGTATTTATGAGTTTCTGCTATGGAATGCTTCGGGAGATTATACCTCGGGTGTGAATTATATGCCGGAAGCTCCGACACAACCTTAATATTACCGACTTAATAAGAAAAAGCCGTACTTCCCATATAGAAGTACGGTTTTTTTATTGTGATTCAATTACATGTAGCGACTCAATACGTCTTTCAAACGTGCTTCATCGTGGAAGCCGACAAGCTTCTCTACTACCTCGCCATCTTTCTTGACGATAAGTGTTGGGATTGACATAATGCCGAATTGTTGTGCAGTTGCTTGTTCTTCGTCAACGTTCATCTTGAAGAATTCCACTTTTCCTTCTAATTCTGCACTTAATTTGTCAATGATTGGTGTTTGCATACGGCATGGTCCACACCATGGTGCCCAGAAATCCACCACTGTTAATCCTTCTGCTGTTGCTTGCGCAAATTGTGCATCTTGTAAATCTTTTGCCATTGATAACTTCCTTTCTTTTACAGTTGATAGTTATATTATAACAACTTCCATTTGCTTTGACGATTGATTTGCTCATTCTGACAAAACAACTTCAAACACAAGCGGATAACGTTTACCCGTCACATAAAATTTATCGCCCTCAATATGCGCAATACCATTCAACACATCCATTCTTGCACGCTGAATCGGTGTTACTTCTGCTGCTTGCACAATCGCTTGTAAATCATATTGCGCAATAACTTTTCCGGAAGTTGGGTCTATCTTGACAATTATGTAAGTTTGCCAAATATTCGCATACAGATAACCGTTCGCATATTCCAACTCATTGAGACGCTCAACGGGTTTGCCTTGGTAAGTCACTTTCAAGGTGTCAACCTTCTCAAATGTTTCGGCATGGCGCTGTTGCAAAGTAGCGCTGCCGTCAGACATCCACACGACTTGCAGCTTCTCGTCATAGGCAAGTCCCCAACCTTCGCCTGTGTACGTTGCTTGGCGAATCTCTTCTAAACTCTCCGCCTCTCGCAAAAAAGCGACACCTTCGCGCCAAGTCAACTGCCAAATACCGAAAGGTGTTTCCGTAAGCCCTTCACCGAAATATTGCTTATTCAATGGTCTAACTGCATTCAGTTGCCCTTTCTTCAAATCAAGATGCGCAATGACAGATTCCCCATACTGTCCCGTACTAATTAACAAATTTCCATGTTGATCCAATTCTAATCCTTGAGTAAAAGCCGTCGCATCGCTCGGATATGTCGCCAATAATTCGACTTGTCCGACAGCAGAGACCATTAAGGAATTGAACAACCCGAGGTACGCAACGAGTAGCGCCAAATAGTATTTCATAAGTTTCTCCTTTGATTTTAGTGTATTTTTTCTATAAAAATTGGTACAATAAGCAAGTAATTATTGTGAAAGGACTTAATTATTCATGACATTCTATCAAATCGTTGTAATTATTATACGCTTTGTGATTCGCGTATTCAATGGCAAACCTCATATCGAAGGTTTGGAGCATCTGAATGAAGACACAACTTATATCATTGCCGGAACACATCGTTCATTGACAGACCCATTCTTTGTGGCAGCTGCGGTTAAATCCAAACCGGTTGCTTTCATGGCGAAAGTTTCCGTCTTTAAGTTCAAACCGATTGCTTACATCTTGAAGAAAGGTTATGTGTTCCCTGTCAATCGTGATAAACCGTCCGCAACTTCTATTAAGCATGCTGTGAAAGTATTGAATGAAACAGGTTATCATTTAGGTATCTTCCCTTCTGGCACGCGCTATTCTACCGAAATTAAGAGCGGAACAGCTTTCATTCAGAAATTAAGTAAGAAAGCAATTGTGCCGGTTGCGATTCAACCGCCAATCGGTTTCTGGCAATTCATTACACGACGTCGTGCCAAAATCGCATTCGGTGCGCCGATTCCATTCGATGAAGCCGTGAAATACGACAAAGAGAAATTAGCCGAAGTGGACGCTTTAATTGCGGAACGCTTTGACCAATTAGACAAGCAACTCGATGCTAACTATGTCTACACACCAAAAGTCAAAAAAGAAAAGAAAAACTAATTATTCTATATACGAACCCCCTACCGATTGACGTGGATAACGTAAATTGGTAGGGGGCGTTCATTCGATTATAGAACTTCCTATAATTAATCTAGATGCGTGCATCTCTGCTTTATCTATCATATTTTCTTATTATTTTGAATGTTTTTCTAAATATTTATACTGTAAAAAAATAAAGGCTAATCAGAACTACATCGGCAACGGTAAAATAGAACTTTATTTTCAACCAGAATCATACTAGAAGTGCTTGATTATTTTTTTAAGATTTCAACACTTGTTGGAACTTTTGTTTTAGCTGATTGTTCCGATAGAAAAAGTTCACTTTTAACACAAATATTCTACCCTTAACTCTCAAAAGGTAGCCACGTCGAAAGATGATTTTTTTAATTACGGCGGGGGATTCGAGCTAGTATGCGGTTGTTCAAATGTTTTATATCAAATTATTCTTCAAACTTATATTTTTAAATTCCTTCCAAAATTTCTCTCTAGAGTCATATAATTTCTTCATCCCATCACTTAAGTTGTCCATTACTTCCTTTTCATAAATAGGAATTTGTAATTCCTTCCATCTCTCTGAAATATTTGGAAGAGTGGTGTCCATCATAATTTTACTTGCCAATTGTTTAGAAACTTCATTAGAATTCAACAAAAATAATAAATTAAACGGTGTTAAGTTATATTTATTATTTTCATTCAAAACTCTCAGAACCGTTAGCTCTCTAGTAAGGAGAGAGTTAATATCTTTTTCATATAAAATACCAACATCTCCTATTC
>JAMXJH010000003.1 GCA_026131555.1 Aerococcaceae bacterium NML190073 | reverse complement strand
TATATAAATTTAGTCCCGCCAACAGTTGGAGCTGTTGGCGGGACTTTTCGCAATGGACTAATAATCTGTAGATAACAGTTCTATTGGTGAGCCATCTGCATTAGTGACAAGCACCAAGCCATAATGCGGTGCGTAATAGTGATATGTCACTGCATTATCTTGAACCTGTTTCACTTTGACGACGTCGTAATAAACGATATCATCTATTTGACATTCAACATCTGTCGCCACAATTGTACGTTGAATTGAACGGTCATAACCGGACTTGTAGCTAACGTTTGCTTCCAACTTATTCGGGAGAACGAGCGATTCCTCACTATCAGTCGCTTCGACAGAATAGCGCAAATCTGCCACCGTGGTATATGGAACGAAACGTGCTAACTCATACAAACCATCTTCGCGAATTTGATAGATATAAGCAACGGCTTCATTCGCTTGATTGTAACTCGCTACTTGGAAAACACCATTAGCATCCGGTTTGAACTCTAACAAATAGTCTTTGCGGTAGTAAGAAGTGCCATCACCCAAGTAAAGTGCATAACTTTCATGAAGATACGGCACATACTTATGGAAAGCCGTACGCTCTGTTTGAGCATTTGCTACCGTGCTTCCCAGAACGAGGCATAAACTACATATCAGGGCGATTACCCACCGGCTAATTGCTTGATATTTTTGCACCGTAATCCTCCTCTCCTTCATTCTTTCAACTCTATTATATCACACTCGTTTCTTATAAATGTTGACCTAATCAAGAAAAAAGTTAGCTTACTTAGTTTATTAAAGAATTCTTTGTGATAAATTTGTGAAATTTTTATGAAGTTGTTCTCCTAATAACAAAGAAGATGAGGCGCTTGCAAATCACACCTCATCGCTTTATTAATCTTCAAATTCCATGTTTGTTTGTTGTTCCAACATCTCTTTGATACGCGGATACAATTCATGAAATTTCTCTTCGCGGTCTTCGAGTTCCTTACCTTCAATTAAGGCAGCAATATTTTGTAAACAAATCATCCAACCGGTTAAATCTTTCGGGCTGTGGTCGTTCACTTCTGATAACCACTCTGTAAATACAAGTAATGTCTTGCCAATTTCTGTCGCCACAAGTTCAAAAGTAATGATATTGATATCCCATGTAAATGATAGGTAACGTGGCGCTTCAACATCCAAGATCATCATCTCTTCATTACCACCGTCTTGATAGTTGAAGTGTAATGTCCCGCCCGGTTCCAAAGTTTTAATTTCTAATTCGGGAAACCAACGTTGAATTTGCGCATTATCTGTCAGCATTTGCCAAACGGTTTCAATTTCCGCGTCAAATTCCCCACTAAATTGCACCGTTAAACCCGGATCTACATCGTAATTCTCTGAATGGTGACCTCCGCAACAACACCCACCATGGTGATGGTGATGATGCCCCCCACAACATCCGCTCTCTGCTACTTCTTCTTTGCAACAATGGCTTGAGGTTGTATGTTCGCCACAGCAGTCGTGATGATGTGGACCGGACCCACACGAAGTGTGGTGATTACCACAACATCCGCTCTCTACCACTTCTTCTTTGCAACAATGGCTTGAGGTTGTATGTTCGCCACAGCAGTCGTGATGATGTGGAACGGACCCACACGAAGTGTGGTGATTACCACAACATCCGCTCTCTGTCACTTCTTCCTTGCAACAATGGTTTGAGGTCGTATGTTCGCCACAGCAGTCGTGATGATGTGGAACGGGCTCACACGAAGTGTGATGATTGCCACAACAATGTTCGTCATGTTTATGTTCTGTTGTCATAATGGTTCTCCTATTCTCACTTGAAATTTGGCTTGTAAATTTGGCGACGTTCTAGAGGATAAATTGCCTCAGAGAAGTTCCCCGGATCTGTCTTTGCAAGGGCTGTCGTCATCATATTGACAGTTGCATCGAGATTATCGATATGATGAATAAGCTCTGCTTCCAGTAGTTGAGGTACGACAGGACTACCGTACTCCAATTTCCCGTGATGCGCTAAGATAACATGTTTCAACAGGATAATCGCTTCTGTTTCATGTGGAATCCCCAATTCCGTACAAGTACGATCTATCCATTCGTCCATCAATACGATGTGCCCTAACATTTTCCCTTGGAATGTATATTCGGTGGATACCGCTCCGCTTAACTCAATTGTTTTGCCGATATCATGCAAAATAATGCCGCCGATTAACAAGCTCGCATTCAATTGCGGATATATCTTCAAAATAGCTCGCGCAATTCGAACCATCGTAATCGTGTGGAAGCTTAAACCACCCGCCATGGCATGATGATTGCGTTTCGCTGCCGGATAGGTATAGAATTCTTCTTCACATTGACTCAAAATCTTGCGTACCACTCGCGCAATATTCGGTTCAAGAATCAGAAAGAGCGCCTCTTTCAATTCTGCAACTATTTCCTCTTGTTTGATTTCAATACGTTCAACGTAAAGTGTCGGATCCATCGGTTCGCCGGCTTCCGCTAGCCGAATTGCTTTAATCTTAATTTGTGGAGAGCCTTGATAAGTATCGCGTTCCCCACGCAAAAAGACGACTTTCCCTGCGCGATACGTTGCAATATCCGTATCAGAGGCTGACCAAAACATACCGTCCATTGAGCCGGAACGGTCTTGGAAACTGAATGCAATAAAAGGATTTCCGTTGCGTGCTTGACGCACATCTGCTGACTTAATGAGTACAAACAGACCGAATTCATCGCCATTTTTCAAGTCGTATAATTGAGTCATACTTCCACCTCCTCAGGTTGTGCTTCTGCGTTACATTCTTCTAAATCAATACGATTAGCTTGAGCGAACGCTTCTCGTGCTTGTTGGTCAAACGTGAAAAATAAGACTTGGGTTTTCTCACTAACTTGTGACAACACCTGATACATGCTCGCTTTACGGTGCTCATCGAAATTGACAAAGGCATCATCAATTAGAATCGGCATTTTGACCATGGTACGAACATTTTCCACAAAGGCAAGGCGGAGTGCAACATATAATTGCTCCAATGTCCCTTGCGATAACTCATGCGGTTCGAACAAAACATCGCTAAACTGCTTCACTTTAATCCCTGTCTTATTCAGCTTAATTTGCGTGTAGCGTCCGTAACTTAATGTTTCAAAAATCTCGTCTGCCAAACGGTTCATCTCAGGAATCGGATTATCCATTCCTTGACGCAATGTCTGATAAATCAATTCCATCGCAATGCGCTTGCGTCCCCATTCCAAGACACTTTGGCGCACAGCTTCTTTCTTATCTTCCAACTGCTGCATCCGCTCTTGATATGTGCCGTCTTGTTCTAAATGATTGATTTCAACCACTAAATTGGCGCGCTCATGATGATGTGGCACCAAGCGTTCTTTCGCTGTTTCCAATTGATGTTCCAAGCGATGATACGACTCCAATAAAGTTTGCTTATTCTCAATTTGCGCAAGCGCCTCTTCGTAGCCTTCCATTTGTTCCAAGTACAAATCGTGCTTCGTTGTCAATTCGTCAATCCGCTCGTTGATTTCCACTTTTTGATAGAATTCCATTTCGTTGCGACTATCCGTCTCTTCAAAAATCGCCTGCAACGCCGCTTCGCGTGTAGCAATTCCTTGTGTGTGCGCTTCTATTTGCTGCTTAGCGTCGTCTAATTTATTTTGCAAAGTAGCGCCACGTTCCTGAGTACGCGTCAACGCTACTTCAACATCCTCCGCATGACGAATCGCTTGTCGAATATCATCATCAACCAACGGGAAACGTTCAAAAATAGGTTGAACTAATTGGCGCCATTCGCGTACTTGAGTTTCTAGGGCTGATTTTTGTGTTTCAAATTGTTCGAGCAATGCTTTGGCATCGAAATATTGTTTCACAGGATCCGTCTTTAAGACGATTTCCGGGTCGGCGGTTGGATAGAATCCGATGGCACCTAGCCAACGCGATTGTTCCGCATTAGCTTTCAACATTTCTTGATTGAGCGCTTCGAGTTGCTCCTCACGTTGATTGATTTGCAAGCCGATTGCTTGGCTTTGCTCTTGATACAAGCCTTCTTTCTCGCGTAAGTCTTGTATTTTTGCCAAAATCGGACTATTGCGAAACGCCACGAATTGTTTGCGATGTTCACGGAAAATATATAGTACGCTAGCGAGTCCCAATCCCGCCAAAATTGCACCGGCAATAAAGTAACCATTCGTAAACGACTTGTCCGCCAAGTACATGGCAACCATCACAGCAACACCGATGAGCGCAAATAACCCGCCGAAGAAATATTGATTCAAGCTGGTTGCCTGCATCAATTGCGCTTCTTCATTCATGCGTTGGTTCTCCAGTTTGGCAACTTGCTGCCTTGCTAACATGCTCGCATTTTGCTGCTCTTTACGTTGTTCAAGGTACACTTTGCGTTCAGCTTTAATAACTTCTTGCTCCGTTGCAACTTCAGCTTTTCGCGCTTGAATCGCAATACCTTCTTCAACTTTTTGCACATATTCCTCGCTCTGCGAAACTTTTTCCGGGAAAAATTGTCCTCGGTGTGCCAGTTGCACCATAATTTCTTTCTGCTCTTTGATTCGGTTGGTCAGCACTTCGACACTCGCTTGCGTGTCTTTGACTTTACGTGTTTCCGCGATCCATTGCTTGCGTTCCGCTTCATGATTGTTCGCCCAATTTAATTTAGTGAGCGTGCCCAATTCCCCTGTCAAATTACGCACTCGTTCGTCCAACTGAATTAAACTATCCCGACTCGCTTGATTATCTTTCAATGCTTGCTCAAGTTGTTTAATCGTTTCTTCTGAGATAGGAGTTGGAACTAATTGTTCCAATTCGCGTTTAGCCGCTCTTGCTTTCAAGTAAACATCGTAACGTCCGACTAATTTATCTTGTTCGCGTAGTTCTTGCTCCAATTCGTTGATTTCTTGGTTAAGGGCGGCGATTTTTTGTTCTTCTTCGTTACGTCGTTCCACGAGCGAATCGTAACGACCTAGGTTTTGCGCTAACTTCTGGACAGATTGCGCCAATTGATCATACTCATTCAACAGCTGGTTGAGCGGGCGACTTTGTCCTTGCGGTCGATACAAATCATCTGTTTCTTTCTGGAAATCTTTTGCGATTTTTAGAAATTTGTCGCTACCGACCGTTCCGATGCTTAGGAAATAATCGTTTAATTGCGTTGCGTCAATGTTCGCCAGTTCTTGTAAATTCTGCAAACTAAACGCATAGAAATTATCGAATAAGGTTTCGTCTAACCCACCCAACACTTCATCCAACACTTTCGTTGGCAACACTTCACCTTCAACAGTTGTAATCGTCAAACGCTTTCTAGTACGTTCAATCCAAATATCACCGTACTTGGTATCCGCCAATAATAAACGTCCCCCGTAAACATCACTGTTGCGCGGTTCAAAACGATTAAGTTGGTTGACACGACGGCGTTTCGTCGGGAATCCAAATAACATGCTACGAATGAATGACTGCAAGGTAGATTTTCCGGCTTCATTTTGCCCGTAGAACAATTGAAGCTTGTCATCAATCTCGAAACGTTGGTTGACCCACTTGCCGTAACCATAAATATCTAATTGCTTAATCTTCATGGTCTACCTCCTCCGTTTCAAAACCGATGGACTGAATCATCAGTTGTTTCGCTGAAATATTCAATTGCTCTTTCAATTGTTCGTCTTTGGCAAAATCACTCAGCCACTGCTTCATGGTAGAATGTTGGAACAAATCCGCCATAATCCGCTGATACAAATCGCCCTCTTCCAACTCGATACTCGCAGCCGCAAAACTATCCTTCAACGCAACATCGTATTCAAATGGTTCGCCGACAATATGGCGTTGTTGAATGATTTTTGTAATGACAACGAAAGGTGTGTCATGGACGCTTTCAGATAGAGCAAGTAACAATTCACCACAATCAATCTGTTCCTGCAGTTCGAAAGATAATCTTTGCGCATTATTCAACACCAATGTAATTAAGTAAGATTGTTGAGACGCTTCCGATTCCGCTTGATAGTTATGCAGCACTTGCGTTGCTTGTTGAATCAACTCGCTCGCTTGCCATTCGGAACGGCAATCAATTTCCGCTTGCTGCCAAACGATTGAAGCTAAAGAAATAAACTGATTTTTGATAGGTTGATTCGGCTTTATCTCCACCAGAAACGCGCCCTTATCTCCTAGTTCATGGCGATGACGCCCTTGAATTGTGCCTGAATATTGAACCAACGGCACTTCACTCAAGATTTCTGCTTGATGGATATGCCCCAACGCCCAATAATCATATCCTTTCGCCTTCAATTCCTCCACTGAAAAAGGCGCGTAATTTCCTTTTTCTGTTTGCTTTGCATCAATCGCTCCATGCAAGCAACCAATCGTGTAAGTAGTGTCTGACGGATTGTTAGGAAATTGCTCAATTTTTCTATCATTTACCCAGCGCTTGGTATAACTAAAACCATAAAAGCGCACCGTTTCTCCGGATTTCAAACTCAAATCTTTGCTCACAACATCACCGGAATCGAACAAGTAAACATTATCCGGATAGGCAACCGGCTTGCGTTCCAAATCTAAATAGTCATGATTCCCATGACTGAGTACTACAGGAATATCTGCTTTCTGCAAGCGACGTAATTGTTCAATAAAAAAGTGCTGTGCATAAATCGTTTGTCTTTCGCTATCGTAAACATCGCCCACAATGACAAAAACATCCACCGCTTGATTGATGGCGATTGAAACACAACGTTCAAATGCCTGGTAAGGCGCTTTAATCAAGTATTGTTGCATAGCAGGATGTTGTTTAGACAACCCCACAAAAGGACTGTCCAAATGCAAATCCGCTACATGCATTAACTTCATAATTTCTCACTCTCCTCTCTGAATTAGACTGTAATTTTACAGAAAACCAACTGAAAGACAGTGCAAATCAGTGACTTCTTCCAGCTGGTTATCTATCCTCAATGTTTGTGGTTGATACGTTACACTCAAACGAATCCGATAGAACATCGTTATCTTGCAACGCAATCAAATGCCTTCCGCTTAACTTTGGTATAGTTCTTGCAGAGGTTTCGTAATAATCCGGTTCATGTCCTCAATCACTTGGCTGAGTTGTTGCTCGCTTTCCATCAATTTCTTGATCGCCGCATTCTCTGATACTTTAGCAGATAAAGCTTGCATTTGCTCAACCTCTGTTTGTTCAGGTTGTTGCCCTGCCATTTGCTTCATTTGAAATGAATGCATCGCCGCTTTGAACTCGTCGAACAGGCGACTCGCTTCCTCATCCGCCTTGATTTCGACGAAAGCCTCCTTTAAGTTTTGGAATGCCGGTAATGCGCGCAAATCGCGCTCCAATTGGTTAGCTGTATCATATATATTGCTCATTTTTTCCATGCTCCTCTCTACCTTTCTATCATATCAAAAAATAGCGAATTTTTGTATTAAATTTCGATTACGTTCCATCAAAATGGCCACTCCAAAGATTGGAACCAAGATTGTGTTTGTTGCCAAATTTCATTGGCTTTATATTGCACTTTATCCCAGAGTGTATCCGCATTTTCTTCTAGCCAGATGCTGCCTTCTTCGACGACTTGATTGAGTTGTTCGTTGAATTCTCCGACATCGAATTGCGTGCCGGCAGGCGTTTGCGACGCCATTGTTACTTTGAAAGGTGTTTGCGCTGAAGCACCCATCAAACCGGTTGTTTGTAAGTTGAACAATTGTCCCATCCCTGAAGGCATCAATTCATCCAATGACACTGCGCCCGTTTCGTCGAGTCCGACCCATGACACGACGACGAAGTCCGGTGTGTAACCCACCATCCATTTATCACGTGTTGCCATATTGCCGTCTCCTACTTCTGTACTCCCTGTTTTGCCGGCAATCAATCCATAGTCAGGTCCGGCACCATATCCCGTACCGTAGCCTCCATAAGTGTCCAACATCATGCTCGTCATTTCAGCCGCCACATTAGGCGTCATTACCATATATTTCGCTGGTTTCTCATTGCGGTAGACCACCTTGCCTGTCGCGTCTTCAATCCGTCGAATAAAAAAACTTTCCTGCCTTACACCACGATTCGCAAAAGCGCTGTAAGCATTCGCCAATTGCAATGGTGAAACCCCTTCGCTGAAAGCTCCCAATGCCAAAGTGAGCGACTGATCTTGAGCGGGAACTTCTATGCCGAACTGCTTGAGTTTCTGCACCGATTTCTGAATACTTAAACTGTCCATCAAGTGAACGGCAGACGTGTTTTTGCTCTGAGCAAGCGCATAATACAATTCCACTTCACCTTCCGGTGCTGTTTGACGATCATAGTTCTCCGGCGTATAGTTGTCCGAACCATAACCACGAACAATATCCGGCACAAGCGAATGGCTATCCATTCCCGTCTCCAAAGCCGGCACATAAACAGCTAAAGGCTTAATCGTTGAACCCGGTGAGCGTTTCATATCCGTCGCGCGATTGAAGCCACGGATGGTATAATCACCGCGTCCACCATAGACCGCTGCAATCCCGCCTGTTGTCGGATTTAGCACCACGCTGGCACTTTGCACCAACGGTTGCCCCGTACCATCATCAGAGAAAATCCACGGGTTCTCATACGAATCATCAATCGCCGTTTGATACCCTTGATCCAAATTCGTATAGATGCGGTATCCTTTCGATTGTAAGTCTTCATCCGGGATATTCGTCAATCGCACCGCTTCATTGATAACCGCATCGAAATAGAATGGATAGGTATAGCGCTGCACCGCTACAAAATTATCATACAACTCAATCGGAGAGCGCTTGATGTTCTCCGCTTCTTCTTGCGAAATTAGACCTTCTTTAGCAACAATATCAGCGACAACATTCCGTCGTTCAATCGCGTTGGCATATTCATTAATCGGATTGTAAATGCTAGGTCCCTTCAACAATCCTGTCAATACCATGCTCTCGTGCCAATTCAAGCTACTTGCCGAATGTCCGAAATATTTCTGAGCGGCATCTTCAATCCCCCATACTCCATTACCGAAATACGCATGGTTCAAATACATTTCCAGAATTTGCTCTTTGTTGTATTGCTTTTCCATTTCCAACGACAAAAAGAGTTCTTTCAACTTCCGTTCCAGTGTCTGGTCAGAAGAAAGAAAGGCGTTTTTGACTAATTGTTGGGTTAGCGTGCTACCTCCACCGCCTTCGGTACTTCCACGATTGATTAATAAACGTACGAATGCACGCCCAATCCCTTGAATATCGAAACCTGAGTGTTGATAGAAACGTTTATCTTCCGTCGCCACTAAAGTTTCACGCATTTCCATGGAAATCTGGTCAAGCGGCACGTAGTTCCCTTTTTGCGAGCGTAATTCACCCGCTTCTTGGTCGTATACATCATAGACGACCGTCGTCGCTTTCAACGCTTCTTGCAAAGTCGAGACACTCGTTGTTTTTGCCAAAAAAACCAGATAGCTCGACGCGATCAAAGTCATAAGCATCCCGATAAAAATCAACCACTTCCAACCGCGATAGTAACGCCATTTGCCGGCGAACCAGCGCGCAAATTGTCGCCACAACGAACGCTTTATTGGCTGGTCCTCTTCATAGTAATTCATTATCTCACCTCATTATCAGATACTCTAACAGTTTTCTGCTACAATATCATCCAACCATAGTCGGATGCTGCCCTTCTATTATATCGCAAAAATATGAATTTCCTATGAATAAGCTTTGAACGGAATTAAAGTTTCAAACAAAAAAAGCACCACACTCAGCTTTCACTGAGCATGGTACTCCTCTATTGAACGGAAAGAACCCGTAATAATTCACGTTTATAAGCTAGAAATTCCGGTTGAAAGACCATTTCTTCGAAATCTGTTTGTGGCAACTCCACTTTTAACTCCAAGAGAATACGTCCCGGCTTGCCGCCGACAACATAAATTTTGTCCGCAAGCTGCAATGCTTCTTCCACATCATGCGTAATCAACAGCGTTGACCATCCCATTTGTTTGCGATAGGAACGGAACCATTCATGCATGTTGCGACGCGTCATCGCATCCAACGCGCCGAAAGCCTCGTCTAACAGCACCCATTCACGCTCGAAACAAGCCGTCCGCAAAAAAGCAACCCGTTGACGCATACCGCCACTTAATGCTCGTGGGTAATAGTCGCGCCATCTTGCCAAACCGAACTCTTCCAAAAGTTTCTCAGCCTTCTCAATGGCAACCGATTGCGCCACCCCTTGAATTTGAAGAGGCAATACAATGTTTTCTAGCACGGTTTTGTGCGAAAAGAGCATATCCTTCTGAAGCATGTAACTGATGCGTCCTTTAATATCCGTTGTACCGTCGATTTCAATACATCCTGTTTGAATCGCTAAATTCGAGGCAATTAAATTAAAAAGCGTTGTTTTGCCGACACCACTCGTCCCAAGAATTGCCACCGTTTGATGATTCTCCACGGTCAAATTGATATCGTCTAACACTTGATAATCGCCGTAATGATGTGATAGATGCTGAATGACTAGCATGATTACTCTCCTAAGAAATCATTGGTAAAGAATGCTTGCTCTGTCAAGTCTTTCTCAACTAATTTTTGTTCGTATAACCACTTGTAGAAATTATTCCAACGTGTTTCGTCGATGTGTCCCCACATTTCAGCTTTCTCTGCGTATTGCTCACTCAACCATTTTTGTGATGCAACTACGAAGTCGCGTTGATCTTTCAATTCCGGTGCGTGTTTAATCAAAATGTCTGCCGCTTCTTCAGGGTTCTCGATAGCGAATTGATAACCTTTCTTAATCGCGCCTAATACTGCTTTTGCTTGGTCAGCTTCGTTCGCCAAATAATCATTGTTAGCGATAATAACCGGAGAATAGAAATCCAACTCTGCTCCAAAGTCTTTGAAGTAGAAGAAGTTCGTCGGTACATTCTGATGCTGCGCCATCACACCATCCCAAGCGTAGTAAACCCACGCTGAATCAAACATATCATTCGCTAAACCGATAATGGAATTATCTGCTTGGTTGGGAATGAGCTCCACATCCTTGAAGTTGCCACCGGCATTGTTGACGATGTACTCCAACATCGCTAATTCGATCGGATCATTCCACGTTCCATAGCGTTTCCCCGCCATATCTTTAGGACCTTTTATTTCTGTCGATTCATTGGCAATCACACCAGATGTATTATGCTCAATAATTGCCGCTACCGCCGTTACCGGCAATCCACCGGCAAAACGTTTTGCTAAAGAGTCTTGGAAACTGATACCGAACTGCGCTTTACCTAACCCAACCAATTCAGTTGTGCTTCCTTCAGGCGGACGCTTCACGTCTACTTCCACTCCCGCATCTGCAAAGTAACCTTTTTCCAATGCGACATACAAGCCGGTATGGTTCGTATTCGGTACCCAGTCCAAAATAAAATCAACTTTCGCCGGTGTGTCTGCGTATACAGGTAGCGTTGCGCTTCCTAATACTGTTGCCATCAAACCGGCAACTAAAGTTTTTACCCATTTTTTCATTTATGTTGTCCTCCTAGTTTTCTTATCTTTGTATTGCCACGGCAATAGCCAACGCTCTACGAATCCCACACTTTGCATCAATAACAAACTTAATGTTGAAATTAAGACAATGACTGCAAACATTTTGTCGTAAGCGAATGCTTTTTTGGTTTGGATCATGTAAACTCCTAACCCCTCAAAACCGCCGAGCCACTCTGCAACGACCGAACTGATTAAAGCATAGGATACGCTGACGCGCAATCCACTAAAAAAGTACGGCATACTCTCCGGCAATTTGACATGCATCAACAACTGCCAGCGATTGGCTCCCATCAATTCCAGAAGCCGAATAGCATCGCTATCACTATGGGCGAACCCATTGAGAATGCTAATAATGATTGGAAATATTGTCGTCAAGACAACGAGCACTATTTTGGGTGTCATATCATATCCTAACGCTAACACCAATATCGGTGCAATCGCGACTGTCGGAACAGTCTGCGACACAATAAGAATCGGATAAAGCGCTTGGTGCACCCAATTAGACATATCCATAATCATGGCTAATATAAAAGCGAGTGTAATCCCTATGCCTAATCCGATAAACGCCTGCAACAACGTCACTTGACTGTTCAACCACAAGTTAAGACGATCAGATAGAATAGCGTTCACAATCGCACTCGGTGCCGGAATAATAAACTTCGGCAACCATTGCATACGTGCTGCCACTTCCCACAATCCAGTCAATCCAATCATCACTACCACACTTACTAAGCCATTTGTACGCTGCTTCATCGAATCCCTCCTTTTTGCGCAAAAAAAGACTTGCAACTCGTTCTATCCATTAATATGGGCATCACAAAGTCAGCAAGTTCATTGATTTCGTATTCAAATAACCCACATCCCTACGTAAGTCTTAGCTTAATCAGGTAATAAGAGTTCAGGACAAGTCCCATCTCAGCTCTGAGGCACCCCTTGTGATATGTCATTAGTGTAACACACTATTATCAAGCTTTCAAGAACAATCCTTTGTGAAATTGTGGTTGCTGTAGCGGATACATAAACAGCAATCAGCGCCTTCTTTATGCGATTAACTTAAAGAAGGCGCTGATTGGATATTTATTAATTATCAGTTAGGAAGGTAACCGGATTGTCACTTTCATCACTAAAATCGATACCATATTTGAGCAAAAATAATTTGCCATAAACGCAAAAGTATCGCCTTTATTGATAAAAATTTAAATTTATTGGACAATTTTTTCAGTTGACTTGTTCTAGTTACCGCTGATTGACTAGAGACTGAAGTTGTCTGATCTTTTGCATCCTCTACCGCAAGATTGTGATGGAAATTTTCCCGAGTATGTACATCTCGTTCTTGTGCGATAGGCTTGGGTTCTATTGATGGAGTTTTCTGAGACGAACTATCTAGATGCTCTTTTATCTTTTCAGGTACTCCATTGTTAATTTGGGACTGCTCTTTCGATTTCGGTATTAGCAAAAAATGATACGCTTCATCATGCGTTTGCCAGTCTTTTATCAATTTGATGTCTTGCGTTGTCTCAATAACCGATTGATTGGCATTAATTTTTTCACGCGGATGATGATAAGCCAATAGATACACCTTCCCTGACTGCTGAATGGTATACATCCCCGCCTTCGTAAGCGTCAAATCGGCATTTAATCGATAAGGAACATCACTATATTTCACTACACCCCAAACCTTTAGTGCTGCATCATAAACAACTTGATGCAATTCATTATTAACAACAACTGTTATTGTAGGTTGTGCAACAAATTGATTGAATTCATCTCGCGTTGTATTCGGTAACATCATGTACGCATAGCCTTTACTTGTAGCTCCATGTGACTGGTGCAGGGAAATGTATTCATTTTTCCGAAGGTCATCCGAACCATTTTTATTAACATCGTTCCACTTTCCTTCATGGATATGACGACTCAAATTCAAATCTGTTGCTTCCCACATTAAATATCCAATGTGCCGTTTCGTATCCTTCCCCTCATAAAAAACATCCTTCACACCTTTAAGTGTTCCATTAACAAAAGGCTTTTGAAGTTCGCCATTTACATACACCTGGTAGGCGGAGTCGCCAACCTTACGATTCTCAATAGTTGTGATAGGTTGGATTCCGCTATTGTTTTCTAAGTTAGAACCTAGAAATACAATTTTATCCCCCAGTATAAACCACGCCTTTTGAATATGTAAGCTAGCATCCCAATTGTAGAAGTCCATAGCGATGGTGCCTAATTCCTCCGACAATTTTGCACCCCCAACAAAAGAACTTTGCATGGTAGATTGACCTTCTCCTGCTATTCGCCGCTTAGGAACAACCGTTGTGCCCGCCAACAAGCTTGCATTAACCGTTGGCCAGTAATGTTCACTATAATGACTTAAATCACCATTATATAGATACACCATACCGTCAGACAAATGCCACCCTCTCGCATTTTCCCCGTTCATATATTCGTAATTCAACGTACGATTTGAATGCATACTAATTGCAAACCCGAAATCTTTTGATTCATTGCGAAATACAACTTTATCCATATTATGAAAAATTTGTAGAAAAGATTGACTATCCAACACTTTAATAGATGAGTCATCCTTCAATTGTTGCATAAGATAAATATCTCGGTAGGATACCAAATTATCAAACACATCATAGTAGGTATCTTGTTCAACAATAGTTTTTACAGCGCGTTGCAAAGCCATTTTTTTGTCAGCATGGGCTACATCAGCAATCCGCAAAATACCTCGCATCACTTCGACAGCCGCTACATGCGCTTCCTGTTTCTCACGACTTAGCGCTCTGCCGCGAGTCATATCCATTAATTCTCCCTTGTAAATAATCGGCAAGAATGCGCGTTCAATCCACTGATAAAGGATATTAAGTTTCTCTTCCGGTATACGATGAGAACTGCTTTGAACAATAGGAATCAACTGAGAAATACCATCTATAAATACACTGCCATATGCCCCGGTGTAAGCGACATTCGTGTGCGCGATGTAGGAGCCATCTTCATAAAACCCTTCACCTTGTGTGACAGTCTCAAATGCTTCTGCCAATGACATGACTGCTACTCCCAGCATCGTATCATCATTACGCAGAAGGCTCTCAATAATTTTGACTCTCCCCATATCAATTAAGTTGCCACCTATTGCCTTAAAAGGATCGGTCGTATAGCGAAACATCGTTGGGTCTGGTACAAACTTATCAATAACATCTGTGTAGCGAACCATTTCCTCTTGTGTAAAGTATTCATGCATTAAAGACAGTGTATTGTTGATAGCTCGTGGTGTTCCAATCTCATAATCCCACCAATTACCCACAATATCTTTCGATGAATTATAGACGTTCAAATGTAACCATTCCATGGCGTTTTTAATGGTTCGAGCAGCTCTCTCATCTTGATAAAAACGAGAGTATTGATGCGTAACTTGCTTGGCAATTGTTTCCAATTTGCGATATGTTTTCGTCAAATTGGATGAAACTTCATAATCAGAAGCATCGCTCCACAAAAAGCGTCTATTCGCGTCTTTGACATATTCATTCAATATAGTTTCCACCACTTGATCAAGACGTTTATTTTGTTCGACCATTGTGGAATTATTAGGGTCATATGCTGCATTGCCCGCAACAATGTCGTTCCAACGTTCAATTGCTTCACGATTATATTCTTGCTCTTTCTGAACTTCTATCGGGATAGACCCTACTAAATCCCCTGTATGTACGTGGTAAATATTAACTTTTGTTTTACCTAATTGCACCCCAGTCAAAAGTCCTTTTTCCACTTTGGCAATAGTTGAATCTTCGACCTCATATCGATGTTCTAATAGTTGCGGGATATAACGTTTGCCTAATGTCAAGCGAATCAATGTTTCCGGCTTAACCGTTATAAGAGGTTGGTGTCGATCAATTTTTTCTGTTGGAATTATACTAATGTCATCGAAATACGCAACTCCTGTCCCTTTGTCAAAGAAAAGTTCAACCACAATATTGTCAACGCCATTTAAAGGCACATATTCTTTTGCTAGGGTTTGCCAATCGTTGGTTCCGGTCATATTCTCCGGACCGTACCATAAATTCCTCTGCTTGTTGCCTTCACGCTCAATTATTCTGAGGCGTGCTATCCCCGTCATCTGTTCTGTTTTAACTCGGAATGCAACTTGATATTTGGTATCTCGTTCAAGTGTATGCTCTTGCTTTACAACAGCTCGAAAAGATTCTTGCTCGCTTCCCAACTTCAGTACACCGTGTTCTGTTATTTCAGCCGTATATTGTTTGGGCATATGCTGCTTATCCACCCATATTTGCCAGTCGCTCGCCATTTTTCCTCTCCAACTGGACTTAGCATCCTCAACAACAGAGAAATCCCCATTGGTTATCATGTTAACTGGTTGTTGTGGCGTAACGGCTGGCGTATGGATCATTTTCTCAATCTCACGTAAATGCACATTGTCAAACAATGCCGTGCCTACCGCTCGGTCGAAATGTAACTCCAGTACGATATTATTCACTGTTGCCTGTGGAACGTATTCTTTAGTATAAGTTTGCCAATCATTGGTTTGATTCAGCTTAACTCCCGAATCCCATAGACCCACTTTCGTTTTGTTTTGATTTTCGATAAAGCGAACGTAAACTTTCCCTTTACTGATATTCTCTGTCTTAATATCGTAAGAAAGTTCGTATTGCTTTGTCGCATCCACTTGTAAAGTCTGCTTAACAACTGCTTTGAACGGTTCCTGTTCGCTTCGTAGCATCACTTCCCCATTTTCGGTTAATCCCGCTTGATAATCCACATTTGTTGAATCTTTTGCAATCCACAGATCCCAATCTTGCGGTTTATCTTGTGTCCATCCTTTTGTAGCTACTTCTGATTCTGAGAAGTCTGCGTTGTTGACCAGTTCTACCGTTTCTTCAAGTTTGCTTTCTTCCATTATTGCATCCGATTGCTTCTCTGCAATCACTGAATCAACCATCAGTCCTGGCGCCACACTGTCTATTACTTCCATATTATTTTCTTGCGCGTTTACAATGCATACAGGCATGCCAAACAATACCATCCCAACCAACACTGATCCTACTCCTAGTTTACGTTTTCTAATCGCATATCGATTGATCATTTCTAATTTCCCCTTTCTAGAAACTGCATACATCATGTAGCAAAATAACTTCCCTCTAAACAACTCACTTCAACTGCAGGCGCTGTCCTTTTTCGTTGAATAAATTTAGTTTGCCATAAAATGGCTGCCCAGATGAGCTATAACATAATTTATCTCCTGAAACAATGTCAGCACTCGTGTAGTAAACATCGCAGTACGCTTGCTCAGCATTCATAACGCGAACCCCATGAATCGTTGAACAAGGTGTTGGCTGTTCGTTCTGGTAAGCATCCAATGGTTGAACGGTATAGTCGGCACCTATTCCGACAACGGTCACGAAAACTTCTATAGTCCCACGAGCTAGTCTCCGACTAACCAAACATTGATGTTGACTTATTTGGTTATAGACGAGCGAACATTCCCTTTCTTCGAGGTCCAAATGAGTTGTGCCTGACCAAAACGTCAACTGCTTTTCTCCCTGTTGCAAACAGATAGTGTTATTATTTTTTGTTAAAATCGATAAGCCGGGTGCTAAGTTATAATGCAGCGCTAAGTCCATTTGCAATCGCCCACGATATACATCGAATAGCACAAACGCCTTAATCTCCTCCAAAAAGATAATTTCCCGTTCAATGACGTAAATTCCCTCATCTTGATATTCCCCTTGCCATTGTAGTGACGCCACATAGCCGCCTTCAAACATCCGCACAGAATGTCCAATCGGTTGAGCTAGTTGATCATAAGACCACGAGCCTTTAATCTGAGTCGCCGGATGTCTCTCCACATGCAAAGCATTATGCGCTTGCTCCGATTTGAGCATTAGACGTAAAGGATGGTCAGTATAAGTGTACCGCCCGGTCGAAATAAAGAAAGGCGTTCCGGCAACATTCAAGGTAAAGTGCCCTTGCGCTGCATGCCCATGCGAACTTCCATGCAAACCGTTAAACCAGCTCGCATAAATTTCTGCATCTTTCCATGCATAGAACCCACTCTCTTTCCCAACAAAAAGCGGAGGAGGCAACTCCAATGCGGTTGAATTGACCTTATATTTTGCACCTACCCATAATTTCGCAAATTCACTTTGCGGATGTTTGTCATGTAACAAACCTAAATAGCGATATACATCATATACTGTTTCAAACACTGCGCTATCGCTATCATGCAGGGCATTTAATACGTCTTTCTGGTCAGCGTAATAGTATGATGCAAAAGCAATCCGAGATAAATTTATCCGCAAATCAGGCAACAAAGGCACATCTAAGTATTCACTCAACTGCAATAAATATGCAAAGCTATTTAACACTTCGTGGTGGTATAGCGGACTCTGCTCCCAATGAATACCATCCTGATAAAACTGCAATGACAATTGTAACGTTAACTTATCCCATGTCCAAGCGGCTGTCTCTTCATCCACTAATTCGGGACATAGAAGAGCCACGCAAGCGATTCCCGATACTGCTAACACGCCCCAATTACTCAAATCATATTTAGCAACATAATGCTTGCGAATAAACCATATATGCTGTTGGATTGCATAAGATAACTGTCCCAACTCTGCTGGTGTCAAAAGGTCCTCCAAATCTAAATAGGCTAGTGATTTCACCCAATTGGTTAAGCGAATGCCTGTATCAATCACACGCCATGCCAAGCAATGCTCAACATTATCCATATCGCTCTCGTTAATAAAGCTCCATAACAATTCTTTCCATTTTTCTACATACTGCACTTTGCCCGTCAAACGATACATCATTGCCAAGTCTACAAGAAAACCATGACGATTCAGCATATATGCCCACTCCGAATCCTCTCCGGGAAATTCATGCCATTTATATCGAGACAAAGAATGAGGAACCTCACACGCCTCCATATCCAATGCATCGTTAAATATGAGTTCATCCCGAAGTAACCGTTCTGTTCGCTCATATAATTTCCCTAATTGCATTTCGTGTTCAGCAGCAAATGACTTTTGCCATCCCCCTGCAAAAAAATGCGTTTGGTAATCCTTCAATGCCTGAGTATTAAGTAATGCTTGATTCCTCATATCGTTTACCTCAATCTACTAACCCAAAATACCGAGAGCTGACCCTACGATACCTATGACGAATAATAAGATTAACAATTGATATGTTGTCCACTTTTTCTCTTTAATCAAATAATATACGATAACCGTTAACATTACCGGCAATAACTTCGGCATAATTTTATCGAAAATTGTCTGCAACGCGACAATTTGTTCCTCACCACTTGCTAGTGTAGTGGAGTATTCAATGCCAAACTTCATTTTGACGAAGTTAGTTGCTAAGCCCGAAATAACGGTCACACCAACGATATTTGCTGCTGCTGAAATCTTACGGATGCGGTCACTCAATGTTTCGATAATGCTTGTGCCTAACTTGTAGCCTAATTGACCCATACCAATTCTAAGAGCTAATAAGCAGCCGACGATACAAATCCAGAAGCCCATCGGGGCAAAACTTAAACCATCTAGTGCCAATCCGGCAAAAATTGTAGAGAATAGCGGTGCCAAACCAAATTGCCCGATAGAATCGCCGATACCTGCCATAGGTCCCATTAAGGCCATCTTGATACTGCGCGCATCTTCAATCGATTGATTATTGTCGTACATTGCTAGTTGCATATTCGTTACGAACGGTAACATATGCGGGCTTGTATTGTAGAATTCAATGTTTGCGTCCGCAGCTTCTTTTAATTTTTCCGGTTCATCTTTATACATTTTTTTCAAAGCAGGCATAATAACGTTCAGATAACTTACCCCTTGATAAGCATTGTAGTTGAACGCATTTTGCAACAAATAAGAACGCAATGATGTTTTGAAGTAATCTTTTTTATTTAATTTAGATGCCATTTGAATAGTCCTCCTCCATTGATATCGATGCTGATTGATTCATTGTTGGTTCTTGCGAATGACGATAGTATTCAATGAGTGCGAATACAGATCCTACCAACGCAATCGCCATAGTCGGCAACTCCAAATAAGCAACGCAAATGTAGCCCAACAACACATAAGGCATTAACTCTTTTTGTAGCATTACTGACAAAATCATCGCGAAACCAATCGCCGGAATCAACCCACCGGCAACTGAAAAACCGGTAATTAACCAGCTAGGCAATGCTGTAACAAAAGCTTCCAAACCGGGACGACTTAATGCAGATGCCAAACCGATAACGAACCCTACGACAACAAAAGCTAAATACGTAGAATTGGCAATCCAAGTGAAACGTTTATATTTACCGGCAGCCACTGCATCTTTGGCCCATTTAGTTGAACCCGAGAAGAATGTGTAGACGGCCGTTGTTACCAATTGAAACAATACCGCAAACGGGAAAGATAACGCCAATGCTGATTCAGGTGTTACACCTTGTTCTTTCAGTGTAATCGCCATAATTGTTCCGACGATGCCGGGGCCCACCGGGTTAGGTGGCACGGTGCCACCTGCGCCAACTCCAAATCCCATGTAGGCTAACTCCGCCATTGCGCCGAATACTAGTGCAGTTGGGATATCACCAAGAATAACCCCCACAAAAAACGCCATTACCAACGAGCGGTTTGTATAAATACCTAATAATTGTCCCGCATAACAGAATGCTGTTACTAAACCTATCAGCAATCCTTGAATGATTGTAATTTCCATAATTTCTCTTGTCCTCCTTTTATTGAATGGCCTTTAATAAACTTTCCAAATGTTGCTCTCCGTCTGTTGAAACTGGAGATGTCTTAGTATTGAATGTAACATTGTATTGGTCACGCAATGCTCGTAAGGCAGCCTTGTCTTCTTCTCCCAAATTGATAAATTGGCTAATCTGTTCCTTACCCGGAGCCGCATGAATATTCCCAATGTTTAAGGTTTCTATTGGGAAATTCAGTTCGCATAAGCGAAGCGCATCTTGCAATGACTCCACCACTACAAAAATCGTTTGATGTGGTGCTGCTTTCCAAATGACTTCTGCTGTTTTTTCAATCGTCCAGAATCGTACACCTAAGTCTTGCGGTAAGGTTGTTTTCATCAATGTCTGTTGAATTGAGTTTTCTGCAACTTTATCGTTAGCACATATCACTAAGTTGACACCCAGGCTCTTAATCCATAACTGTCCTTGTCCATGAATTAAGCGTTCATCGACACGTATCATTTTGATATTCGGTTTCTCCATTTATTTTTTCTCCTTTACCAGTACATTGTCCAATTCTTTTTGAAACGAATGAGCGCTTCTAAGTAGTAATAATCGCCCCAAATATTCCCTTCATTGACACCTTTACCGGAATGCCATGAGTACACTCCTTCATTTAACAGCGCTGTAATGCCTTCGGTCTTTTGTTCTGTATAATTTTGCATGAGACTGCGCAATATTGCATGTTGAGCATATTGGTACAACAACTTGTATTGATTGATTTCCGGCAAATAACGTTGCATTAAATTCATGCCGCACACGGCGATGACCGCTGCTGACGAATCTTTCGATTGATTGGAGCTATCGTCAAAAATAAAATCCCAATAACATACGAAGTCTTCCGGCAAGCGATTTAAGAAATAATTCGTAATCGCTTCAAACAATTCAATATTGCTATCTTGTTCGTAATAAGAGTGGCTTAATGCAATACCATATACTAGCCACGCCTGCCCTCTTGACCAACTTGAACTGTCTGAGTAGCCTTGACGCGTTTTGCCTTCTACGCCTTTGCCCGTTTCCGGATCAAAATAATACGTATGAAACGCAGAAGCATCATCGCGAATTGCATGTTGAATAGTTGTTTCATAATGCTTCAATGCCACTTCACGGTAGTGCTCTTCACCTGTTACTTCATATGCCCAGAAAAGCAAAGGAATGTTCATCAAGCAATCAACAATTAGACGATAGTTGTCGCGCGCTCCTAATTCGCCCCAAGCTTGAATGAATTCCCCGACTGGTTGATAGCGACTCATCAACTTGTCTGCTGCTAGCAACGCTGCTTTCTTCGCCCGCTCGTTCCCCGTTAGTTTATAAGCACTTACGCAAGATAGGCTATAAAGAAAGCCCAAGTCATGATGCTCGACTTCAATCATATTTTCGATACGATGCAGGAAACTTTCAACGTGCTTTTCTGCAAGTAATCTAAATTTATCCTCCCCCGTTTCTTCGTAGCACAGCCATAAGATTCCAGTCCAAAAGCCATTTGTCCATTCGATATTTTGTATCGGTGCGTAAGCGTTATTGGAAGTAGCCGGTGTCGGATATAATTCTCCAATCTTCGCTATATTGCTTTCTACCTTTCTGATACATTCGTCAATGGCGTTCTGTAGTTCCTTCTTCGTAATAAAGCCGTTCGTGAAGAAGCGTTCACTCGCAATGACTTGCTCATGGCTAATCTGTCTCGCCAATCTAATCATCCTCTCTCCATTCAGTTCGCACAACTTAATGTGTTAACCCTTTATGTTTTATAGTTTACTACTTTAAAAGCAGTTTGTAAACGTTTTATGTTAATTTTTTTCGATTATTTTTTCGGTTGTTAGCTGATAATTACGAATACAAACTTGATTTAATGTGTTAAGTCAGATAGTATAGCTTATAAAGACAATTAAAGAGGTGGAAAAAATGGAATTTACACTCAGTTTAATCGGGACGGATGGCATACGCAAAACTGTTACCGCAACCGAAAATGCTTACTTAACTTTATACAAGGAATATTACAATCCGGGGGACTACATTGAATTAACCGGCAATCTTGCCAATCAATACTTTGTCGTTCAAATTGATGCAACTTTTAAGCCGGCTTTAGTCTATATGACAGCAAATTCATGGATTTATCCAATTCCTTTTGAAGAAAATATACGGCTGGCAATGCACCCATACGCATTCCAAGGTGATAAGCATTATATATCCGTACGACGAGCTACGGACAGCGAGATTCAATCATACCAGAATTTAGCCTTAAACACCCATGATCAGAAGTTAAACACCGGTATGTTTCCGCATAGTCATGCCAATGTCGAAACCAGAGATGAAGCCATTTTCTATGCAAGAAATGCAATTGATGGTATTTTTGCAAATGACTATCACGGCAAATATCCATACCAATCATGGGGGATTAACCGGCAATCTGATGCCGCCTTTACGCTTGATTTTGGTCGCCCTGTCGAAATTGACTTGCTAAAAATTACATTGCGTGCCGATTTCCCACATGATTCATATTGGACACAAGCCACTGTATCTTTTGATGACGGCTCGCAAGAGATTCTCTCTTTTGTGAAGTCGGCAAACGCTCAATCATTCCCCATTACTAAACGGACTGTCCAACAACTTATTTTCCACCAGTTACGTAAAAACGAAGACGATTCTCCGTTCCCAGCCCTTACACAAATAGAAGTCTTCGGTTATAATGTAAATAACACATGATTTCTCTTAGAATTAGAGCGGAAGGAGATGCTTATATGGAACCTAAATATGTCACAATTAAACAAAACATCATCAACGATATCCAAAACGGAAAATTTAAACCCGGCGATAAAGTATATTCTGAAGGCGAATTGAAAAAAATGTATAATGTGAGTTCTACCACTGTTGTTCGTGCACTGAACGACTTAGTCAGCGAAGGCTTCCTTATCAGAAGGCAAGGCGAAGGTTCTTTCGTTCGCCGCGATTTGAAGCGTCGCAATGTTCTTTACACAGAAGAGTTCAACCCTAAACAGCCGACTAATTTCGCAAATATTAAAGAGAAAACATACACCTTTATCGAGGAGCCTTTTTTCTCAGAAGAAATCGGCAAAATATTGTATCCAAAGCAGCCACAACAACCGCTTACTTTAATTATTCAAGTGTCAACGTTCAATGATATCACTTGGAAAGTACAGACGCGCTATGTTTTGTCTGAACGGCTATCTGACGCTGCTAAGGAGCGCTTGCTAAATGGTGCGAGTTTGTCGGTGGAATTGAATTTGCCGTCTAACTTAATCGCATTGCCTCAGCAAACCGAAATCAATATCGCCTACTTATACGAGATACCGAATGTCTTGCACATTATGAATCAACACCGATTAAGTTTCAGCCACAGTGAACGCGCTTTTTTCAAAATATGTCGCACCTCAAAGCTGAGTGATAACGAGGTAATTGAGTACGAAATTAGTTATATTCAACCCGATTACTATACGATTCGGGTAGAATCTTAATACTCAAGAATTATTGTGCAAATAGCGAAGCTCTCGTAATACGTGCACAAAGGCAGTAGTCACTACCTGAACTTAGATTCTCCGAGGATATGTACCCACGACATCAATAACACAAAAAGAGCGCCTTCTCGCAATAGGCGCTCTTTTTATGTTAGAAATACTCTCTCAACTCGTGGTTCTTAGCGAACGAGCCAACCACCATCAACTGCCAAAATATGTCCGTTCACATAATCAGAAGCTTTAGAAGCTAAAAACACGATTGCTCCCATTAACTCATACGGCTCCGCCCAATGTCCTGCCGGAATGCGATTCAAAATTTCTTGATTTCGCACTTCGTCTGCACGAATCGGTGCTGTATTCGCTGTTTTGATATATCCGGGCGCAATAGCATTAACTTGGATGTTTAAGTCGGCTAATTCGTTTGCAAAAGCTTTAGTAATCCCGGCCACTCCATGCTTACTTGCCGTGTAAGGAGGTACAAACTTCCCGCCTTGAAATGCCAACATAGACGCAACGTTGATAATCTTACCTTGCTGTTGTTCTGCCATAACTTTAGCAACTGCGTGACTTAAATAGTAAACGGCATCTAAGTTGATATTCATCACAGCGCGCCAATCTTCGTCTTTATATTCCAATAACGGGGCACGGCGAATTGTTCCCGCATTGTTTACAAGCACATCAATTTTGCCATAGATACGTAGGCATTCTGAGACAACTTCTTGCGCTGCCCCTTCTGCTGTCAAATCCACTTGGAAAAAGTGAACTTTACGCCCTTTCGCTTCAATGAGTTCTCGCGTTTCATCCCAACCTGTCTGGTCATATGTTGTGATGAAAAGATCCGCACCCGATTCTGCAAATGCAACAGCATACGCTTGTCCTAATCCCGTGTTTCCGCCCGTTACAATGATTACCTTGCCGTCTAAATCAAAGAAATTGCGACTGTATAAATTCAATTCTGACATTGTCTATTCTCCTTTTTATTTCAAATCTTCCATTGCCACGAAATCCATATCATCGTAAGTAATATTTTCACCGCACATTGCCCAAATAAATGTGTAATTGCTCGTACCGATACCTGAATGAATCGACCAACTAGGACTGATGGTCGCTTGTTCGTTTGCCATCACTAAATGTTTCGTTTCGTCCGGTGTCCCCAACAAATGAAAGACTCGTGTATCCGGCGCCATATCAAAGTACAGATACGTTTCCATACGACGTTCGTGTGTATGGCACGGCATTGTATTCCAACCATTCCCTTCCGCTAGAACCGTGTAGCCCATTTGTAATTGACAGCTTTCACACATATTCGGGTGAATATATTGATAAATTTTACGTTTATTCATGGTGCTATCCTCGCCCATTTCACGTGGTGTGATTTCATCAATTGATAACTTCACATTCGGGTGCTTATGATGCGCCGGTGTCGACACAACATAGAATCTCGCTGGATTCATCGGATCTACAGAAGCGAATTTCACCTCTTTTGTTTCTTTTCCAATGTAGTAGCCATCTTGTTTTTTCATTGGAGCGATATGTCCGTCAATCGTAATGGTTCCTTCGCCACCAATATTGATGACACCTAATTCTCGGCGTTCCAAGAAATAGGAAACGCCTAATTCTGTTGACAATTGAATCTCTAGCGGTTCATGAGTCGGTGTTACGCCTCCAAAGATTTGGCGGTCATTGTGCGTATAAGTTAAGCAAATTTCCCCCGGCACAAAAATTGACTCAACCAAAAACTCTTCGCGTAACTGTTCGGTTGAATAGTGACGAATATCCGCTGGTGCGTGTGCGTATTTTGTTTCAAATTTCATGATAATTTCCTCCTTGTTTATCTGACAATATTACTTGTTCCGTGCATAAAGTTCTCAATTTCTGAGCGATTGAAGCGATTCACATCACCGAAAACACTATGTTTCAATACGGCTGACGCAGTCGCAAACTCAACAATATCTTGTGTTTTTTTGCCGTGAACAATGCCGTCCAATATGCCGGCGGCATAGCTGTCACCCGTCCCGACACGATCAATCACTTCATCAATCATATACGGACGCGACTGTACGTATTCTCGCTGCGCTACATCCCATATATAGCCTTGCAGTCGGTAACGATTTGGCGTTTGCGTTTCTCGATGCGTACCATAAATATAAATTAGCTGCGGATAACGCTGAGCAATCCGCTCCAAATAATTCGCTTTATCTTCAATCTCGAGCAAATGAACGGCGTCCAATCGGCCTGCAGATAGATAATCTACGAAAGGCAATACTTCCTTGTAAACAGGAATTGCTTCTTCATAGCTCCATAATTTAGCACGATAGTTCATATCGAAACTAACCGCTATTTGCCGTCTTTTAGCTTCACGCATAAGCGTCATGCCCAACTTATGCCACAGAGGCGATAAGGCTAATGTGATACCACTAATATGAAAAAGTACTACATCCTCAAACAACGCATCCAAATCCCATTCCAACATTGTCATCGTTGCAATTGCTGAGTGGGCTCTATCATAAACAACAGAACTCGCTCGTAATCCCGAACCAACTTCTAAGTAGTAGCATCCTAAGCGCTCACCGCCGTACAAAATTTTACTTGTATCAACTGCAAAACGGTGTAATTGTTGTGTCAACGCCTGTGATAAAGCATTGTCCGGTAATTTTGTTGCATAACTTACCTGATTGCCTAATTGTGCCAAGTTGACAGCAACATTTGACTCTGCACCACCATAAACGATATCTAAAGTTGTCGCATTATTAAGGCGTTGACCTGATTGGGTTGACAACCTTAACAAACTCTCTCCTAAAGTTAATATTCGCGCCATAATTTTTATCCTCTTAATTCTTCGAACTTTGTCCGATAAGCACGAGCGCGTTGCGTCAAATCAACATAGTTATCATTTTGCACTGTGCTAAGGGCGCCACCAATCCCTACGGCTATCGCTCCAGCGACTAACCATTCGTGCATATTATCTAAACTTACACCTCCGGTCGGCATAATATTCACGTGAGGCAACGGTGCTTTGACCGCTTTAATGTACTCAGGCTTCGCCAAACTCCCTGGGAATAATTTAATAATATCGGCACCGGCTTTACTTGCATTCATGATTTCTGTGATTGTCAAACATCCTGGCAAATAAGGCACTTGATATAAATGACACATCTGCATAGTATCCGCATCATATCCCGGACTGACAATAAACAAGGCGCCAGCTAATAGTGCGATACGCGCCGACACAGCATCCAATACGGTCCCTACACCTATCATTATTTCCGGGCGTTCTCGGTAATAATCAACCAATTCCCGAACGACATCTTCTACTCCCGGCGTAGAAAAAGTCAGCTCTATTCCATAAATACCACCTTCAATTAAGGCGTGCGCCATTTTTACGGCTTGTTCGGGTGTTTCTGAACGTAGAACGGCTACAATTCCACAATCCGTTAATCGAGTCAATAATTCACTCTTCTTCACTTCGGTCCCTCCTCAGCTTTCCTAACCCATAACTTTCCTATAAGGAAATTTAGGGGCCGAAAAGCTCTGTTATGTTATCATTATAAGAAAGCAAAACCTCAAATTCAAGCTTTATCTTTCAAAATAAGAAAAAATATTGTATATTAGGTTGTATACTATCCAAATAAGAAAGCGAGAGCTATATGAATGATAATAAACTATACGGAGCTGTGCTCATCAAAGCAGCAAGTATTCTGGATGTGTTGTCACAATCCAGCGAAGCAATGACAATGAAAGAAATCGCAGATGCTTGCCAGTACACTCAATCTACTACGTCCAAAATTTTGAATACATTGCAAGCAATTGACTACATTAAGCGAGATTCCCACTCCAAACGCTACACTTTAGGTAGTCGCCTGATTTATTTAGCGAATTCTGCCTTTCTACAGTTTGATATTGTACGCGAAACGTATCCCGCCTTGAAATTTCTACACGACCAATTTCAAGAAACTGTTCACTTGGGCACCTTGCAAGATAACCAAATTCTATATTTGAATAAATTATCCACTTACAAAAACAATCAGGAAATGCTATCACGTATCGGCTACACACAGAAACTTTATTGTTCCGCCATGGGAAAAGCCATTCTGTCCACCTTTTCACCTGAGGAACAAAAACAATATATCACTCAAGAGCCACTTATCGCACGCACGCCTTACACCATTACCACTCCCGATGCACTATTGACACAACTGCAAGAAATCAATGAACTTGGCTATGCGCTCGATGAGCGCGAGGCGGAAAGTCATGTCTTTTGTGTAGGAGCCTGTTTGCAACTCAATGCGCAAAGCAGTCAATATGCCTTCAGCATTAGCGTACCTTATAGTCGCATAACACCGGAACTTAAGAAAGAAATGATTGCAGCTGTCATCAAAACCAAAAATATCCTTGAATTCCAATTGCACTCACAGATGAAATAATTACAACAAAATATTTATATTCTCAACTTCAACATCCCCCTTTACTCGACCTAAATCCGTGACAAAAATTAACCATTACTCTTCCTTCATTATTAAGAAGCGACTGCAACCGCCCTGTAATCAAGACATTCGAACCTATTTTGAGTAAAAAACACAGATAGACGCCCTTCGAGCTACTCTATCTGTGTTTTATTTCCCTGATTCACAATGACTTTGAGAGGCTTTCTATCCATATAGCATGGCATCTACAACTTCAGAAATATTATGTGCACAAGCAATGAGCGAGATGACTGCAACGCCATCCGCACCTTTTCGTAGAATTTCCGGGATATGTTGGAGTTGTATGCCGCCAATCGCTACTATCGGTAAATGAGGATGCAATTGGCGCATCGTCCGAATAAACGACGAACCAATTGCGGGTTTGGCATCTTCCTTGGATTGCGTCGGATAAATCGGACCGATGCCAATATAATCGACAAGCGCTAAATTGGAACTCTGATATTCTTCCGGTGTACTGATAGATAAGCCGATAATTTTGTCTGGCAAAAATTGGCGCGCCACCTCAACAGGCGTATCTCCTTGCCCAAGATGCACGCCATCAGCATCTAATTCAATCGCCAACTCAATATCATCATTCACAATAAACGGTACACCATAAGTTCGGCACAAATTTTGCGCTTGTCGAGCGAACGTTCTTTTCTCGTCTCCGCTCAAGGAGTGCGCGCCTTTTTCTCTAAATTGAAATAAGGTGATTCCTGCCATCAAGGCTTGTTCAATAATCTCCAATGCGTTACCTTGGCAATTCTGCGTGCCACACACAAAATATGCCCGCAACATCTCACGATTGAACTTCACACACACGACTCCTTTCTCGGACTAAGTCATCATCCACTTGCGACAAAGCATCGAGGAACGCAGTCTGATAACTTCCCGGCAAATGCCCTAACGGCGATTCCGTGGCTAATTCGCCTGCAATGTTGTAAGCAGAAAGTCCCGTAATCATATTCTCAAACACTGATCCGGTCGATAAAGTTGCTACCCCTGCCAAAACCGCACCCAATAAACAACCTGTGCCAATCACTTTCGGCATCATCACACTTCCATTATGCAGTGTGACTACTTTATTGGGCGTGGCGATTGCGTCAATCTCACCTGTAGCAATAATCACTTTGTTGAATTGTTGTGCTGCTTGCTGTGCTAATGTTTCAATGGTGTTGACTTGACTACTGTCAACACCTTTCATCTTCACTTGTTTGCCAATTAACGCTGCTATTTCGCCGGCATTCCCGCGTATAGCATCGATTTTGTAATGGTTAATTAAATCAAATGCTACTTTACGGCGATATGCACTCGCGCCACAAGCAACCGGGTCCAAAACAGTAAACACTTGATAACGCTCAGCAATCGCCAATGCCTCACGATACAAATTCCATGAAGCTTCTGTGACGGTTCCGATATTGATGAGTAAGCCACTCGCATGGCGTAGCAAGTCTTCTAAATCTTCTCGTTGCTCACTCATTGCCGGAGATGCCCCTAGGGCTACTAAACCATTGGCTGTAAAATTTTTGACAACATCATTCGTAATACAAATCACCAACGGTGCCTGACGACGTAATTCTTCGAGTAACATGATGTTATTCCCCTCTATAAACGACATGGTTGACTGGACCATTGCCGCGTCCTAATTGAGGATTATGCTGAATCGCCGCTGTGATGAAACGTTTCGCTGTGGCAACCGCCTCTACAATCGAGCGCCCTTTTGCCAATTCGGCTGTAATGACGGCTGAGAATGTACACCCCGTACCATGCGTATGGCATGTGTCAATCTTCGGACTTGCCCATTGGAAGTTCCCTTCACGGGTGAATAAATAATCCGTAGCTTCTTTCACATGATGCTCGCCACAAGTAAAATGTCCGCCCTTAATCACGGCTGCATTCACACCTAATTCGTTCAACAACACTTTTCCGGCACGGAAAATGTCTGCTTCGCTTTCAATTCTGAATTCTACCAATTGCTCGGCTTCCGGCAGATTCGGCGTAATAATGGTAGCAAGCGGCAACATCTGTTGCTTTAATTGAATTTGTGCGGTCTGATCAATCAAAACATCTCCACTCGTTGCTACCATGACCGGATCTAAAACATAAGGCACCTTGCTTGGCAAATAGCGTTTGATGACCGCCATCATATCCGCATTCGCAATCATTCCGGTCTTAATGGCATCAGGTTGAATATCCGAAAAGACACTCGCTAACTGGGCATCCAACATCTCTAAACCTAAATCCGCAATCGACTGAACGCCACAAGTATTTTGAGCTAAAACACTTGTAATGACCGCCATCCCATAGACTTCTCTAGCTTGAAAACTCTTCAAATCCGCCATAACACCGGCACCGCCGGTCGGATCAGTTCCGGCTATCGTTAATGCTACATTCATTTTTGCCATAGGATTAAGCCTCCACGAGCCAACGTTCTTGCGTATAGGCCATATTGAAGAAATTGCGCTCATGCTCACAACTCTGGACGAAATTATTGACTAGGCGCTGCTTTTCTTCTTCTGTAGCTGTTGCTGCAAACTTCTCAACCATTCTGTCCAACTCATGCATAATCTCATCAATGAAGTCACCCGTGTAGAAATAAATCCAGTCGCGCAAGGGATGATCTTCCGCAATTTGATGTTCTGCCACAATCCGACGCGCAATCATCAAATACACCCATGGACACGGTGCCATTGCCGCAATCGTTTCCGCCAAACTATTAGCGTACACATTGTAAAACATGTGTTTAATATAATGGTCAGCAGAAGGATACCATGCACCACCTTTAATCACTTCTTCGTAAGGCAAGCCAACGTAATTTGCCATTACCTTGTGTGCATCCACTTCTTGATTCAGAATGAAGTCTATTTGCGCATGGAAAAACTTCTTATCCTCTTTGGTAGTACATTTAGAAATTAACATGCCGTAAATGTCAACGAAACTGTCTAAATAAAGCGAATCCGCTCTTAAATAATGCGCCACTGCTTCTTTGGAAATATCACCGCGAATCACCCCTTGAATAAAGCCGTCATTGTAAATTTGATCAAGAATCGGTAATGCTTTTTCTTTCATTGTTTGCGTTAATGTTGCCATTAAATTTCCTCCTTTAATTTTGCTTGAATGTGTTCAAAATATGGATGTCGACTCATCATCAACAATAATAAATAGGCGATTGTAGCACCGACAAGTGAACTCATAGTGAACGGTGCAACAAAGGTTAGCAATGCAACTTCTCTGCCTAATAGTAGGTGCGCAACCGGATAACTCAATATCGCCCCGAATATTCCTGTACCAATTACTTCCGCCAATGCTGTTAAAGACAGTTTTTTTGTTTTGCGATACGTCCAACTCGCACAAAAAGCCCCGATCATGCTCCCGGGAAATGCCAACAATGTGCCAAGTCCATATAGATTGCGGAATACAGATGTGCCGAATGCTGCCAGTACATTCAAACGAACGCCGATCAGTGTTGCTAACAAAACATTCAACAAATGTTGAATCGGAAAAATCTTCGCCACGCCAATTGTTATGTGGAATGTCGATAACACTACACCTACCGCCATAAAAACAGCTGTTAACACTAACTTGCGCATGCCTCTCCTCCTTTCCTCTTTTATTTAATGGAGCACGAAATAACGTGCCCCTTTTTGGATAGCCAATCATAAAAGCCACTGAAAGTGAAAGAATACAACAAAAAAACTCCTACACGTCTGGTGTAGGAGTGTTCTTTTATGTCATCGCTAACAAATTTATGCCGACCTAAAGAGAGCGTCTTCACACTCACTTGACAGATGACAAAATATCACAATGATTCACATTCCCACATTTCCTACGCTAGTATTATCTAGATCAGGTCAAAGGGATTTAACAGTCGTTAATCTCAGCCGTTGCCAGCACCCCTAGTGGTTTTATTGAGTTGTCTACATTTGTTATTCTAGCATACAATCAATCTCAAATAAATAAGTTTGTGAAATTTTGTTGCCGGTTTTGTTCATTAGCGGATGCTTTGTGTTGAGAATGGGTCTGCTATTAATCAACGCTTAATTTGTGCGTGCGCGCCATATATATAACGTTCCTGCGATACCTCATGCCGCACGGCTTTTCCTTCCGATAATTCATGACTGTAAGAAATGCGTACGCGCTTGCGCTAATCGGGTTAGGTTGCGGTACGACTGATAGTAAGGATTGCGTATATCGAAGAAAAGAATTAAGCTATATTTTTCTCGCTACACCTTTTCGTTTGCCTTTCAAAAAGCCTCCAACTCCTAGTGCAAGAACACCAACTAATTGCCATGCTTCTGCTACTTCTCCCGTTGCCGGTAACGTAGCTGTTTGAACAGATGTCATCGGTTTATTTGGATTAGATGCTTCTCCTACCAAAACTTCCTCGCTAACAGCTTCTTGAACAACTTCCTTGGCAATCAATTCGCTCGAAATCAAGTTTCCGTTATGGTCAAATCGATCAAGATATGTATAACGTAACACGCCGTTTTGCCCTGGAATCAGTACAGTTTCTTTACCTGATTCCAATTCTTGTGTACGTTTTTCCGTACGCTTGAATGGAATGACCTCTTCTACTATGCGGGTTTTCGTGATTGGCTTCAACTCAGGTTTCGGCTCCATGATACCAACTATAATAATTCTTTCTTCCATCGGAACTAAGATTTGGCGCTCTGTTTCTTGCGTTTCAATCACTTTACCGTCAGACAAGCGGATTGTATCCGTGTACGTTACTTTATGTAGCCCATCTTTTCCTTCTTGGGCAACTAGTTGACTTCCCTTAGCAAGTGTGTCCGATTGTCTATAGACAACCTTGGTTGCAACTGTCTCAAAGGCAATACGATTCTTTTGTTCGATTGTTTTACTTCCGATTACAATGATTCTAGTTTGTGATGGTTTCGTTACCGTTTCACTGAGCACTTCGCGAGAAATTTGGCTCCCTTCTTGATTGTTCGTAACTACTTTGTAGCGGATTGTTAATTCCCCTACAATGCCTTCTTGTTCAACAACAGTTTGACCTTCCGGCAATTGATTCGAATATTTCGTGAACGTTTCAAATGGAATTTCTCTTACTTCAATTTCCTCTTGCTCAATCAATCGTGGTTTCGTCCCAATATATGTAATAGCATTTCGAACCGGCTTAATCATCACTACATTATCGAGAGCCTTATTACCAAGTAAGCCAGTTTCTGTATCCAGTTCATACAGGTAATTCGTACGACGGGTTCCAAACTCACCTTCCACACGTTTTGTTTCTCCGTCAAATAACGTATCTGTGCGAATCGTTTCTTCTTCAAAAGGCACGGTTTCATCTACGTACTCAAGCGTTCCCACTATTACAATCTCTTCCAAAGGATTACGCACAAGTACTGACTCAATCAAATATGAATCCTTAATCTGTCCTGTATTAGCATTTCGCAACACACGATAAACCTTGATACGCTCCCCTTCAACACCGGGTTGGCCCACACTTCTTTCTCCCGCCAATCCTTTTGTATCTGCAACATAGCGTTTCAAGTATGGAATGGGCTCACTAATACGATCCGTTTCATATACTGGAATACCCCGCCCAACTACGATGATTCTAGGCAAACTTTCAGTTGTGACGGTATCTTCTTCAACATTTAAAGCTGTTGCTTCTTTGAGTCCAATTGGTAGATTTTCATAGCGGTATTCTACCCTTGTTGTAGTCGGGGATCCATTTACCGCTGTTGTTCCATAAGGATAATCTTTAATTGCTGTAAATACATCTCCGTTTACAACCGTATAATCCGCTCTCAACAAACCAGGGATTGCTGGATTATCCGTTGCATCCTTGACATTAGCAATATTGAAATGTGACGGCAAAATTGAGCGTAATATATCGTAGGAATTGGTATCACGCTTCCCATTTTCTACTTTCAATGTTGAAATCTTACGACTAATCTCTCCGTCTTTACCAGCTTGAATTACTTCGTATTGACCTACGAGTAAATCCTCAGAAAAAATATATTGAATCGGCGCAGTATAACGTTTAACGTCTGTCGTGACGGTTTCCGTACTTATATGCCCTATACGAACACGAGGCAAATTAAAGTCACGGTTATCACGATCCGATTGTGGTTGATCTATGCGTGTGTCATTCGTATACAATACATTCCCCAGTGTTGGGTCCGCTTTATCCGGCGATGCAATACCTATACGCATAGCGTTATCAGATGAAACATCATTATGTGCCATATAACGTACAACACCATTCGTCACTAAGATTGCTGCTCTAAGCTGGTCATTGCCATACGTCAGACTACTCATACTAATGTCATTATTCAACATAATCAACGGTTGTGTTCGACGCAATGAATTTGGAAAATTGGAAATGCCACGTTCAGCATTATGCGTGAATGTTGAATTGATAGTAGGTGAAGTCAACCCCGAAACTCTAATTAGTGGTGCCTGATTCGATGCGGTAGTCATTCCTAATCCTGTTACTTTTCCTAAAGACAGTTGGTTATTTTTGAATACAATCCCTTCCGCATTTGTCAAAATATTCACCACTGATTCTGAAGCTCCGTTAGTTGACATAATCGTATTATCAAATTTGATTTGATTATTTGCAAAAGTGAACGAGCCTCTAAACTTATCCTGCACTGTCCCTGTATGACGATGCGCTGTTGTTATCTTGCCATTTGCATCCCGCTTTTTTTCTACAACAAGTGTATTTAGTGTTGATTCTGTAAATGTAAATGGCGCCACACCTGCTTGAGGATTTCCATAAATTGAGCCTACTTGAATGTCATTTCCAGTAAACCTAATATTTCCTGAACCCAGACCTAATGCAGTTTTATATTTAGAGAAGTCTGGTAACAGACGATTATTATTACGGGAGTCATAACTCGAGTTAATCATCTTAACAATTGCGTTTGCCGATTCTCCTTGTATTACGTTTTTGGAAACGTCTAGATCATAGTCTAAATACGGCTCATTCATGCGAAGAATAATCGCTTCCGTTATATAAATATTCCCTGTTCCTTCCAAACCATCTTTTGCCAATCCTTGAATTGTATTATTTGAAATCGAAAACTTTCCTTTTGAACCCGGCGCACTTAAGTCACGGTTTTTTTCATTAGTTTGTATCAGAATAGCTGTATAGTTTGCATAATCTGATCCGGATCTAATCTGTCCATGGTCTGTTAAATCATCCTTAGCAAGACGATGTTTTGGAATTTGTAGTACAAGGTTGTTTTCAATCTTGACATGTTCCATCTTGTAAGAACGGTTATAGACGGAAATCCCATTCAGACGGTCGCCGATTGACAAATTACCCACAATTACAATATTGTCTGCATCGTGTATATCCAATCCTTTACGGTAATTACGATAAGAGGTATTTTTACGATAGTGGATATGATTATTATACGAGCCCGCTGAAGAAGCAATTCCGTACCCGGTAGACCCGCTTAGTGGATGCCCGTTATCATAGACCAAATTATTTTCTGCTATAAAGTTTTCCTGATAAGCAAACATTAGACCCGCTACACGGTTATGATGTAGTTGGCTATTAATTACTTGGTTATTACGTCCCAATTTGAGTTCATCAAGTGAGCGTTGCCCCGCTTGAACCAATTTTTCAAGAGAAGTTTTTCGTCCTCCCACAGTATGATTGAACGATTGATTATACGTTGATGTGAACGAGATTCCTGCTCTATTCGCCCCGACTGCGTTAACTGTATCCAAGCGAATATTATTTGAATCATTGACTATCATACCACTCATTTTCCCGTAGTAAGGCAGACCTCTCTTATAAAACTCATCGTTCACTTGTCCCGCTGCCAATTGCGGACGTAAAATATCAATTAAGATGTTATTAACAAGTAAGCCGTCAACATTATCAATCAATATAACAGCATGATCTCTAGCGTCTGTATTGTTTTCATTAGAGTCCCACATTGCGCCAAATTGACTCAAATTCGTCGTAATTCGACTTGGATTACGACGATCACTATACAATGCCCTAACATTTGACAATGATTGATCAATGACAATTTGTTCAAATTTAGCAGGTTTATTGTAAATTGGCATGACTATCCCCTGACGGAAAATTCCGCTGTTGTCCTTGTAGGATATTAGCCCCTCTGAACTAAAACTCATCGCTGCGTATTCTTCTTCTGTTACACGCGCTGGGTTAGCAACACCATTAACGGTTCCTTTAATGTTAAAAGGAACTCCACCATCGAACGTCATCACTTCATAATGAGAAAGCTCACCTTGATCACGGTGTAAATGAACATTTGTGTCGACTTTAACTGCAATCCCCGTATGAAGATTCCCTTCACCATCACGCATCACAATTTGATTAGCTGCTTGTAATGCCGATTGAACCGCTTGTTGGTTAGCTGTTTTTTGTTCATTTGCAAATTCAGAAACCTTAACGTAATACCATTGATTTTCTTGATCATAGTGAACATTGTAGTTGACACCATTGATTACCGGCTTACTTACCAGCGTTCGTGAATCCGGTGTCCTCGAATCTTTTACTTTCTGACTTAAATTATCATCCGAAATTAAACTTTCAATATGGGATAAATCATAGCCCGGCACATCATCTGGATTCAAGCTAGAAGTTGTTCCGTCACTATTTACTGATGATGCTACCTCATTTGTCATTGGAGTTACTTGCGAGGAACTGACTCCGTCATCAGGACCCGTTTCACTAGCCGTTGTCGCTTGCTTCGATTCCGTAAGTTCACTCGTTTCTTCGGCTGATACAACTGATGTTGCTCCCATCGGCAAAAGCACTGCTAGCCCGAACCCTACAGCTATCCAATGTTTTTTTACTTTTCTTAATTTCTTCATTTTTTTCTCCAGATAAAACATAATGTTTTTATTTGATTTCAATATTCCAACATAAAGACTCTCAAGGTAAACAGTCCGTCCACTATAAAAATAGGGGATGGTAATTCACCCCCTATTTTTTATACTGAATCTAAATCAAGAGTTGCTTATGCTTGACGCTTTCTAACGTAGTATACCAATCCAGAAGCTACCAACAAGATTAAACCTGTCATCGTTGACCAAGCTACTACTGTTTCACCTGTCTTAGGTAATGCTTTCGCCTCTGATTTTTCTTGTTTTGGTGCTGGTTTTGGCGTATGCGTGTTTGTCAGAATCACATTCGCCGAGTCTACGACTTTAACCTCTGATGTATAACCTGATGGTACTGCAACTTCTTTTACTGAGTAAGTTTGCTCTTTACCACCTAATACTTTATCCAATTCAGTAAAGTTGTGAGACCAATTGTTTTCCGCATTTAATACTGCTTTCTTGCCAGTTGGTTGGTTGTTCATTAACAACTCTACTTCTACAGATTTCGGACGTAATTTATCTACATCATTTCCGTCATTCCAATGTTTCACAACCATTAAATTAGTTAATTGTGGTGCATACGTATTTGTTACCGTAATACCTTTTACTGCATCACCTTCGTATATAGCTGTGTAACCTTTTACTGCATCTTCTGTTACTGTGTAAGCTACTTTCTTGCCTGCTGCAAATTCTGGTAAGTTTGTAAATTCAAATGCCCATCCATTTGCTTCTGTAACTTCTTTAGATGAAACAACTTTTCCATCTGCTAATACATTTACTTTGATTGATGCCGGACGTACTCCTTGCTTATTGTCTGCATCATTCCATACCTTCTTACCTGCTACTGTTACTACAGATGGCACATGTGTGTTCGTAATTGTAAAGCCTGTTGTTGCATCACCTGTCACTACTGATTCGTACGCTTCTACTGCTAATTCTTTCACTGTGTAGACAATATCTTTTCCAGCTTTCTTCTGATCAAGATTCGCCCATGTATGTGCCCATTTGTTTGCTTCATTTAGAGTTACAGGCTCTCCTTGCTCTACGCCGTCTGCTAACAATTGTACTTGTACTTCCGCTGGACGTACGCCGTCTTGATTGTTTGCATCTTCCCATACTTTGTTAACTGACACGCTAACAACCGCCGGTACGTGCTTATTCGTAATTGTAAAGCCTGTTGTTGCATCACCTGTCACTACTGATTCGTACGCTCCTACTGCTAATTCTTTCACTGTGTAGACAATGTCTTTACCAGATTTCTTCATCGCAATGTCAGCCCATGTATGTGCCCATTTGTTTGCTTCATTTAAAGTTACAGGTTCGCCTTGCTCTACGCCGTCTGCTAACAATTGTACTTGTACTTCCGTTGGACGTACGCCGTCTTGATTGTTTGCATCTTCCCATACTTTGTTAACTGATACGCTAACAACTGCCGGCACGTGTGTGTTTGTCACTGTAAAGCCTGTTGTTGCATCACCTGTTACTGCTGATTCATACGCTTCTACTGCTAATTCTTTCACTGTGTAGACAATGTCTTTACCAGATTTCTTCTGATCAAGTTCTGCCCATGTGTGTAACCATTTGTTTGCTTCATTTAACTTAACAGGGGCACCTTTTTCCACACCGTCTGCTAACAATTGTACTTGTACTTCTGTTGGACGCACGCCATCTTGGTCGTTTGCATCTTCCCATACTTTCGTTACAGATACACTTGTTTTGCCCGGTGTATATTTATTAACAATGTCATTACCTGTTGCTGTTGTTACATATTCTACGCTGTAATCTTGTGGTACTGATTTCTCTCTCACAGTATAGTTAATTAATTGAGCATCCGTTGTGTACTTCGGCAAAGCATCAAAGCTATATGTCCAGCCGTTTGCTTCCGATAACTCACGTGTAGATGCCGGGTGAGCTGAGCCGTTAACATATAATGTCACTGTGATACTTTGTGGACGTTTGCCGTCTTGGTTATTGGCATCGTCCCATACTTTCTTACCTGATACGCTTACTGTTTCTTGGTTCACGTATGTATTCGTAATAACAAAGCCTGTTGCTGCATTACCAGTAATTTCAGAGGTGTAAACATCTGCTGCACCTACAGAATTCTTAGTTGTTACTTCTTCGGTCAATGTGTAGTTATATACATCACCATTTGCATCATATTTCGGTAAGTCTGTGAATTGGAATGTCCATTCATTTCCATTGCCTGTTACGTTTTCAGATTTCAATGGTGTGTTATTTTGCAATAAGTTGACTTTGATTGAATCTGGACGTTTTTGGAATGCATTGTTATTGTCGTTCCATACTTTCTTACCTGAAACTGTAATCTTCTCATCGAAACTCAATGTGTTTGTTACAGTTGTGCCTTGAACGCTCTTAGTATAGCGACTGTTTGGCGGTAATACTTCATCTACTGTATAAGTGATTTCTGTACCGTCAGCTCTATACTTCGGTAAGTTACTGAATGTGTGTGTCCATTGCGCTGTTGCTGCATCTCCTGTTACTTCTGCGGTTTGTACTTCTTGATTACCATCCATCAATCTAATTGTAACGTTTGCTGGACGGACATTTAATTTGTTAGCTTTGTCTTCCCATACTTTCGTAACGACTACTTCTACTTTTTCGTTGTTTGTATTCTCTACCGTTACGCCTGTTGCTGTTTGTTCTTTGTAAGCAACTGTATAGTTATTGACTGCTGCTTCTTCTACCGTGTAGACACTTGGTGTTGTTGTGCCGCGTTGATACTTCGGTAAGTTTGTCCATACTGCTGTTGCGCCATCTTGCGAGTTCGCTGCAATTGTCTTAGGTGAACCATAAGGTTCGCCATCACGTTTCAATTGTAATGAAATCTCAGGACGATTCGCCGGAGCGTTTACCCATTTCTTAGTTGCTGTAAAGGTAATTTCTTCTCGTTTGTTTGTAATTGTCTTAACAACACCGTCTTTACCTACTTGAACTTGGATTGGTTCCATTGTCTTAATATAGCCTGGCGGTGCCTCTAATTCCGTAACAGTATATCTGCCCGCTACTAACTGATCTTTATCTGCATAAACCCTTCCTGAATCATCAGAAATAAATTCTTTATTATATCCTGCATCAGAAGTAATTAAAAACTTCGCTCCTGGCAAACGCAATGTTGGATCATCTGCGTCTACTTTAAACAATACAATACGGAATGTCGTATCGATAGCGATACCTGCTGATAATTTACTAAACGCAGATTTTCTCTCAACTGTATCGCCTCTTTTATTAACAGATACCGTTTCACCATCTGATGTAATAGTTGCATCATTCCAAACGTAAGTTCCGTCACCAGGTGCCGTTGTTGAGTATCTCAACACATACTGATTTGTACCTGCGTTTGGAATCGTTAATGTTAATGTCGTATAATTGTTACTAAACGCTACTAAGCTAGCTGAATCAAGAGTCTCTAATGTCTTATAGCTACGTGAGCCTTCACTAAACTGTACTCGTAATACTTGTACAGTTTCAGGAATAAACTGCCAAGGAGAACCCTCTAATGACATACTATCCGTTACCACAAGCGTTCCCATCTCTTTAGCAGGTCGGTTAATAGCTACTGTCCAAGGGTGCTGTGCCGGGCCGTTCTTACCAAGGGCAGGAGAGTCCCATGGTGTTTCCACCATAACGCCACCTAATTTGTATAGGTGTTCTCCCTCTGCTCCTAATACAATGTTTTGTCTGTCTTGTACTTTGAAATTAAACGTTTGATTTGTTGTTGCATCGTTAATAGGGAGTGTACCTTCTTGATTTCGTTCATATTTGTAGTTGAGTTTTACAAACCCTTTGACAGCTACAACAGAGTTGCCACCTTTTACTCTCAAATACTCCTCTAAATTTTTCAACGTTATCGTTATGGTTCCACCTTGCTCAGCGCCATTACTCTCTACAACTGCTGTTGCAATATTTACGCTTGTATCCTTATCATTCAGTTCCACTGTTTTTGGATCAAGGATTGTCATTGGTGCTGGAACTGCAAAAGTAAAGTGATCCCCATTATTCAAATTATGATCATAGTTACTTAAATCAAAATTTAACTCTAATCCGTATGCTCCATCCCGAACATGTACCATTGGATCGCCTGTCAATAATTTATTATCCCCTGAGTAGAAAGTAAGGGTTTTAATCGCATTCGGCAATTCCTTCGCTGGACCGTTTACGTTAGCCGGCGAAGCCATGATTTCTTCGTCTTCTTTTTCTGACGCTTCTTCTGACGACTCGGCTTTCTCTAACTCCGGTGTTGTTGCTTCTTCTGCAGAATCCGGTTCAACAGGCAATTCTTCTGCTGCCCCTTCCTCTAATGTTGCAGGCGCAACTACTTCTGTCACTATTGTTGAATCTTCTGCTTCTTCTGCAAAAACAGAGAACGGTGATACAAAAGCCGTTACCAACAATAATAATGTAATGAACAAGTTATAAAACTTATTTTTCAATCGATATGCTTTTTTATTCTGCATATACATACTTCTCCTCTCTAATATGAGCTCTTTTCTTTTCTGACGACATTAAACACAAGTCATTTTTTGTGTGCCGTATCTTCCCTCCTTTTGTAAAACTACATGTTCCAATGGCTACCTCTACCGTATACACTACATGCATAGATATATAAGATTTCGATACGTTGCCATATATTTAGTGGGCTAACTGTTCTTGACAAACTGTTTCACTTTCTAATCTTAGGCGAATGCTTTCGAACAACATCAACTTCGCAACAAAGTACAGATTAGCATTATATAATATATCGCTAGCAGTGGGCTTTGTCAATACTTTTTTTGTAAAAACTATTGTCCTTTATACACATGAATGAAACAAACGTCATCAACATTAAATTTAGTACACTTTGTGTCAATCTTTATTGATAAATTGTTTATCTTTTTTAATGTTGTCCTTTTTTAATATCCATGTCTGTGTTTGTCTTTTTTACCAAAAACTTACAACAATTCCCACTCAATTGGCTTATCCTGCCATTCCTTGAGAAAACGATTGATTGTACTGAACGGCTTGCTACCAAAGAACCCACGATATGCCGATAGCGGGCTTGGGTGAGGTGCAGATAAAATAACGTGTTGCGGATTGGTAATCAACTGACGCTTCATCTGCGCCGGACGCCCCCATAAAACGAAAATAATCGGCGTTGAGCGCTCATTCAGCACACTGATTACCTTATCGGTAAATTGTTCCCACCCCTTGTCTTTGTGGCTATGCGCTTGTCCGCGTTCAACCGTTAAGACCGTGTTCAACAACAATACGCCTTGCTTCGCCCACGCCGTTAAATCCCCACTATTCGGCATCGCACAACCGATATCATCGCATAATTCTTTGAATATATTTTGCAAAGAAGGCGGAAAAGGAACACCCGTCGGCACAGAGAAACTTAAACCATGCGCTTGTCCGGGTCCATGATACGGGTCTTGTCCGAGAATCACCACTTTCACTTGGTCGTATTCCGTTTGCTTTAGCGCATTGAAGACTCGATTAGACGCCGGATAAACAGTTGCCACTTGACGACGTTGTGCTTCATATTGACGTACAGCTTGGAAGTACGGCTGTTGTTTTTCCGCGCTTAAAACATCTTTCCACGTTGTCATACGTTCACCTCTTCATTTGGATTGACCATCTTATAATTATTCACTACGCGACTGGTTGGATATGCTAAATCGATATCCCAATGTTCTTCCGTCAAACGCAAAATATCTTCCCAAATATCATTGCGTGTTTGACGCTTATCTTTAGGCGCACATAAATAGCGCATCGTCAAGACAATCCCGGTGCGGCTTACATCCGTATAAATAATCGGTGTAAATTTATTGTAGTAAATCATATATTTACGTGCCGCTTGGCGCACCTCTTGCTCCGCTTCCTCGGTAAAATGCAGCGTGTGTTTGTTGACAATAGCTTCAAATAAGGTTTTCGCTTTTTGCCAATTGCTCTCCAACGTTAATTCAATGTCAATTTCATTCCAGATGTATTGGAATCCCTTAACCGAGTTAATGACAGGATAAATAAACACATAATGATTCGGAATATCGACAATACATCCTGTACTTTGCTCGCCTTTTCCCGACGTGCTGACTTGAATCAACGAGAATTGGAACAAACGTACATCAATCACGTCACCACTCTGTCCATTGATAGAAATTCTATCTCCAACTGTGAACGGACGGCGCAACATGATAAAGAGCCAAGCAACAATGTTTGAGAAGACATCTTTCAACGCGACTGCAATCCCGGCTGACAATAAACCGATATAAGTGGTAAACGCACCCGCCACTTCCAACCAAACGAATAGCATACAAATAATATAGAATGCCGACGCAATATAATACAAAATCTTCCGAACTTTATAAAAACGGTTAGTATCTGTAATGACATTATGCAAAGCTTGATTGACCAAGCGCATTACCAACATCAACAACACCAATAGGATAATTGACCAGATTAACTTATTGACCCAAATATTTTGCGTGACAAATTGCGATAATTCCTTCATTGTGCACCTCCGAATTTCTATGGCTCTATCTTAACACATTCCGCTTTTTTGTACAAAAAAGCCCGATTTAACGCATCCTTATGAGTTACTTAAGATTTAGTTAAGAATTGCTTTAGCCATACTTAATATCTGATTGTTATACTCAACACATCAAAACAAAGGAGTGATTGATATGACAATCAAAAATAAATTAGGAAAACTTAGCGCTATTGCTTTACTATCTTTAAGTTTAAGCGCCCATACATTAACAAGTGTCGCTTTTGCAGAAGAAAGTGTGTCAAGCATGGAGAGCATGGAAAAGAAAGACGAAATGGATGCTATGACTTCAGCCAGCAAAATGAACAAAGCGTTCTTCGGCGAATTCAAAGGCGAGGGCGACCACAACGTTATGGGGAAAGTTAAAGTTACCTTGAAAGACGTTGTCCTATCGGATTTCTCAACGGATAAAGGTCCGGACTTGCACGTCTACCTCACAAAAGATGGCGACGTTAAAAACGGTCTGAAACTCGGCGCCGTTGATTTAGAGAAAAGCGTTCAAGGTTTCAAATTGGATAAAGTAGACTTATCAATGTACAATACTGTAACGATTTACTGCGACGAAGCACACGTAACATTCGGTAATGCCATGTTAGGGAAACACAGCGAGGCGAAACCTGCCGAAGCAATGAAAAAAATGGGCGAATTCATGGGTGAAGGCGACCACAATGTTATGGGGAAAGTCATGCTGGAAGGTAACAAATTATCACTAACTGAATTCAAGTCAGACGAAGGTCCAGATTTACATGTGTTCCTCACAAAAGACGGTGACATCAGCACAGGTGTGGAAGTTGGTGCCGTTGATTTGATGGCAATGGAGAAAGAATATAACTTAAACGGATTAAATCCTGATGACTATAATACCGTTACAATCTATTGCGTAGAAGCACACGCTGTATTCGGTAATGCGATGTTGAAATAATCTCTCATTAGCCACTCCATAAATTCTTGTTCGTGCAATTCATTATGGAATGAATCATTTGCACACTGCTACCACCTAATCGTCATGCTTAGGTGGTATTTTGGTATTAGAATCAGTATAATGAAGAGGAAGGAGGATACCGATGGTTCAAATATTAATCGTTGATGACGAACGCGATATCATCGAAGTCGTCAAGCGCTACTTAGAAAAAGAAGGCTACACCACGTACATTGCTCACGATGGTGTTGAAGCGCTGAATTTATACAAACAACACGCTATTGATTTAATTATTACTGACATTATGATGCCCCAAATGGATGGTTACGAATTCATGGACGAAGTTCTTCAACAAGATGAACATATTCCTTTTATATTCATTTCCGCCAAAAACCAAGAAGCAGACCGCATTTATTCCCTGACCTTAGGAGCGGACGATTACTTGACGAAACCTTTCAGCCCACGAGAACTCACTCTACGTGTCAAAAATCTTCTGCGCCGCGTCAAGCAACAACAAACACACGGTACAACTTTCGACATTGCGCAATTTACCGTGGATGAATTGAAACACCGCATTACTTTCTTCGACGAAGAATTGATGCTCTCTTTGAAAGAATTCCAGTTGTTAGTATTGTTCTTGCGGAATATCGGACGCGTCTTTTCCAAATCAGAATTATTCGAACGCATTTGGGAAGTTGACTATATGGACGATGCCAATACCCTCAATGTCCATATCCATAGTTTGCGCGACAAATTAGAAAGAATCGCCAACGGACGCCCTTATCCTCATATTCAAACCGTTTGGGGGCTCGGCTACAGAATGGAGGAATCGCCATGAGTATTCGCAGCTTAGTCGCACTCTCATTCTGTCTGGGCGGACTTGTAGCATTTATTTGCGTTTGGCTTGGTTTACAACAAATGCTCGTTAGTGAAACAGAAGCAAATCTTATCTTACTGATTACGTTAGGCGCCAGTTCAACAGGCGCATTAGTCAGTTTCCTTTTGCTCCACCCTACTGTTCGTTCCTTGCAAAAATTAAGTCGGCAAGTCAAAGGAATCTCCATGGGGAATTTCACGCCGATTGCCGACATTCGTGCTCCAAAAGAATTGAGATCTCTAGCGGGAAACTTCAATCAAATGTTAGAAACCTTAGAAGAAAGCTTTCGCTCCCTTTCTGCCAGCGAAGCCGAAAAAAGCCACCTCATCGCTCAATTAGGTCACGATATCAAAACACCTCTGGCGGCACTCAAAAACCAAGTTGAAGCCCTACATGATGGCATGATACAACCTGAAGAAGTGCAATTTTTCTATCAACAAATGGAAGCACAAGTCGATCGTTTGACCACCTTGACCAATCAGTTGATGGAAGTGGCATTAGTTGAGCGAGAGAACTTAGCAGAACTGCAGGCAGATAATTCATATAAAGAAGTTAAACTCGACCAAGCCTTGTTGGCAATACTGGCACCGTTCCAGTTGAAATGCCAGAAAAAACAACAACAATTGTTAGTACAAACGCCGGATAAATTGCCCACATTATTCTGCGATGAATTGAAACTGCATCGCATTCTCGACAATCTCTTGGATAATGCCGGCAAATACTCACCGGAACAAACAAACATTGAACTGACGATTACCGCAACGGATACGCATGTTCATTTCACGATTAAAGACAATGGTGTCGGCATCGCCACAGATGACTTACCTTTCATCTTCAACCGCCTATATCGTGTAGACAAATCGCGTAGCAGCCAAACCGGAGGTTCCGGTTTAGGCTTATATATTAGCAAAACTTTAGCCGAACAAATGGGCGGCACTCTCACGGTTGAAAGTCAACTCGGACAAGGAAGTTCCTTCATCTTGAGCTTGCCTTTGACGTCCGCCGCTTAAAGTAGATTCATTCCTTACATAACATACAGCAATAGCTGGATAAGAACATCGTCAACGTTCTTATCCAGCTATTTTTGATGAATATTAAATTTTGGTAAATGGGAATCGCCAGTCGATTCCGGTTGGTAGGCGGTTTTCGGTTGCCACAGGACAACTTGCTCTTGTTCCAGACTCTTGGGAACGTCGATAATTCGTTGGTTCCAGCTGCCGCGGAACTGCAAGGAGAGGTCTTTTTTTGCTAATTCGAAGCGTCCGTCAACCAATACATCAATGAGCGACAGTAATTCAAGTTTGTCACTCGATTCCACGAGCATTTCTTCCCAAGTGTAGCCGGTCCACGACCAAATGTCTTTTGTATCACCGAAACGTTCACGCACTGCATGACACAGCGGCAACAGCACTTGCGTGTTCAAAAAAGGCTCGCCTCCCAGCAAGGTTAGTCCTTGACAATAAGGAGCAGCAATATCTTCTAAAATGCGCGCTTGTAATTCCGGCGTGTAGCATGTGCCGTAATTAAAGTTTTGCGCTATTTTGTTATAGCAGCCTTCGCAAGCGAACAGACAACCGCTCACATACAAACTGCAGCGAACTCCTTCACCATCTACAAAGTTATACGGCTTATAGTCGGCAATTTTGCCTTGACTCCACTCGCTCGCCAACCATTCTTGCGGCTTAGGATTGCGCATGCCTCTTCCTCCTTTGCAAACCGATAATAAGTGCCACCCTCTTTTTTGTCGGCAAAAGAGGATGGCGCTCTTGTTCAGTTTATAAATGTTTCACTCGAGCTGAAATTTCTTTGTGGCGTCCTTTGACCATTGGACGCAGTTGCGGATTCCCGAGATAGCCGCATGTCCGCTTCACCACATCGCATGTTTCCGGATTGCGATTGCCGCATTGTGGACATTCGAATCCACGTTCCGTTGGATGGAAATCACCATCAAATCCACATTCATAACAATGATCAATCGGTGTATTCGTTCCGAGATACCCCACTAAATCATAAGCGTAATCCCAGACGGCTTCCAATGCTTTTGGATTATGGCGCATGTTCGGGTATTCACAATAATGGATAAACCCGCCGCTGCAATACTTCGGATACTCCGCTTCAAACGCCAACTTCTCGAAAGGTGTCGGCTTTTTGCGGACGTCGTAGTGGAACGAATTGGTGTAGTAATCTTTATCCGTAATATCCGCTACCGCGCCGAACTGCGCCTTATCCATCCGACAAAAACGGTCGGTCAAACTCTCAGAAGGTGTACTATAAACACTGAAGTGATACCCGTATTCCGCTCCCCAAGCATCCGCATGTTGCTTGAGACTCTTGACAATATCAATCGTAAACTGTTTCGCTTCTTCATTGTGCTCCCATTCAGGACCGAAGAAAACCGTCGCAACTTCATACAGTCCGATATAACCGAGCGAAATGGTAGCGCGCTTATTGCGGAAACACTCATTGACTGAATCCGACGGATTCAAGCGCTTGCCGAATGCCCCGTGTTGATACAAGATTGGCGCATTGTCCGGCACCGCATCTTTAACACGCTCAATCCGATACACTAACGCATCTTTGACGATTGCCAAACGTTCTTCCAGAATCGACCAGAATAGTACCATATCCCCTTTAGACTCCAAGGCAATCCGTGGCAAATTCAACGTCACCACCCCTAAATTCATGCGTCCGTCATTCACTTCAACACCGAACTCATCGCACCATCCTTGCAAAAAGGAGCGACAACCCATCGGCACTTTGAAACTGCCTGTCAGCTCCACGATTTTGTCGTACATTAGGACATCGGGATACATACGCTTCGTTGCACATTCGAGTGCCAGTTGTTTAATATCATAATTCGGATCCGTCAGCAACAAATTGACGCCACGTTTCAACGTAAACACCAATTTCGGAAAAATCGCCGTCCGCTTCTCTTGTCCGAGTCCGCCGAGCCTTACTTCGAGAATCGCACGCTGAATTTCACGCTCCAGCCAACCGGTTCCCAAACCAAATCCCAGAGTGGTAAAAGGTGTTTGCCCTTGCGATGTATAAAGCGTATTAATTTCATACTCCAAACTTTGCATCGCATCATAAATATCTTTCTTTGTACGCTCTAAAGCATACGCTTCTTGCTTTGCTTCATCATCAATCCATTTACGCGCAATTTCGCGATGCTTCGCTAAATTACGTTCGGCAAATGGCGCTAACACTTCGTCAATACGATTGGCGCTACAACCACCATATTGACTGCTCGCTACATTGGCAATAATCTGTGCCATCTGTGCGGTTGCCGTCTGAATAGATTTCGGCGACTCCACTTCCGCATTCCCGATTTGGAACCCTTGCTCGAACATGGATTTGAAATCAATCAAGCAACAATTCGTCAAAGGTGTGTACGGATGATAATCCAAATCGTGATAGTGAATTTGACCTTTTTGGTGGGCATTGGCAACATGCTCCGGCAACATCTTCAAACCGATAGACTTCGCTACCGCGCCCGCTGTCAAATCACGTTGCGTATTGAAGACGCGACTGTCTTTGTTAGCATTCTCATTGATAATCGTCTGCTCTTGCGCCTGCAATTCTTCAATGCGATGTTGAATATCCGTTGCCTTTGCTCGCTCAATATCACGCGCCAAACGATAATCCGTATACGCCTTTGCTACCACATCATATCCCGCTTCCACCAACAAATGCTCCACAACACTCTGAATTTCATAAATGTGAACATCTTTGGCAAAACGGCGCGCGATTTCTTCGACGACCGCATAAGTTAACTGATTAATCTGCTCCTTTTGGACATTGTCCAACTCGCCTTCCACATCTTCAAACGCACGGCAAATTGCATTTCGTATCTTTTCCGGATTAAACGCAACCTCTCTACCGTCACGTTTGATGACATTTAATTGTTCGGTTAGACGGCTGGCACCATGTTTCAGTAGTGTTTGCATTTAATCTCCTTCTTTCCACTTGTTCACTACATATAGTATCCACTTAAATAAGTGTACCATATATCTTGTGGTTTTCCAGTCTTTTTTTCGGTTAAATAAATTTATCACAAAGGTAATTCCCCCTCCCCCTTGCTTTTAGCCGCAACCCTTGTGAAGAAAAAAATTTATTTCTGCTGCCACCAATGTTATGATTTAATATGAACCATACAGAAGAAAGAGGGATAGCTATGAGTTTCCAATTTAATGCAATGATTCCTGAATTATATGTCTTCGATATCGAAGCGACAAAAGAGTTTTACTTAACTACTTTGGAATTCACCTTAGAATATCAGCGACCTGAAGAGAAATTTGTCTTCCTTTCGTTTGGAGATACTCAAATGATGTTTGAGGAACTCTATGATGACGGGTGGAACACCGGCGATATGCAATACCCACTCGGACAAGGAGTCAACTTTTCGATTGAGGTGAAACCAGACATCGAAGCTTATTATCAGCGATTGAAAGAACGAGGTGTATCATTCTATCGCGAACTGACTACCGACCACTACGATGTTGAGGGTGTCATTTATTCTCCTCAACAATTCATTGTGCAAGATCCGAGCGGCTATCTTCTTAGATTTACAACATAGGAACGAATTGCTATAATAAGTTTATAATATTAACTATCTAGGAGGTTCTCTTATGAAAACATCAGCTACTTTATTCTTGTGCACATCGTTTATTCTCATGGCATTTGGCGCTGAATTCGGCTTTAGATTCGTTGATATCATTGACTTTTGGACGCAAGTTCATCAAGAAGGCATTCCTTCCCCATTAGTTATTATCACACCCTTGATTCGTATTACTTTATTACTCGCAATCATTTGCTATTACTTCGCTTACAGAAACAAATGCTCAAAAACAGCGTAAAACTCAAAAAAAACCAGTGTACTCTAATGTCAGAAGTACGCTGGTTTTTTGATATTATTTAGTATGCTTACGTGTCCACCATGGGATATACGCCCATACGATAAGTGCGGCTACAACTAGCCAAATAGCTATTAGCCATAATACTGTTATGGTCAATCCGAAACTACCTAGAAGAGCGAGCATATACACACCGGTTTGAAGCGCAAATATCCAAATGATTGGGTACTGGAAGGCGGTTGCTTGCTGATTTTTTTGTTCGGGGTATAGGCGTTGGAATGGATGTGTATCGTAGAGATAAATAACGGGAACCAGCTGAACAATCGTCAATATGTAACCCATTATGCCTAAGCCAACCGCAAGATATACGTGTTCCGTCAACAAAATCAATACCGCTATAAATAACATAACGCGCACCCAAATCCCGCTATAAGCATTATTGCGGAACAACACACGCAAGTATAAATAACTGTAACGATTCGGCATCTTCTTGGATAACCACTCAATACTCGCATCCAAAAAAGCTCGGCGCTTAATCGACGGTTGCAAATGCGGCACATCCGCAAAAATTGACACCCACTTATAGAAAGTACTCTCGCGCAAAGCTTCTTGTTCCAGTACATCATTGAACTGCATCATTTGAGCGGAACGCTGACGCATACGCCACAAAGCAAGTATCAACAGCCCCGACACAATGCCCGCTAACCACAATTGATGAATCGGTGCAGGCAACACAAAGCTGGTGAACAACACAATCGCTACAAAACCATTATGTTGCATGGCATTGACACCGAACCCTACACGAAACAAGTTCAAATACAAGAACAAATAACTGACTACTTTCAATAAGACGAGTAGCGCAACTAATAACCATAAGTCTGTGAGTTGCCAAGCGCTAACGAGCGCTAAGAAAGGAGCGACCAAAATCACCATACCTACTAACAAAAATGCCGGTAACACTAAGCCCAAACTTAACCCGCGCAACCAATAATTATGCCAAGCTTTTCCTTGCGCGAACAAATAACTTTTGTCGGGATCGCGTGTTAACCAAATCGGGCGCCCGATATTGAACACGATGACTAATAAGAAAACCACCGCCGCTAACAAAGGTATTCGTACTGTTGCCGGCTCCAACGCTTGCAATTGCGTCAGCTGCTCTTTATAAAAGAAGCCACCAAACCCCATCAAAATCACTAACACAATCGAGAAATGATCGTTAAAAATTAAACGCCCGTATTTCCCTAATTCATTGATGAAATAGCGTAGACGCTTGTGCCACAATTGTGTCAAATCTGTCATACGGCACCACCTGCTTGCGCCATTTGAACATATAATTCATCTAAGCTTGCCTCGCTCGCACCAAGAGCTTCTCGTAACTGCTCCAAATTGCCTTGCACCACAATTTCACCGGCTTGCAACATGATGTAACGATCACATAATGAATCCGCAATCCCTAATACATGGGTTGTTAGCAAAATAGCCGTCCCTTGCCGTGCACGTTCTTGCAACAATTCCGTAAAGTGCTTAATTGCCAACGGGTCTAGCCCCAAGAAAGGTTCGTCGATAATTAACAACTGGGCATCTGTCACCAAAGCACAAATAACCATCACCTTTTGCTTCATTCCTTTAGAAAAATGACTTGGGAACCACGATAGATGTTTATCGAGGCGGAAAAGTTTCAATAATGGCTCCGCACGCTTCATGACTTCCTCAATCGGCAAGCCGTAACCTAACGCCGTCATCTCTAAATGTTCTTTCAAAGTTAATTCTTCGTACAAAATCGGTGTTTCCGGAATATACGCCACTTGCTTCGCATAGGCTGCATGGTCTGCTACAATGGTTCTTCCATTGAGAAGAATCTGACCTTTCAGAGCAGGAAGTAAGCCTAAGATTGTCTTGAGCAAGGTAGATTTGCCGGCGCCGTTCAAACCGATGAGCGCAACCACTTCTCCCGGTTGAATATTGAAGCTAACGTCTTTGACGACCGGTACATTACGATACCCACTGAATAATTGTTCAACTTGTAGTGTCATATGATGCCTCCGTTGTTTCTGGATGAATATATTGCCAAATAGCAAGTGCGGTCTCCAATTTACTCATTACTGGCAAGGGATAAAGATTCCCGTCCTTAGAGAGTAATGTCACTTGATTCGTATCCACATTGAAGCCGGCATGTGCTTGCGATACGTCATTCGCAACAATCCAATCCGCTTGTTTCTTGATAAGTTTCTTGTGTGCATATTCAATTACCCGTTCCGTTTCAGCAGCGAAGCCGATAACAGTTTGCGTTGTTTTGTTTGCGCCCAGTTCTGCTAGGATATCTGGGTTCGCCACCAATGTGAGTTGCAGTTCCTGCTGCTCCGGTTGTTTTTTGATTTTGTGTGCTGAGGGATTTGCGATGCGATAGTCACTGACTGCCGCCGCCATTACCACATCATCTGCTTGGTCAAAATAATAACCGACTGCTTGTTGCATTCCCTCGGCACTCTCAACATAATCTACGGTTACTTGGTCGGGAACCGGTAATTGTTTCGCTGTCGAAATCAGTTGCACACTCGCCGCCCCTAACCAAGTTGCCGCTTTGGCAAGTGCGTAACCCATTTTGCCGGAAGAATCATTCGTAATGTAGCGAACCGGGTCAATGCGTTCACGCGTACCGCCAGCCGTAATCAAAATGCGACGTCCGCTTAACACTTGCGGTAAAGTATGGCGCGCCAGCAATCTTTCTGCTTGCTCAACAATGCGTTCCAATTCCGGTAAGCGCCCTTTCCCTTCATAGCCTTCCGCCAAAAAGCCTGTATCCGGCTCCATTAGCGTATAACCATCTTGTTGTAGCTGCGCAATGTTCCGTTGCGTTGCCGGGTTGTGGTACATATTCACATTCATTGCCGGCACAATCAGGCGCGGACAATGAATGGCTAATAAGGTTGTCGATACGATTTCGTCCGCTAAGCCGTGTGCCATTTTGGCGAGGATATTCGCTGTTGCCGGGACAACGACGGCTAAGTCGCACCAATCAGCAAACTCGACATGTTGGACAAGACTCGGCTCCCGCTCGTCGAATGTATCAATCAACACTGCTTGTTTCGTTAATACTTGAAAGGTAAGCGGTGTAATGAATTCTGTTGCGGCTTGCGACATAGCGACACGAACGTGTGCGCCACGTTTAATCAATAACCGCACAAATTCCGCTACTTTGTAGCTTGCAATGCCTCCTGTGATGAATACGCCTATTTTTTTGCCTTGTAACATAATCCGCGACCTCCGTTTCTTAGCTTATATTCTAACATATTTACACACAAAAAAGGAGCCAAGGACATGATTTCCCGGCTCCTAATTGAATTTATTCTGAATGAAACCTTTCAGCAAGTCAGCAGTCTTCCCTTTATCAGTTTGCTGAACTTGGCTCAAGGGGAATTATGAATGGAAGTCGATGCGCGTTGCTAATGGATACATCACGAGCCCTCCTAGGCTTAATACGCCTGCTTCACTTGCTACTAAACTCCAATACGTCGGCCAAAATAGCGGCCAAATATTCTCGAAGTGGCAAATCATAAAGGCAATGGTAATCATCGATAATGAGAATACGACAATCAATGCGAGATACTTGATAATCATTGGTTGCACTTGGTGTTTGCCTGTTGTTGCCAGAAGCGCGACTAAGCGTTCGCCGACGATGCGTCCTAACCATAGAAAGACGAACGTGGATAAACTGCCGATTAACATGTCGGCAACACCGTATGATGCCGGGTTGAACATGTTGGCAATAACAACGCCCAGCGTAATCGCCACAATATAACGTGGATTATATAATCCTAAGAAGTTCAGTATTTCGGACACGCGAAACTGAATGACGCCGAAGCTGAGTGGCGCAACCATTAAGGTTAATACCACATAAATTGCTGCTACAATCGCAGCTTTCACTAAGCCGGTTGTGTCGGACAATCCGAACCCGGTAGTTGTTTGCTGTTTCATTTACATTCTCCTTTATAGGCATGGCTACGCCACCCTAGTAATAACTACGACCAAAGGAAGAGAGGTTTGAACTCTACTGAAGTGCCGCAGTGTTGCCAACCGATAGGCAACTCAACTGTTTAATAGTGTAGCATGTTTCAAAGGAAATGCAAAGGGGGAAATCTCGGCTAAACCATTAGCGATATTTAATTGTCGAGTGTTTGATTTCGATATTGGGGTCACAATATTTAATATACGGCTTCAGAACTTCCGTTCTCTCCGCCTTAGGACCGAAGATAATCTTGCGGATGAGTATCGGTGTTTCATAGTCTATGTAAAGTTTCGGAGCGACTAAGTCAGGACGGTTATCTAATTTCAGTCTATCTGAACTCATAGGAACATTTTCAAGAAGTCTTACCTCTCTTTCATGACTGTATCCCTTGTCTTTAAACAGGTAGCGTATTTCATCTACAACTTCCTTAAAGAACTCTTGCATCTCCTTATTTTTTTCATTGGTAATCATATCTCGTATATTTTTTAGATGATTCCTAATTATTGATAGCTTCTTGCTTCCAAGTCCTTCGCACATCAGTTTCTTCTCTACATTGTCAATATAGCATACACGATACAGAGGTAATTTGCGCGATTCTTTCAACCCTGTAGTTTCATTTATATCAATAAACGACAACTTTATAGTTTGTTCATTTACACGAATTGAAGTATCAAAGAAGTCATCTTTAAACCCTATGCAGGCGCCTTTACCATCTTTTCCGTATTGTGACCATAGAGGTAGCTTATCTTCTTCCATTGTTAAACTACACAAATAAATTGAACTACTTCCTTCTTCATCGTCTAGCCATTGAATTGGTTGCTCTCCTTCACGCTTAAAATAATTGATTAGCGCTTTTCCTTCTTCAGGGTCATTCATATATGTCGCATTATATAATCGTAGTGCAGCTTTATCATCTTTGTCTTTATTCGGATTAGGATTTTGTAACAAAAACTTTATATTATTCATCGATGTATAATGACTGATATCCACTTCGGAGAGGTCTCTCATCATCAATGTATTCATTATGATTTTTACGCTATTTACCAACAATATTCTGTTGATTAAATCGTCTTTTGAAGTAACAGTCGGATATGATGATGAGTCAAATTCCATCGTTGATACATAATGTTTCCATAATTCTGTAATTGAATTTGCTTCGGAAGAAGAATCGACTATCGCTTCAATTACCTTTTTCAAAAATGCGACATCACATTCTTTAAAAAGAAGATATTGAAATATTACCTCAAACAAAGGCTTCCCTTCTCGTTTCCTTCTCTCTATAGTTAGACCAGATAGTTTTGAAAGATCTTCTAAGTTCTTTTTATCATTATGTTTTTTCTGTGCTAAGTCAATCAGAGAAAAAGTGTACGCCGATAACACCGTATCATTATTGCTATGACTGGTGTACAACTCACTTAAACGTAATACCGTCTCTTGACACCCAGTTAAATCTTGTTCAACGGTTAGGATAGCTAAAGAGTTTGCATACGCCACTAGTACCGTATCATTGTCTCTATGAGTGGTGTACAACTCACTTAAACGTAATACCGTCTCTTGGCGTCCGGTTAAATCTTGTTCAACGGTTAGGTTAACTAAAGAGTGTGCATACGCCCAGAGCACCGTATCATTGTCTCTATGAGTGGTGTACAATTCTCTTAAACGTAATACCGTCTCTTGACACCCAGTTAAATCTTGTTCAACGGTTAGGTTAACTAAAGAGTGTGCATACTCCCCGAGCACCGTATCATTGTCTCTATGAGTGGTGTACAACTCACTTAAACGTAATACCGCCTCTTGACACCCAGTTAAATCTTGTTTATCTGTTAGGTTAACTAAAGAGTGTGCATACGCCCAGAGCACCGTATCATTGTCTCTATGACTGGTGTACAACTCACTTAAACGTAATACCGTCTCTTGACACCCAGTTAAATCTTGTTCAACGGTTAGGTTAACTAAAGAGTCTGCATACTCCCCGAGCACCGTATCATTGTCTCTATGAGTGGTGTACAACTCACTTAAACGTAATACCGCCTCTTGACACCCAGTTAAATCTTGTTTATCTGTTAGGTTAAATAAAGATGTTGCATACGCCCAGAGCACCGTATCATTGTCTCTATGAGCGGCATACAACTCACTTAAACGTGTCACACTCTCTTTCGCACTTTCTAAACTTTGCCTCCAACTACAATTATACAAAATTCCCGCACAAACTTCTGCTATTCTTGCTGATTTATATTTTTCATGTACTTGCATGATTTCGTCAATCGCTCGACTCATTTCTTCATCGGACAACAGTTTAAATTGCTGACGTAACTCATCTTGTCGACGCTTTATGTAGTCCCATGCATCTTTCTCACTCTGAAACTCCATCTCCTCAACTCCTGTTCAATCAAATATAACAACTCAATATAATTCCCTACATAAGGAACTATATCACAAAGTTGTATGCGGTTTCAATATGTGGTTGAACTTTCTAGACAACAGTAATTCAAGTATTTGGATTTTATTTCAAATGCAAACAAAATCCTCTTTATCCGTTGATAATGCGCCATTCACAAAAGTTTTACACTTTCTTACCTTCAACAACAATCAATTCCACAAGGTTATTCCTCTTGAACACATCTCAAAACAATAATACCTCAAGGTTTTATACCTTTCCCGTTGCGCAAACTTGCAATTCACAAAAGTTTTGAACATTTTCTGTTACAGAAACACGCAATTCACAAAGGTTTTGAACATTTCCTGTTACGCAAACATACAATTCAACAAGGTTTTACACACTTCCTGTTACGCAAACATACAATTCGCAAAAGTTTTACACTTTTCCGGTTGTAAGCAACCTTAAAGCTTCGCGATTTTGGCTGTGGAAATAATGCAAAAACAAAAAACTAGGAGGCAATGCGTTCACATTGTCTCCTAGTCATTGTTCTTGATTAACGATTGATTGCCTGACCGCGCATTGCGTCGACAAATTTCGAACGCAAGGTGCCGTCACGACGAATGTACTGAACTTCCCATACAGGCGAATACACGTCCAAGCCTGTGGCATCAACGATGCGGAAATAGCCTAAATCGACCGACACAATAATCGAATCATTCGGTACATTGGTTTCAATTCGGCTATCGAGAATACTCAACGCATTCTCGGCAGTAATCAAAGGTAACTGCTTATGCAATTTGCTGGCGCCTTCTTGGTACGTCTGCGTGTACGCCACTACTTGATGCTCATTATTCAATGTCAGGCGAATTTCCGCCGTTCCGTCGACAATCGGTTTCCCATCAGCGGTGACCATTTGACAGACGAGAATATTCTCGGAAGGGTAGTAAACGGCTGTCCCGTACTGTTCCCCGAACAAAATGAAAGAACCATGCGCCAACAAATTATCTTGTAAAGCTTGTAGTTGTTCTTTGTTCAAATGCGGTTGCCCCGCGTCAAACTGAATACCTAAATTGACCGGCGCATTGAAGGTGCTCTTCAAGATGTCGCCTTCCATTTTTGCCGATTGATCCGTTAATGTACCGAGCGATTCTTGTAGCTTCTGGTTATCCGTCGTTTGAATGAGCGACAAATCAACCGAAGAATGAATCGCATTCGGCTGAATCGTAATGCCTCGCTCCTGCAATTGTTGATGTACATTGACAACTGCATTAGGAACCGATGTCGGAGAATTCAACTTCGAGCGACTCACTAACATCGTCACCAAAAAGATATTGAACAATACAAAGAAAGCCAAGAGTAACCATTGTATTCGTTTGAAGTCCACTGTCTTGCCTCCCTCTATTCATTGTGCCCGATAATTCCCACCGCTTGTTGCTCTCGTTGCAGTGTTCCGTTCTGTAATTCTTCCAATGTATATAAGCCATTATTATGTTCAACATACCACGTCGGTACCAATTTCGCCACTTGGAACTGCTCCATTTCGGAACGCCATTCATACCCTATGAAAATACGGGTAAAATCATGCAATCCCATTCCCGTTGCTTCGATTACCGATTGAATTTCATGACTCGCCATCAACTGAATAGGTTCAACCATTGCGTTCAATCGGGCGTGCAACAATAACGTCGGCATTTGGTAAATATAACCGTCACGGCGCGCTTTCGGGCGTAAATTGATAATCGTTGCCGCATAATCCAAAGTAGCGGATTCGCTGACAATCGGCACACCGTTCAAATAACGTCGATATTTCACTACAAAGTCATTCGTGCCGTCGTACCGCATACCGTCATCCCAATACTCGTATTGACGCAATTCCGTAAAGCTGGCACGCAGTTTCTGTTCGGAAGTTTTCGGAACCTTCTGGTTCGGTTGGGAAACATCTAAACTCATCATCTGCGTTTGATTATTGAGTGTCAAAGTGACTTGGTAGTTATTCAGCTTCTTAATATCAGCCGAATGTGTTTCCAAGATATTAAAGTTTGTCGTCGGGAACACATCGCCGATAAATTGCGTGTCCGGAATTCGCTCGAGCATGTAATATTCAACATTCAAAGTCGAAGCGATTTGCGGTAAGTAGACGACGCCATTTTGGACATTGAGGCGGTCGACCGTGTACCACGTGCTCTGCGATTCTTCAACAATAGCAAATAATTGGCTGGCAACTTCATCGTTCATGCGAAGCGGTAAATAAATTTGATCGCGCGAATTGATGGCGTACGCGTAATCGCGATTGCCTTTCAACCAAATAAGTCGATCGAATTCAAATACTAAGTTGCCGTCCGTCTTGATACTCATTAGGTGATCCAACATTGTAATCGGAAACGGCTTAGCAAAGACCATTTCTAAGGAATCTTGCTCAAATAATTTGCGGTAAGAATCCGGGTTTGCTACTACCTTGTCTTCCGTTAATTCCATTCGATGCGTGAACAGTTGTTGTTCCACACGTTGTAAGACCGTTTGGCTGTTGACATCGTAGAGTTGCTTGCCTTTTTTGACGATGAGTTGATTCGGATAGAACACTTCCCGAATTGTTAAATCCGCCTTGTTGTAGAAACTGTTCCGCGTTGTATCTGGCGTGACGGATTGTTTCGTTGAGCGGGAATCCGCTTCGTTGATGAGGCGACTGAGTTGCTGACTATCGAACAGTACGAAGTAAGATAGCATTAGGCTGACAATAATGCTCAATCCGAGCAATGCACTTACAATTGTATCGCGTCTCAAATGTCATCCCACCCTTCGTCATCTATTCCAAAGTTTGTGTACGGCAATTCAAAAATAAAGGTTGACCCTTGATTCTCCACGCTTTCTGCCCAAATCTTACCGCCGTGCAATTCAATAACTTCCTTGGAAATCGCAAGTCCAAGTCCTGTTCCGCCCTGTTCGCGCGAACGTGCTTTGTCTACACGGTAGAAGCGGTCGAATAAGTGCGGTAAGTCTTTTTGCGGGACTCCTAGACCTTCGTCTGAAATACTTAAGACAATGCGCGAATGTAAATCTTCCAGTTTGACAGTGATGACGCCACCGTCCGGTGAATATTTAATCGCATTGTTCATAATGTTATCGATTACTTGTGTCATGCGGTCTTGGTCAACTTCAACATATACTTCCCGACTGGTAATATCGCGCAAGATGCGGTATTTCTTCTCGGATTCTCCGTTCTCAAGCATAAACTCAAAGCGATTGAGAATGTGATTCACTAAACGTTTGAAGTCGATGTACTCGCTGTCCAATTTGTATTGACCACCGTCGATTTTTGATAAATCAAGTAGGTTGCCAATCATCCGCATCATACGGTCCGTTTCGGATTGAATGACGTTTAGAAACTCCGGTGCAATTTGCTTATCTTGCCACGCTCCTTCGCTCAAGGCTTCCGTATAACTCTTGATACTCGTCAGCGGTGTCCGTAATTCGTGAGAAACGTTTGATACGAAATCTCGACGTTCCTGTTCGGTTTTCTCCTGCTCTGTCACGTCCGTTAACACACAGACTAAACCGGTAATAAAGCCGGTTTCTCGACGAATAATCGAGAATTCCCCTTTCAAAATCGTCTCGCCTTCTCTATCGCGACGGTACATCATCACTTCGGTATCTTCTTCCATCAAGTCCGCCAAAGTGTGCGTCTCTCTAATTTGCAATAAACGCAAAACAGAAATCCCCATCGCCGCTTGATGTTCGATTCCTAATAATTGTAATGCCCGTTCATTGACAAGCAACACATGCCCGCGTCGATCCGTTGCGATAACGCCATCTGTCATGTGGCGCAACACCCCGTCCAAACGTTGCCGTTCCGACTCTGTCAATTCTTGAGCATCTTTAACTTTGACTGCCAATTCATTGACGGTCATCGCCAATTCGCCTAATTCATCTTGTCCGAACACCGTTACCGGATAATTGTATATCCCTTCCGAAATTCGAATCGCCTGTTGACGAATTTCTTCAATCGGACGCGTCAAACCTTGCGAAAGTACCACTGCCAGAATAAAACTGGCAATACTGGCAATCGCAGCGGATTGGGTAAATAATTGTGCTGTACTCGCCGTCTGTTCATAGACGCGGTTCATATCAGCGCTTACCGCAACAACGCCGACTACTCGGCTTAAATCAGCGCTGAGAATCGGCTTAATAATGTTGTAGCTATGCTGTTTTTTGTTGGCATTATAGGTTTCTTCAATGAATGATTGTTGGTTGACCAAGACATTCTTAATCGCTAATTCATTCGTTTTGGTTCCGACTGTATTTTGCTGATAATCGAAATTTGCAGCGACGATTATCTCTTCCGTATCAATAATCCGGATATCCGTGCGGTTGACGGAAGAGAACGTTTCTAACGCTTGCGTTAAGCGTTCCGTTCGGTCATCCTCTCGCCCTTCAGACAGAATCGGGCTGACATTATTAACCAAGAAATCAACTTGCGTATTGATTTGATCCTTGAAGTTCTTCACCGATTGCGTCTCCAACTGTCCGATGAAGAACACCCCGATAAATTGGAACGAAATCAATAAGATAATAATGAACAGCAACGGAATCTTGAAGTTAATCGTCTGGAAAAATTTGCGCTTTTTATTCATCACAGCGCCTACTTTTAATCTTGTTCAGGATTCTTCAAGAAGTATCCTACTCCACGACGTGTCACAATATAAACCGGATGGCTTGGGATATCTTCGATTTTCTCACGGAGGCGACGAATGGTTACGTCAACTGTACGCACATCGCCGAAATAATCGTAACCCCAAACCGTTTCCAATAAGTGTTCACGCGTCATTACTTGTCCGATATGTTTCGCTAAGTAATGTAATAACTCGAACTCACGGTGAGTCAACTCAATTTCCGTTCCGCGCTTCGAAATAATGTAAGCATCTTGGTGAATAATTAAGTCGCCGATGACGATTTCATTTGTAGCATTCGCTTCACCTTGCACGGCTTCACGCAATGCATTGCGACGCAAGTTAGCTTTCACACGTGCAATCAATTCACGATTTGAGAAAGGCTTCGTCACATAATCATCTGCACCTAATTCTAAACCTAATACTTTGTCGATTTCTGAATCTTTCGCTGTCAACATAATGACCGGTACCGCACTTGTTTTGCGGATTTCGCGGCAAACTTCCAAACCGTCCATCTTCGGCAACATTAAGTCGAGCACGACTAAATCCGGTTGCGTCTTCGTGAACAATTCAATGGCTTCCTCACCGTCATACGCCTTAATGACTTCATAACCTTCATTACCTAAATTAAAGGCAATAATATCTGAGATCGGCTTTTCGTCATCTACGATAAGTATTTTTTTCATCTTTTTCACTCCTTATTCTTCGCCTTTTTCCACAAAAAGGCAGTCTCACATGTCTATTATAACGCTTTCTTCACGATTAGGGAACCTTTTGCAACAAAAGAAAGCGAACAACTTTGTTATTCTATCCTTTTTCTCGAATGTTTCGGTGTTGCGCACCTTTTTTGTTCAAGGTAATCGGACGTTAAACATGATTGTTCGCTCATTGTTAGAAGATAATTACCGGCATGCCTAATTGAATCAGTTCAAATACTTGAGGCATCGTACCGGGCGGTGTGTTGATACATCCGAGTGACCCACTTGATAGGTAAGCTTCGCCACCGAATGAACCTTGCCAGTTCGCATCATGAATTCCTTGTCCTGTATCATCGAACGGAATCCAAAAGTCAACAGGTTGATTATATTCTTGATTAGTGTGCGGATTGAAACCTTTCAATACAGAAGGTGTCTCTTTGTTCCACACGGCATAAGCACCCGCCACCGTTCCTGTTCCGGGACGTCCGGTTACAATCGGGGTTGACAATGCTTGTTGACCGTCAACATAAATAAACATCATTTGGTTTGCAATGTCGACTTCAACATAACTGCTACCGATGTCATTGCCACCGGAACCGTATCCTGTTCCAACAACATTCGGGTCACGCGTAATTGTACCGCCTTGTTTCAAGTCGCTGGCAATTTGTTCCGCTTCAGCATCGCGGTCGATTGACCAGCCTAATGTTCCCGGCTGAACGGTTACTGTACCTTGTAATGTGCTTTGGAATTGACGCGGCTTATTGTAAGTCGCATATTGTTCATTCAAAGTACCGACATATTCCTTGACTAACTCTTGATTAATTACAACACCATTGTTCCCGTCAAAATAAATCCACTCTGTAATTTTGTCTTTCGGTACTTGAACATTGTTCCCGGCAATGGTCAAAGTAAGCTGCGTGCTTGCAACGCGCTCAATCTCTGCCATGACTTTTGTAATCTTCTCATCATCTGCTTTGATTTCAGGCACTAGATATGCTGTATTTACTTCAACAGAAGTTGAGCCTGTTTGCAAACCTTCAACAATCATTTGTTTCACTGCCGCTAAATCTAATTGGTTCCCCGTTTCTTCTGGTTGAACGAAATATCCTTTGTTATTTGCGTATTCAATCGAAGCGTTTTTGGCGGCGATTCGATTATCATTGACCAAACCGATATCCGCCAATGCTTGCGTTAAGCTGGCATCATCTAATTGAACATGATTCATTAACACATTCTCGTAAGTTGTTGTCTTGAAATAGCTGAACACCCAAAAACGTGGGTCTTGCGCATTGTAAGTATTCGTCAAAACTTCTTTCGTATCCACTTGCGCATTCAAATCAGCGAGCGCCAATGTCCCGATTTCTTTGCCGTTTTCGGTAATGCTAAGTCGCTTCTTGTTAATGTCGCTTTCAATTTTTTCTTGCGCTTGGGCGAGCGTTAAGTGGCTAATGTCAATAGAGCCGAACTTCGTGTTCGCTTGGAATTTTTGCGCATAATAGCCGATTCCCGCACTGTATCCTATGCCAAGCAACAGAACTAGCAATGCGATTATCGCTAGTGCTTTCTTCATACAAACACCTTCCTTATTTTTTCTATGTCCTATATAAAATAGCATATAAATGTGAAGAAACTATAAAATTTATAGTAATTATTCCTCTGACAGTATCATCGTGTATCCATCTAAAGGCTCACTCTAACATCATACACCTAATCCGAACACAACTCAACTGAACTGATTGTATCCCCACACAATCCACAACAAAAACAGAACTTCACACGGCATTCACAAAGCCTTGAAGTTCTGTTTGCTATTATTAGATGGTGAGTACTTTTTGTTGAATAATGTGGGCAACGCCGGACTCATTGTTCGATTTGGTCACCACATCGGCGACGGTCCGCACTTTTGGAACTGCATTTGCCATTGCGACTGACAAGCCTGCGTATTCCAACATCTCGATATCATTCAGTTGGTCGCCGATTGCCATAACATTGTGCGCTTCCAACCCTAATTGATTCACTAAACTTTCCAATGCTGAACGTTTATTCACGCCTTTAGGTAAGAACTCCACAATAATCGCTTGGCTACGCACTACATTAACTAATTGGTGGAATTCCGTCGGAATCGCTTGCTCCAATTTATCCAACACTTCCGGCGAACCGAGCACCATCATTTTGTTCAAATCTTCCCCCGCCAAAAATTGCTCGCAACTAACTGGTTTAATCGCCGTGTCCAATGTTTCGGCGTCTTTTTGAACGATTTCCGAAGGTTGTGTTTCATCCACCAGAAACATGTCGTCTTGGTTGAACGCTACCAGTTGCACTCCTTGATTACGGAAAGCTTGTAAAATATCCCAAGCTTGTGCGCGCGATGTTGTCGAAACAGTTTGCTGCGCAACAATTTCCAAACCGGGTAGCGCATGAGTTGCCGCTCCGTTTTGTAAGATGATGTAGTCACCTTCTTCGAAGAATGGTAATTGTTGCAAGAAGCGTCGCACTCCCGGCAATGTCCGCCCTGTGCAAATTACAATCTTGATCCCGTGCGCAATCGCCGCTTGTAACGCACGCTTATTTTCCTCTGTAATACTTTTCTCATCTGTCAAAAATGTCCCATCTAAGTCTATTGCTACCAACTTAATTTGCCCCATATTACGCTTCCTTTCTGACCATTAGAATGCCGTCTCCCAACGGCACTAAACACGAACGATGTGCCTCGTCTTGCAGTACAGTATCCAACAATTCATTCAGCTTGCGGTGAATCTTACGAACGCGCTTCGGTCGCGATTCAACCGGATCCAATATCGTGCCCCCTTGGAACACATCATCAATAATCAAGACGCCACCCACGCGAAGCAATCGCATGCACTCCGGATAAAATTCAATATACTTCGCCTTTGCGCTATCCATAAAAATCAAGTCAAACTCGCCTTCCAAAGTCGGCAACACATCAGCGGCATCACCTTCGATAACCGTCACACGGTCCGCCAACCCCATTCTGTCGAAATTCTCTTTCGCTCGCTCATACATAAGCGGATAGCGATCAATCGTCGTTAAGTGTCCGTCCGTTTGTAGATGTTGTGCCATCAAACTCGCCGAGAACCCGATTGCCGTACCAATTTCCAAGATGTAACGCGGCTCCACTACCGCACAAAAGAAATCAAGAAATTTGGCGGTTTCATGAGGAATGACCGGGATACCTCGTTCATTGGCATACGCTTCAATCTCACCCAATTTACCCGGAAATTTCGCTTGGGCTTCGCGCATGTAAGCCACCAATTCCGCCATTACAACCGGGCGATGCATCATTTCGTTTAACATTATTTACTCCTTTTGAATTGTCCGGTGTTGTTCACCTTATTTTTTTGCGTATGAGTTGACTTTTGAATGCCGACCCTTCTTTTGCTTTATTTCCATACAAAAAAGCAAATGCGTAACCACCTGCCGAGCAAGTGATGAACAAATGCTTTCCTCTCTTACTAATCTACACTTATATCGCTCAATTCATGTTCTTCTTCCATGATTTCAGCGTAGTCATGTTCCGCTTCGATTGTCCGCTCAATATCTTTAACAACATGAGCGCCACGGATACGACCATTCTCGATGTGACTGGTTGTCAACACATAATCATTGATACGAACCGATACTTTCTCATCGTCGTCCGGCACGTAACCGATACACTGAATCATCAAGCCACCCATTGTATCCACATCTTCGGACTTCACTTTTTCGTCGAAAGTCGTATTGAACTTATCGAGTGGCATCAAGCCGTCAATATAGTAGTTATCCGCATCAATTTGACGGATAAGGGACGAAGTGGTTGTATCGGTCTCATCTTCGATTTCCCCGACAATCTCTTCGATTAAGTCTTCAAGCGTGACAATTCCTTCCACGCCACCATATTCATCTTTGAGAATCGCCATATGGGTCTGTTCGCGACGAAATTCCAACAATAAGTCATCAATATAAATCGTCGAAGGAACAAACATCGGATCATTCGCCACTGCCAATAAGTCAATATTGTCGAACCCTTGCTCCCGTGAAGCTTTCAGTAAATTCTTCACATGGATAACCCCGATGACATTATCTTTTTCACCTTCATATAAGGGAATCCTTGAGAAAGGACTGTTTAACAGAATTTCGATGTTCTCTTCCAATTCGTCTTCAATATCAATCATTTGTGTATCGGTACGGGGCACCATGATTTCGCGCGCCAATTTGGAATCTAACGACAACACACCTTGCATCATTGTGAACTCGTCCGAATCAATCGCACCATCATTGCGACTGTTCGCCAACAATGCCTTCATCTCGCTACGCGTAAATTTCTGTTCTTCCTTTGTAAAATCAATCGGCGTGATTTTCTTAAGTAAACCTGTCGATAAAGACAATAACTTCACAAAGGGACGCACAACTATTTGAATCAGCGAGATGAATCCCCCTGTCAAAAGCGCCACTTTTTCCGGCATTTGCAATGCGATTTGCTTAGGATACAATTCGCCTAACACCAATGTGATATAAGATAAAATTAATGTCACAATCAGTATCGCAATTTGTTTGCCACCGGCAATATTCGGTATATACGTCATAATCATATCTGCAAAGGACGTTGCTGCCGATGCACTGGAGAAGAAGCCGGCTAAAGTAATGACAACTTGAATCGTTGCCAAGAAATCATCCGAATCATCCAATAGATTCAATACTCGTACAGCCTTCAAATTGCCTGAATCAGCCAATTGTCTAATTTTCTGTTGATTCAGCGACACAAACGCCATTTCCGTTGCCGCACAAATCGCATTAACCAACGTCAGCACAGCAATAATTATCACTTGAGTTATAAATGAATTCCCCGAGGGGTCCATAATAATGTATCTCCTTTTTCTTACAAAATTAGTTACGAAAATATTTCGATTACTCCAAATTGTACGATAAATTCGCAAAAAAATCAATCCTTACCTATTTTACTACCGGTAAATTAAAAACAAATTAGAAAACTGTTGCTTTTAGTTGTTATCTTTGCTAGAATGGTAAAGCTAAAATGATAGATGGGAGGACGATATACCAATGATTGATGCGTTGATGATTCATAAATCACAACTAACTTGTGTCGTGGAATCTTCTAACTGCCAAGAAGCGCTTACTTTATTAGAAGAGAACCATTTACGTTGTGCTCCCGTTTTGGATGCGACGAGCACCCTTTATCGCGGTAATATTTATCGCTACCATATTTACCAGTATTTGGCGCAACATCCTGATGCTGATTTGTCACAAATTCCTGTCACTCACTTCTTGAAGAATACTACCCGCGTCGTGCATACGAACGAATCGATGTTCCAATTATTTTTTGCGATGACGGACTTGCCGTATGTCGCTGTGCTTGATGCGCAAAATGCGTTTCTCGGTATTATTAAGCACAATGCGATGCTTAATTTCCTAGCGCAAGCATGGGTGATGGATAAAGCCGGATTCGTATTGGAAGTCCACACTTTGGGTGGCACCGGTGAACTTGCCAAAATTAGCAAAATCATCAACAAGTACTGCGATATTAGCACTGCTGTGACATTGGAAGAAACCGCATATGATACAGGCGCAAGAATTCTCTTTGTATTACCGCACTACTTGGATCAAGTATTATTCAATCGTTTAATTCGTGATTTAGAGCGAAAACAATATAAACTGAAAGCTTATAACATGAAATAGAGTAACAACATAAAACTCCGAAAGGCAGACGCCTTTCGGAGTTTTTGTATGCTCCTATTATTTATAAGCGCCACAATTTGTAGCCGGCCGCTTCGACTTCCTGTTTATTCAGTATACTTTTGACATCGATGATAATGCGTTCTTCCATCGGCAATTCTTGACAGAAGAAACTGTCAATTTCCGGTAAGGTCATTTCCTTGAATTCACGATGTCCGACAGCAAATACTAAGCAATCCGCTTCTCGTGCTTGTTCGAGCGTTGACAAATGAACACCATACTCATCAAGTGCATCTTCAGGCGATGCCCATGGATCCACTACAACAGGTTGAATGCCGTATTCCGCCAAACGTTTCAAAATGTCATCCACCTTTGAGTTGCGCGTATCCGGACAATTTTCTTTGAAAGTTAAGCCGAAGATAACTACTTTTGCATCGATGACTTTTTTGCCGGTGAGGATAAGTTGTTTAATGATGGCATCCGCTACAAAGGCGCCCATGCTATCATTGATCTTACGTCCGGCAAGAATAATTTGGCTATGATAACCTAAATTCTCAGCTTGATAGACGAAATAATACGGATCAACACCAATGCAATGCCCTCCGACAAGTCCCGGTGTAAAGCCTAGTGCATTCCACTTCGTATTCATTGCATCTACAACTTCTTGTGTATCAATTCCCATCCGGTCAAAAACGAGCGCCAACTCATTCATGAACGCAATGTTGATATCACGCTGACTGTTCTCCACGACTTTTGCCGCTTCCGCTACCTTAATAGAGGATGCACGATGAACACCGGCTTCGATGACAATTTCATATACTTGAGCAATTTCATCCAAAGTTGCTTCGTCCGTTGCCGATACAATCTTAATAATAGTTTCCAAGCGGTGTACTTTATCGCCGGGATTGATTCGCTCCGGTGAGTAGCCAACATGGAAATCAACTCCGCACTTCAAACCTGATGCCTCCTCTAACAAAGGGATGCAAACATCTTCGGTAACACCGGGATATACTGTCGACTCATATACAACAATCGAACCTTTTGTCAAATTCTCCCCGACAATGCGTGTTGCTCCTACTACCGGGCTTAAATCAGGGGTTTTGTCTAAATTGATTGGGGTTGGCACCGCAACGATATGGAAAGATGCTTGTTGCAGCTTACTTGCGTCATTCGTGAATTCCATACTTGTATGACGAATTGCTTCGTCACCAACTTCATGGGTTGGATCCACTCCTGCTTGATATTGAGCGATTTTGGCTGCGTTATAGTCATAGCCGATAACGTTGATTTTTTTTGCAAAAGCAATGGCAATCGGCATACCGACGTAGCCTAGACCTACGACTGACAAGGTTGCCTGTCGCTCGATTAATTGTTTATATAATGACATCTCTACCTAACCTCTCTCTCGTTCATACTCTTTCAATTATAACAAAAAAAATACCCCTTGAAAATGAATACCCTTGACAAAGGTCAGATACTGCATAGAATATTGTGTCTTCAGACTTTTAGCCGTCCGGTTACACCAGATAAAGAATACCGCTCCTATACAAAAGGAGCGGTACAGCTGTCAGTTTTGCAATTTTTTTCGGTCTTTCAACGATAATTTATTTGCGACTAATTCATAGGATTCACAAATCAGTTGCTCGATTTGCTCGTCGCTCAAGGCGTCTGTTAATAATTTAATGGAGTTCCAATGCGTTTTGTTCATATGGTAACCCGGCGTAACATCAGCAAAAATTTCACGTAATTCTTCATTTTTTTCCGGTAAGCCTTTCAAGGTAATAATCGCATTTTCGTCGTTTTCTGAACTGATGTAGCCAAACATTTTGCCGAAAAGATCGAGATAATAACATTCCCAATCCGTACGAAAATAAGCTTTCGCACATGGCAAGTTGTTGACGTATGCTAAGAAGCGTTGTTTGCGTGCTATAACTTTATCTTGTTCCATTCAATTCCTCCTAGATAAATTCAATCGTCGAATCAACAATCGCATACTCTTCCAATATACGATTAATATTGTCGCGTACTGCACGGATATCAGCTGTCGGTTTGGGACTGATTTTCGCTGTAAACACATGATGTTCTCCGTCGAGTGTCCACCAATGCATATCGTGAATCTGCTCTACATCGGCAAGTGCCCTGAGCTTCTGTTGCAATTCAGCTTGTCGCTTCGTATCAGGACTCGCTTGCATCAACATATCATAAATCCGCATGAGATTGCGAATAATATTGGATAACACAACGCTGCCGATAACTAACGCAATGACTGCATCTAAACGATACCAATTCGTAAAGTAAATGACGATACTCACAACAAAAACAGCAATCCAACCTAGTAAATCTTCCAATAAATGAACGAACACGCTACGCTCCAAAATATTTTGCTTGCCGTAAAGCTTAACAATTGATAATCCATTGGCGCCAACCCCTAACAGAGCGAGCCAAAACATGCCGCCTGCACTAACAGGTTCTGGATTGAGTAAACCTTGTACAGCTTTCGCAAAAATAAAAACGGTCCCACTTAGCAAAATCGCACTGTTAATCATCGCGCCAACCAAAGATAAACGTTTCTTCCCGTAAGAATACTTTGGCGTTGCACTTGCATTACTTTGACGTTCCAATACAACCGACATCAACAAGACAATCGCATCACCTAAATCATGCACAGCATCCGATAAAATAGCGGTACTATTGAATATCACTCCGCCGACAATTTCTATCAACGCAAAAATAAAATTCAACCAAAAAGCGGTTGTAATCGAGCTACCTTCATGATGAGCATGGGTATGCGAATGAACATGTGCCATAGCAATCGCCTCCCTTTTATATTTGAACGGTTGTTCAAGTGTTTGTCTTCATTATACTTGAACAACCATTCAACTGTCAAGCCTCTCTAAGATGAATTAGAGCGATTTCAAGTATTGCTTGCACATGATCATCATCGAGTGAATAATAGGCGTATTTCCCTTCTTTGCGCGCCTTTACTAATTTATGTTCTCGCAATACACGCAATTGGTGCGAAACAGCAGACACTGTCATCATGACTTCTTCGGCAATCTGATTGACGGTCAATTCCCCGCCTTCCAATGCATATAATATTTTCAAACGTGTTAAGTCATTCAGCACTTTGAAGAAGGTAGCTAATTGTTCCAGTTCTTGCTCCATCGAATCCCCTTCCTTTCCTTTCTCATTCTAACAAAAAATAAGCAACAGCGACAAGGACGAACCTTTATCGTGTTGCTTACATCTCTAACGAATCATCCACCCGCCGTCAAACGGAATAATATTCCCTTGCATATAATCCGCTGCATCACTCGCCAAAAACAAAGTGAATTGTGCAACTTCCTCTGCTTGTGCCCAACGCTTGATTGGCACTTGATCTGCCACCCATTGAGCAAGCGCAGCATCGCCTTCGAAATCGCTTGCTGTCATCGCCGTTTGAATCGCTCCAGGCGCAATCGCATTCGCGCGTAAGCCTTGCTGACTGTAATCGTAGGCAAGTTGCTTCGTAAAGCCGACGACTGCATGTTTGGCAGTCGTGTAGGCGATACCGCCACCTCCGGCGGTTAAGCCGGCAATTGACGCCATGTTGATGACGCGCGATGTCGGTTGCGCCAATAAATGAGGCAATGTTGCTTGCGTCACCAAGAACATGCCCGTTACATTCGTGGTCATCACTTGTTGCCATTGTTCGTAGGTTGTCCGGTCAAGTGGCGCAAATCCGTCCAAAATGCCGGCGGTATTACACAAGATATGAATGTCTCCGGTGAAGTCAACACAGTCTGCAACAGCGTGCGCGACTTGAGCGGCTTGAGTAATGTCCGCCACTTGCCAACTAAACCGGTTCGGGTACTTTTTGGCTAGAGTTGCCAAATTGCCTTCTTGTAAGTCAACGCCATAAACGAGGTGACCTTTTTGGAGGAAGGCTTCGGCTTGAGCATATCCGATACCGGATGCTGCACCTGTAATCAAGACGCCCAACTGTTCGGGAAGTCGATGTTGGGCACATACGGCTACTTCGCTCATTGGACAATTTCCCAATCGTTTGCCAGAATGTCACAAACTGTCGGCGTGAACATTGTGTAGCCTTCGCCTGTTACTTTAATGACGAAATACGGTGTCAATGTTTCTCCATCCAAGATAGTTTCTTGTTTCAAGCATACGTATTCTTCCAGTCCATGCCAGCCTTTGCGAATAACTTTCGCGCCTCGCTTTAATTCCGGCAAAATCGTTTCAAATGTCATGTTGTTTGCTCCTTTACTTTCTTCTTAATATTGCTTGCACAACATAATGCGTAAAATAGTACATACATTTATGCAAGGGTAATCGCTCTAAATGGCGATAAGTATGCCATGTTCGCTTGAGCGCACCGATTTTGTTACTGGAAATGGATCCTTGCACTTGGCGATAATGGTTCAATACTTCATCGACTAAGTAAGCTGTCAGTTGCTGTTCACGCATCAATTTCAACCAAGTTGCGGTGTCCTGCCCTTTGCGCACAAGCGGCATCACAAAGTTTCCCACTTGCTTGCGGTCAATCATTACGGTCGAACAGGCGATTGCAGTGTTTTTCAACAAGCCATGGTAATCTAACTTGCTCGGCAAATTGACACACTCTTTCAACATCTGCCCGTCTTCCGCAACGATTGCGAAATTGGTGTAAGTGAAGCTAACTTGTTGCTGTTGCATAAAAGCAAGTTGAGTAGCTAATTTCTCCGGCGCCCAACAATCATCACTGTCGATAAAAGCGATATAGCGCCCTTTGGCCGCAGCCAATCCTGTGTTGCGTGCAACGGCTGCGCCACTGTTGGTTTCAAGATGTAATAAACGAATACGCTCATCCACCAAAAAAGGTTCAATTACCGCAACACTTTGGTCCGGCGTACAATCGTTGACAAGAATCAGCTCCCAATTCGTGTAAGTTTGCTGTTGTACACTGCGTATCGTCTCGGCAATGAAGCGTTCTGCTTGATAGACAGGGGTTACAATAGAAACGAGATGTTCAATGTATGACGGCATGCTATCCTCCTAAATGATGTGAATGATTTTGACTGGGGAGCGATACAATTGCGCCAACACCATTTGTGATTGATACCATTCTTTCGTAGTCGTCCCGGATTGAATCACAACTACAATTTCATCAGGTTCGACAATGGCGTCACTCAATTGAGGGATACTTTCCGTATCATTCAAAGGTGTTTGAGCAACGACGAGGCGGTGCACTTTTTGCGGTGTTTGAATCAATTCGCGCAAACTGATTGTATTGGCGCTCGCATGGTAGAGAATATGCACTTGGTCAAGTTCCCATGCGTAATCAAACCCATAGCGAATGGTATGCTGGCTGAATTGCCATAGTAATAATAAGGCTAACATCAAAAGCGTTCCTGCAATCAATCCGAGAGCACCATAAAGAATCAGCGATTTCGTATTTGGTCCGGCGTATAAACTTAGTGATTCAGGCATCGCTACATTCGTAACCGTTTCTAAATCCAGTTTCTCTCCGATGCTAGGCTCGTTGAGGAAAGTGATTTTTTTGTCGTTGAGGAAAGGTATTTCGCCGGATTGTAAGTACGCTCGATATGTTTGCGCAATCTTAAGGTTCTCCTCTGCGGTCGGTGCTACTAAGATACGCAATGTAATAACGTCTGAAGACATGTTCCGCACCGCCGCCAAACCACCACGATATTGCGATGTCTTATACAGTTTCAACACTTGTTCATTGCTCAACGTTTGAGCGAATGGCACGCCGGCAATTTTCTCTACTTGATCGATTACCAATGGTTGACTGAAGTATTCATCCAACACAAAAGAGTTGCTAAAGACCGTGCCGTCTTCGTTCGTCATCACAAATTGGAACTCCGCCGGCTCTTGCGCGTAAACTTCCTTTAACTGTCGGTAAGCTTCTTGATGCGCACCGAAATGCTGCTGCCCCAAATAATGACGTCCACCGGTAATTGCTATCGCCACCACTATTGCTCCGATGAAAACTTTGACTAAGTGGTCTTTCAAGAAGCGAAGCAATTCGCTCATAATTGTTACTAAACTCATGATGAAATCCTCTCCTTTTGTTGTTCCTGTATTTTGATGAAGCTAATAATCAACCCTAGAAATACCCAATGCCATTCAATCAACATATTATTGGCGCTCGTCATACTCGCCGGGATAAAGACAATTAAATATGCCCACAGAGCACGCGCAATATGTTGCGTTGTTTTTACTTTAATGCGCTTAATTTGCACCAAACGATACACTAAGCCGGCATAGCCTAAGACATAGGCAACGAACACAATCACACCGTAACCCACCAGTAATTCGAACCACCAATTATGCATATTTGTGATGTCCTTCGTCGGCAAAAAGGCGTACTGCCCCATCCAGTGTTCAATATTACCTGCCCCGACGCCGAAACCGGCAGTTTCAGTTAAGAACAAGAGTCCATTGCGCATCAAATTGACGCGTACAGCATCTCCGGATAAATATTGGTGAGCCACTGTCTGCACCAAGCCTGCCAATTTATTGAGAAGCACCGGCTTCCACCACAGCAGCCCGATGACGACCAACCCACCTGCAAAAAATCCGCGCCATAATTGCGTTCGCGTCAAATGATAGGTCAATTGCTGCAAGCCGATAAGCATTAACAATAAGAACGTACAAGCTAATGCCATACGAGAACCTGTCCGATATACGAGATATAAGGCGAACACGCTCCATATTAAATAAGTGACACGCCCTACCGCTGTCCGAGCAAAATGATACAAGACCAAACAAGTAGTGATGTAAGCAATCAACATGACGGCGTAATCGTTTTGATTAGCGAAAGTGGTAATCGGAATCCGGCTCCAAATATTGGAAGCAAAAGTGCGTCCTTTATCCAGTTTCACTAAGTCTGCAAATAAATATTTCCCGGTAATAATCTCCGAATAGCCCCAGATGACCAACCCGGTCATGACATACCAGGCGCCACGCATCAGGCGTTGCCAATCTTGCATGCGATTGACCCAGAAATAGAGCGCTAAAATAGCCGAGAGCCCTAAAGTCATCAAAAATAACGCCTGGAACCATAATTTAAGTTGTTGAGCCCACGCAATTGAAGCGAGTGCCCAGAACCACCAACCAATCAGAATTGCCACCATATAGGAAGCGTGACTACGCGCCAACCATTTCAAGCGCTGTTGTTGCTGCTTGAGTTGCACCAGTAAGATTGGCACCACTAGCAAGGCGCACACGCGATAAATCGTCAATTGCGCAACCGGAGTTGGAATTGCAATTAAGCGTGTCCCCAGAAACACACTCATCACTAATATTAATAGATAAACTAGCATGCCGTCTCCTTTCTTATGAAAAATCCCAAGCCTGCCCATTGCGTTTAATCGATAATGCATCTTGCACTGTTGAATATTGAATGCCTACGGTCAGTAAACCTAATCCGAACGTCAACCAAGTGATATGCGGCACATCAAAAGCATTCAATCCTGCTGCCAATGTCATGAGCGCAATGGAAAGCAGCGCTTTTTTCTGACTGAAATAGAAACCTGATTGCTTCGAAAAAAACGTACGCGCTAAGTAAAATGTAATGTACGCCGCACAAGTGGCAATCGCTGCACCCTTGTAGCTGAGCGTAGGTGTCAACCAAATATTAAACAGAATACAAGGTACTAATGATAACAAACTGACCAAAATATTAAAATACGTTCTACGCGAAAAGACGATGCCTAAAGTGGTCGTTTCCGATAAGGTGTACATGATGTGCGGGAAACTTAATAACCCAACAATATAGAGCGTTTCTTGGTAGCGGATTCCGAGAATCCAAACGAATACCCACTTGAATAACAATAACCCGAAGAAAACGATTGTCAATACAAACAGAACCGCGTCGCTAATAAATTTATAATGCTTCATAGATTTCTGCTCTTCGTACCAACGATACGCCGTCGGCACCCAAAAACTTGAGAAACTCGTCTTCAAAATCCCGATAACGCTCACGATTGTCATCGTCAAATTATAGACGTCCTTTGTCTTGTCCGTTCCTAATTCCTTCATGAACAAATTGGAAATCAAGCCGAGAATCGACGTCAACGACACAGCCAACATAACCGGAATACCAAAACGTAACATTTGGCGAATAAGCGCCCCGTCCAGTTTGAAGTGACGCACATCGAAGAAATGCCGATAGTTGTAAAACAACACGACATCGCCTAACAGTTGCCCAACTAATAAGCCATACACAGCCGATCTAAAGTCACGCACACCAAGGAAAACGAGAATGAGCGACAACACGAAGACATTGACTTTCAATAATAAGGTATAATTGGAGAATTCGCGCGCTTTTTCGTCCATGCGAATCCCGAGAAGCAAGAACCGTTCAATCACGGTCGCCAACACCCAGACGCCACCTAACCAGACAATTTCTGGATAATTAGGTGAATCGAATAACCATGCCGAAATCGGTCGTGCAAAAACAATACTAACTACAAACAAGATGATACCGATTCCCATCGGTAATAAAGCAGCCTGTTGCATTAAACGACGCTTATCCGGCGACTGATGATATTCGCGCGTATACGCTTGATCCAATCCTAAATACAAGAATAACGGGATATTGATAAGCAATTCGCGAAAGACATTCGATTTGCTGTACGCACCGTCCAACATAACGCGTGCCAAAATCATCGTCATTGCCATTGACAAAATCGCACCTAAAGCCGGTCCATAACTAAACCCCACCAAACGCTTCAAAAAATGCTTCACGAATTGCCACCTCCGATAATGCGATAATGTGTCACTTTACCTGTCAAGAAATCCACATATAATTGTGCCGACGCCTCATTCGAGAACTTCTGTTGCTCAATCATGGCTAGACGTTCCTCTGCCATCGGACGTGACTGCTGTGGCAACAAACGCAATTGCTCATACCAGTCTTCGACATGATTCAATGCACATTTATGAACAAGATTCAGTTGCAGATCAACCTCATCTGTAATTGTCTCAGACATCACAACTGGAACCCCCGCTGCTTGGCTTTCGACGACAACGGTCGGTAACCCTTCTCTAAAAGACGGCATAACCAAAGCATCAAGCGCCGGATATAGTTCCGCGATCGGCTCCACACGACCGGCAAAGAATATGTATTCTTCTAAGTGAAGTTGTGCAACTTCTCGTCGTAACACTTCATCCAACTCCCCCGCTCCGACAATTAGAAAGCGAATGGGTGCTTTTTCTTGTTGGGCTTTCGTTGCTACCAGCAATGTTAGCGCATGATTCTTAATCGGCGTCAAGCGACCGATTTGCCCGACTAATTGTACATCATTGGCAATTTGATACTGTTGTCGCACGTTTTGGCGCAAATGATGATAGCGTTCTGGTGTGTATTGATATTGTAGCACATCAATACTGTTCGGAATCACCATCAACTCTTCATCAGCCGTCTGCCACCCATAAATTGAGCGCACCGCCTCATCGCTACAGCCTAATTTTGCCTGTGAAAAATGTCGATTAATCCATTGATTCAGTTGAAGGCTAGGTGATATCCCCCGCTTCTCAAGTGTATAATGTGCATGAATGTAGAAGGCTCCAACACGAAATTTACGGCATAACAAAGCATAAGGTATGACTCTGTAACCGGATATGTGACAATGAACCGCATCATACGATTGCGCTGCCAATACTTTACTCAATGATTGGACAAATGCGCGCCATCCGTGCTGTTTCGGGTTCAATAATTGATAGACGTCGCCACCGGTCGCTTGAATAGCCGCCACAAACGCATCCGCACACACATCATACGTTACCACATCAAACACGACTTGATGTGAGCGTATCGCCTCCGCTTTATTGCGAATAAAGGAAGAAATTCCGCCACCGTATCCGCTCATAATATGTAACACTCGCATTGCGCCACAAACTCCTATCTCTTTACAAACTCTGCTTCTGCTTAAAAACAAAAACACTTCTAAGATAGTGTAACACACCGTAAGGTGTTTACTCAATCTTGGAAGTGTTTCTTATCATTTCCTTAACGATTAGCTTTCATTGAAAATATCACGCGTGTAAACTTTCTGTGCGACATCTTCCAGCTCTACTGCTTGACGATTGGTAATAATCACATCCGCTTCCGCCTTAAATTTCTCTAAATCTGTCACCACTCGTGCACCGGCAAATTCGTTCGTCCGCAAGACAGGCTCATACACAATCAGTTCGACACCGGCTTGTTGCAAGCGGCGCATGACACCTTGAATAGATGACGCCCGGAAGTTGTCGGAATCTTTTTTCATGGTGAGGCGATAAATGCCGACTACCTTCGGCGATAATTGCAGAATCGATTGCGCAATATGGTCTTTACGTGTCTTATTCGCCGCCACAATCGCTTTGATGAGTTCGTTCGGCACCCCTTCAAAATTCGCCTTCAACTGCTTGGTGTCTTTCGGCAAGCAATAGCCGCCATACCCGAATGACGGATTATTGTATCCTAATCCGATACGCGGATCCAAGCCAACGCCTTCAATAATCGCACGCGTATTTAAATTAAATTTCTCCGCATAAGTATCCAATTCATTGAAGTAAGCTACTCGCATCGCTAAATAGGTATTCGCAAAAAGTTTCACTGCCTCTGCTTCGGTTGCATTCATTAATAAAACCGGCACATCTTTTTTGCGAGAGCCTTCGACCAACAACTCCGCGAAGCGTTTAGCTGCCGGTGTGGTATCACCCACAATAATGCGAGAGGGGTATAGATTATCATGCAACGCTTTACCTTCGCGTAGAAATTCCGGCGAGAAAATAATAGGTGCATATTGCTTCTCGGATTTCATGCGTTCCGTGAAGCCGACCGGAATCGTCGATTTGATAATGATAGGTACTCCCGGACAATGAGTCATCGCATCATCAATGACTGTTTCCACTAGAGAAGTATCAAAGAAATTAGTAACTTCGTCGTAGTTGGTAGGCGTAGCAATAATCACCATTTCGGTTTCTGAATAAGCGTGTTCTTTGCTTGATGTTGCTACTAAGTTCAATGTTTCATGCGCCAAATAATGTTCAATCTCTGTGTCTTTAATATGCGACTGGCGTTGATTTAGCATCGACACAATTATTTCATTAATTTCCAATAGCACCACTTCATGTGCTTGCGCTAACAAAATCGCATTTGCCAAGCCGACATATCCGGCTCCTACAACTGTAATCTTCATCGTTTTGTATCCTTTCTTATTCCCCGGTTTGTTCCGGTAAAGACGGTGTCGGTACACCTTCTGCCGGTGGTTCAACGCTCGGTGGCGTCGGCACTTCCGGCGCAGGCGGTGGTGCCGGTTCGGATGATGCCGGAGGATTATTCGGTGGTGTTGACGACGGTGGCGTTTCCGTACTGCTCGCATTATCAGTCGATGCCCCATTATTGTCCGACGCCGGCGGTGTTCCTTCTGTTGGAGGAGTCGATGGTGTCGGCGGCGCTACTTGTACCGGCGGATTATACCAATAACTATTACTTGGAACATAATATTCGGCTGATCGAGCCGCTTGAACTGCTTCTTGCGCTTCCATAATTTGATTCAATTGTGCTTGAGTCAATCCGGTAGGAAATTGGTTGATAATTATTTTCGTTGTTTTCGTAAAGCGACCGATTCCGTTTGTGTCAATCGGATCAACCAATTCCGTTACCGTAATGGTCGGTAAGCCTGATTGGCGCCTTAATTCGTTCGCAACTTTAACACGAGAACTCATCGGAATGTAGAAATAGAACACCTCGTCTACATACAAATCTTCCAGTTCGTCAAATTTAATAGAAGTGATATTCTCAAGTGCAGGTAAGTATTTCTGTGCAAAAGTCATCGCCTTGTTCATCTCGAAATTCGTTTGGATGTTGTTAGCAACTACTTTGAGTAAGTTTGGATAATTCGTCACTGCATCCAGTGTCAATAATTTATCCACGACTGATTTAATCACCATTTTTTGGCGGTTTTGGCGTCCAACTTCGCCGTCAGGGTCATCGTAACGCATACGCGCAAAATTCATGGCTTTCACCCCATTTACCCAGCGTGTTTCCCCTTTGATGAAATCAGTGCCTCGGTAATTGAATGTCAGCGGGCTCGTCACTTCAATGCCGCCAATCGCATCAATCAATTGTGCTAAGCCTTCCATATTGATAACGGCGTAATAATCAATCGGCACATCCAGATATTCTTGGACGGTGTTAATAGTCAGTTCCACACCGCCGTAGGCGTAGCTGTGATTGATTTTGTCAGGAAAAGGAATTCCCTCGATCCGAGTGTAAGTGTCGCGCGGAATACTCAATAATTTAGTAGTACGTGTTTGCGGATTGAGTGAGACAACCATCAGTGTATCCGTTCGACTGACATAGCCGTCCGCTTCCTTCCGTGCCGCACTATCGGAATCTGAACCTAGTAGCAGAATATTCAACGGTTCCCCTTTTTCCACTTCTACTTTCTTTTGGCGGACAGTTTTGACTTCGACCGGGGTTTGAATCGCGTCGAAAGTTTGTTGGATATCGTGATAGAGTTTCCCCAGCACAATCCCCGCAATGAGCAAAATCGTCAACAGAATACCGATTGCCCACTGCCATTTATGATGTTTTCTTCTTCTCAATTTGTATCATTCCTTAAATTCGTCTACCCTCTACAATACAGCGAATTACTTGGCACGTCAACAAAATGCGCCTAAAAATCTCATTAAATCCGCAACAAAAATGAGCAAAAATGATAAAAGTGTCAACCTTATCATTTTTGCTCAATCTCACAGTGTTCTATTGGTCATAACCTGTCGGGTTATTGGATTGCCAATTCCATGAGTCGCGGCACATATCCAACAAGTTGCGTTCTGTTTGCCAATTCAATTCTTCTTTGGCACGGTTCGCATCCGCAAAACATGTATCTACATCGCCGGCACGGCGCGGTGCCATTACGTAAGCAATCTGAATCTCATTCGCCTCTTCAAAAGCTTTCACTAAATCCAGTACGCTATAGCCGACTCCGGTTCCTAAGTTGTAGACTTTTACGCCTTTTTGTTGTTTGTTTTTCTCAATGGCACGAATGTGACCTAATGCCAAGTCCACGACGTGAATGTAGTCACGTACCCCTGTTCCGTCCGGCGTATTATAATCGCTACCGAACACGCTTAATTGCTCACGTTTACCGATAGCAACTTGTGTAATGTAAGGCATCAAATTATTTGGAATGCCTTGCGGATCCTCACCGATACGTCCTGACGCATGCGCTCCGATTGGGTTGAAGTAACGTAAGATTGTCACTGACCAATCGCTGTCAGCCGTTGCCACGTCTTTCAATAAATGCTCATTCACAACTTTTGTGTAACCGTACGGACTGTTCGCTGTATCTGTCGGCATTGTTTCCACTAGCGGCGAAGGATTATCCAAGCCATATACAGTTGCTGACGAACTGAAGACAATATCTTTCACGCCTGCATGAATCATTTCTTCAAGCAATGCCACCGTTCCTTCAATATTGTTATGATAATACTTCAACGGCTCTTGTACAGATTCGCCTACCGCTTTATATCCGGCAAAATGAATCACGGAATCAATCGTATTCTCCGCAAAAATTTGACGCATTCTCGCCTTATCCAAAATATCCACTTCGTAAAACTTAAAGGTTTTGCCTGTAATTTCTTTAATGCGTTCCAATACGGCAGGTTTACTATTATAGAAATTATCCACAATGACTACTTCGTAATCCAAGTTCAATAATTCCACTACTGTGTGGCTCCCAATATAGCCGGCTCCGCCTGTTACTAATATCGCCATAAGTATTCGCTCCTTTTCTCAGTTCAGTGCCTCTATTATACCACAATCTCTACTCATTTGCTCGCAACAGACATTCAATAATATGCGTATTTCTTACATTATGTTGTAGCGAACACTCATAAAAAATAGCGGCTTCCACCTTGTAATTCTTTATTCTGCCGACCTTTTGAATATGATATATCAATTGGGAGAATGTTTAATTTGTCGCACATCATGATGCAATATGTGATATCATAAAGATAGTTACTCATCCTACCATTCTGATGAGAACGGGAATTATTATGACAAAGGGGGATTTAATATGGAATGGATTAAATTGATCGGTATCTTAGTCATTGTTGTCGGCTTCTTCTTCAAGTTTGATACAATTGCAACCGTCTTGTTCGCCGGTCTTGTGACGGCATTGGTTTCCGGCATTTCGATAGAAACTTTTTTGGAAACATTAGGAAAGGCATTCGTTGACCAACGATTCGTGTCGTTCTTCTTCTTAACATTACCGATGATCGGTCTCGCTGAAAATTACGGCTTGAAGCAACGTGCGGTCGCCTTTATTCAGAAAGTGCGCAATTTATCGATGAGTACCTTCTTGAGTTTGTACTTGCTCATTCGTTTAATTGCCGGCTTCTTCTCATTGCGTTTAGGTGGGCACCCGCAATTTGTGCGCCCGTTGATTCATCCAATGTCGGAAGCTGCTGCGGAGAATGCAGTTAGTCCGGACACATTGAATGCCGATGAAGTGGAGGCCATTAAGGGCTTAGCTGCCGCCAACGAAAACTTCGGTAATTTCTTCGGTCAGAATACATTCGTCGGTGCCGGCGGTGTTTTGCTGATTTCAGGAACTTTAACCGAATTAGGTTACACCATTAACGTAGCGGATATCGCTGCCGCTTCTGTTCCAATCGCTATCGCTACCTTAGTAGTGGGCGCCGGATACAACTTCTGGATGTATCAACGCATCCTTAACAAACATAAGAAAGGTGGGAAGTAAAGATGGATTTTCTAGCAAATTTATGCAAGCCATTTGCAGATTTTATCGCTGCTCTCGTTGAATGGTGCTCACCACTCAACACTTTTGTTCAAGATCATTTAGATTCATTTTTGAATGTCTTTTATTTCATCGTCGGCTTACAGTTGTTCTACACTAGTTACCGCGCATTCAAAGATAACAGCAATCCGGCTCGCTTAGGGACTACTGCCTTCTGGTTGATATTGGGAACCATTTTTGCTTTCGGTTCATTCTTGCCGCCTATTGTGTCCGGTGTGCTGGTATTCTCGCTTGGACTATTAACTTTATTCAAGCAAGTGAAGATGGGAAACGTTGTTCAGGTCGATGAACATACACTCAACGAACGCGCACGCCAATTCGGCGGCAAAGTGTTCATTGCCGTTCTGTCCCTTGGAGTTTCAGCGGTCATTATTTCCAAATTATTGCCCGCTTCCAGCAAAATCGTAGTCGGTTTCGGCGCAGTAATCGCCACTTTGATTATCCTTTTCATCGTCAAACCTAAAGTGAGCGAAATCCTCAATGTGAGCGACCGCATGGTCCAACAAGTTTCCACACCGAGTATTTTGCCACAGTTATTAACTGCTTTGGGAGCCGTCTTCACTGCGGCAGGTGTTGGAGATGTCATCGCCAAAATGATCGGCAGTGTTGTCCCAGATCAGAATCCTCTATTCGGTGTCATCGCTTACGTTCTCGGAATGGTCATCTTCACGATGATTATGGGAAATGGCTTTGCTGCCTTCGCTGTTATTACTGCCGGAATCGGCGTGCCGTTTGTTTTTGCATTGGGAGCTGACCCGGTCATCGCAAGCGCACTTGCCTTAACAGGTGGATTCTGCGGCACATTAATGACACCAATGGCAGGTAACTTCAACGCATTACCGGCTGCCTTACTGGAAATGGATTCCGAATATGGCGTCATCAAACGTCAAGTTCCTGTTGCGCTCATCTTAATTGTCATTCACATCGTCCTCATGTACTTCTGGGCATTCTAGCCCTCTCATCCCAAAAAGGAGGAATAACTCATGAAAATTCTCGTAACAGGCTTCGACCCTTTTGGCGGCGAAGCAATTAACCCTGCTTTAGAAGCTATCAAACGCTTACCTACGACGATTGCCGGTGCAGCGGTCGAAGTCTTGGAAATTCCTACTGTTTTCCACAAGTCAGCCGAAGTAGTCGCAGCTAAAATGCGTAATTACCAACCCGATGTCGTGCTATGTATCGGACAAGCTGGCGGACGTACAGGTTTAACACCGGAACGCGTCGCTATCAATCAAGATGATGCACGGATTCCTGATAACGAAGGGAATCAACCGATTGACGTTGCGATTCAAGCTGATGGACAAGCGGCCTACTTCACCACTTTACCGATTAAAGCAATGGTGGAGGCAATTCATCAAGTCGGATTGCCGGCAAGTGTTTCCAATTCGGCCGGCACATTCGTCTGCAACCACATCATGTATCAAGTGCTTTATCTCGTTGACAAAGAGTTGCCGCAAACGAAAGCGGGCTTTATGCATATTCCGTTCATGATGGAACAAGTCGTGGATAAACCGAATCAACCGGCAATGTCGCTGACCGATATTACACGTGGTATTGAAGCAGCGATTACAGCAATCGTTGAATTCCATAACAAAGATGACCTTGCCATTATCGGTGGCGAAACACATTAGAAACCAAAAGAAACCCTTCGTTATCGAAGGGTTCTTTTTTGTTATTAGTAATTTTATTCCATTAAAAGCCTTTAGTTAGTGGTCTTAATCTGGCATTGGGTAATGCTTTCGGTGGGTTCATTTATTTGACGATTAATGCAATTATATTGAATTTTCTGATGGAGTGTTCGTGCACTTTTGCTTTGGTATTCTATGTAGAAACGAATCTTCTCGCAATATTAGCACTCACAATGCTTGCAAATTTAACTGATTTATACTGAATACGTATGAAGCAGTTTATTACAGACAATAAATTTAGAAACAAAATCCCCCTCACTCAATAGACAAGAGAATTTATGACGCAGTTTTTATATCGGTATTCAAAAAATTAAATCTTAAAGAAAACTTATAAATCATTGTATTTACAATTAATTCTAGCTAGTCTAATATTCAGGTTGAAATTATTTTATAAGACGGACGATGCATTTCCAAATAAGACGATTGACGATAAAAACGAACAGCTGACAAAATTACCTACAACTAAGAGAAAGTACATCTAAAATTCTAATAAAAAAGGAGATAACACATGAAAAAATGGCACTATGTTTTGTTGTTAATATTATTAATTGGGGGCATTGCATACGGAGTTAATCATTTTATTAAACAACATTTCAAAGAAAATTTAATTTATTACACACACCATCTTCCCCATGCAGAGGATAGTTATCCAATGGTAGCACTATTGCTAGATTATAGAGTAGATACAAAGTTCTCTATGTGGGATTTTGATAAAACACATGATTATTCTGCATTTAGAGATGGAATTGCAGATATGTATACGATATTTAGAGAATCTCAGGTAGATGGGGTAAAAATAAGCAATACAGGTTATAGGGGCGATAGTTTTGAAAAGAAGGCATATCTTATTTATAGACAAGGGAAGATAGCTTACTTGAATTCGAGGGCTCGAACTATAGATATTTCATTTGAAGAGACTTTGACAGAAAGTGACAAAAAAGAGTTGAAAACAGATTTGGAACAATTTTTTGCACCCTTGATTGCTCAAGCTGAAGAACCTGAAATAAATTTACAGTGGCTGTTTAATTTTTATTATGCAGAGCGATTTCGATGAGAAAGGAGACATAGATGGAACGTTATATAACTAAATATCATTTATTGAAGTGGAACATATTTATGCTGGTCTTTATACTTTCTTCTTTGATTTATCTAAGAACCGATCTAGCATATATTTACGGATTTATCCTATCGCAAAATGTCGTAGGTTTAATTATATTCAGTCATGGTATTGCATATCAACTTATCAATTTTGTATTAATTTTCGGTTCAAGTGCGGCAATTGTTTTGTCTGTATTAGTTATTGCCCGGACGAAATCAAAGAGTATTTACTTATTGCTTAATGTGGTAGCATATATATTGTTGATATATTTTGGAATTGTTTTTCCTTATATTAATTTGTTAGTACTGCTCATAATAACAGCTATCTAATGAAATACTTACGGCTAAAATATCACTATAAATTTGTAATACACTTAATGTAAAACAACATAGCAATCACAAAAATTACTAATTGATTAAAAACACAAAAGAACGGAAGAGAACCTCGTATGAAAAAACTAACTATTTGGGGAATAGTCTTACTAGTATTGTATGTTCTAGTATTTTATATCCCTCACAACTTATCGTATTATTCAGTCTACTATGCAACGAATATTCCACATCGAGAAGGCACCAACCCAGTATTAGTGATGGTAGCAAACAATATGGATACAATAAAATTACCAGAAGATAATTACGAATTGATTAAATCAGGAGGGTTTGGAGGACCTTCAACACTAGAGAGGAAGAAAGATCCGTTTGTGGGAATAATTTTATTTTCGGATGGTATCAATGTCAGTAAATTATATACTACAATGGTATTTGATGATGTCAGCGGTGAGTATAAGAAAGATAGGATGTATGATGAACATTTAGCGAGATATGTTCCCTTAGGTGCATTACAAAAAATAATATTTTTGATGGAGATGAAGGTTTTCCTCTCTGACATCGTAGCTGTTCAAGAAGAGCCTTCAATCAATTTGCAATGGTTGTTCAATAGCTTGAACGAATCAAAGTTTAACTAATGGGAGAAAAGAGATGTTCAATAAAATTTTAGCGGTATTTAACTTCTATACAAGTATGACATTAAGTTATATTTGGTGGTGCATGAGTGATATTAGTTACCTTTATCAAAAATGGCACGGCATACAAAAGAATCTTTCTAACCTTGATCCCTTCCCTAAATTGTCTACGTATATTACCCCCAAAAATAACCCTAAGGCTGTTTTTTGGTTATAACCTTGATTACTGTGGAATTTTGAACTATTGGAGGCTAAGATGTAAAACTAGCCCCGATAAAACCAATCCAAAATAAAGTCCCCGCGCTGTGTCATCACTTCGATTTGATTATTCCCATAATTTACTGCCCATGAGATTGAACTTAGAACATCTACTGCCATATATAACTTAATTAGATTCCATTCATCTGTTGTAGGTTCTCTCCCTTCAAAATATCCCTCAATGACTCCTGATGAAAACGTCTTTGAAGCAAGCAAATTCCAAATGAGTCGATTAAATTCTTCCATTGGATCCCCGATTTCAATACTACCGAAATCAATCACAACCAATTGGCGACTATGTGTTTCAACCATCATATTACCAACATGGAAATCCCCGTGACATAAAGCAAGCGGACGATTTTTCAATAAGGTTCGGTGTTGATTGATGAATGCCATAAACATTTCTCCGTTAGGATAATACGCCTTAACTTTCTCATACGCTTCAATTTTCTTATCAATCTTCTGATTGAATGTTTCCTCCCAATCAAACACTTCTTCATCAATCGGAATGGTATGCAGTTGCTTCAACCACACCCCAGCCTGTAATCCATATTGATACTGTTCAGAGGCGTTCAAATTTTGCATGATTGCTTGTAAATCTTCCCCCTCAATCCATGGATAAAGAGAGTGAATCTCATCGCCCTCTATCAGAAAGTCTACCAACATTGCGGCATTTACAGGGACATTCGGCACATAAGACTTATACTTCATTTCCAATAATTTCCTAGAAAGATGCGACATAGGAGAGATTTTTAATAAATATGCACTTTCTCCAACACAAACCTGATACTTGTTCTCAACAGAATACCCACGTTCGATTAATCTTTTTTCATTCTTCTCTATTTCGGAAAAAATCGTCACCGATAGACACCTCCTAGTCTATTATCTGTAATACAATACACTATCCAAAAAGTTCTCAAAATGATACCTCTCTCATCCTCCCGATTCCCAGCAGGTATTCTGCCCGGTCAACCCCAAAATATTATGTAAAAGTATGGCGTCATGCACGTATCGCCGGCTTTTTTTAGAAGAAGGTGTGTGTGCTCTTTCTTCACACTCGTAGGATATCACCAACGCTAAAAGACATCTTGCTATCTTAGGCAGCACGATGTCATTGATGGATGCGGATAAAGGACATCTTTAATCACATGATGTATAACTTGCACGAGGTCCGCCAATATATTTAGGACGAGAACGCAATGCAGTGACATGCGCATGCCCGAGTGTTCTCACAGTAGGGCGAACCGGCACTTGTACATGTTGAATGTGCATACCGATAGCTGTATCCCCAATATCAATACCGGCTTGCGCACAAATAAATTCCACTTCTACAGGCGTTTCAAACAACTGAAAAGCCGCTACCGAACAAGCGCCGCCCGCTTGTAAAGTCGGTACTACATTGACACATTCTAAACGGTACATTTGCGCTACTTTTTTCTCGACGACGAGTGCACGGTTCAAGTGTTCGCAGCCTTGTACAGCCAAATAAATCCCGCGTTCGTCCAATAAATGCTTGATTGTCTTGACGATTCGCACACCGATTTCGGCATTCGAATGCTTACCGATAGAGCCGCCTACTACTTCACTCGTTGAACAACCGAGCACAAAGATATCGCCTGCCGCTAATTGAGCTTGCACCAATATTTCTTCCACTATTTGTGTTAATTGCGTTTCCAATTCTGAGAACATGTGCGCCCGCCTTTCTCTCTAAACTTTCACTCGCTTCAAAAAGCGTGCAACTTGTGGTGTCAACAGCCACGCTACTACAACTGAAACGCCTACTTGGAATAGATTGCTAGGAACGGCTGCCATTGCCGCCGCTAAACCATACATCCACCAAGTTGCCAATGCATAACCGACTACCATGACCATACTCGATAAGAGGTACGCACCCCATTTTGTCTTAGGATAGAGTTGGGCGAATACGTAGCCTTGTAAGCCATGAATCAATAATGACAACACTGCCCAATTCGGGTAGCCGGACAGCAAATCGAATAATAGTCCGGAAAGTCCGCCAACAATAGCACCGCCCACTACACCGAATAAACCTCCTGCCAAAAGAATACCCGCATCAATCAGCGTGACAACGCCTTTATCAATCGGATTAGGCACTTGCACAATGAAACCCATCGCAACTGTCATCGCTGTCAGCAATGCTAATTGAACCAATTGTTGTGTAGATAATTTATCTTTCATATTTACATCCCCCATACCATACATTTCCACTGCCGTCTTTAAGTATATAGCCGTTCTCAATCGAACAATGAACGAAATCTTTTGCGCGATTAATTGCAGTAATCAAGTCAACGCCTTGAGCTAAGTTAGCGGCGATTGCCGACGCAAAGCTACAACCGGCGCCGTTCACTGTCGGTTGCGCTAATTTACTTGCTACAAACAATTGGCACCCCGACTCATAGCAAAGAATATCAACGGCTCCCTCGGTCGCCAGACGCCCGCCACCTTTCACAATGATCGGTACGCCCAATTGAACATGAAGCTGTTGCCCCACTTCTTCGGCCATTGCCAAGGAATGGATGGCATCTACTCCGCTCAGCATCATCGTTTCGACCAAATTCGGTGTAATAACTGTTGCTTGTCGACATAATTGAGCAATCGCCTGCACGTATGCCGCATCATAACGTTCATCAGTCTCCTTAAATGCCAATACCGGGTCGACAACGATTGGACACGTCTGCCGTGATAGAAATTCACTGACAATGTCGACCAGTTCGATGGTGCTGATGAGTCCGATTTTGATGGCATGGAAATCATAACTCGCTTCAAGGGTTGCGAGTTGTTGCTTGAATAATTCGGCGTCTAATGGTCGAATCACGAAGCCTTGAACATCATCTGCTACTGCCACGCAAGTTAAAGCCATCACTCCGAATACGCCGAAGGCTTCCATTGTCTTCAAATCTGTTGCGACTCCGCCGCCCGCCCATGAATCGGAGCCTCCTATTGTTAATACGACACGCTTCATGGCGTTGCCTCCTTTTTTGTTCACAAAAATTACTTATCCAATATTAAACGGCGAATTGTCTTCGGCGAGAATAATAGGATAATAGGGAAAATTTCCAAGCGTCCGGCAATCATTCCGAGTGCCAGCACTAACTTGTTCCAATCGGAGTAGAAACTAAAATTTGCAGTCGGTCCAACTTGACCTAGACCGGGACCGATATTATTGAATGTTGCGGCTACCGACGAGAAGGCGGTGGTGAAATCCGGCACCTCGAATGATACGGATAAGAGAATCATTAGAAAGCCGACAATATAGACTAATAGATAACTGGCAATTTGTGCCTCAATTGATTTGGAAATCGCTTTACCTGACAACATCGGTACTAATTTCCGTTTCGGTTGCCCGACACGCTTTAATTCAACGAATGCACACTTCAAATACATCACAATTCTCGATACTTTTAAGCCTCCGGCTGTCGAACCGGCACAGCCGCCGATGAACATCAATGCCAACAAAATAATATGGGTAACCAATGGCCATTGCGCATAATCGACCGTTGCGAAACCGGTTGTCGTAATCAATGAAGCGACGGTAAAGAAGACTTGGCGCAACAATGGTTCCACAGCGTCATAAGATTGAGCCAAACGCAAACAAATCAAGACCGTTGCCCCGATAACAATTAGGAAATAATAACGCAACTCCTCATCGCTTTTCAAAATATCTTTCGCATAACCCAACAAAATAAAATAATACACATTGAAATTCACTCCAAATAGCAACATGCCGATACCAATCAGCCACTCGACTGCGGCTTGATTCTGGTAAATGGCAAAACCGGCATTATCCACACCGAAGCCACCTGTTCCTGCTGTTCCGAACGCTAATAACATCGCATCGAACACCGGAACTTTTGCCAAGACAAGTGCTACAATCAAGATGAATGTCATCGCAATATAAATCCCGTACAAAATCCGTGCCGTTCGTCCCACTTTAGACACTAATTTCCCAAAGATTGGTCCCGGCACTTCTGCCCGCATTAATTCCACATAATCGGACGAATTAGGCAAAATCGCCAACGTAAACACTAAGACTCCCATACCGCCCACTAAATGAGTAAAACTCCGCCAAAATAATGACGAATGTTGCAGCAATGACAAATCCGACAGAATACTGGAACCTGTTGTCGTAAATCCACTCGCAATCTCGAAGACAGCATCGACGAAATGGGGGATTTCTCCTGTCAACACTAAAGGCAATGCCCCAAAAACAGACAGTAAAATCCAGCCTAGCGACACCGTCACCAAACCATCACGAGCACGCACCTTAAAGTTACTTGGTTTACGCCAACTCAGCGCTAAACCAACGAGTGCTACCAAGCAGGCAACGCCCATATAACTGCTAATCTGTTGCCATGATTCCCGATAGAAGAGCCCAACGATTACCGGTAGCAACAGTAAAGAGGCTTCCACTAACAGAATTTTGCCAATTAAATATAAAGTAACTGAACGTTTCACCTATCCACCCCTGCTAATCTTCCAGAATATCATCTAAATCCGTAAACGTCTTGTTCTTCGTCACAATAATCACGCGGTCATGTGCTTGTAGCGTATCATTCCCCCCCGGGAAAATCAGTTGCTCGCCTCGAATAATATAGGCAATCAATAAATTAGGCTTCGTCTGCAATTGCGCAAAAGGAATATCACACACACGACTTCCGCGCTTTACGCGAAATTGCAACGCCTCAACTTCATTATTGACCAAACGATACAAAGCTTCAACATTTGAGCCTTGCGCATTGGCGCGGGCACGCACGAATTGAATGATTTGATTCGCCACCAATTGTTTCGGCGTAATAATCGAACGAATTTGCACATCGCCGAGCACTTTTAGTATTTCAAGACGGCTCATTTTGGTAATGACTTTGCGAACGCCTTTATGACGTGCATAAACCGACATTACTAAGTTCTCTTCATCAACGCCGGTCAACGACACGAATGCATCATAATCCTCCAATTGCTGTTCATCCAGAATATCTTGATCCGTACCATCCGCATGGATAATCTCCACCGTCGGAAATTCCTGACTCAAGAGAGCCGCCCTCTCCTCACGCACTTCTATTACCCGCATATCAATACGACTCTTCTCCAATGCTTTCATCAAGTAGTAAGCAATTTTCCCGCCACCGACTACCATTACCGAGCGAATCTTCTTCTCTTGTCTGCCGACTTTTTTCAAAAATTGTGCCATATCTTCCGCGGAGCCGGTTACGTGAATACGATCTCCTTCGCGAATAAAGTTCTCACCGCTTGGAATAATAATCTCGTCATTGCGGTGAATCACACAGACTAATACCGAACCGAACTTCACACGAAATTCTCGCAAATTCATGTTCGCCAACATCGAACCCGGCTCCACATCTACTTCCACTAAATTCACACGATTCCCAGCAAAAGATTCCACACTCAACGCTGATTGGAAACGCAAGACGCGTGCGATATCTTGAGCAGCTGACAGTTCCGGGTTGAGCAACAATGAAATACCCAAACTTTCACGTACAAAACTCAATTGCGCCGAATATTCCGGGTTGCGCACCCGGGCAACGGTATATTTAGCACCTAATTGACGTGCCAATACCGCGGAAATAATATTGATTTCATCCATTTCTGTTACGGCAATAAACATATCCGCCGAATCGACACCCAACTCACGCTGAATATCGACACTCGCGCCATTCCCGACGATTCCTGAAATATCATATTTATTGATAACTCGTTCGAGTGTTTGAGCATTTTTCTCAATCACGAGTACGTCGTTCTGCTCGGACGCCAACTCCTCGCAAAGAGATTCGCCGACCTTTCCGCAGCCTACTATTACTATCTTCAACCTTAACCCTCCATTTGCTCTCCGGCATTCTTAAACAGTATTATCATACCATACTCATCATCGCATTACGCCAAAAATTTCCATCGACTAACTCGCGTTGTAACAACAAGCGGTGCCTTCCTTTACAAGGAACACACCACAATCTCATTCTTATTCGTCGCAGCAATGTCATAAAACAGCCACTAAAGCATCCACTTGCGCTTGTGTTGTAGACCAACTTGTCACAAAGCGAACGATTACTCTTTTGTCAGCGAGTACGCCACCATAGCCGACTTTCACAAATGGACTAATCTGTGCCAACTGCTCTGGTGTCATCACTGCAAACTGTTGATTGGTCGGTGAATCCACGTAGAGTTCGTAACCTTTGGCTACTAATGAGCGCTTGATTTGCATCGCCATATCAACTGCATGCCGGCTCAACGTCAAATATAATCGCTCCGTGAACAAGGCATCGAATTGCACACCTAATAGTCGCCCTTTTGCCAGAAGGGCACCATGTTTCTTAACGAAACGCGTCCAATTGGTCGGTTCATTTTGCTTCGTAAAAACAACCGCTTCTCCACAGAGGGCGCCGATTTTGGTGCCGCCGATGTAGAATACGTCTGCATAATGCGCAATATCCGCTAATGTCACATCGTTGCTTTCAGCTGCGAGTGCATACCCTAAACGTGCCCCGTCAATAAAGAGCGGCAACTGATAGTCACGGCAAACTTGCGATAAAGCTTGCAATTCTTCTTTGCTGTAGAGCGTCCCATATTCCGTCGGTTGCGAAATGTAAACCATACCCGGCAAGACCATATGCGTACAATTCGGATTCGCAAAAAAAGCAACCAAATATTCACGAAGTGAATCGGCATTTAATTTCCCTGCTTCATGAGGCAAAGTCAGTACCTTATGTCCGGTGTACTCAATTGCACCTGCTTCATATTGATTGATATGCCCCGTGTCGGCTGCAATCACACCTTCATAGGCGCGCAGTACGGCATCGATGACAATCGCATTCGTCTGTGTACCACCTACCAGCAGGCTTACTTGCGCGTTTTCCAATTGGCAGGCTGTAGCGATTTTTGCCTTGGCACTGGCAGTGAAGGCATCTGTCCCATAGCCGGACGCTGGTATGTGATTGGTTTCCAATAAGGCTCGCAACACATTTGGATGCGCCCCTTCAACATAATCTGACTCGAAATGTAACAACTCATTGCCTCCTTATGCTTTATCGCATCAATTGCTCGATGAATAATGACGCGATCGAGAAGTAGATAAGAACAGACGTCAAGTCACTCAAGGTGGAAATAAATGGACCGCTGGCAACAGCTGGATCAAATCCTATCTTAATCATCACTTTAGGGATTAACGAGCCGGCTAAGTTCGCCACAAAAATTGCCGCTGCCATTGCCACACCGATAATCGCTCCCAATAAAAGATTTTGTTTCCATAAGCCTGCCACGATAGCAATTGTAATCCCGACGATTAGTCCGGTAATAAGTCCGGTCAGCAACTCAAAGCCGAACGACTTAAAGAACTCATCTTCTTCGCTCTTACTGGATAATTTGCGAATTGCCACGGCAAGTGATTGCGTTCCCGCATTCCCTGCCGTTCCTGTAATCAACGTCACAAAAGCAGACAACACACTGACTGACTCAATTAGCTCTTCATACTGACTGATTAAGGTAGCCGTTCCCATTCCCAAGAACAGTAACGTAATGAGCCACGGCAAACGGTTTTTGGCTGCGCCGAAAGGATGATCCGGTTCTGAATCAACGTCAACCGCCGCCAAACCGGAGTAATCACTGACTGCTTCTTCTTGGATAACGTCCAAAATATCATCGACGGTAATAATTCCTAATAGTTCTTTGTCGAAGCCGACAACCGGTAACGCCAACAAGTCATAGTCTTGCACCATACGGGCAACTTCTTGTTGGTCATCATTTACTTGAACGGAAATAATCCGTTTATTCATCACGTCTTCGATCAGGCGATCATCTTCATGCACAATCAAATCACGCAATGAAATAACGCCCGACAAACGATTGTGATCGTCCATTACATATACATAATAAATCGTCTCGGCTTTGACCGCTTCATTTTTCAAATGGCGATAAGCCTCTCCAACCGTGTACTCTTCCTTGACGGCTACAAATTCCGTCGTCATAATCGCACCGGCAGTATCCGGCATATAATTGATTAACTGACTGATTTCTCTGGCACTCTCCGGCTTCATCAAATTCATGAATGTCGCTACGCGCGCGCGATCTTTCAAGGCATTCAACACGTCAACCGCGTTATCGGCGTACATCTCACCTAGAACCCCGGCTGCGTATGAGTTACCCATTTCGCTGAAATACTCGTCCATTTGATCGCTTTCCAATTCTGACGCATCAAAAATATTCGCTAATTCAGAAGGTGACAAATATTGGTACACTTTCTCCCTGTCTTCTTTGCTGAATGCATCGAATAATTTAGCTTGGTCATAACTATGATTCGCTAAAAATTCCGTTCTGAAACGGGTCATCCGATTGCTTTGCAACAAATTGTGCATGTGTTCCACATTTTCTTCAAATGTGCGGCCAAATACTTCCATAATTGTCTACCTCCTATATACTTTTGACGATTGCAAAGCGTCCGCCATCCGAAACACTCAGCTTCACTACTATTCATTCTTCTGTTCTAATCCCTCATTACAAAAGGGGAATTTAATACTGCGGCGTTATCTTATCAAACAATAAGAATCCTTCCCAACGTCCTACTTTGTCCGCTGTGCCACCCATGTCGCCATATCCTCCGGTAACGCCTGATGCAAATGGATGACTTCTTGGGTAAAAGGTTGGCGAAATTTCAACTCGCCACAATGTAGCGCTTGCCGCATAATTGGCGCTTCCAAACGCCCCCCATACAAATCATCCCCTACTAAAACGCCACCCTCATGGGTCAAATGTACTCGAATTTGATGCGTTCTACCTGTATGCAATTGTAGACGCAACAAGCTACTATCATGGAACGACTGTTCCAACCAATACTCCGTCCTCGCATACTGCCCAGATTCATGCACTTGGCGTGTAATAATCGATTCGCCACACCGCGCAATCGGGGCTTCAATCACACCATGAGGTTGCCAATCGTTTCTAGAAGAGATGGCATAATATATCTTCTCAATGCCTTTAGCTTGAATTTGTTGGTCAAGCAAAGCGTGCGCCAATCGATGCTTGGCAATCAACATCAAACCTGATGTTTGTCGATCCAATCGCGTGACAATATGAATCACTTGGTCGCTGTAACCTTGCTGGATATAATACCCTTTCACTCGATTTGCCATCGCTGTATCCGGCGCTTTGCGTGAAGGAATCGATACGACATCTACTGGCTTATTCAGTACCAATACATCCCGATCCTCATACACAATCTCAATCGGTGCAAAAGATGGCGGTACCGTTTCATGACTCGCTTCATCGGGAGCCTCCAATACTAATTCATCACCTTTTTGCAAAAGATAACGAACCGTCACTTCTTGCCGGTTGACCAACATCCGTCCGTTCGAAAACTTCAGAAAAGAAACAAACTTGCGCGGAATATTCTGTTCTTTCAAAAACAGTTTCACTGTTTGTGGATAATCCGACTCATAGCGCCAACTAAATTTCACACGGTTAACCTAACTTTCTACTGAATATTCTTGAACTCGGTCAAAAATTGTTCGATTTCTGCCATCGTACTATCATAATTAACTTTGCCTTTTACTTTAGCATCTTGCAAGACGAAGGCATACGGTACGGAATCAATCTTATAGAATTCCATTGCCTGCTTAAAGTTGCTATCTTGCGCACGACGACGCACATTGTAATAATAGATTGGTACATCCATTTCCTTCGCTAATTGGTTCAATTTAGGCGCGAATGCTTTACTGTACGCACTCTCATCATATCCCAAAAATAAGACGAACGGCTTTTTCGTTGAGTCAATCAAAAATTGCGTATACTCATCTTGTGATGTAATTTCTTTCACTTGGCTGTAGGATAGCGGTGTCTTAGAACTGTCGGAACTTTTCTTAACACGGTCCAATGCCGCGTACGCTTCTTTCTTAGCAGCTTCATCCAAATTTAAGTAGGTAGTATCTGCCGCAATTTCCACAACTTCATCCACTACTTCTTCTGCTTTATTTTCTGTTTCCACTACAGCAGAATCTTGCTGTTGATTCAAACCCGGAATGTATTGACATCCGGCTAATGCAATTGTTGCTAATGCCAATGATAACCATTTTTTGCTCATTGATAGAGTTCCTTCCTTGCTTGTTGTTTTATTTTTGTCCGATAAACGAGTTTTCGACGCGATCCCAGAAATGGGTGTGTCGAATACTTGCAAAATGAATTTTCTGTTTCGCTACTTGTAAACGAATCGATTTAACTTGTGGCAAGCGCGCTGCCTTATGGTCCACCATCATGACAACATCTTTATTGCGCTCGCTCGGTTTCAACACAAAGTATTCATCACTCGGAATAACTGCCGGCGAACTGAGCGTTCGATAAATGCGATTATTCAAAGATGCCATCTCCGTCAACTGAATCGCCTCTAAACGCGGATGTAACACCGCACCGCCGAGCGATTTACTAAGCCCGGTTGACCCTGTCGGCGTCGCAATGCACAGACCGTCGCCTCTAAACGTCTCAAAAAACGATTCTTTAATAAAGACATCACACACAATTGTACCTGCTATGGTACGAATGGAGAATTCATTTAATGCTAGAATTTTGCGTTGACTGCCGTTTCTCATAGTCAATGTCACTTCAAGGAGCGGGTACGAAACGCGCTTACCGCTTGCTTTCTGCAAACACTTCACGAGTGGCTCCAATTCGTGCCCTTGCCAGTCAGCATAGAAACCCAAATGCCCTGTATGAATCCCGATAAACTGAACGGTGTCCAATAATTCCTGGAATTCGTGAAAAGCCGATAACATTGTACCGTCTCCTCCGATAGTGATGACATAATCGGGGGTGCTACTACGATCCACTACTTGGATGTCCGTAGCTTCAAGTAATTTCACCAACTGTTGTTTAATCGCTTGTGACTCCGGTTTGTAATTAGCATAAAGTAAGACTTTCTTCATGAGCTTGCCTCCTTTTTGGCGGGGTCGCGTTGGTCGAATAAACGCAACGCTTCACGGATTTCATCACGGATTTCTGACATTTCTTCGTCCAGTCGAAAAGCAGCTTGCGAGGCGCGTTCCAAACGCTCCAGAATTTCAATTGGATACTCGCCACGGTACTTATAATTCAAAGAATGTTCAATCGTTGCCCAGAAATTCATTGCCAAAGTTCTAATTTGAACTTCTACAATAACCGTTACTTCACCTGATACACGTTGAACAGGATATTCCAATACCATGTGATAAGAGCGGTAGCCACTAGCTTTGTGATGTTTGATATAATCACGCACTAACAAAACTTTGAAATCCGTCCGCTCTTTAAGCAAATGTGCAACTTCGTAAATATCCTCTACGAACTGGCACATAATTCGAATGCCGGCAATGTCCTGTACGCCAATCAGCAAGTCTTCCGGTTTAATATTGCGGACCACCATTTTCTCGAGGATACTCTCGCGACTTTTCACTCGGCCGGTGACAAATTCAATCGGCGCATGGCGCTGTTGATTCTTGAATTCCTTACGGATATTCTTCAATTTCAGCTTCAGTTCCTCTACCGCTTGATGATAAGGTTCAAGAAACACTTGCCAATCTTCAATAAATTGATCTGCCATCATTCTGGTGCCCTCCTTCATCTGCTTAAAACACACGTCATTTAATATTTTACCACATTATTGCCATTGTCTGAACCCCTCTGATTGATTATAATGACATAAAAAATAACTTTTTTTGAGGAGGTTAGCCGTTATGAACCAATCGGTTGAAATTGAGTTGAAAGCAATGTTGACGAAGGATGAATTCGAGCGGTTGCTGCGTTATTTTGAACGGGAAAACACTTGCCCGATTGTGCAACACAACACTTATTACGACACGCCGGACCAAATGCTCAAAATGCATCGTGCCGCCTTGCGTTTGCGTAATTTTGCCGAGAGAAGCGAGTGGACGATTAAGCAAACACAAAGTGACGTTGCCTCGCTCGAATTGAATCAAATGCAACATTTCGCTTATCAAACAGTACCGGACGTGCCGGATATTAGGGAGCAAACTTTAATCGACTTTCTTCAAAAACATCAGATTGAACTCAATCAACTACGTCCGACTCTCACTTTGCAAACAGAGCGTTGGATTATCCAATGTGATTGTGGTGAATTTTGTTTGGATCGCACAACCTACTTCAACATAACAGATTACGAAATCGAGTTGGAAACCACTCAATTAGAACAGGCTCAAGCCGCCTTTCAAACACTGTTAGCGCAACATCAGATTCCGTATCGCCACGCTGAAAAAAAAATTGCGCGCGCCTTCAAAAGTCAATTATGATTCTATCGCCATCTCTATCCTCCCAACAAAAAGAGCGACCAAACGTCAGACGGAATCAATTCGTCTAGACATTAGTCGCTTTTATTTTGCATAACCATATTTTCATAACGTTGCTTGCCCGATGATTATTCATTCACTAAAGCACGCGCTTTTTGTAATTCTAATGCACGAACTTCACGCGGTAAGAAACGACGAATTTCGTCCTCATTGAAGCCGATTTGGAGGCGTTTCTCATCAATCATAATCGGACGGCGCAATAAGCCGGGATATTGTTGAACAATTTTGAAGAAGTCGTTGAGTGGTAACTCACTAATCTCCAAGTTCAAGTCCGCATAGGCTTTAGAACGTGTCGATACAATATCTTCTGTTCCTTCTTCAGTCATTCGCAAGATTTCTTTAATTTCTTGCAACGACAAAGACTCTGTATAAATATTTCGCTCTACGTATGGAATGTTATGTTCTTCCAACCAAGCGCGCGCCTTACGACACGATGTACAACTCGGCGTTGTGTATAATGTTACCATTTTTGATTCATCCTCTCTTCAAAAAAAACGACGTAACATGCTGCTCACGGATTATTATACGCCTATTTTTTGATGTTGGCTATACTTTTCGGGAAAGTTAAGAATAAATCAAACTTTAGTCTGATATGCGTATTTTTCTTCACAATTTCTTCACATTTATTCAAATACAACTTTGTTTTTCCCAACAAATTGCGTTATAATGGGAATACATTTGCAAAGAGGTGAATTTGATGAAACCAACTATTTTCTCCGGGGTACAACCTTCGGGTATTCCGACAATTGCCAATTATATCGGAGCGATGAAACAATTTGTAACTTTACAAGATGAATACGATGCCACTTATTGTATCGTCAACCAACATGCGATTACAGTACCACAAGAGCCTGCTAAACTACATTTAATGACACGTCAATTAGCTGCTCTTTACTTGGCGCTTGGGATCGACCCGAATAAGGCAACTATTTTTGTCCAGTCTGATGTTCCGGCGCATACGCAAGCGGCTTGGATTGTTATTTGTCAAACCGGTTTAGGCGAACTGGAACGGATGACGCAATTCAAGGATAAGGCTGCCAAGCAAGAATCTGTCAACGCCGGTTTGTTATGCTATCCGCCATTAATGGTGGCTGATATTATTTTGTACGATGCGCAATTCGTGCCGGTCGGTGAAGACCAGAAACAACACTTGGAGTTGACACGCAACTTTGTTGACCGCTTCAATGCCCGCTATGGCAATGGGAAAGACTTATTAGTGAAACCGGAGCCGATGATTCCTAAATCCGGCGGACGGGTCATGAGTTTACAAGACCCACTCAGTAAAATGAGCAAATCGGATACCAATATCAAAGGCTTCATTTCCTTATTGGATGATCCAAAGACCGTTACTAAGAAAATTAAGAGTGCAGTTACCGACTCAATCGGCGAAGTGAATTTCGATAAAGAAAATCAGCCGGCAATCGCTAACTTGCTACAAATTTTCTCAAGTATGACAAATCGCTCAATTGATGATTTGGTAGCGGACTACCACTCAACAGGTTACGGTCGCTTTAAGCAAGACTTAGCTGATGCCATTATTGCAGTGATTGAACCGGTTCAAGCGCGCTATGAGTACTTATTACATAGTCACGAATTGACGGATATCCTAGCTTCCGGCGCTGTGAAAGCCAACGAGAAAGCTAACGCTACGCTCGCACGCATGGAAAAGGCAATCGGATTGACATATAAGTAATTCAATTTATGAGCCTTAAGGTAAAATAGCGGTTAAGCCAATCTGTGCTTAACCGCTATTTTTGTGTTACTTTATGCTACTGCTTATTTCGGATATTTTGATGTCATGAACCCTTGACCCATTCTTCTAATTTCGCTATACTGTGCATAAGCTTTAATCATGTTCTGTGAAGCATGAAAGACATCAATGCAAATATACTTGATGAGTCTGTGTAACAACGGGTGTCTTTTTGTGCGACCAGAATAGCGATTGCTGGTCGTTTTTTTGAACAAAAAGGAGGAATTTCCCATGGATATGTCAACAGTCATCCAACAAGTCACATTCAAAAATTGCTTAATGAACGCAGCAGGTGTCATGTGTATGACAACGGAAGAATTGCAAGAAGTCGCTCAATCAAGTGCCGCAACTTTCGTTACCAAAACCGCCACACTTCAACTACGCACCGGAAATCCGGAGCCACGTTACTTTGATTTCGCTAGCAACAGTATCAACTCAATGGGGTTGCCGAATTACGGCATTGATTATTACTTGGATTTCTTAAAGAGTGAAAGCGATGCAGCAGCATCTACCCGTTTCTTATCGATTAGCCCGCTGCAAGCCGATGACTTACCGGAGTTGTTGACACGTATTCAACAAGCAAACTTCAAAGGCTTCGTCGAATTAAACTTGTCTTGTCCGAATGTACCGGGCAAGCCGCAAACCGCGTATGATTTCGAGCAAACACAACAATTGTTGACAACTGCCTTTGCATTATATGATGGTCCATTAGGCATTAAGTTGCCGCCGTATTTTGATTTGGTGCATTTTGATCAAGCAGCGGAAATCTTCAATCAATTTCCTTTAGCTTTTGTGAATTGCATCAACAGTTTAGGAAATGGCGTTTATATCCATGATTTGTCGATGAGTATTGCACCGAAACACGGATTCGGCGGTATCGGTGGTGCTTGCATTAAGCCGACCGCATTGGCGAATGTTCATGCTTTCTATCAGCGGTTGAATCCGGCGATTGCTATTATCGGAACAGGAGGTGTGACGACAGGACGCGATGTATTCGAACATATCTTATGCGGAGCGAGCATGGTTCAGGTCGGAACAGCATTACATCAAGAAGGAAGCAGCGTGTTTGGACGCTTATTGCGAGAATTACAAGATGAAATGGCTCGTTATGGTTTTAACTCTCTCGCTGATTTCCGCGGGAAAGTCGGATATTTATAGTCGTACTCACCTCACCCAAATCACTTCTCTTACAACAAACAATCCCATCACCTCTTCAAAAGTGTGATGGGATCTTTTTTTGGAAGTCTGCATAACTTCCTGCACTACATTTGTTGTCGTTGATGTTCTTTCGATAGACGCATCAAATGTGTGTAAAGTTCTGCAACCATATCCGCATAGCGACTGTCTTCCAAATAGCCGGTTACACGTTCGATTACTTGTGCTTCGCGCGCGACATCTAAGACCGGCAATCGGTGCTCGCGCTTAATGCGCGCCACTTCTTCAACCACTTGCATTCGCGCTTCTAACAAACGCACTAACTCACGGTCGATAGCATCAATTTTTGTACGTTGAACCGATAACATAACCTTCCTCCTTTACAAAAACACACTCCCCAACGGGTAGCCAATCCACAAAGCCGTCACAATTCCCCAGAAAAGCATCCATAGACCACAAGCCAATACCAAACGGCTATTCGCCCAGCCGGAGCCAACTGAAATCGCCACATACGGCATAGCGGGCGGCGTCGAAAACGCCAAGGAACTCATAAAGCCGATTAAGCAACAAACGACCGCCAAGTGAATGCCCAACTCCGGCTGCGCCTGATAAATCGTCAACGTAAATGTCGTCACCATGGTCACAGTCACTAAATTCGAAGTAAAGTTGGTCTGCACTCCCGTCCAAACCAGCAAAAAGGCAACAATCATCAAAGGTGACATTCCCAGTACAAACGGTGTCAAATATTGCTGCAACAACGCAACAATTTGCATCTCGGGCAATGCCAATACACTACCTAGCGCCAATGTTGCGCCAACTAACAACATACTTTGCCAGTGGACACCTTTAGCTAACGCATGGGGGACATCCAACAAAGCCTTGCCCTCCTCTTGTAGCACCGCAAACAATACCACGATCAACATCGGCGGGAATGCCAAACCCATCCCTTTGAAAAAACGCGCAACGCCAGGCAGCATTCCACTCAACATCTCCGGTAACAACCACATCAAAATCATGCCCACAAAGCCGGCAACAATCAGACGTTCACGGCGATTAACAGGAGGCAACTCCTGAAGTGACTGTACTTTCCCAAGCTTAACAGTTGTTAAATCCAAGCGGAAAACCCATTTCAACGAAGTTAATAAAATTAAATACAACACCAATCCGGTTGGCATCATAAAACTCATGTAAGCCGTATGCGTAATGACTTGTTCAGTCATATTTGCGTACAAATTCAATGCCGTCAATGCAAAAACATGATTGATTGGCGTCATTGCCGTACCAATCGAAATCGCAATACATAAAGCAATCAGCACCAGTGCGGCTTGTCTGTCGCCTTTTTGCCAGCCGAATTGGGCGCAAATCTCTTCATACAAAGGAAATACAAACATAAAGATAACCGTCGGCGACAAGCACCAACTTAACACAAAAATCGTCGTCATAAACAACACGATAAAACGCCACGGACTATTTTGGGCGAGCGGGTGATTGAGCACCCACGCCGTCACTCGCCGCAAAAAGCACGTCTGATTCAACGCATACGTTACGATAAATGTAAACAATAAAAAAGCAAAAATCGGGCTACCAAATGAAATGGCTAGCGCCTTATTGAACCCGACTTCCGGCAAGACTCCCAGACACAGAATACACAAAATACTCGGCCAATCCGGCGCCACGCCAATCCATAAAATAAGACTGGCAACTAAAATACTTAACCCGGCATAACTTGAAGTCGGCAACTGCAATATTTGCCCATTAAAGGCTAGATTCGCCATGGCTACACCCAATATACTGAAAGCAAGTCCCACCAACAACGGTTTGCGATATTTACTTATCTTAATGACTGCCACCCCCGCTCTTTTGCTTGCGAATCATATCTCCCGGCTTGACCGCCTGAGCGACTTTTATCTGACAAATCATCATCGCATGCGGTGCCACTTCAATCTCATTGCCCTCCTCGTCCCAAAGCTGCATCAATTTTTGTTCAAAATGGCGCATCCCCGGTCCGTAAAATTCAATCGTATCCCCAATGCCGAAGTTATTCCGTTGCTGAATAATAGCCATTTGCGTGTCTGGATTGTAACCAATCACTTGCCCTACAAATGAATACGCCGGAATTTTGCGACGAGGACCAAATAATTGCTCATGCTCACTTGGTTTACTGTAATAAAAGCCCGTCGCCAATTCACGTTGTGCAGCCTTCCAAAGTTCGTCCACCCATTCTTGCTTCAGTTCATAATTATCCGGATCCTCGCAATAACTATCAACTGCCGCCCGGTAAACATTACACACTGTCGACACATAATGAATCGACTTCATTCGCCCTTCAATTTTCAAACTGTCGACACCCGCTTCAATCAAATCCGGCAAATGTTCAATCATCGCTAAATCTACTGAACTCATGGAGTAAGGTTCATCAATACCTGCTTCTCCAGCACCAACCACGCGCTTATTCCCGGCAAAATCCATATCAAACAAACCGTATTTCCAACGGCAAGATTGTGAACATCCGCCACGATTGGCATCACGGTGCGACATATGATTTGATAGTACACAGCGCCCTGAATAAGAAATGCACATGGCGCCATGGATAAAGGCTTCAATCTCAACATCTACCTTGGCTTGCATCTCACGAATTTCCGCCATCGACACTTCCCGAGCCAATACGACTCGCTCTAATCCTTCTTCTTTCCAAAAATTCAAAGTTTCGTAATTGGCTGCCGACGCTTGCGTAGACAAATGAATCGGTAACCCTGGTGCATCGCTCGCACAAATATCCATCAGTGCCATATCTGATACAATGACAGCATCAATGCCAATATCACGTATCGTTCTGAAAAATTCGCCCGCACCTTCTTCGTCACCTTCATGTGTCACCATATTAGCGGCTACATACACCTTGGCGCCATGCGCATGCGCGAACTCAACCGCCTCGCGAATCTCATCATAATCGAAATTGCCGGCCCTACTGCGCAAGCCATAGCGCTCACCGCCAATAAAGCAAGCATCCGCACCATATGTAATGGCTGTTTTCAATTTTTCTAAAGTTCCTGCCGGCGCTAATATTTCCGGCTTTTTCACTATTCTTGTCATCTTTTCACCTCGTTTATTACTTCACAAGATTAGGGTCAAACAGGTAAAATCCTGTATCCAATCCCCTCACTGTCGGATGTAATTGCCGTACTTGTTCTGCCAATGCCTGTGCGCGTTCAGATGTCCATTTACCTGCTTGAATCACATCACGAGCACGCGCAAACAAACGCGCAATTTCCACAAAATTATTCCCAGGTGAGAAGACGCCTTCCAATTTCCACTGAGTGATATTCATCTTCGTCAATTCATCCAAGTGTAGCGCCATCAACACATCATTATTAGCAAAAATATGCGTTCCATTACGGTCTTCATATACCGAATAATGTGTGTGTTCCTTTCGCGGTTCAGAAAGAAACAAACCTCTGTCGCGCCCGACCGATTCAGTTTTCTTAATGTAGTTAAAGTAATTTTGGAGGAGCGGGCGTCCTGATTGGTGAATGCACGTTGCACCATAGACTAAGAACTCCACCGGAATCGCAACATCTTGCATTAACTTTTCCAACGAAACTTGCGGAATTTCTCGCGCTAACACGGCAGCAACCGCTCCACGCTTCGCCCAAAAATTGATTTGCTTACTACTCGTCACAATAACTTGCGCATCATAACGATACGGAATCCATAAATCATCACGTCGCATAATTTGAATTACACCGGGGTCCCCTACTGTAATTGAATCCACCGCCAACTCTTTAAGAAACCGCAAATAATCGGCAATTTTAACAATGCGGTCATTATGAAAAATTGCATTCACTGCGATAGAAACTTTTTTGCCATGGATGTGGGCAAGTTCGACTAGCGCTCGTTGCTCATCACGAGTGAAGGAGTATGGCAAACGTAACCCGAACTCGTCTTCACCGAAATACAGACAATCAACGCCTGCTTCTAATAATGCTTTCGCTTGAGGGATAGATTCCACTGTTGCAATCAGCTCAATCATCTCATCAGCCTTCTTTCATTTACAATTTATCCAGCCAAACAAAAGGGGATGCGACAAAATGCGGTACTCACTGATTGATTCACACCAATCGCGTGAGTGTCAAACCACACTTTATCCCAATCCCTTCCTTGTTCACTTATATACAAAATTATATAAAACTTTCACATAGTTTGCAAACGATTATTTTCGTAACCCGAAATATAACGCAATCAATAGTAGCATAACAATCACCACAATAAAAATATTGATTGAGCGTTCTGAAATATTGATGTCATCGTATAAATTTTTGCGCTTATGTTTCGGTTTCTTCTCTTCCTTCGTCATCGCGACCTCCTGTAAAAACATTTCGAGAGCAATCGAAGTGATCGCTCTCGAAATAATTTATCATATTAAGGGGAATATGATCAAATATTATTCTGATACGTATGGTTGGTATGGGATACGTACAGATACTTCTGTTTCGTCGTACTTGTAGTCTGTTCCTTCTACGAAGTCGCGACCTTGTGCTGCATTATAACCTAACGCGAATACTGCTTTAGCCATACCTTCAGCATCTTGTTTAACAGTTCCTGTCATAATGCCACGAGAAATCAAGTCAACTGCTTCATCAGTTGCGTCTACACCGTATACTGGAATGTACTTTTCAGTACCTTTTTCTGTGTTGAAGCCTGCTGCTTGTAAAGCTGCGATTGCACCTGATGCCATTGAGTCGTTGTTTGCAATAACGATGTCGATGTTGTCGCCATCTTTAGATAACCAAGCTGATACTGCTGTGTTCGCTTTGTCAGCATCCCAGTTCGCTACTTGATCACCTAATTTGTTCACTTTGATACCTGCTTCTGTTAATGTATCTACTGAGAATTTAGTACGAGCGATTGCTTCTGGGTTCTCAGCGTCACCGATTAACATTACATAATCCAATGTACCGTTACCGTTGCGGTCGAATTTCTTGTCGCTGTTCCACAATTCAACCATCATTTGACCTTGGATAATACCTGCTTCTTTAGCAGTTGTTCCAACGAAACGAGCTTTGTCATAAGCTTTCACAACTTCTGTCGCTGGCTCACGGTTGAATAGAATCAATGGAATGTTAGCATCTTTTGCTTTTTGGATAACAGTTTCTGCTGCTCCTGTATCTACAACGTTGATAAGCAATACATCTACGCCTTTTTGGATCATAACATCGATTTGGTCGTTTTGTTTTGCTTGGTCGTTTTGTGAGTCATTTAATAACAACTCTACATTGTCATGCTCTTTAGCAACTTTCTCTAAAGCAACACGTACAGATGACATATATGCATCATCATACTTGTAGAATGCTACCCCGATTTTCACATCTTTGTCTTCGGCACGTACAACTGTTACAGCTGGTACAATGTAAGCTAATAACAAGAATACTGCCAACAATACTTTACTTAACTTTTTCATAAGTTTAGCTCCTTTGCTTATTTGATGAATTCATTTTAGCATGTCGTGTAAAGCGTTTCCATTCGATTTTTTATCATGGATTTTAGAAAATCTATGATGAATAAATTTTCTAACCGTTGTTTTCTCTATTATGTCTTGTTTTTTGCACACAGCAAAAAAGAATGTCGTTCACACGCCTTCTTCTTAAGGTTAATCTAATTCGTTCCCATTGTCATCGTTTCCGGCAAGGTGCTACCACCGTCGATGACAATTTGTGCTCCTGTTAAATAACTGGATTCCTCGCTTCCCAGAAAGGCAAATAATTCTCCTACTTCATTAGGTGTTGCCAGTCGCTTCATCGGTACGCCAATTGCAATTCCTTTAATGACTGATTCCGGATCTTCCGAATTGGTATCCAGCGCCATTTTTTCGACCATCGGCGTGCGAGCATATCCGAGTTGTGTACAGTTTACACGAATGTTACGGTCAGCGTATTCAACGGCCAGACATTTAGTTAGACCTACGAGCGCTGCTTTACTCATTGCATAAGCCGCTTCTCCGGCATCCGCTACAAGATCTCCGGTTACAGATGAAGCAATCACAATGCTGCCACCTTTTTGTTCCAACATATAAGGAACGACTGCTTTACACGTATTCCAAACACCTTTGATATTGACATCAATATGGAAATCAAGCATCTCTTCAGCCATTTCTTCAAAAGGTGCCAAACGACAGACACCGGCATTGCAACATGCAATATGGATAGCGCCAAATGTTTCAACACCTTGCTTGGCAACTGCTACCATTTGTTGGTAGTCCGCCACATTTGCTTTTGCTGTTATAATTTCCGCGCCGTATTCTTTTCTCAGATAATCTGCTGTTTCTTCCAATTGCGAATCAATATCCACCATAATAAGTTTTGCCCCGTATTTTGCATATACTGCACAAATTCCGGCTCCTACGCCCAATGCTGCACCTGTGATCAACGCTACTTTTCCTTCTAATTTTTTCATTGCATTTGCTCCTTTTCAAAAGTTGACTGCGTTTAGTAGAGTGAGTTGCGACATGAGTAACATCGTAAAATCTTTGCATCCGGTGTGTTGATGAAGTAAGCGTTTACTTCAATATGATTGTACCCTTTGATATTATTGAAGTCAACGCTGAGCCTTTGAAGCGGTTTGAGCACTACTTCCTTCTGATACAAAAACTTAAAAAACAGACCCCAACTCGAAGTCGAAGTCTGTCGAAATGTGCTTATTTTCTCTTAATGTACTTACGCACGTCAATGGATACAGCCAAGATAATGATTAAACCTTTGATGATGTATTGGATGTATGGGTTAACACCAACGTAAACTAATCCATAGTTGATGAATTGTAAGATGATTGCCCCGATGATTACCCCTGGAATTGTTCCGACACCACCTGAGAAGGATACCCCACCGATAACGGCTGCTGAGATAGCATCTAAGTCATAGTTTAGACCTGTACTTGACGTCGCTGATCCAATACGACCTGCTTCCAAGAAGCCGGCTAAACCGTACAACATACCCGCGATTAAGAACACTGTCATAATGTTCTTAACGATATTAACGCCGGATACTTCTGCCGCTTCAATGTTGCCTCCGATCGCAAACATGTTTTTACCCAGACGCGTTTTGTTCCAAATAATCCACATAACAATACATACTGCTGCTGCGTAGAAAATCAAGTAAGGGATCTTAATATCGTCGCTTAAGTTGATTGTACCATTTACTAAATTACGGTAACGGTCATCAAAGTTCGCAATCGGTTGTGCACCTGTCGGTTGGTTTTCCATGTAGATGGCTGCAATCCCGTAAGCAATCAATTGGGTTCCTAAAGTAATGATGAAGGCGTGAACTTTCAACACTGCAACCCCGAAGCCGTTAATCAAACCGAAGATAGCGCCGACTACCACTACAACTAATAATGGTACAATAATTGGCAACTGCGGTAAATCCGGATACATTCTTGATGCATAAGTTACGGATTGTAATAATGACGCTGAAATCAAGGCAGTTAAACCGAGCACACGTCCTGATGACAAGTCTGTACCGCCCAATACAATTAAACCGGCCGCTCCACACGCCATAATAATACGCGTTGATGCTTGCGCCAAAATGTTAATGAAGTTTTTGACATCTAGGAATGATGTATCCATTAAGATAATGGTCACAATCATTGCTCCCAATACAATATATAAAGAGAAGTTCAACAGAAACTCTCTAATCTTCTGATTGTCTGCTTTCAATAATTTAGGTTCTGACATATTCTAATCCTCCTATAAATGCAATGCGCTCAGACGCATAATTTCTTCTTGCGTTAATTTATCTGTATCTTCAACACCTGCTAAATAGCCGTTTGACATAACAGCAATGCGGTCGGTAATACCAATCAATTCCATCATCTCCGATGATACAACGACAACGGTTTTGCCGCGCTTAGCTAAGTCTAAGATTAGTTGATAAATTTCGTATTTCGCTCCAACGTCAATTCCGCGCGTTGGCTCGTCGAACAGATACACATCCGCATCTGTTAACAACCAACGTCCGATAATTACTTTCTGTTGATTTCCTCCCGACAGACTGCGAATTTGCGTCTTTTGAGTCGGAGTCTTAATTTGCATTGCGTCAATCATGCGTTGCGTGTCGGATTCTGTTGTTGAACTGTTGACGAAACCGAATTTATTTGTATAGCCTCCAATATTCGCAATCACTGTATTGAAGCGAATATCTGCAATTGGAAAAATACCTGTCGCACGGCGTTCTTCGGTTACTAGAGCGAAACCATTTTTGATAGCTTCACGAGAGTTACGGTTCTGAATCAATTTACCGTCTTTATAAATTTCGCCGCTTTCCAATGTTGCCGTTCCAAAAATACATTCCAATAATTCCGTTCTGCGCGAACCGACCAATCCGGCAATTCCAAGCACTTCACCTTTACGAATATCAAGGGAAACATCTTTGATACTCGGTTGGTATTTCGCAGTCAAATTCTTCAACTGCAATGACACTTCGCCCGGTACATTGTCACGTGGCGGGAATAAATGCCCCAAGTCACGTCCAACCATCAACTGGATAATGCGATCCATTGTTAATTCAGATGCCGGCTCTGTTGCAATCCAACGTCCGTCACGCATAATCGTCACATCATCTGAAATTTCCAAAATTTCTTCCATTTTGTGCGAAATGTAAACAATACCGTAACCTTGTTCTTTCAGTTGATTGATAATGCGGAACAAATGGCGCACTTCTTGAGCCGTCAATGAAGACGTCGGCTCATCCAAAATCAATACCTTCGCATCATAGCTGACCGCTTTCGCAATTTCCACCATTTGGCGTTGCGATACGGATAGTTTGCCAATCAACACCTTAGGGTCGACATCAATATTCAGTTGTTCAAAGATTTTTTTGGTATCTTCATACATCTTACGGCTATCAACAAAACCGCGCTTCATCGGGAAGCGACCTAACCAAATATTCTCCATAACGCTGCGCTTCAATACTTGGTTCAATTCTTGGTGAACCATTGAAACGCCATTTTCGAGCGCTTGCTTAGGATTGTCGAAACGCACTTGCTCGCCATTTAGGCGAATTGTTCCTTCATCTTCAATGTAAATACCGAATAAGCACTTCATCATCGTTGACTTTCCGGCACCATTTTCTCCCATCAACGCATGTACTGTACCGGGGCGCACCTTCAATTGCGCTTTATCGAGCGCTCGCACCCCAGGGAATTCCTTCACAATATTATCAATATCTAGAATGTATTCCGTTGCTGTACTCATTACGTCACCACCTTATCCTATTTCTTTTACAAAAACAGTCTAACACTTTTCATAAAACGGTTACATTTAATAATCTACTAAAAACTTTCGAAAAGTTATCATCATTTGATCGGAAATAATAAAGGCGCTAACGCTTCGTCAAAGAGATTATCCTTCGTCACTTCGAGATAAAGTGTGTCTTGGTATTTGGTGGTCGGGATGTTCTGACGCGTGTTGTAAGCGGAATAAACAGCCAAATAACCCATTGCATAGCTGTTCTGTACGATTAACTTGTCAATAATACCTTGCTCCAACCATTGCAGAATAGTTGTGTTGCTGTCAACGCCTATGATGCTGATATCGTCTTGCCAACCGTTTAGTTTTACCGCTCGCCCCGCCGCTTCCGTCATCAGTTCCGTAATCGTTACCCACTGAGTAATACCCGGATGCATTTTTTTGTAAGCTGTCAGTTGCTCCACAGCTTTATCTTGATCTTGCGGTAACGTAAGGATAGAGATTTTTGGCTCAGAGAAAGCAGATTCGATTGCTTCAACGCGTTGCACGATGTTACGGCTATAGTCTTGTGGCATAATGATTGCTAGTTGTGAAGCTTGGACTTGCTGTTGCTTTAATCTTTGTGCAATCGTTCGTCCCAATTCTACATTATCTGTCCCAACATAGGTCAATCCTTCAATTGCCACAGGAGAATCTAAGACAATGACCGGAATACCGGCTTCTTTAGCACGGTGCAATGCGCTTTGAGTAGCCGATGCCTCATTGGGACTGATAAGAATTGCCTCAACTTGATTTGCCACAGCTTCATCAATCAATGCACTCTGAGCCACCAAATCACCTTCATCCGCTACCGGCAAAAATTGAACTTTAACTGTAGTAATTTCTTTTTCGGCAGTTTGGGCTCCGCGCAACATCGTCTGGTAATAATCACCTAAATTATGTTTAGTAATCAACACCATATCAATCGTTTCATTAGCCGGCGTTACTACGTTCTGGCATCCGACCAATATCAGACATACACATAAAAATAGTCGTTTCCACCTTCTAAACATTGGCGTTGCCCCCTTCTGTTGCTACGATTGGCAGGCGTAAAGAAACCGTAGTTCCTTCATCCAATTCACTTTCAATTGTTAAACCATATTGTTCTCCAAAATAAATTTGTAAACGTTCGTGGACATTGCGCATGCCAATACCCAGTTCTTCATCTTTTTGAACGAGATGTTGGCGAACAGCCGCTAAACGTTCTTCACTCATTCCTTGACCGTTATCGCTCACTTCAATGACAATAGAAGTCGCCTCCTGACGAGCAACAATATGAATTTCACCGGGATCAACCGTTCGAGAAATGCCGTGATAAATTGCATTCTCCACTAAGGGTTGGATGATAAGTTTGATTGTTTCATAGTTTTTCAAATGTTCTGGCAACTCTACATGATAATCAAACTGATTTTTGTAACGAATCCCTTGAATTGCCAAATAGCTTCGTACTTGCTCGAATTCTTGTTCCAACGTAATAAACTCTTTCCCTTTACTCAATGAAATCCGTAACAATTTCCCGAGTGAACGCACCATCAAAGATGCTTCTTTTGTTTTGCCGCGTTCAATCATCCACAGAATAGACTCCAATGTGTTATATAAAAAATGCGGTTGAATTTGTGCTTCCAAAGCATTGCGCTCGCTCTTGCGTAAGGCGGCTTCTTCTTGCTTAATCGTCGCCATCAAATGGTGTACTTCTTGGCGAAGCTGATTATACGAGCGATTGAGTTGCGTAGCTTCTTCATAAGGTGCCTCTTCTCTAATCGCCTCGAAAGATGCTTCTTGATGCCAGTCACGCATTTGTTTAGACAAGGCTTGAATCGGCTGAGCAATATAATTGGCTGCTACATAGGCAACTAAGGCTATCACTCCGAAAACCACTCCAAAAATCAAAATCGAAGTGCGTACTAACTGCTGTTGTGCCTCTGACAAAATATCTTGAATATAAGTTTTACCGGCGATACGCCATTGCGTCAAGCCGACACGGCGCGTGGCAATAATCGATTGTTGCGAGCTGTCATACAATGTTTGCTTGCTTTCATCGCGCAAATTTGACACATCTTCGTGCTTCAATCCCGATGCCAATAACTGTTGTTGAGGATGATACACCATTTGGTTGTGCTTATCCAAAATAAAGGTATATCCCCGCTTGCCGATTTCTCCTTCTGCAAAAAACAACTCCAACATTTCATTTTTGTAATCGATAATGAGAAGATGTGGCGTATTACCTCGCATGAAGGGAACTGTATTGGAAATGACCCACGGATATTGACGGACGAACAGGTTTTGGACGTGAGGCACTGAATAAAGGGAGGTATCATATTGTCGTTCTGCTTGATACCACGTTTGCGACTGCATCCGCGCATCATGTTTGAGATGGAAACGGTCCGGTGCGTGCTGAATAATCTTGCCTGAAGCATCCGCTATCGCAATTGAAAAAATATTATCATGCAACGCCACGCTGTCTTTTAACACCTCGCTCAGTTTTTCATCCGAAATGTTCGGACGCAATTGATTGATAATTGACTTCGTGCTCCCTTCCAATGTTGTCAGCATTGTTTCTAAGGCTTCGGCTGAACGCGCCACGTTTTGTTCGGTTAAGGTTGTAATTTGTTCCATCAATTGTTCTTGTTGGAAACTGTAATTAATGGCTAAACCGAGCAGCAACACTGAAGACGAAATGACGACCAAGACCGCAAAGATAATAATTTGCAATCTTCTGAATGTTTTCATTCCGTTGCCTCCTTTCATTTCGCACGCTCTCCTTGCTCCTCACGCATTTGGCGTGGCGACTTGCCAAAGTATTTTTTGAAACCGTATGAGAAATAATGTTGATCGACATAACCTGTCAGTTGCGCAATTTCCAAAATTTTCTTATCAGTTGACAGGAGTAATTCTTGCGCTTTCTGCATACGAATTTCAATTAAATGCTCCTTGAACGATTGATCGGTTTCTTTCTTGAAGAGACTGCTCAAATAGTTCGGACTGATGTGCAATAAACTCGCCAAAGATTTCTGATTGAAATTCGGGTCGCTGTATTCTTGGCGCATAATTTTCAAACCTTGTACAGTGAGTGACTCTTTCATATCATCACGGTTCTCGCGGATTTGGCGCAGGGCATGTTGGGCACCATTGAGAAATTTCTGGTACACCACTTCCAATAATTCCGTTCTGGCTTGTAACATTTCATCCATAAAATGATGACTCCAACGTCTATCCGGTTCTCGTACCATCTGACCGTAAATACGCAATATTTTGGAAGTGAGTTCAAGATAAATCATATAGACTGTTTCTGCCGAACAATGACGTAAATTATATTCTTGATAAATATCGCGACTCAATTCTTTCAAAGTGGCTTCGTCGCCGACTTTTACAGCCGATACAAGGCGTTCGCCTATCATTTCGTCCAATTCAAAGGATGACGGACTCAATGCCTCAATATCCGACATGTACACGCATTGCGTATCTTCACTGGAGCGGCAATAATTCAAAGCATCCGTAGCTTGGCGATACGCTCGCTTCAATTCATGCAAACCCGCTACACAACGGCTAACACCCATAATTGCTTCGAGGTCATATGTTTTGATAAAAGTCTGTTGGATATCCAATAAAATGGTATCTAAGTTGCTATCGAGTTCCTCTTTCGTGCCGGAAATAATGAGTGTCAATGTATCATTCTGGCGGAAAACTTCTGCATTCATATATTTTCGGACAATCGTCTGCGTGTTTTTCAAATAAGAAACCCAACTGAGTTCTTCAGCAAACACCCGGTCTTTCACTTGAGGCGAAACACTCGCCACGCCTTGTAATTCATTCTCTTTTAACAAAGCAATATTGACGACAACATACATATCTCCCGCTAAATTCACTTGATACAATTCAGCTAAATTACGCAGTTTCTCTTCTTCGGCACGTGTATGCGTATCAATGGTTAAGCTTACTAAATAGCTTCGGCGAATCGCATCCAATGTCTTCATATATTCTTGAGTCATACGCTTCATATCGAGCGCTTGTTGCCGCTCTTCATCAATCGAATTGCCCACTCTTTGCAAAACTTGTTCGATATCTTCAATCGAAATCGGCTTTAACAAGTATTCTTCAATATTCAAGCGAATTGCCGATTGCGCATATTCGAAACGTTCATGTCCGCTTAAGAAAATAATCCGGATGGTCGGATCCAATTCGTGAATATTGTGACTCATTTCAATCCCATCCATAATCGGCATCCGAATATCCGTCAACACAACATCAGGTTGCAATTCTTCAATGACCGACAAGGCTTCTTGTCCGTTGCCAGCCTCTCCCACTAATTCGAAACCAAATTTCTCCCAATCAACCAGTGCGCTAATCGATTGTCTTACATCTATTTCATCGTCTACTAATACAATTTTTTTCATGCTTTCGTACCTCCTACCATGAAAACACTTACGCTAATATCTTAACATAATCCTAAGGGATTTGTACGCTTTTCCTTAAAAGTTTATATTGGAAAGCAATGCCAGCATTTGCTACAATACTATTCGGGAGGGATTTTTATGCAAAAATTAGTGAAATGGAGTGCGTTCTATACGGCGCTGGGGCTGTTGTCCGGCTTGTTCTATCGAACGGTCGTGCTGGTTACCGGCTACACTGAAGAAACGCAACTCAATACTTTACATACACATTTGTTGGTGTTAGGGACTTTTTTCTTCTTGATTGTCTTATTATTGGAGGCTCAATTCCATTTGTCACAGCATCCAAAATTCAAAATGTTCATGCTCGTTTATAATGGCGGTGTCTTGTTGACGACGGTCATGATGCTTGTTCGCGGACTCGTAACGGTGTATCAACTTGGCGATTCGCATGCGATTGCAGGCATAGCCGGCATCGGGCATATCGTATTAACCATTGCCTTCGGGTTGTTTTTCGTTATTTTGTTCGATTCTGTGAAGCATTTCAAATAGTTGCTGACACAAAAATCCCACTGATTTATCAGTGGGATTTTTCCATGATGCTTACTCGACGGTAACCGACTTTGCTAAGTTGCGCGGTTTATCGACGTCCAAATCGCGCCCTAATGCCGTATAATACGCAATCAACTGTGTTACCACAACCATTGCTAACGGCGAGAGCATTGTTTCCATGTTCGGCAAGATGAAACCGTCTGTCGGACGGGAAACGTTTTTGGTGGAGATAACCAATTCAACTGCACCGCGTGCCTTCACTTCTTCGACATTCCCACGTGTATGGCTGGCAACCGCTTCGTCACTAACTAGCGCAATAACCGGCGTTCCTTCTTCTATCAAAGCAATTGTTCCGTGCTTCAATTCTCCTGCCGCAAAAGCTTCTGTTTGAATATACGAGATTTCTTTCAACTTCAAAGCCGCTTCCATGGCAACATAATAATCCAAGAGACGCCCGATATAAAATGTACTGCGCGTTGTCATCAAGTGACTATCCACCCAATTCTTAACCGCCTCTTTGTCGGCGAGAACGGATTCCATCACCGAAGCAACCACACCCAATTCTTGCGCCATATTGAAAGATGCTGGTAGCCGTTTTGCTTGACGGAGCGCATCGGAAAGAATTGCCATGACAGCAATTTGAGCGGTGTACGCCTTCGTCGAAGCCACCGCAATCTCCGGTCCGGCGTGTAAGAGCAAAGTATACGTTGCTTCTCGCGATAACGTTGACCCTTTTACATTGGTAATGGTCAATGACGGATAATTCAATTCGTTGACTTTCACCAAAGCTTGGCGACTATCCGCCGTTTCGCCACTCTGCGTCAGAAAAATAAAGAACGGACGCTCGCTGAATAGTGGCAAATCATACGCAAATTCACTGGCTAAATGACATTCCACGGGAATTCCGGCTAGTTTTTCGATTAAGTTTTTGCCAACCCAACCGGCGTGGTAACTTGTACCGCAAGCCACTACATAAATCCGATCGCTCTCCAATAAGGCTTGTGTCAAATCGGCATCTACTTCAAAGTTGCCGGATTCATTCTGATAAACTTGAATTAAACGGCGCATGACAGCCGGCTGTTCATCCATCTCTTTCAACATATAAAATGGATAGGTGCCCTTCTCCAAATCTTCGGCATCCAACTCCGCTTGATAACTTGGACGAGTGACAATTCCACCGTCGTATGTTTCAATTTGTACATGGTCAGCCGTCAAAATAATCAATTCCTTGTCTTTGATTTCAATATATTCGCTCGTCAAGTGAATCGTCGCCATGGCATCTGAACAAACCACATTAAATCCCGTTCCAAGCCCGACCAAGAGCGGACTTTTATTTTTGGCAGCGTAAAGCGTACCGGGTTGCGTTTGATCGATCAACGCGAAGGCGTAAGACCCTTCAATCACGCTCAAAGCGCGGCGGAACGCTTCCTTTGCCGTCAAATCTTCACTCCGTGCAAAATAATCAATCAACGCCACCACGACTTCCGTATCTGTATCAGATTTGAAAGTCTCTTCCGATAAATATTCCGCCTTCAACTCAGCGTAGTTCTCAATAACCCCATTATGTACTAAAGTGAAACGCCCACTTTGTGACTGATGAGGGTGCGCATTATAAGTTGTCGCCGGTCCATGTGTTGCCCAACGCGTATGACCGATTCCAACTGTTGCCGACAATCCGAAATCAACTGCCGCTCGCAACTTCGCAATGTGACCTTCTTCTTTGAAGAGATGCCCTTGTTGCGCTTGATCCACTACAAAAATACCTGCCGAATCGTAGCCGCGATACTCTAATTTCTCTAAACCTGATACAAGTGCGTGTTGCACTTGACCTTCTCCAATAAAACCAACAATTCCACACATAACAAATAAACCTCTTTCGTTGCTATTTGCTTTTAGGTGCGTGTGATAGGCTCTGTTGCACTGCTTGCGCAATGTTTTTTACCGATCACTTTAGACTGCACTGACCTTGAGTTACCCGCCGAAACTTTCGATAAACTCAATCCTCGTCTCCTCACATCTAATGAGGGCTGGCGCTATCCGATGATGTCACTACTTTCCTCCTTTTTCATTTTATTTTCTAAAAGCTATCTTAGTGTACACCAGCAATACAAAAATGTCAAAATTATTGCGAAACTTATCCAAAATAAAAACTTCTACAAGGTGATTGCTTTCCTTGTAGAAGTTTATTGTTGAATAATTATTCGATTACTCCGCTTTTTTGCGAGTAGTCATCATCAATGAGGATAATCCTAAGGTGATTGCCGCTAAGAATACTACAACGTGAGTTCTCTCGCCGGTTTGCGGCAATTGTTTTGTTTTGTCTTCTGTTTTTGCTTGGCTGCTTGCTGATTCTGTTGATGTTTGTTTCTCCGTCTTAATTTCCTTGTTGCTTGAAGCGGACGACTCAGACATCATGGATTTGCTTTCAGACTGTGATTCAGACATCATCGATTTACTCTCTGATTGTGACTCTGATGACATCGGCTTGCTTTCCGATTGTTTGGATTCATTTGCTTCTGTTGAAGCGGATTCCTTACTCTCAGACTGAGGCGCTGACGACATTGCTTCTTTTGTGCCGATTTCTGTGATTTCGTCCATTGCGGGCGTCACAACTTCACGTGAAGTTTCATTTCTTTCAGTTTCTACACCGTCAGTGTATTTAACTACCCAGGTAATACGAGCCACACCATTTTTACCGGGTTGAACGACTTTTCTCTCGCCTTTCGGTAATGTCGCATTCTCACGTTCTACTTTTTGGAACGGAATGCTTTCTTCGGTCACTTCTTCTTTGAGTTCTACTTTAGGAGCTTCTTTCGTTCCGATACGAACAATGCGTTTCACAGCATCTGTTGTAGACACTTTTTTCACTGCTTCGGCAACTTTCTCTTCGCCTGCGTAGGTCACGACCAATGTTGTCACTGTTTCGCCGTCGACACCTTTCACATCTTCGACTTGCTCGCCTATCGGCAAAGTGTTATCCATAATTTCTTCTGTGGTAAAAGGAACTACTTCGCGACGCTCTTCTTGGCGAATCGTCACTGGTGAGCGGTCAACCAAAACTAATTGACGCATTTCAAGAATAATTTTAACTGCATTCGTCTTACCTTCTTCAGTTTCCACATCCACTAATGCTACTTGAATCGTCGGAATTAATTCTCTATACTTCGCAGCCCCTTGATTGCCATGGACACGATACGCTTCAAGAATCTGGTTATAATATTCTGCCAAACGTGCTAAAGCCGATTGCTCCGCTTCACTTGCTTGCACTTCTTCTTGAGCAAAAACAATCGTATCTACAACGTTCAATGGCTGTACTCCTACAATTGCGCCTAACGCTACTGCTGTCAGTAATTTTTTCCATTGTTTGTTCATTAATCATTCCTCCTTAAATTTAACACTTGTGCCATTATAACAGTTTCGGTTCACCGAAACTATACTATTTTCATAAGAGTTTTTTCATTAAATTCTGATAACTCTCATATTTATTCTCTTTCTAAAGTTGCAAATCAAAGTGATTCGCAATCGCATGGTTTAATCAATTTCAGCTTTGAGAAGGTATTTCCTTCCACTTAGTTCACCTTACACACTCATTAGAAAAACCTTAGTTTTCAGCAGACAGTTTCTGCAATTTTTTTACAACTAATGGCCGATAAGATTGAATGGCAATTGTATGATCAACTTGAATAATTGGCTGATTATCTACATAAACTTCCCCGTCATGAACAACTAATTGGTAGTCACCTACCGGCAATTCGTAATTTAAGATGTTCTGTTGGGCGTTGAATACAAGAATGTAGTCCTCTAACTGTAAGGCGACAATTTGATAGTCCGCACGCAAAACACGCATGGATTGCTGAATAGCACGATAATCCGTTATTCTGAAAAGCGGCTCCGCTTTGCGAAGTGCGATTATTTTTTGTACATAGGCGACATTGGCAGCGAATTGTGAACGTCTAGCCCAATCGAGTTGATTGATAGTATCCGGCTTGTTGTAACTGTCGCGCACACCATGCTTAGTCCGCAAAAATTCCTGCCCGGCATGCAGGAACGGAATGCCTTGCGCCAACAACACCATTGTCGTCGCCAATTGGTGCTGGCGAATAATTGTCGCCATCTCTAATTCCGGACTGGCGCCACGCAATTTGTCAAATAAAGTGAAATTATCATGCGATTCTACATACTGAATCAATTGTTGCGGTACTAAATAATGTTGATAATCCAAGCACGCCATCATGTTGATTGCCGCTTTACGCTCTTGATACCAAGCGCCATTCACGAAACCTTTGGCTGCCGCTTCGAAATCATTACCTTTCAACGCTTCTCGCAAACCATCATTGAATTGACCTACGCCTGCCATTTGTGGGGCGTTGTGATGGCTGGCTTTCTCATGATGTGCCAACGGCGTCATCAAATCCCAACCTTCACCGAACACAATAATTGACGGGTCAATTTCATCAAGCGCTCGGCGAACTTCCTGCATCGTTTCCACATCATGAATCCCCATCAGGTCAAAGCGGAAACCGTCTATATGATATTCTTTCGCCCAATATTTAATACTGTCGACAATAAATTTACGCATCATCGGACGCTCCGATGCGGTGTCGTTTCCTACTCCTGTTCCATTCGACAGAGAGCCATCGTCATTTTGACGGAAAAAATAGCCGGGAACCGTGTGGTGGAATGGATGGCGTTCAACTTGATAGACGTGATTATACACAACGTCCATAATGACACGAATTCCCGCATCGTGTAATCCTTGAATCATCTGTTTCAATTCACGAATACGCACGAACGGGTCATAAGCATTCGTTGCATACGAGCCCTCAGGCACGTTGTAGTTAAGCGGGTCATAACCCCAGTTATAATCCACCGGATTCTCCAATGTTTCATCCACTGTCACATAATCAAAAAACGGCAACAACTCCACATGGGTCACACCCAATTCTTGCAAATAATCAAGTCCGGTACTCTCACCATTCGAATTGGCAGTTCCTTTCTCTATAACACCTAAATATTTTCCTTTATGTTTTGCGCCGCTTTGCTTAGACGACGTGAAATCTCGAATATGTAATTCGTAAACGATAGTTTCCTCCAACGGCAATGGTGCCAATCGCTCGCCCCAATTCTCCGGATTCGTCCGAGACAGATCCACAACTACACCTCGTTGCCCATTGACCGTCACCGCCTTAGCATACGGGTCCACCGTCTTAGTTACTGTCCCGTCAGGAAAGCTCAACTGGTAGCGATATGTCATGCCGTGACAATCACCCTCTTTTGCAAAAAAATACACCTGTCTGTCAGACGTTTGCGCCATTGGGTAAATCGCCTGTAAGCCGCCGTAGTGTCCATCATAAATTAACAACTCTACACGCTCCGCTGTCGGCGCCCATAACTTAAACACAGTTTGTTCCGCCGTATAAATTGCGCCTAAATCGCCATGATACTGTTGATTCTGTATAAATGTTTCCGTACGAGTTTGCGCTAACAATGCTTCACGCGTCAAACTCTCTATTTGGTATGTCATATTCTTCTAAAGCCTCACTTAAACTAATTTAGCTTATTTATTATACAGAAAACCTCGCGTAAAGTGAATGAAAAAACTTCATTTCTCTCACAAAGAAACACGATTTATATGAAGTAGCGCCTCATACAAATCGTGAAAAAAGTTCGCATTCCATTCGTTTTATTCAATGAACATATAAGAAGTTTGTGCTTAGTTTGCTATCTTCTCCAAAACCCATGCGCTAAGCGGAGCAACCTCCACTGAACTGTGTACTGCCAATTGTGTCAAACCGGTTGGGTTCGCGATACCATTTTGGACGAGGACTGTGTAGTCTCCGGTCGGGATATCAGCAACTTCCACCACTGCTTCATTCGCATTGAAGATGATAACATATTCATTCAAGCGATAAGCAATCACCCCATCGCGCACTTGAATCGGCTGTGCCGCTTCAGCAATCGCTTCATAATTCGTCATTCTGAAAATAGCGTGCGCCTTACGAACTGCAATCAACCCCTTGACATAATCAATCGCCTCATGATACTGTTCCGCTCGACTCCAATCGAACACATTGATAGCGTCCGGTGATTTGTAACTATTCTCAACACCTTGTTTTGTCCGCAAAAACTCCTGCCCGGCATGCAAGAATGGAACACCTTGTGCCAACAAGACCATGCTAGTGGCTAAAGTATGGCGCTTCTGACGCGTTTGCTCATCGTCTTGCGGATTCGTATGAACTAATTTGTCATATAGCGTGAAATTATCGTGCGCTTCCACATATTGAATCACTTGATTCGGGGCGCTGAAATGTGCTTTATCTTTATCAAGATTTGCTCCGCCTAATAAATTCTCCAATACCAGTCTTTCAAAACCGGGTTCACCATTAACAAACGCACCTTCCTCTGCGTAAAAGACGCTCCCTTTCACACTGTCGCGCATTGAATCACTGAAGTGAGCAATACGTGGCATACGATAAGCATTTGCTTGAATTGCTTTCTGGTCGCGTGGCAAAGGTGTATTCAAATCCCAACCTTCTCCAAGAATGATAATGCTCGGATCTATCTTATCTACCGCTCGACGAATCGCATTCATTGTCTCAATGTCATGGTTGCCCATCAAGTCAAAGCGGAAACCGTCCAAATTAAATTCACGTACCCAGTAAGTAATGCTGTCAACCATGTAACGGCGCAACATCAATCGCTCAGAAGCTGTGTCATTACCACATTCCGTACCATTTGCAAGTGTTTTACCATCAGCTTCATAACGGTAGAAATAACCGGGCACCACGTTCTCAAAGGCTTGCTGCGCCATTTCGTAAACATGATTGTAAACCACGTCCATAATCACTCGCAATCCTCGATGATGTAAGCCTTGAATCATCTGCTTCATTTCGATTAAACGCGTTGCCGGTTCCGCCGCATTTGTGCTATAGCTTCCTTCAGGCACATTGTAATTAAGCGGGTCATATCCCCAATTATATTGAGGTGCGTTGCTTGCTTCATCTACGGATGCATAATCATACATCGGCAAAAATTGCACATGTGTCACACCTAGGCTGCTCAAATAATCTAAGCCAGTTACTTGCCCGGTCGGTGTTTGCGTTCCTTTTTCGATAACGCCGAGAAATTTCCCCTTATGTGAGATGCCGCTATTCTCTGCAATTGAGAAATCTCTAATATGCAATTCATAAATCACCGCATCTGTCGCCTCAGCAAAAGGTGCCATCCGCTCACCCCATCCACTCGGACGTGTCAATTCCGGATTCAATACAACACTACGCATACCATTCATAACGGCACCGTAAGCATATGGATCATTCGCTATGCGCTGTTCGCCGTTGGCAAATCTCAAACGATAATTGTAAGCCGTATTGTGTAAATCACCCGGTATCGTCGCTGTCCAGACGCCTTTATCACCTCGTGTCATCAATCGCTCTTCGCGTATTGAACTATCGAAAGCTACCGTCTGATACAAAATCAACTCCACTTGTACCGCTGTCGGTGCCCATAAAACAAAGGTAGTCCCTTTCGGTGTATATTGCGCACCTAGCACTCCTTCATAATAATATTGCTGATCAAATTCTACTGATCGGATATCCATATAATCCCTCTTTCTTATAAGCGATACACCCATTTTACTCCTCTACCTTGAACTTTCAAGCTGTTATCGGTATCAGAAACAGCGACGCAACAATTAAAAAAGTACCAGCAAATTATTTCGCTGATACTTCATTTAATTTGATTATGCGTTTGCTTTTGCAACTGCTGCTTCAACTAATGCTACTACTTCTTCCGCAGTTGTACATTCATTGATCGCCTTGTCTGCTAAAGCTTCCATTTCTTTAGAGTCTAACTTAGCGATTAAGCTTCTTGTTTTCAAGATGCTAGTAGCGCTCATTGAGAATTCATCTAAGCCCATCCCTAACAACAATGGTACGGCTGTTTGATCGCCTGCCATCTCTCCGCACATGCCTGTCCATTTGCCTTCTTTATGAGAAGAATCAATCACATGTTTGATTAGCGTTAAGATTGACGGGTTATATGGTTGATACAAGTAAGAAACTTGTTCGTTCATACGGTCAGCTGCCATCGTATATTGAATGAGGTCATTCGTTCCGATACTGAAGAAGTCTACTTCTTTAGAGAATTGATGTGCCAATACAGCAGCAGCAGGAATTTCAATCATGATACCTACTTGAATGCTGTCTGATACGGCTACACCTTCTGCTAATAATTCCGCTTTTGTATCGTCTAAGATTTTCTTAGCGGAACGGAATTCTTGCAATGTTGCAATCATCGGGAACATAATGCGCAAATCGCCGTGCACTGATGCACGTAATAAAGCGCGCAATTGTGTTTTGAACATTTCTTGACGATCCAAGGAAATACGTATTGCACGATATCCCAAGAATGGGTTCATTTCATGAGGTAATTGCAAATACGGTAATTCTTTATCGCCACCAATATCCATTGTACGAACGACAACACCTTTGCCCTTCATTGACTCTAGCACTGTTTTATAAGCTTCGTATTGATCATCTTCTGTCGGAAAGTCTGATGAATCCATGTACAAGAACTCGGTACGGTATAAACCAACGCCGTCACCGCCGTTATCAAGCACGCCGGTAACATCTTTCGGTGTCCCGATATTACCTGCTAATTCAATATGCTTGCCGTCTTTTGTTACAGAAGGCGCAGATACAAGTTTCGCCCACTCCGCTTTTTGTGCGGCAAAAGCTTCTGCTTTCACTCGGTAATCTGCTACTTGCGCTTCCGTTGGATTCACAATAACAATCCCTTCCAAAGCATCAACGATAAGTAAATCGCCGTCTTTGACTGTTTCTGTAATGGATTTCGTTCCTACAATCGCAGGAATTTCTAATGAACGTGCCATAATCGCCGAGTGGCTAGTACGTCCACCGATATTCGTTGCAAATGCACGCACGTATTGTTTGTTCAATTGTGCTGTATCTGAAGGTGTCAAATCATGTGCGATGACGATTACTTCTTCGCTAATTGTTGCCGGGCTCGGCAATTTAACGCCTAATAAAGCAGCCATTACACGCTCAGAAACATCCTTAATATCAGCCGCACGTTCTTGCATATACGGATTGTCTTCCATCGATGCAAAAATATTAATAAACATTTCAGAAACTTCTTTCAAAGCAGCTTCCGCATTGACCTTATTCGCTTCAATTGTCGCTTTAATCTGACCTGTCAATTCCGGGTCGGCAACGACTAATAAATGCGCTTCAAATACTTGTGCTTCTTCTGCCCCTAATGATTCTTTGGCAATGTCACGAATTGCTGTAATTTCAGCAGTTGCTTGTTCAATCGCAGCATCTAAACGTGCAATTTCACTTGCAGAATCTTCGATAATTTTACGCTCAAAACTTAAATCTGGCTCCGTCAATAAGTACGCAGGTGCAATCGCAATGCCATCACTCGCTGCAATTCCTTTTAAATGAGTCATATTATTCAGCCAAGCCTTCTTTTTTCATTGTTTCTTCAACGGCTGCAATTGCCTCTTGCTCGTCTGCACCTTCAGCAGTAATCGTAACGTCTGCACCTTGACCAACGCCTAGAGACATAACGCCCATGATTGATTTCAAGTTTACTGACTTGCCTTTGTACTCCAAGTTCAAATCAGATGAGAACTTGCTTGCTGTTTGTACCAATAATGTTGCAGGACGTGCGTGGATACCTGTCTCAGCTACTACATGAAATTCTTTCTTTACCATATGAAAACTCCTTTGAATTAAATATTTAGCGCTGGCTATTTAGCATAACAGAACTGGCGCTAGATACTTTAAGGATACCATTTTTTTCACGAATGAACAAGATTTATCCACTATATAGTGCATATTTTTTCAAAAAATACGCCTCGTTTGCAAGCGCATCCAGCCGACAGTGCATTTCATCTCTTACACAAAACAGATGCCGAAAGCTCAACGCCTTCAACATCTGTTAATAAGTCTATGCTATTTGTTGTTCAATCGGGCAAGCAACTTCATGCCGAGAATCATACCTAGAACAAGCGAGATGATTGTTAGAATCAACTCTCGGCGCAATTCTGGATACAAATGCGAAAGGACTGCCAACGCCGAGAAAAGAATCGTGACGCCGACCATTACCCAAACCACTTGCTTTTCCGGGAGACCGAAACGCAACAAGCGGTGATGTAAATGTTCCCTGTCGCCTTGCGTCGGTGATTGCCCTGATAATACTCGCCGACACATCGCATATACCGTATCAAAAATCGGTACCGCATACAAAACGACCGGCACAAGCAGAGAGAAAAACGTCGCGTTTTTCAAACCGGAAACCGTTAAGGTCGCATACATAAATCCAATGAACAATGCACCTGTGTCGCCTAAATATATTTTGGCGGGATACCAATTGTGTGGCAGAAAGCCGATAATTGCCGCCGTCAGCAATATTAGCATTACAAAATTCGTCAAACGAATCGATTGACTGAAATAATAATTGATGAGCACTAACGTAATCAAGCTGGTCAATGACACGCTCCCTGCCAAACCATCTAGACCATCCAATAAGTTCACGGCATTGGTCACCGCATAAATCCAGCTGATAGTCGCTACATACGTCAATAGCTCAAACCATTGTGTCGGCAAGTTGGGAAGCAGTTTCGTGGAAAAAGTAATTTGTCCCATGAAATAGACAATATTTGCTGCCACGAGAATACCGAGTGTCTTCTTTATAGGTGTTAATTCCACGAAGTCATCAATAATCCCCGTTATCACAATCACCGCTGACGCCAATAACACGCTCAATAAATTTCCTTGCCATATCATCTGAGGAAAAAGCACCCATACCCCGAGCCAAAAACTAACAAACAATGCCATTCCGCCTAAAGCCGGAACCTGCAGTCCTTTCTCTTTAATCCCATGAGAATCTTTATCGTACCATTGATAGCGCACTGCTATTTTGCACAAAGCATAAGTGAGAAACCAGGATAATCCTGCCACTCCGATGAAGACCATTGCCATCATATCCATATTCTAATTTCCCACCTCTCATTATTTTTTTCCTATCGCCAGAAAGTATCGAATATCGTAACCGGCAAATGACGTTTATGCGCTGTTTGACGGTACCAACGTTCAATCGTTTCCGCGTCTCTCGTCGCAACTTCACACCCTTCTAAATAAGCGTCAATCGCTTCATAAGAAACGCCGAGTGCCGCTTCATCTGCCAATTGCGGTTTCTCCTCTTCCAGATCTGCTGTCGGAACTTTCATATATAAAGCTTCCGGCGCTGCCAACGCCATCAAAAGCTGACGCCCTTGCCCTTTTGTTAAACGCCACAACGGCATAATATCCGCTGCCCCATCACCAAATTTCGTGAAAAAACCTGTCACACTTTCCGCGGCATGATCTGTGCCGATGACCGCTCCTTGACGTTGCCCGGCAATAGCATATTGCGCAATCATGCGTTGACGTGCCTTAATATTTCCTTTGTTGAAATCGCTAATAGCCAATCCGGCACTATTCAGCGCCTCAACCATGCCAGAGGTTGCTAATTGAATATTAACGGTCATTTCCTCATCTGCATTGATGAAATCCAGCGCAGCTTGCGCGTCTGCCTCATCCAATTGAATGCCGTGAGGCAGGCGAACCGCAATAAAACGGTATCGATTCTCACCGGTTTCTGCCCGCATTTCCTCCATTGCCAATTGAGCCAAACGCCCGGCCAATGTTGAATCTTGCCCACCGCTAATACCTAGCACATACGTCGACAAAAAAGGATGAGCTTTCAAATAATCTTTCAAAAAATCAATCGTTCGTCTGATTTCAGCCATTGGGTCGATTGTCGGTTGTACCTTCAAAGCTGTAATAATTTCTTGTTGAAGTGGACGCATATTATCTCTCCTCTTGCTCTGTTTGTCGCACACGTTCTTCAACCGATTCACGAATTTCCTTAATACTTTCAACTTTTGCATCATATAAGGCTTGCGATAAGTCCACCGGATACTGCGCCGGATTCAGAATCCGCTTGTGCTCATCCCATAATTCGCCGATAGAATGCTTAGCATAAGCTTTCACTTCTTCCAACGTCGGCAAATCATACACTAATTCTCCGTTCTTATAAACATCACGCAATAACGGCCGCGCGGTAAAATCTGTGACCGTCTTATTGATGTATATATGTACAGGGTGGAACATATAAAGAGCATCCAATTGATCCGGGCGCTCCGTTGCAAAAGCAATGTAATCCCCTTCAGATTTGCCATCTTTATTGCGGATGATTCTCCATACTTGCTTGACACCGGGAGTCGACATTTTGAAAGCGTTGCTGGAAATCTTCATCGTCGGCACCATTTCGCCATGTTCGTCTTCGATACTTACTAATTTATACACCGCACCCAATGATGGTTGATCAAAGGCGGTAATCAATTTGGTTCCTACGCCCCAATCATCAATTTTGGCACCTTGCATTTTCAAATTAAGAATCGTACGCTCATCTAAGTCATTCGATGCAATAATACGCGTATGATGGAAGCCGGCTTCATCGAGTTGTTCACGGACACGCTTGGATTGATAGGCCATATCCCCCGAATCAATCCGCACGCCGACAAAGTTAATCTTATCACCCATTTCTTGCGCTACACGAATTGCCGTCGGTACTCCCGAACGCAATGTATCATAAGTGTCCACAAGGAAAATAACATCTTTATGTGAAGAAGCATAGGCTTTGAACGCCTTATATTCATCACGATACGCTTGCACCAATGAGTGCGCATGCGTGCCGGAAACCGGAATGCCGAACAACTTGCCTGCGCGAACATTACTCGTTGCATCGCAACCACCGATATAAGCGGCACGCGTCCCCCAAATTGCCGCATCCATTTCTTGCGCTCTGCGTGTACCGAACTCCGATAAACGGTCCCCATTCCCAATGACAGAACGAATACGCGCCGCTTTAGTCGCAATCAACGTATGATAATTCAAAATATTAAGTAAGGCTGTTTCAATCATCTGACATTGACCAAGCGGACCTTCTACTTGTACGAGTGGCTCATTCGCAAAACAAACTTCACCTTCTCGCATCATTCGCACATCGCAAGTAAAACGGAAATTTTTTAAGTATTCAATAAACGCTTCCGGATAAGCATTCAAGCTACGTAAATAATCTAAATCGCTCTCTTTGAACCGCACTTGACTTAAATATTCCACAATTCGTTCCAACCCGGCAAATAAGGCAAAACCATTACCGAAAGGATTCGTTCTGAAATACGCTTCAAATACTGCACGCTTTTGATCCATTCCATTATCCCAGTACGCCTTCAGCATATTGATTTGGTACAAGTCGGTATGCATCATCAAACTATTATCTTCATAATTGTACATGACATCTTCTCCTTCTCTATCACAGATTGATTTACCCCTTCATTATATCACAATTTCACCTGTACAAAAACGTGAACGCCGCAAAAATCTACATAATATAATCGTTCCCGAATTATGAATTAATCACTCGAACATACCCGGTTAATACATCCGATTCCCGAATGCCACAACCACAATGTGTTCCTCCCCCTCACCCCAAATTATCCCCACAAAAAAACACCTTTGGAACATAACTGTACCAAAGATGTTTATTTATCATGTATTATTCAGCTGAGCTTGAAGATTCTTCCATTGATTCAGAAACTTGCTCCATTGAAGATTCTTCCTTCACTTCCGGGAATACAATTTCTTGCATTACTCCGTGTTCATCCATAGTGAAGTCTAGTTTAATTTTGAATACATTTGGAATACTACCAAGACTCTCTGTCGCCTCTGTTGCCAAAGCTTGAGCGGCTTCTTTAACATTAACCAATACTTCCATCACTGATTTTTTCAAGTAGAATGTATCTTTAGCGTAATGCGCCTCAAACACTGGACGTTCAGAAATTACTTTACCTAAGAATTCAGGGCTATACACTTTGTCTAATGTTTGTTTTGCTTCTTCGTTCATTGGCTGACCGGAAGTTTCGGCTTGTTTAACCACTTCTTCTTTAATCATCTTAACTGTTTCAGGATCCAACGCATCGCTCCAGAACGCTTGCATATCGATATCTTCTTTGAACGTTAACACGTATGCATCATCTGTTTCCTTCACTTCGAAGTACTTCGCCATTTTTGCGTTAATTGCATCGATTGGTGTAGAGTTCGCTTCTTGTTTATACTTCTCCATAGATATGTTGAACTCTTTCATTTGTTCTTCAGTAATTTCTTTTATTTCTGATGAACCCGGAGAAATAAACAATAATTTGTTGTCTTTTACATAGGCTTCAAGCTTGAGCGGTTCAGAGCCCAAAAACATTGATACAATATCCAACTTAAACTGTCCTGAAGGTACATCTGTCAAATTGAATTTCATATCTAAAGCCATTTGCCCTATCTCTGAGAAGTCATCTCCTTGTGCAATCGCTGCTGACATAGTACCACTCAAATGCATAGATTGCACATCTTTTTGCGCTTCTGCTGTTTTCGTTAGTAATTCTTCTACACTCACTTGAGCGCTGACCGGCGATACAATTGTACCTACTAACAATAAAGCGGTCAATAAACTAACTAACCATTTCATACCTTTTTTCATTGGAAAACATCTCCTTTTTATTATGATAGGCTCATTCTAGCACAATGTGACTTATTTCGCTAGCAAAAACCCTTTTCCTGTTCTTAGAATTCAAACAGATTAAAGGGTTCATTCTAGATATGATAACGAGAATCCCTCTGGGATTATAGAAAGAGTCTAGCGGATGACTTTCATTTTGTGTGCGATATCTTCCCACGTTGTTTTCGCCAACAAGTCTTCTTCTACGCCACGCGATGACACTTTATCAAAGAGAATTTTGGCTGTTTGGAAAAGCAATTTGAAATCGAAGGCAAGCGAATATTTTTTGATATAAAGCAAGTCGAAATTCAATTTGCTATTAAAGTCCGTGCTGTATTTGCCGTACACTTGGGCATAGCCGGTAATCCCCGCGCGCACGTGATGACGCAAATAATAATACGGATTCGCCTTGTTAAACTGCTCGACGAAAAACGGACGTTCCGGGCGTGGTCCCACTAAAGACATATCACCTTTAAGCACATTCAGCAATTGCGGCAACTCATCGATGCGCGTTCTGCGCAACCATTTGCCTACACGCGTCACTCGGCTGTCATTAGCGGTTGCCAATACGGGACCGGAATCACTTTCTGCACTCGCTGTCATGGAGCGAAACTTCAGAATGTTGAAATTTTTCTGATTCTTGGTGACACGTTCTTGCTTGTAAAAAATCGGTCCCGGCGAATCCAATTTGATGGCAATCATGGCCAGGAGCATCAATGGCGACGTAAGTAGCACTAAAATACCTGATACGAGTATATCAAATGTTCGTTTTACCAATTCATCTTCGGATGCGATTTTGAACGGCGATACTTCGATAATACTTTCATCTTCAAAGTTCATAATATTGGTGTTCACCATCATTAAATTCTGAAATTCGGTGCTGATAAACATTTTTTTGTTATGACGCATGAGGTAGTCATATATTTTGAGGCGTTCGGATTCTTCAATATGACCTGTTAAATAAACAATATCTACTTCATCGGACAACTCTCTGACATTGTAGTAATAATTTGTTAACACTGCATGCGTCACTTCGTGGCGACGATTGTTCATTAAATCGAAATTGCGAACGGCTTCCAATACACGCTCCTCTGCACCGACGACCATAACTTTTTTTTGCCCGCGGACGCGATGATAAATGCGATAAACAAGCGAATTCCATAGGAACATACCGAGCGTGCCCACAAAAAAATTAACAAGGATAACCGAACGTGGAAAGCTTAGCCAGCCTCCGGCATACGTCAATGCCATCATGTACATATTCAACACAAATTGACTGAGCATCGATAGGTAGAATAGATCGACCCATGTCTTATTGTAAAAAATATATGTCCCGAACAAGATGTTAATGACAATAAACCCTATAAAGATCCAAATATAACTCGCTTCAAATGCGCTGAAATTCCTAAACGGAACGGCGCCGGCGAAACGAATGATGAATGATAAATAGATGCAGCCCAACGAAACGAGTGAGCCGATAGCAACTACACCCAATCGCAACAGGGTGTTCCATTCATAACGATTGTTCATTCCAAACTTCCTTTCTAAACGGAATATACAACCATTATAGTCGGTTTGCGGGATTTTAGCTACTGAAATTTGTCTGCTATGGCATTGGGAAACTTTCTAATCATCAAAAAAACGCCTGAAATCCATCTTATAAAAGTGAATTTCAAGCGTATTGGGAAGGTTGGCGTTAATTAGTTTTGCTCGTTTTTGAATTTTTCATTGAAGAGCGGGCTCACCGGACGGTTCTCGTGAACGCGACGAATTGCTTCGGCAATCAATTCCGCAACAGAAACCGTATCTAATTTAGATAAATAGCGGTCCTCCGGTTGTAAGATTGAATCCGTTACAACGATTTTCTTGATTTCTGATTCTTCTAAACGTTCAACTGCCGGTCCTGAGAAAATGGCATGTGTACAGCTTGCATAAACTTCCTTAGCGCCTTGATCAAGTAAAGCTGCCGCTGCTAGTGTAATCGTCCCCGCGGTATCAATCATATCGTCAACGATAATACATGTTTTGCCGTTTACATCTCCGATAATATTCATTACTTCCGCAACATTGGCACGCGGACGGCGTTTATCAATAATCGCAATAGTCGACTTCAAGAAATCAGCCAATTTACGTGCCCGAACAACGCCACCGTGATCCGGAGATACAACGACTACATCATCGCCTACCAAGCCGAGGTCAATGAAGTAATTTGCCAAGAGTGGTACTCCTAATAAATGGTCTACTGGAATATCAAAGAAACCTTGAATTTGTGGTGCGTGTAAATCAAGCGTTAAGACACGATCCGCACCCGCTTCTGTAATCATATTTGCCACTAATTTGGCAGTAATCGGCTCACGCGCTTGTGCTTTACGCTCTTGGCGTGCATACCCGTAATAAGGTAAGACTACATTGATTGTTTTGGCGCTGGCACGTCGTAACGCATCAATCATAATCAACAACTCCATCAAGTGCTCATTGACAGGATTTGATGTTGATTGAATGATGTACACATGGTCCCCACGAATACTTTCCTCGAGCATGACTTTGATTTCGCCGTCTGAAAAACGTTGAATTTCTAATTGTCCAAGTTCCATTCCCACAGCTTTGGCGATTTTTTCTGCCAGTGGGCGGTTTGAGCTCAATGAGAAGATTTTCAATTTAGGGTCTTTATAAGGTTTCATTACAAATTTGCCTCCAATATTTTATTTTTTGCTAAATTTTTGCCAGTAATTTGGGATATTCTGTTGTGATATGCGCGAAATAGCTAATGATTCCGCCGGAACATCTTGCGTCACAGTCGTGCCGGCTGCGATAAAGCTACGCTCGCCGATGCGAACGGGAGATACAATGTTCGCATTACAACCAATAAACGCTTGGTCGCCAACCGTTGAACGATGCTTATGCTTACCATCATAATTCACAAAAATCGTTCCACACCCAACATTGATGCCTTGACCGAGATCAGAATCGCCGATATAAGTCAAATGTCCGGCCTTGGTGTCGTTACCTACTTGACTGTTTTTGACTTCAACGAAATTGCCGATATGAACGCGTTGCCCTAGATGGCTATTCGGTCGTACATGTGCAAAAGGTCCGATGGTTGTGCCTGATTGAACGCTTGAATATTCGATTACCGATTGAGTAATTTGAACATTATCTGCTATCTGACTTGCCACAATTTCAGAATTAGCACCTATGATACATCCGGCACCGATACAAGTCGATCCTTTCAAGATGACACCCGGCTCTATAAAAGTATCCGCCCCAATCGTTACATCCGCTTCAATATAAATCGACTGCGGTTGAACCAAGGTTACCCCATTACGCATGTGTTGCTCGTTAATCCGTTGACTCATCATTTCCGTAGCTTGTGCTAAAGCCACTCGGTCGTTGACACCTAACGCTTCAGCATTATCTTGCATTACACATGCCACGACTTTCTCGCCTGCTTCTTTCAACAATTCAATAACATCCGGCAAGTAATATTCGCCTTGCGCATTGTCATTCGTGACTTTTTCAAGCATTGTGAATAGCAGTTGATTATCAAACACATACGTGCCGGTGTTAATTTCTTTAATCGCCAGTTCTTCCGGCTTGGCATCTTTGTGCTCGACAATTTTACATACTTCACCCGACGTTGTGCGCACAATTCGTCCATATCCCGTCGAATCTTCAACTTCCGCCGTCAAAATCGTCGCCCTTGCATCCGCCCGTTCATGTTGTTCAAACAATTGTGTCAATGTGTCACTCGTCAACAGCGGGGTGTCCCCACAAATAACCAAGGTACTGCCTGCTTGATTCGCCAACAACGGCGCCGCTTGCCGTACCGCATGTCCCGTACCTAATTGTTCTTCTTGCAAGGCGTATTGCGAACGATCACCTAATACTTCCTTCACTTGCTCTGCGCCATGTCCGACAATTGAGATGATTTGCTTTACGTTACTTCTTTTCACTGCTCGAATCACATGTTCAACCATCGGTAACCCGCAGACGGGATGCAATACTTTATACAAGTTTGACTTCATCCGCGTGCCTTTACCTGCGGCTAAGACAATCGCCATTCGATTACTCATGCCAACACTCCTTTATTTTCACTACTCCTTATTATAGCGCCTAATGCTGTCTATATCCATTTTATTCAAGAACTTTTTTCACATTGCGTCAAAAAAATTCCCTTTCTTCACTTGGAGTTCAAAATTTCCCGTTTCTTTGTTGTAGGCAATTTGCGCATCCAACAATGCCACATAATCAGGCAACGTTTGCTTTTCTTGATCAGCATTCTGAGCGAGCACACAAATACCCGCCGGTTTGCAGTCGAATTCCTCAATCATCGAGAGTAAACCGTTGACTGTCCCCCCGTTCCGCAAAAAGTCATCGACAATCAGCACATTACTTTGTGGCGTCAAACTCAATTTGGACAGCGCCATTTTTTTGACAGTTTGCAACGAACCGGAGATATAGTTAATCGAAATCGTCGAACCTTCCGCCTCGCTTGAATCGCCACGTACCACTACATATGGAACATTCAAGTAGCGCGCAACCGCCACGGATAAGCCGATTCCTTTCGTTTCAATCGTCATCACCGCGTCGATGCCTTTGCCTTGATAGCGCGTCGCAATTAATTTCGCAATGCCGTTCAATAATTTCGCTTCTTGCAAAACATCACTCACATAAATATAATTTCCCGGCAAAATTCGTTTACCTTGTTTCAATTTGTGTGCAATCTCTTCGAATAATTGATTTTGTTGCGCTAAAGGAACTTGGGGGTAATAAATTACACCTCCCGATACACCTGAAATCGTTTGAATAACGCCCAACTCATTGTGCTCAAACACCTCACGAACAAAATCTAAATCCTCGCTGATTGAAGATTTCGCACAGTCAAAATAATCTACAAAATACGACAGACTTACCAATTCATTCGGATGTTCAATCAAGTATTGGCTAATATAGACAATGCGATGATTTCGCTTAATTTTTTTGTCAGCAGTCACACCATTCACTCCCGTCCTACTATTTACTTGCTATTATACCAAAAACATTAACAATGATATAGTCCTCTTCCCTAATTGTTCGATAATTCTATTGAAATGACCTTGTCTATTTAGTAATCCCATCGAAACTCCCCACCAAAATGGCTACATCTAGAGTAATTTGACCTGACAATAACGATAATAATTGTTTACGTTGTTCCGGTGACAATTGCCACGTTAAAGGCGTCATCTCAAGCAAAGCTGCTTGCTGTTCTTCAGATAGATTTACCTTATATCGAATCGGTATTTCATTATAAGTTGTCATATTATCTCGGAAAACATTACGGATTTGCTTGTTAGAGTAATCTTCTTTCGTTGTCCATCCCACTCTTGATAATGCTTGCCTAACTTCCACTAAGTATTGCGCATTCGGTATCACTTTAATGACGATGCCGCCCGGTTTCAGTACGCGCTTAAACTCTTGATAATTCGCCGGCGACAAAATGGATAAAATAACATCTACTTGCTGATTAGCAATCGGCAAACGCGATAAATCTGCTACTATCGGTAGCATCTGCCCAGCATAATCACTCGCTTGTTGCACACCTGTTTTTGCTAAATCGACCGCAATTGCCGTTACCTCTTCTTGCAAAGAACAACACAAGCAGTGAAGATGGCTCCCTTCACCACAACCTGCATCCAATATTGTTAATGGCGAACGTTGTTGCTTAAGCAAATTCAACAAAGCCGTATGCAACCCTTGATAAAGCGGGCTAGATTGAATAATTGTCCGCCTTGCTGCAAATAAATGTTGATCATATTTGTCGTCAACCGATTTCTTAGCTAGGAAGAAATACCCTTGCTTCGCCATATCGAAACTATGGCGATTCTCGCATTGTAACGTTTGATTCTCAAATTTAAGGGATTCTCGGCAATGAATACATTGCAAACCAAAAGAAGCATGGTTGTCAAACCATGCAGCGGTGCGCGTTTTTTTGCTCATCGCCGATTGGGTAATGTTCATCACGCTTCTCCTTATCTATATGTTTAGTCAATGCCGCGCTCGCGACGAATAACCTCTGCAATCGCTTCTACATAGTAGGCAACTTTCTCATCCGTAGACGCCTCCGCCATGACACGTAACAAAGGTTCCGTACCGCTCGGTCGCACCAAAATGCGCCCGTCACCATTCATCTCCGCTTCAATTCGTGCAATGACTTCTTGAACTGCCGGCTCATCCATTACCGTATGCTTGTCACGCACTCGAATATTGACTAATTTTTGCGGAAAAATTTGTACTTCGCTAGCAAGCTCCGATAGAGATTTTCCGGTTTCTTTCATAACGGACAGTAACTGAATGGCAGAAAGCAAGCCGTCGCCCGTCGTATTCATACTTAGAAACACAATATGTCCGGATTGCTCACCACCTAGTGTGTAGCCACCGCGACGCATTTCTTCTACTACATAACGGTCGCCTACTTGTGTTTTCAAGGCATTCATGCCGTTCGCTTCAATTGCTTTGTGGAAACCGATATTACTCATAACCGTTGAGACAATGGTATCTTCAACCAAGCGTCCTTTGGCTTTCAAGTGCTTGCCACAGATAAACATAATTTTATCGCCATCAACGATGTCTCCATTTTCATCAACAGCAATCAAACGGTCGCCATCCCCATCGAAAGCCAAACCTACCATTGCTCCTTGCTCGCGAACGAAATCCTGCAAAGCTTCCGGATGCGTTGAACCAACTTGATCGTTAATATTCAAGCCGTTTGGACGATCACCCATTGTATAAAATTCCGTTTCTAAATCAGCAAACAATTGATTTACCAATGGTGCTACTGCGCCATGTGCCGCATCCAAACAAACGGAAATCCCTTCTAAATCGCCGGAAATGGTCGTTTGTAGATATTGAATGTATTTAATGGCTCCTTCAGGAAATTCGTCAACAGTCCCTAAACCATCTGCACTAGGTCTTGGTAATGTATCTTCCGGCGCATCTAACAAGGCTTCAATTTCTAATTCTTGATCATCAGATAACTTGAATCCATCCGCACCGAAAAATTTAATCCCATTATCTTGTGCCGGATTATGCGAAGCGCTAATCATCACGCCGGCAACTGCACCTTGTGTACGTGTCAAATATGCCACAGCCGGGGTAGAAACCACCCCTAAATCCATTACTTCGATTCCTACAGATAATAAGCCTGCTACTAATGCGCTTTGAAGCATTTGTCCTGAAATTCGTGTATCTCTGCCCACCAATACTCTTGGATGCTCCAATTCAGGTGCATGTTGCATCAACACATAGCCTCCACAACGTCCTAATTTGAATGCTAATTCAGGCGTTAACTCTTGATTGGCAACGCCACGTACACCATCTGTTTCGAAATATTTACCCATTTATTTAATCCCTTCATTTATTATCTATTTTATTCTCGTTCAGAGTCTCCAACGGATTCATCGGATGTTCCTGTTTCTACAGAACTTTCAACAGAAGAGTCGCGACTGCTTTCTTCTGATAAAGTTCCTTCCTCACTGCGAGGTGCAATCGTTACTTGCACAGGAACTTCTTTAAGTGTTACACTCGTTACTTGTTCCGGCAACATCAAATAACCTGTCACTGTTGCGGGAGTTGTCAGTTGCGACACATCAACTCGCACCGCCACATTTTGAACGGCGTTTAATACATCGCTCGGCGCTTGCAAAGTCACCTTGTTCGTGTCAGGAAATGCATATTGATAGTCGAATTGCTCTTGCTCGCCTGTTGGGACTATCGTCAAATCCACTTCCTTGGAATTGGCGGCAATGTTCACTGTTGTCGTAATAATATTCGTACTCGCATTGATATCTAACAATTTCCCTGAGGCATCAATAATTTGCAATTTATATTTCTCCGTGAAGCTCCGTGAACGCGGTTGGTTGGTCGTCACCCGCACGAAGACTTTGTCAATTTTATTAATCGTCGCTTCGGTGCCGGTCAAAGTAACTTCCGCCGGATTCAAAATAACTTCGCTCACTTGGTAATTATCCGCAATTGCATCAGCAGCGATTTCGTATTCAACCGGTAGAGTGACTGTCTTTTTACGTGAGAGCGTTACATTAATTTGTGACGGGGTTACTTTGTAGTTGACATTGTCCGGTAACCCTTTGGCTGTCAAACGTAGCGTTGTTTGTCCTGTATTGCGATTCTTGAAATCTTCGGTTGTTACTTGGAAATTCTCCGTTGTCAATTGTGCAATAATATTCTTTGGTCCTTCCAGCGTAACCATCACTGTTTCCGGCACATTGCTAATAAACACATCTTCATCGTGTTCTCCCAAATGAAGCGGCACATTCGCAATCGTCTCTGTAGACGCTACACTCGTATAAGTCTGATTCTGAACTTGACTTGTCGTACTGGCTCTAACCGCCACGAAAAGGATAAGTGAAAAAATAAGAGATACCCCTCGCATGAACCAGATATTATTGATTAAAGGTTGCTTTTTCATGCTCGATCACCTCGCTGTTTGAAACTAGATGTAAATGCATCGCGTACATACTGGAATAAGTCGCGTTCGACAAGTTCTTCCTCTGCTACAGTTAAATATTGTGTCAGCAGCGCCCGTAATTCCTTTGATGTCACATTACGATGAAAATGATCTTTTTTGACCAGGCTGATACCACCTGTTTCTTCAGACACCACAATTGTCAACGGGTCTGCAACTTCTCCTAAGCCAATTGCAGCACGGTGACGTGTCCCTAACTCTTTAGGAATAAGTTGATCATCCGATAAAGGTAAGTAGCAACCAGCAGCTGCAATGCGATAACCCGATAATATCACGGCGCCATCGTGCAATGGTGTATTCGGAATGAAAATATTGATAAGCATTTGGCTACTAATAGCAGAATCCAGCAAAATTCCCGTTTCAATATATTCTTCTAAGGAATCATTCGCTTCAATTGAAATTAAAGCGCCGATCTTACGCTTAGACATATACAAGATACTCTTTTCTAATTCATCAATCAATTTACTGCTTGGATTCTTAGCATTTTTGCGTTGACGAGTAAAGCCACGCCCGATGACTTCCAATCCTTTACGTAATTCCGGTTGGAACAAGATAATCATCGCCACGACACCCCAAGAGATGACCTGACCTAATATCCAGTCCACTGTATGTAAACCAATGGTCGCACTCAGAAATTTCGCTACGATAATTACTGCGACGCCTTTGATTAAGTTCATCGCACGTGTGCCTCGTGCAAACAGTAATAATCGATAAACGATATACCACACGATAGCGATATCCAACAGCCTTACTATCGGATTATCCGCTAAGAGCTGCGATAACCACTCCATAATATGTTCCCCCTTATCCTAGATTTCCTCTCCCATTATAACATAAGTTCTACTCATTCGGTAACGATTCTGCTGCTCACTTTCTCTCTCTTCTACAAAATCGGTCACAACGCATTTCAATCCGAAGGATTTTCCCTGTATGTTTATACAAAAAAGGGCTAAGGAAGTAACTCCCTGCCCTTTGTTAAGTAACATATCAATTATTGTGCGACTTGTTCGCGTTCTAAGTTTTGACGAATTTGTGCTTTCATCACAAAGCGTGTCACATCATACTCTATTGATGCAACCATTTCTTGGAAACGTTCATAGCCTTCTGTTTGATATTCTGTCAGTGGGTTTGTCTGCGCATACGCACGCAAACCTACACCTTGACGCAAATGATCCATTGTATCAATATGATCTGTCCATTTACCGTCAACTACTTTCAAGATAATCACTTTCTCAAATTCCAAAGCTTGCGCCGGATTCAATTCTGCTAACTTAGCTTCGTATACTTTGACTGCTTTATCATATAAGAAGTTGACTAATTCTGTTTCTGATTTGCCTTGCAAGTCAGAAATTTTTACCTCGTCAGGACGGAATAAGTTGTTTTGCGCAAAGTCTTTCAACGTTTCTAAGTCCCATGCTTTCTTCTCTGCTTCGGTTGCTGTTGCGACTTCGCGTTCAATCGTACGGCGAATCATACCTTTCACAACTTCTGTCAGACTGTCAGTTGCTTGAATGACTTGTTGACGCTGCCCGTAAATAACTTCACGTTGTTCACGCATTACTTCGTCGTATTCAAGGACGTTTTTGCGCGTGTCATAGTTATTTCCTTCCACGCGTGTTTGCGCAGATTCTACTTGCTTAGACAACAACTTACTTTGAATTGCCATTTCTTCCAATTCTTCGTCACTCACGTTAAGTCTTTGCCATAAAGCCTGGATACGCTCTGAACCGAAACGGCGCATCAAGTCATCTTCCAATGAAAGATAGAATTGTGATGCCCCCGGATCGCCTTGGCGACCTGAACGTCCACGCAACTGATTATCAATACGGCGTGATTCGTGACGTTCTGTTCCGATAACACATAAACCACCTAATTCTTTTACTCCGCTACCTAGCTTAATGTCGGTACCACGTCCCGCCATGTTAGTCGCGATTGTGACTGCACCGCGTTGTCCTGCTTGCATAACAATTTCGGCTTCTTTGAAATGGTTTTTAGCGTTTAATACTTCGTGCGGAATGCCTTCCGCCGTCAATAATTTCGACAAGTATTCTGACGTTTCGACTGCTACTGTACCGACTAGAATCGGCTGTCCTTTTGCATGGCGTTCTTTAATGTCTTTTACCACTGCTTTGAACTTAGATTTCAAATTTGGATACAATTGGTCAGCTGCATCCACACGTTGTACCGGACGGTTAGTTGGAATTGCCACGACGTTCATGCCGTAAATTTCACGGAATTCTTCTTCCTCTGTCTTAGCAGTTCCTGTCATTCCAGATAATTTCTCATACATACGGAAGTAATTCTGGAAGGTAATGGTTGCCATAGTCTTCGATTCGTCTTCGATTTCTACGCCCTCTTTGGCTTCAATTGCTTGGTGCAAGCCGTCAGAATAACGACGCCCATCCATAATACGTCCCGTAAACGGATCGACAATCTTCACTTTCCCTTCATCAACAACGTAATCAATATCGTGTAACATAATGTAGTTTGCGCGCAATGCTTGGTCAATGTGATGCACTAACGCTGTATTATCCACATCGTATAAGTTAGGTAAACGGAAAACTTTCTCTGCTTTGTCTACTCCTTGGTCTGTCAAAGCAATCGTTTTAGATGTCAAATCAATTGTATAATCTTCATCCGCAATTAAACCTTTTGCAAAATAGTCCGCACGCGTATAAAGAGCGGTTGATTTCTCAGCTTGACCGGAAATAATCAGCGGTGTTCGCGCTTCATCAATTAAGATAGAATCCACCTCATCGACGACCGCAAAGTGCAATGGACGCTGTACCATTTGCTCCTTGTATACCACCATGTTGTCGCGCAAGTAATCGAAACCTAATTCATTGTTGGTGCTATATGTAATATCGCAATTGTATGCTGCACGCTTCTCAGCCGGATTCATGCTGTTCAAGTTCAAACCGACTGTTAGCCCTAAGAAACGGTAGACCTCTCCCATCTCTTTCGAGTCACGTGTCGCCAAGTATTCGTTGACGGTTACAACGTGAACACCTTTACCTGTCAATGCATTCAAGTATACCGGCATTGTTTCGGTCAATGTTTTACCTTCACCTGTTCTCATCTCAGCGATGTTACCACCATGAATCACAATTCCACCTTGAATCTGTACACGGTAAGGCAACAATCCCAATACGCGGTGATCCGCTTCACGAACTACCGCAAACGCATCGATTAGAATATCGTCTAATGTTTCACCCTTTGCCAAACGCTCCTTGAAGACAACTGTCATATTCGCCAGCTCTGCATCTGACATTGCTTTATATTTTGGTTCTAAAGCCATTACTGCATCCGCCATTTTACCTGTACGGCGCAATTCAGCTTTATCGTTCTCAAATAATCCTCTTAGAAAATTCGCCATTATTCTGCTCCTTTTGCTTCAATATAAATAGTAGTGTATGGTTTCTCTTTTGGTTCAAATAAACACTCACGCCTCATTATATCACTTTTTCTTTATGATTTGAACAAAAAACCACCTAATTATACGAAAATTAGGTGGTTTTTATTCATAAAATTAAAGAGCAGCTGTTTCAATTAGACCATAACGTCCGTCTTTACGACGATACACGATATTAATCTCATCGGTTTCAGCATCTGTGTAGATGAAGAAATCATGTCCTAGCATATTCATTTGCAAAACAGCTTCCTCGCTGTCCATCGGTTTCAAGTTTACCCGCTTGGAACGTACAATATTTAATTCCGATTCCTCTGGTTGAATATCTTTTACTTCTTCGGCAAACGCACTCAAATCTACAATGCCATCGAATCCTTTATCGCGTGATTTACGATGGATTTTAGTTTTGTATTTTCGAACTTGCCGCTCTAATTTATCAACCACCAAATCGATACTTGCATATAAATCCGCTGTTGTTTCCTCAGCGCGCAACACTAAGAATGATAACGGAATCGTTACTTCCGCTTTTGCTGTTTTGTCTGGATATACTTTCAAATTCACATATGCTGTCGCATCAGGTACATCATCGAAGAAACGTACTAGCTTGCCTACCTTCTTCTCTGCGTAGTCTCGAATTGCTTTCGTTACTTCGATATTCTCTCCACGAACATTATAGTTAAACATACTGAATCCCTCATTTCCCATATATTCTCTTCCAAAAAAATGTGCACGTCTTTTTGAAAGCATCATAAGCAACTAGTTCTTGTGATTGGTTACATTATACCACAACAAAATTAAATTTGGAAACGTAATCATGAAAAAATAGTAGCTCGATTTAGATATACCGCATGTACGTTCCTTTTTTCCTCTAAGTACATCCCATTTATCCATCCATATTCAAAAAGCAGGCTCTTTGTGTCTTATTTCCAAACTCTTATAGTGATTCGCATTTCTCCCAGTATAATCTCGCATAGCCCAAAACTTACAACATAACCGATATATCATGTTCACATTTAACAAACTAAACTTCAAACTCTGCCTTACAAATATACAATTTATAACAACCCTCTCTGCCCCCGCGTGTGCGGGTAATAGCAAAGCAAAACAGCATATTGAGAAAGAAGGCGTGGATCACCCCCGCGTGTGCGGGTAATAGTAGAAGTGTATTTTTATAGTGAAAGTCTTACGTTGTTACGCAGTAATTCACTGCAATGTATCTCGTGCCAAACTGACGCTGGAAACTTGCGTCTTATCGGGTACACATGCGTACAACAATTCCTTCGCTTTTAGCAAAGTCGCACCCGTTGTATAAACATCATCAAATATTAGCCATTGTGTTGATGAAGCTAACGCCAGCTTGTCGACACATAACGCAAAAGGTTGCTCCAGCGCGAGACGTTCCTGACGATTTTTGCGAGCTTGTTTTCGTCCATCGCCTATATACTCAAACGGACAGATATAGGGGATTTCTGCCCTATCCAACAAATATCCTGTTGCATGAAAACCTCGTTCTTCAATACTCTTCGGCGAACTCGGCAACACAATCCACGTACAGTTAGAATATTCCCGATAAAAAGCATGCAAATAGGGCGCAACAGCTTGCGCTAGTCGAGCGTCGGCACGATATTTATATTGATATAACCACTCGCGCACACTCTCATTATAAACCAGTAAAGCCGTATGTTTGACTAAACAGCTTGGATACTGCTCTAACCAACGATGACAGTCATAGCAATATGCCATATTTTCCACGTAATATGCTGTTGTAAACACCTCCTGCCCGTCTAAAAGGCGCCCACAACCACTACAACCATTTGTTTCATATGGATACTGACAGAAGGTTGCACGACATTTTTCGCATAGACAATTCACTTCAATCTGTCGCCATTGCCAAATATCTTGCCAGTGTAAATCGTACAGAGTCTGCTCTCCGCATAACAAACAATTCATTGTATCAGACCTCGCTCTCTCGCGCGTTGATTCATCTGTTGAATTTGTTGACGCGCTTCCTTCATCGCTCGACTAATACCGTAGTGTCCGTACCATAGCCTGCCCGTTGGAAAATCCGCCTTCCTTCCCACGCGTCCGCTAATTTGTACGAGTGTTGACTCCGTATATGTCGCATCTTCGGCTCCAATCACGCACACTTGACAATTGGTAAATGTCACGCCCCTTTCAAGAATTGTCGTTGAAATAAGTCCATCTAGTTCGCCGACACGTAAGCGCTCTACTTTTTCTTTGCGTTTCTCATCTTGTGAATGAACACAAGCTAAACGATACTGTGGCCACCAACTCGCTAACAAAGCATACAATTCTTCCGCCAAACGAATGTCCGACATAAAGATCAACTTCACGCCCTCTCCCGCCAAAAAATCCGCCAACACTTTGAAAAAACGTGAAGAACGTTGTTGCTTACTCAATGCCGTACGCCAGTTTCCCAACCAAACAAATTGCGGCTCCGGCAAGGCGAAACCATGATAACGTGCTGGCAAAATCGTTGTAGTTACCTGTTGGGTTTTCATATCCAAAAACAAACGCTTATCTGGCGTCGCCGTCAAAAAGATAAGTTTACTGCTCTTCTGGCGAAGCGCACGTCGAACACCATAATGTAGGCTCTCATCATTCACATAAGGAAAAGCATCCACTTCATCTACAATGACCAAATCAAAAGCCTGTGAAAAACGCCATAATTGATGCGTTGTCGCGACAACCAGAGGCGTCCATTTGTATTCTTCGCTTTGCCCACCATATAGCAACTGTGCCTCCACTTGAGCGAAGGCTGCTCGCACCCTTGGAAATAATTCCAAGCAAACATCTACCCGTGGACTCGCAATACATACACGTCCACCGCTTTGCAGAACACGTGCAATCACAGAAAAAATCATCTCTGTTTTGCCGGCACCCGTCACGGCATAAACCAAATGTGGACGCTCATCGCCTAAACTCGCCAACAACTCCGCAGAAGCCCGCGATTGTTCCGCCGATAAAGTTCCATGCCATGTTAATATCTCCTGCGGAGGTGTCCACTCCACATGCCCCTCTAAATAATATAGGTATTCTCCTTGTGCCACCCGCCCTAAATTCAAGCAATTCAAACAATAACGACGCTCTGTATGCGGAATATAAGCAAAATCATGTGTGCAACCACAACGCTGACAAAGATATGCGCCGTTTTGTTCAATGATGCCTTCTATTCGCTTCAATCGATTTCGGATAGTTTCCGTTTTATTCTCTTCTTGATTCCCTTCCAATTGGCGAGATACCTCGTGACGTGTCAGTAAGCGCCCCATCAATAATTTCTCCATTTATTACCACCTCTCTTAATAAATACACAAAAAGCCGCTGAAACCAGCGACTTTTTTTAGAATTATTGTGGTAAATTCGGCATGATGCCCATACCTTTAACACCTTTGCCTGTATGAGCTCCAACAACCGGCCCCAAACTACCGATACTGAAGTTTACTTGCGGGAAGGATTGTGACAATTCTTGTTTGACTTCTTCAATTTCTGCCAATGCATCTCCATGCGCAAAAGCAACGCGAACACCTTGCGGGTATTTCGCTAAAGACTCTTCAATTAATTCATGCCAACGGCGATATACTTTCTTATTCGTACGAATTTTTTCAAATAATGTTATTTTTCCTGCTGCATCGAAATAAAGGAGCGGACGAATTTTGAGCATGCCTCCTAGAAAGGCACTTGTGGCGCTGAGACGTCCACCTTTCACAAGGTTATTCAAATCCTCCACCATTAAGTACACTCGTGATTCGTTGGCGAACCATGTTAAATGTTCGTGTACTTCAGATGGGGCTAAACCTTTTTGAATATCATCAAGCGCCTGTTCAACCATTCGTCCCATCACAATCGACGCCGCCTTAGAGTTTACGCAATAAATCGTCAGTTTATCTTTGTACTCATCCGTAATCATTTGTGCCGTTTGAAACGTCCCGCTGATTGCACTTGATAAATGCACACAATACACCACTTCGTAGTCGGCTTCTATCAATCGGTCTAATAGCGCGTAATAATCACCCGGTTTCGGTTGTGAAGTTGTTGGTAAATGTGTTTCTTTCAATAGTCGCGCATAAAAAGCCTGCTGTTCTTCATAATTTGCCGTATCCACTAAATCACTACCATCATGGAAGTGAACAGACAAGTTAACCGTATAAACGTCGGGATGCCCGGACAGTCTTTCATCTAAATATGCCGTACTATCTACAATAATTGCTGACTTCATAAACGATCTCCTTTTAGAGTATAAATTCCTCAATATTATACCAAAAAAAATAGCTTGTGTCTTGTTTTCGCCGCTACCATCTACTAAACTATTGGTGATAGAATACGGAAAGGACTCTTCAGATGAATTATTTAAGTATCCAAGCACCTTGTGTGCACGAAATCGACATTAAGAAATCTCGCTTTATTTGTTATCTTTTTCCCGTGAAGAACGTCGAAGAAGCTGATGCACATCTCACTCAATTGCGCAAAGAACATTATAAAGCTACTCATCGCTGCTACGCCTACATCCTCAACGAAAATGCTTCTGTCCAAAAAATGAGCGATGATGGCGAACCTGCCGGTACAGCTGGGGTGCCGATGTTAGAAGTTCTCAAACAACGTCAATTAACGTATATTCTAGCAGTTGTTGTGCGTTATTTTGGCGGTACAAAACTCGGCGCTGGAGGTTTAATTCGTGCATATGGACAAGCGGTGAGCCATGCACTGGAACAAGCGAATATTATTCAAAATATTTCGCAAATTATTGGCAAATTGAACCTTTCCTATGCACAAATCGACAGCTTCAATTATTTCCTCACCCAAACGGATCTACCGGTTAGCATTCTAGAAACGCAATACACAGACTGCGTGACTTATCAATTTGCTGTTCACCTCACTGATATGGATGCATTGCAACAGCATTTGAACGAACGATTCAATGGAGAATTCTCACTTGAAATATTAGGTGAACAAACCATTGACATTCCTTATATCCCGTGAGTAAAGACACTTGAAACACAGCATCGTTAGTCCCCCCTAATCAAGTCCTCGCCCCCACACTTCCCCTTTTCCAATCCGCACACAAAAAAAGACAAGGGTAACTCCCTTGTCTCTTTAAGTATACCGGCGATCAGTTTAATGCATACTATTGAATCCCCAATAAATCAACATTATTAATAACCTTGTGCAACTTTTGTGCAACATCGTACTATTAAAAGTTGCCATTTCTAATTGATCCGAACCAATAACAAAATAAACGCCCTTTACTTCTTCATATATTTTGAAAGTAAATCTACAGCCTCAACATCTCTTTTTGATGTTACATGCGCATAAATGTTTAGTGTTGTTTGAACGTTTGCATGACCCATTCTTTTTGCGACTACTTCTATCGGAACACCAGCTTCAAGCAGTAGACTACAGTGAGTATGTCTTAAGCCATGTGGCGTTATCTTTTTTAAGTTAGTTTCCTTTAGAAACCTATGCATCATCACTCTGATAGTTTGGACGAACATTAGCTTATTTTCTTTTTCAGTTGGAAAAATCAATTGTTTTTCTGTTAATAAAATCTTTCTCTGCTTAAAACTATTTTCTTGTTCTCTTTTCCATAGTCTCAACAGCTCTATCGTTTCACAATCAAGAGAAATATCTCTTAATGCTTGCTTTGTTTTTGGTGCGCTAATATATAACCCCTCTGACCACGCTACCGTCTTATTTATGCGAATAGTATTTTTGGAAAAATTTACATCTTCCCATGTTAAAGCAAGCAACTCCCCCTGACGAATTCCGGTAAAAGCTAAAACTCTAAACATAGCGCTCCACTTTACGTGCTTCACCACCGATAAAAACAACAGTAACTCTTCTTTATTGAAGTAATTTTCAAAATTCTCAAGCTCCCATGTCTTCATTTTCGGAATGTCCACCATTTCTAATGGATTTTGTCTGATATGCTTTCGCGACACTGCAAATTCAAAAATACTCTTCAAGTAATAAACTCTCAGTCTGTACCTTCTTGTATTCATAAACCACGAGTTTACTAATTGTTGCAATTTTCTGCAACCAATACTTGAAATCTCAATAGCACCCAATTCTGATAGGATATGATTTTGACACATCCTATCAACTTGGTAAGCAGTGCTAGGTCGAACGTTTAAGCGGTATTGCTCATACCATAAACTATATACTTTCTCTAATTTCACGACCAGCGAACCTCATTTCCGGATTCTTCTTGAATCTTAGCAACGCTTGCCCAAGTGTCAAAATCATGTTCTTTTTCGTCAATTCCGATGAAAGCATCGTGTTGACCCCACTGCTTCACTGACCAAAAATTTCTATCCAAAACAACTTCGTTACCATAATAATTCTCAGAAACTTGCCATTCTTTGATAAAAACTACGTGCTTTTCATCAACGATTAACGCATAACCGTATTTAGTTTTGATAAGGTGGTTATCTCCTACTTTCACAACAATTTTATTGCCATCTTCAGAAATTCGTCTCATTGTTAAATATTTATTTGAGTGTTTTTTTGCATCCAATCCTGCAAATCTGAAATCATTAAATTTTGACATAACATTTTCCCTCTTTCCGTTTGACATCCGAAAGAGTTTTATGTACACTACGAGTGTAAACATCTCTCAGATGTTTGCTTGTTCTTTACCCGTCTAGGTCGCCAAACTCAGCGGGTAAAGGCTTTTTTATTTCTCATTTTTATATTCTATTTTTTTAGCGTAAGTATATAATTTTTCTGCTGTTTCTAACGTCATATTTTTTAGTTCTGATTTACCACTTCTATACTTGTCAATCAATTGTCTTGTAATGCCGGTATGTCTGTTGATCTCATAGCTCGTAATGTCTGAGTTTAACAATTTGCTTACTTCATTGATTATCATTTCAAACATTTTATTCACCTACTTTGTAACGAAATATACGATAGTGCCAATTAGCACAATCCAAGCAACTAAAGCTTTCCAGTCAAACTTTTGTTTGACTATTCTCATTTTAATTCTCATCGCTGTACTTTCATGATATAATAAGCGTGTACCCCTTTCGGGGAGGGAGCTTTCGCTCCCTTGAAGCGCTAGGCTTCTACCTTTTCGATTTGCCATTCAATTGCTATTATTACAAGGTTGAGTTTGAAGGTCACTTTGTGTTTTAGCTTGAATGGCTTTTTCTTTTTCCGCTTACTCATCAAGTTCCTCCTTTCTTTTTTATTAGGTTAATTCCTTAACCTTGATTATATTATAGCAACTTAAGTTGCTTAAGTCAACACTTTTAGCAACTTTTTTTGCATAATTATTATTACATTTTTGTTACAAAAAAATAAGCCTACTATCTAACATATAGATAGTAGGCTTTTGAGTTAAATCAAGTGGATTACTCAACAACTATTCTTTCTTGTTCACAACATACACTACACCATTAAGCTCAAATTCATTTGACTTCAACTCCACATTACGCTGACCGCCAACCTTTTGCGTTTCGGATACTTTGATAGTATCGCTATCAACTTTATAAGTTGCATGGTCAATATAGCCATCTTTAATCTGAACGAATTTGCGCTGACCGTCAGCGCTCTCTAGCGTTGTATATCGTCTATCGCCAGCATAACTGATATAGCTCCCCCATAAATATTTACCATCACGAAATACTTTATCAATATTTTTAACTTGACCATTTGCGATAGTATCCACAATGTTCGCTGAGCCACTAGGCTTATCAAATACACGCAACTCGTTGATAGTACAGATAAAGTGTTTTTTTACGCTTTGTTCCTCGCTAGGTGTTTCATTCGCCATTGGCGCTGATGAATTTGAATTATACTTAGGTTTCGCATAACCACGAATGCGCCCATCACCAACTTTGAAAGTATTACGACCTACTTGCGATACTCCACCCTTAAAAGTGTTCCCTTCAATTGTCGTAATAATACCGTTGCTTACGGATTCCACGAATCCGATATGATCAGCAAATCCATCGTTAGGCTGAGTCACATCATCCCAATTCCAGATAATAATCCATCCTGCTTCAGGCTTAACCCTGCCATCTTCAATCCAAATGCCTAGCTGCTTAAAGATTTCGATATGTCGCTCACAACCGCACTCACGACCAATCAAATGAGTCGCTTTTGTGAGAATCCCCACCACAGTCACAAATGCATCACACCAGTCATCATCATACTTTAGTGTATATCCTAGTGGTAAGGGATGCTCACGATTGTATCGGTCTACTAGCGCTTTATGTATAGGTCCATACTTTGTTGCGCCGATATGGTCTCTAGCTACTTTCAATACTTGCTCTGCGCTTACTGTCATATCAATCTCTCCTTTACTAAATATCGCATAGAAATGTTGCCGCATTAAATTGAGATAGTGCTCATAGCCACTTGCGGCATAGTCAGCTTTCGCACCACCTACGACAAACAACCCCCTTGTATAATCTTCAATGGTTTTAGCGCCATCGACTACATAATTGCCACCTTGCCTAAGTAGATACACCCAATCTTTCAAGAAGTCCTCTACACTCTCATAGTGAATATAGTGACCGCCCTCATTTGATGGTCTTGCCAATCCTTTAGACTTCTTAACTTCCGGATTCCATGTAACATAACTGCCCCATGTAATACCCGCCCAATTGTTATCCGCTCTTGCTGATGCGGCTTGTGGATGCGTACCCCATTGCGTTTCAACCCATAACTGAGTCAGTAAATACCGATAGTCAATATTTCGTTGCTTTCCTAGTTCTTTAATTAAGGATAGGCGCTCATCGCTGAGCGCCACCCCTTTATACATGAGTGCCATAATAATATCACTCCTCTACAATCACTTCGTGCTCTTCATTAGTTGAGTTCTCCAGTTCAACAACTCCTGTTTCGATGGGTAACATTTTACCTGACCACCCATCATTCATTGCCTTTACAGAGGCTTCTAGCACTGCTCTCAATTCTTTGAGCGATACTTTAACGCCATAAGATTGAAGAATATCAATTGCCATTCTCTCTGCCATTTCATATTTATCTTTACCTTTTACATTTTTGTCTTTTGTAATCTGCTCTACGGCACTAACTACATTGCTTGCCACAATCTCAACAACTCTAATTCCTGCTAACCCTGTTTTAGCTTCTAACCATTTTCTAAACTTTTCGACTACTGCACCGATAATAATCACCAAAATACTGATTGCACCATTTAATAATACTTGTGTTAATTGTTCCATTTTAATTTTCCTCCTTAATCGGTAATTCTAAATATTCATTAAATAAATCTTTAATTGGTCCATTGCCACCAAGTCCAACATATGAGTCATACAAGGACCTCAGTTCTGTCCGTTCTTGAATAGTGGTATAACCTCTATATATCGCACGTTGTAGCGCGCCAAATAAATCTTTGCGTTGCGACTTCTTGATGCCATCACGATTCTCTAACGCTGTTCGCTCAATGCGCACGGTTCTCTCATCAATGTCATCAATTTTACTTGCTATTTCATCAAATTTGTCTAATGACTTCTGCTTAAAGTCGTTATTAGCAATTCGATTATCCAGAATCACTTTAACAATCGTACCAAGCAAAGTCATAATCCCCCCACCAAAAATTGTAATAGAAGCTACTAACACTTCTTTTGTCATCATCCCATCTAGTAGCATGACGGGAATTGTAAACAATGATTCTGTCATACGTCACCACCTTCATCAATTTCAACCTCATGACTTAGCATTGCATGAAGGTTGTCAACTGCTGTCTGTAAAGACTGTAGTTGTTTATTTATTCTTTCGATTTCATCTTTAATTTCTTGATTTTTATCCGGTGGCGGATCAATATGCACATCATGATTAACAATGATTTTTTCTTCAACAATAACCAAGCAATCATCTTCATACCTGATTACATATTTATCCAGCTCCAAAAATTCACGAATTGAGTTGATTTCAACTTCTTCTTCAACCTCACAATATAAGTAAGGTGTTTCATTTTCAGTAACATCTTTAACATTATTGTGCTCATCTAAATCTAAATAAATTGCTTTCATCAACTTATCCATGCGCCCCACACTCCATTCTGCCAATTTGATATGCGTCGATACACTTTGTTAGAATCCACGTCAAATATAACTTGAGCGGTCTCGTTGCCGGATATTCTGGAAACTAACATGAGACCTCTGCATGGGCAATTTTTACCACTTCCCACGAAATAAAGACCCGTTTTTTTGAAAGTATTCATGTCGTACTGAGCGCCCCATTTATACTCAATATAATTATCCTCACTGAGAAATGCTTGCATGATTTGCGGCGCTGTTCTTGTTGTGTAAATGTAGTTCCACGCTTGCCAAGTGCCGCCATTTTTGACCCTTTGCCCCGACACATTTCCATTAAAGTCTACAGCTTCCTGAAGAACCCATTTTCCTTCAGAATCATACTTTGTAACACGCATATAAACCCATTCATGCGTTTTGTGAGGACCGTTTGCTAAATTCCTTCCCCAATACAATCCAGTTTCACTATAGTTATTCCAATCTCCAGTTGCCTGTTTAATTGTTCCATTGTGATTAGTGAGCTGATGCTGTTGGATTGGCTTGTCATTCGCATAAATATCGCCACCCACATCCAATGCGCCGCGCTCGTGAATTTTCTTGATACCTACACCGTTATACCAATAAGACATCACAACTTTCTCAGTACCCACGATAATCTTGAATTCACTCGATACATTGAAGTTGTCCGTTAGTATCCCTACCACTTCATAGCTTTGGTCGGCGGCGAATACACCTGCTAAATTCGCATTTGAAGCTAGTAGTTGATGAATAGTTGTCCATGTTCCACCTGCACCAGAGTTGTTGGTATAAGCACCATTTAACAACTTCGTCTTAAATCGCAAAGTCATTGTATTCACTTGACGACCATTGACAATAACAGGTGCAATTTTGATACTTCGATTGAGTGTTATTGTAGTGTTGTTTGCACCACTTCTTGTGCCATCAAAACTGATGATAGGCGCATGATACGGAACAACCGTAATATTGACTCGAACGGGTTCACTTGTTCGCCCACGACTGTCTGTAACGGTCGCAACAATTTGATAAGAACCACTAAAGTCCATTGCCCCTAGCAATCCACCATTGCTAGTAGTCAAATTATTCTTGTTGACTATTTGCGCCTTAAAAGATTGGATTGTTGACCCATAAGCACCAACATAATTATTGAAAGCCACTCGGATATTGCTTAGGATTTGCACGAATGAATTACCCGGAACAATTTGACTTGCTTTAGCATGCGTATCAGTCAATGTAATGCTCCCTAATCGTGGTTTTACCGAATCCGGCACGTTAAGCGTTATGGTTATTTCCTTAGTTCCCACATGAACACCATTAGAGTAGGTCTCTACTACAAGTGTTGCCCATGACGAATTAGCATTCGGAATTTTGTTACAAAAACTCATTGGCGGTATCCATGTAAATGACGTGCCAACATTATTCGCAATCACTTGATTTATATCGTGATATTTCACACGTATCGCATGCGTAAAGTGATTGCTTGCGCGTGTAATCGTGATAGGAATTGAACTTCCGATTGTGCCATTTGGCGCACTAATGCTTGAAGCGCGTGGAATTGTATTTAACCCTGAATTCCCGTTCAGCGTGACAACCTCACCATCGCCCCAATTGAAAGTAGCGGTGTTCGCATCGTATCTCAACGACCAATTTAGCGACTGCGTGCCGTCATTATTATGCGGCACATTTACAGTTCCCTCTTTAATGATGACACGCTTAGAGCTATACGGATGAGAACGTATATCCCATGAAATGCCCCCACCACCAACATCGATATTGTTGATTGTGAATGTCAATTGCCCATTGTGAGAATAAAAGTTGTCATTCCAGTTGTCTCTACGCTCCATCGCTACAACATATCGAATAGTCGAATGATTTTGCTCAATACTCTGACCTACAACGTCAATATCCAATGTCAGCCATGTATTTAAGAAGTACGTTCTACTGAATTGAACCTCTTGCCTTGCCATTAGCCAACACCCCCTACATATCGAATGACATTCATATCAAGATTGCTTGCGTACTGCTCTTCTCGATAACGACCAATCTGCATGCTCTTAGTGAACACCCCGTTATCAATATGGATAACCCCTTGAGAAATATACATGACTTCTTTGCCGGCTGAATACATAGAGATGCGATTATTACTAATTAAGATTGACGATTGAGCTTGTTTATTCCCAATCCACAACCCTTCTTCAGATTTCGCAATCTCTGTATCTAAGAATGACCATCGCTCACTCATAGCGCCTAAGTTATTTTGAATCGCAATAACACGTTCACTTGCACTGACAAGCGCCAGTTCTGATGCTGTCTTGTCAGCTTGTGCTTGTGCCACAAAAGCCTCATACGCTGCAATCCACGATTTTAGTTCCGCTAAAGTAGCGGCTGCTTGTAGCTCTTGTTGCATCACAACACTACGCTCTTGTAAGAGCTTTAGCTGTTCTTCAGTCAGAACCTTATCAGCTTTACTACTAATATTGCGGTTCATCTCATCTACTTGCGCTTGGTCTAGTGCTCCTTTTGGTCCTTGTGGTCCTTGAGCGCCTTGAGGTCCAGTCTGCCCTCGTGGACCTTGCAAACCGCGCTCTCCTTGAGGTCCTCGCTGACCGTCAGCACCTTTTTGACCGGGAACACCTTGCGGACCTGCCGGACCACGTTCCCCTCGCGGTCCAGGTGTCAACTCAATTTGCCGCATGCGTTCTTCAAGGTCAAGTTCATCAATTAGCTTCTTCCATTGACCCTGAAGGAAAACCTTATGAACTTCTGTACCACTACTTGTGTCAATCCAATTTGTGCCCGCCGTCGGGTTGTCCGGTGGTGTAGCTCCTTTGAATGTCGAAATCGTTAAGTCTTTAATGACGATAAGCGCCCATCCTAGCACCTTTCCGCCTTCATCCAACGCTTCACATCGGAATGTCGCTTCATTGTCTATATCGTCATTGGTTATATGTAATACATTTGAATGCAATTTGTGTTGTTCGTTCCATTCAGCATCACCATTTGTAGAGTAGTAGCTCTCTCGCTTCCACCTAAACGATGCAATGAGCTTCGTCACATCAATATCGTGTTTTGTTGCTTTTGCTGTCAAAGTCGTTTCTGTCGCTTTGCTTGTCAAAATAAAGCCTCTACTAGACTCAATGCGTACTACTGTCGGGATATTATTCCAATCGAACAACACCTCATTTAGTCGTTCACTCATACGCCGTACCCTATCATCTAGTGAGTGTTGCTTTTCAACAACGTTAGTAATAACGACTTTTCCTGTCGTCCGTTCAATCAATGAGCGTTCAATGCGTGAGATACGCGCTTCAATCGTGAGAGCCGGACGATAGTCGTGGTCTACAATTGAAACTGTATCGCCAATGTTTATTGTTTCAGGCATCATATCAATATCTACTTCATAGGTTACTTCCGGATTAACCCACTTCAATAATTGATTTTTCGCCTCAGCATACAAACGCTTTTGCGTTTGAGCTTCTGACTCATATAACTTAGGAATATTATGTTGCCAATCAATACCTTGTTGACCCGCCTTCCTATTCCAAATCCGATTAGCCGGCTTATATATCAACCAGCCATTATCCTTTCTCAGATGCCAGTCCTGCTTATCTGCTTCTGGCATATCATAATCTTTCAGCGTAATACCATCTTGACCTGTCGCAACAATAGACGTTGCTAATTCTTCGATGCTTTCCGTCTTTTTGATTTTGGTTACTTCCACACCGTATTCAAGCCGCACACCATTACTTTTGCCAATCCGGCGATAGACGTTCACTAGCTTGCGTGCTATCTTGCCATTTTCAATGGCGATGCTATAGCTTATTTCTACATTGAACCGTCCTGCCAATTCATGAAGTCGTTTGACTGCTGTGTTTGTACCTTCCCATGACAATTTGCGCGTTGTTGAATTTGAGAGCTCATTTGTGCCAATCTCCCATCCACTATCCCACAAGAAAGCATTGAGATAATGCGTAATGGGATAAGATGCGTTGGCTTCATATGGTCCAATGTACTCATTGATTAAGTCAATACCTGCATCTTCAGCGTAGACTGTCTTACTTTCCGAATCTTCCTCCACCCGAATGACTTCAAACGTGAGAATTCGCTCAGCATCTTGCACAAATAGGATGCATCCAGCTTTAACAAGCGCTACATCGTCATTCAGCTTATCTACAGTAAATTCATAGCTGCTTATGCCTGTCTCTAAATCTTGAGCAAACGTATCATCGTACGCAATCAGTCCTTCAGGACTGTCATACGCAATTTGCGTTAATAGATTTTGCTGCCTATCCAATACCGTAATCATAAGTAAGCCTCCCTAAATTTACCGATGACAACAGGCAAGCGCCCGCCTGTGTTGACGGTTATTCCTATTTCCGTCACACCCGGTTCAATCGCAAAGATGCGGCTTGCGGGTGTAAAGTATTTACGCACCTGATTGACGTATATTGTGTTGTCTGTTGTGTTGATTGTCACTCTAGCGCCTGAAGGGATGACTACCGGACCATTATCATAGCCAATCTGCAAAGCTCTACCATTAGGATGAGCAACCGCAAACATACGCAAATCTGACGATGCTTGAAAGCTGAAAGTAGGATACACTTCAGCTGTACCTTGATGGTCAAATCGCAATTTGTCATTGATCCGTCCAGCCTCTTTCTCAGTTTTTGACATCGCATAAGGATGGCACAAAAATTCAACCTCAATCTCATAAGTGTTGACTTCGCTTATTTTTGCTTTGTAGGCATCTACTTGATACACCCACCACATACGACCCGGATTGTCATACGACTCCAGCCACCCTTCTCCATTCAGCCATTGCTTGACTAAATCAAGCTCACGCTGTTCTGCTGTCATGACCTCAATTAAGAAACGTTTGCGTATAGGTCCTCTATTGTGATTTCTACGCTTGCTAGCACCACTACGATAGCGATACTCTCTCAATGTTGAATTGTCATTGATGACATTGATACCATCATTCTCTACAATCGCTATGTCAAAGGGGAAACTCCCCGATGACGTTCCTTTGAATGTTAATGCATTTTCAGTTATGCCCATCTCGTTTCCCCCCTCGCTCTTGATTTTCTCCGGTCAATCTTTTCAATTTCTTCACGAATGCGCATCGCAAGAGAGCGCTGATTGCTTTCATCTTTGTACTCTCCACCATTGATTGTGATATTAATTTGAACAGTCTGAGAGCCACCTTTGCCGCCCCCATACTCTTCCATGACTTTACCGAACCCCTTCATCTTCTCGCGAGTCGAAAGAGGTGTAATGCTTACACCTTTTTTAGTTACTTGGAAGATTTCAGGACCGGCTTCGCCTACTATTCCAGTGTAGCCAACAGGAACATTTCCACCATTCGCAAACATAGGGATATGCCCACCGCTCGCAAACATTCCGATATGACCGCCTGTTGCATAAGAATGCTTTCCAAAAGTTCTATACACTTTGTCAACATATGTTGTGATTGTTGAAGAACGATTGTATAAGCTGTTTAATGCGCGTATCCATCCCCACACTGCATTCGTGTTTGAATGAATGCCCGGTGCACTTGTAGAAGCTGAACTACTTCTATTGCTCATATTTCTAGTGGCACTATTCCAGCTATTTACACCGGAAATGTGACTATGAATATTCGGCGCTGACGTACTCGCCACCGCCCTAGTATTTTTCATAGCACTCGATGACTTGTTATAAGCATCTATTTGAGATTTGTTAGATGCCATGCTTGGCACGTTTGTTGTTGCGGTCACGCTCTTATCTGCAAGTGAGTCAGTTGCGGCTTTGTAAAGTCCGATTGTCACAAGGTTCGCTATCATTCCTACTAAATTTGAAGTGATACTTACTGACTTGTTGTTGTTCGCATCGGCTGTCGCGCCTAATTCATTAACTTCAGAAATCGCTGTTTGCGCATTATTTGCATGAAGATAAGTATCAATGCTGCGTCCATCAGTTGCGGCTGCTGAAGCAACATATTTGTTCAAGTTGTCTAAAGACGTGAGCGCGCTATTGTTGTCTGTCACATTGACGTTGACATTTTTACCGTCAGCACTATCTGCTGACTGTTTCAATTGGCTAACTTTCCTTTCGGTTTCCTCAGCATTTGTAGATGTAATAAGCTCTTTAATTTCTTCAATCGGCATTCCAGTGTATTCAGATACCAATTGAGCAATCTTCTCTTGAGCATCCGGCGCATTTGTATCCAATGCGATGAATTGCGCATAAAACTCTGAATTGTTCCACAAGTCACGATTTCGGATAACCTCCAACAAATTATCGCTCGCCACTTGTGCCTCAAGGTTCAGAATCTTATCTTCGATACTCATCGTGTTCCAGTCGATAAGCTGATGAATCAAGTTCTCCGCATCTTCTGGATTGTCTACATTCGCTACAAGCTCCTTTTCTTCCGGTGTAAGAGAATCCCATTCGCCCATTTTTTCAAGAATGGCTTGCACTTCTTCAGCACCAAATACGCGCATTTTTACATCCGCGTTCTTTTCTTCAAATAGAAGTTTATCCCAACCGCCACGCGCTTCCGCTTCTTTGTTGATAAGCTCTTTCAGATTATCGTCAACTTTTGCTTCTTTCGTCAGTAACTTCAAGTCTGACCAGCTCAATGACGTTGTGCCTACCGTATCAATAAATTGTTTGAGTTCTTCATTCGTCAATTGAGAGGCTGTCCGCCCGTCTCCTAGACTTTCAGCGAATTTATTGATTTCAGTCGTCCAATCACCAACTGCACCTTTGAGCTCAGAAGAGGCATCTTTTGAATACTCAATCATGTTTTTAACCGGTGTTGTTAAATCCGTTGAGTTGATGAGCGCCATCGCTTCTTCATAGGTATACCCTAGCTCTTGCAAGAACGTTTGTAAGGATGACTTGTACCGTTCGCTGTTGCGGTCAATATGACCCTCTGAGTCCATCATCCCTTTCTCAAACATGGCAATAGCACTTTGAATGTATTCTCTATCAATTGCTGTTAAGCGAGAAGTATGCGCTGCTTTGATACGTTCCATTTGAGTGTCATATTGTTCTCTAGTGATTGCATCTTGCTTCCACATGCTATATAACACGTCTTGTTGTTGTTTATACAAGTCTGTCTCTTTAGCTCGTATATTTTCATAGTATCCAACGCGTTCCTCTAGCTGCTTATAAGTCATGCTATTTAAGTCAGCCGATAAAGTAGCATAGATTTGCTTTTGCTGTTCAGCATTTTCACCCAAAGATTTAGAGTAGTATGTTAATAACTCATCGTTGAGTATCTTCATTTCTTGTACATATTCAGCTTTTAGGACTCCGTTCTTATCCAGTCCAACTTTTTGAATTTCATTAATACGGTTAATTGCTTCTTCTGCCTGTTGTGTTTGCGCTTCTATTGTCGCTACAGCTGACTCTAGCGCACCTTGTAAACCTTCCTGAACATCTTTAGGTAACTTGCTAAAGTCCTCCCTCAGCTTAGCTATCTTTTCATCATTAAGAGTCTTAATTTCACTGCCTAAGCTGCTAATGTTTGCGTTTACTGTAGAGAAATCAGTTGTTGTATTTAGAACGTCCATTTCTGCACCTAGTCCAGCAACTTCATCTCTCATACTACGCAATGACTCAGCTTGTTTCTCTGTGATGCCTGAAATGTCTGGAAACTCTTTAGCTCGTTGAGCCGCATTATAGGATTCTTCTCCCCATATCTTCCATGCACCGTATCCGGCAACAATTGTAGCGCCTAACGCTACTAGCGGTAGATTTAATCCACCTAGCAAGCCAGTCAGCAATGACGTTTTTCCGCCTAGCGCCACGCTAGATGTTGTGAGTGTTCCGTACAGTTTGATTAATCCGCCAACACCTTTCGCAACTGTTCCAGCTCCTGTTGTGAATGTTCCTAGTGTTTTCAACAGCGGACCAATTGCGGCTGTCGCAAGTCCAGCTTTAACAATAAAGTCTTGCATTTTCGGGTCTAACTTGCTAAAGCTATCAACCCACTTGCCGATATGTTCCATTGCTTTTAGAACATGCGGCAAAAGCTTAGAACCTAACTCAATACCTAAGTCTTTAATCTTCGCCTGCATCTGCTTGAATTTGAATTCGGGCAATTCTTTCATTGCATCCGCAATTTGCTTAGTCGCACCACTAGCATTTTCAGCTTCTTTAGTCAGCTTGCGTAACTCATCGCCCCCTACTGAGACTAAAGCGTTCATGGCTGTTTGTGCTTCTGTACCGAAAGCCGTAGCTAGAGCAGCCGCTCTTTGCTCATCCGTCCAGTCTTTTGTATTCTTCTTGATTTTGTCAAGAATTTCAGGGAGTTTCAGCGTTCCGTTCCTAAATGCTTCAGTGCTAATGCCTAACTCTTCAAATGCTCTTGTATTTTGCTTAGATGGCTTCAATAGTCGTGTCAAAGCTCCACGTAATGCTGTACCGCCTTGAGAAGCCTCAATTCCGTTATCCGATAAGATACCTAGCAATGATGCTGTCTCTTCTACGGACATATTAAGAGATTTCGCAACCGGACCAACATAAGCCATACCCTCGCCTAAATCACGAAACCCTGCACTTGTCGCATTGCCTACGAAAGTCAAAGAGTCCGTCACTCGCTGAGTATTTTTCAGTGTTTCAGCATAGTCCTTACCTCTCAATTTGAATTGGTTGAGAACTTGGGATGATACACGCATGACGTCATTAAAGTCCTCGTTAGATGCAATACTTGCATCCAACAAGTTAGGCATCATCCCTAGAACTTGTTGCGCTGTGAAACCATTGCGGATCAATTCTGCCATGCCACCGTTTAGCTCAGCGGTGTTCTTGCCATAATTGATTGCTAGGCTTCTTGATGATTTTCCTAGCTCTTGAATTTGTCCTGCTACTTCTGCATTGATTGGCTTACCGTTTGTTAACAATGGACCTAATGCACCAATCTGGGAATGGAATTCAGTTGCTTGCTTAACCGCTGCACCGAATCCCGCAACAATCGGCAGCGTGAATCTAGTCGTCATGTAGTCGCCCGCCGAATTCAACTTCTGACCTACACCTTGCACTCTTGTGCCAAAGTCTTGCCACTGCTTAGCTGTATCCGCTAGACGTCCTCCATTTTTCCGATATTCATCATGTAGACGTTGCGCTTCATTACGCAATTCCGCTGTCGCTGTCTTGGCTTTCGCAATCTTCATTGGTAAGCCATTCAATTCCTTTTGATGAGAACTCAGCTCGTTATTTAATTGCTTCAGTTCTCGCTCATAGGCATTTGTCTCACTCTTTGATTCAGTGTAGGCTGTTTTTGCATCCTTAACCTGAGACTTGTTTTCTTTAACACTTCTGCTCAGCTCTTCATATCGTGTTTTTGCTTCCTTAATTTCGTCTGAATTCGCTTTTCCCGACCGCTTCAACTCATCATATGTTTTCTTTGCTGAATTCATTTCCTGAGTCAATGTTTTGCCGGACTTCTGCAACTCATCATAAGATGTCTTAAGCTTTTCGGTATTCTTTGCACTATCACTATGTGCTTTTGATACTTCAACAATGCTCGCTTTCACGCCATCAATTGCTTTAGGCAACTTTTCTTGTAGATTAGTCAGTGATTCGGTACGTTTAGATGCTAGTTCTTGCATCTTACTCATTGAATTCATCTGCACTTTGTACTTATCTACAATCTTCGCGTTGTTACCTAGCTCAGCTACAGCTTGCTTTGTCTGAGCTTCTAGCAATTTCGTTTGCTGAGTGATTGATTTCAATCCAGCAAGATAAGCTGCCTTTCCCTGCATCGTCAAGGATATACCCGCTTTTTTCAGTGTCATATTTAACCTCCTTTCTCACTAGATAAAGAAATCACGCGCACTCTGCGTTTCTTCTTCTTCGTAATCATTCGCTCCAATGAGTCCATTCATCCGCATATGCTCGCCTATCAGATACAACACTGAGTCAGCATCATGCTCATACAGAAACTCTTGCTTAGACATCCCAAAGAATTCTAAGCAAAGAAAGTACATTCTGTCATAGTCGTACTCTACTTCCCCACTTCTTCAGCATCTTCATCTTCCGATTCTTTTTCTTCCTCAATTTCAGGAATTGGCACTCCATACATTGCCGCTAAATATTTGTTATAGAACTCTACTAAGTCAATAAACACTGTATTTTCCATAACTTCTTCGTAAGATACAGAAATCCCATTTGACTTAAGCACCACCACTACCAGCTTCGCATATGCTTCGTGAGGGTCAGTTTGTGCTAATTCATCAAACTCCAATGATGACAAATTAAAGTCACTCTTCAAATGCATCATTGTTGCGTTGTTAATGCGAAATTCACGCTCTTCACCTGTAATGTCTGTCTTGATTGTTTTCAACTGTGTCTTAAAGATTTTCATGATCCGTTCTCCTTTTTTTATAAAAATTAAGGAGAGTTATTCACTCTCCTTAACAATCTTATGCACCTATACCCGGTACTCCTTCTGATTCAGTTCTACGTCTACCTGAATGTCCCCGCTCGCTAGTTTCGGGGACTTTTACTTTGAACACGCTTCTGCTGTCTCAGTATCATACCATCCCTGTTCTAACAGTTTGTCGCGGCTATATTTGCTGCTGTTTTCTTCAATTGTCATATCCATTTGATGATATACCAATTTTACTTTCTTACCGTCTACTTCTACCTCTGTAGGTAGTGGTAATGCTGTAATCTTATATTGTCGCAACTTCTCATTGACATCTTCTTTTTCGGTTTCTCCGTCTACATCTATCGGACTAAGGAAACAATACGGGTAGTTGAAGATAATTTCTCCACCATCCTCGTCTGTAAACGGAACTGCGAAACGGAAAGGTTTCTTCTTTGGATTCGTTGGCATTGACCAACCTCCTCCTACCTTAACCATTCCAGAATGCTCTTCCGCAAATCCGTCCGGGAAATATCCGGCATCAACTGTAATCTCTGCTTTCTTTACACTAGCTGCCTCAGAGTGACTTAGGTTAGATAATCGAATTGATTTTTCTGCTAGCTCCAATGATGCTGCCACTTTTTCCAAAGAAGGTGTTTCAAATACCGTTTCATGATAAGTTGGCTTAGTATCCCTGTCGGGCATATTTGTCATAGATTGTAAGTAAATGCTTCCTGCTCCTGTTAATAATGCTCTTTTGAATGGTTTCTTTGCCATGTTAATTCTCCTTTTATTCTGTTATTTTTTTTTGTACGTCACGATAAAATCCCGACTCATGCTTGTCAAAAGCTGGACGCATATGCGGTGTAGGTGCAACGTATGTTGCTTTGACACCACGATAGCTCCGCTGTCGCTTTTTGCCTCTGCGCCTTGCCTTTTGTCCTTTTTGACGGTTATCCAACGCGTTGAATCCAACTTCGTGAAAGTAGCCGTGAAAGTTAGGACGTTCTACCCAACCTACATCACGACCTGAACCCTTCTTGTCAATCTGAATTCCACTCTGCGCCGCGCCCGTCTTAACTCTTCCTTTTGCTGCTAAGATAGATTTTGCTTCATCCGCCATTTTGTTCGCATAGTTATCCATGACTTTATCAGCTTTGCTGACATTTCTAGCGAATTTCTCCATCTCTTTCAGCGAATCCCCAAACCCAAATACACCACTCATTTGTGCACCTCCACATAGTAGTGATACCCCACTACATTCAGTGACTCGTCCGGTCTAGCAACTTCTTGCCAATCGCCAACTGTGAGCCCTGCGCTTTCTAGCTTGCTTGTAATGAGCAATAGCTTCTCATCGTCTTCTACATCAAGTGGCTCTTTACTAAAGTAGCTCACTTGATAGATAGCACGCTGATTATGCTTTTTGTTGCTTAGTTTGAATGAGTAGTTGTTGACCAGAAAGAATATCAATTTTGGAAATGACGTAATCGGTGAGTCGTAATAACTAATGGGCGGCAAGCCGTCCACTCGCTTTAACGCATCATAGATTGTACTTGCTACACTCATGATTACACCTCCGTCAGACTGATTTCCGTTTCATTTCGCTTTGCGTTCTGATACACACGAAAGATTGAGTAATGTTTGCCTTTAGTGACCGCAAGCCATGATGAAGATATATCCACAAGTCCTCTCACCGCAATCCGCAAGTCTACTTGCTTTTCCAATGAATGCGCATGGAAATTCTCCTCGCTCGATACCCCAATAATGCGATACCAATACTTGCGGATCTCTTTCAAATCATACTCACCATGAATCACTGTGCCGTACTTTCCAATCCACTTTTGCTTTTCTTGAAATGCCACAACTCCGTGATTATAGACAGGTACAATGCCACTAGCTTTTTTCATTTACATCATCTCCCACTAGCGACCAGCCAAATGATGATAGAGATGCTTTGAAACACTCATAATAGTGTTCGCTCATCCCATTGTACGCAAAGCGTACATGGTCAAAGACTAGGCTTCGACCATATACGTTTTCCATACTGAATTTTCCGCACATGCTTTGCACGATGCTATGACCTTCTTCTAGTAATCTCAATAGATTAGCATCATCTTCACTATGAAGAATATGCAGCCTTTCTTTAATTTGAGCTAGATAATTTTCATACGTCATTGTTTGCACCGCCTTCTGCTACTTTCCCTGCTGCCTTACTTTTTTCAGTAAGGCTATTTTGCGGGAAATTTAAGAGTGTATACATGAGATGCATCATTGTGTTTCAATTGACCATTCGCAATCAATTTAGCGATATACACTGTCGCATCTTGCAATGCCAATGTTTCTTTGTATTTGTCAATTTTTTCGCCGCCTGCTACACCTGCATGATAGTCACCATCCACATAAGCAATTAGCTTATCGTCCGGCATATGCTCTGACGTGATAATGTGTTCTTGCGCGATAAATGGCAAGTTCGTCACAAATGCGCCATTCGCATTTTGCATAGTCGCACGAGTCACGATTGAGTAGTATGTTGTAGGTGATACAATCAAGTAAACTTTACCATTGATTGTTCGTGTTACTTTTACACCTTCATCTTCGTTATTTTTCTTCTTAGTGTAGGTTGTCAATGCTGCCATCAAGTCACCCAATTCTTTGATGATTGTTGCGCCATCTTTGAAAGTTAATTGACCTTTCGCATCTTTGTCAGCACGCTTAGAGCCGCTTGAAACAGTGTATAAGTCTTTCAACAATCCGATAGGTTGATTATCGCCATCTCCTTTGATAATGGCTTCTTCCAACGCATCAGCGATTGCCTCGCCTAAACACAAGCGTACATAGCGGTCAATCCATTCAGGACCTAAGTCCAACATATCGTTCGATACAACAAAGAATGCTGTTAGCTTCAAGTTTCCGAATTCTAACGTATAGAATTCTGTATCCAATTGACCTTGAATGTCGCCATGCAATGCCCCCCACAAAGCCTTACCTTTCGGACGTGAGAAGATAACCTTTGTTTTAGCTCCCCATGACGTCAATGAGATGATTTTCAATAATGGTCGCTCTTTCTGTAAATCTTCAAATACACGCTCCACGATTGTTTCCGGCAAGATTGTGCCATCTTTGAATCCTGCTGATTTTGTGACTTCGTTATAGAATGCACGTTCTTCTGCTGTTAAGACATTCATGCCGCGTTTTGCTAGAACCTTATCTTTATCATCGTTCTGAGCTTTATACTCAGCTAATACTTGCTCGCTTGCGGCTTCACTAATCGCAAAGAAATAATCTTCTTGTGCTTTCGCTAACGTTTGCGGTGTCAATTCGTCTGATGCTGTTGCTGTGATGAATGCATCTTTTGCGTTTTGTAGTTTATCTGTCATTTTCAATGGCATGTTAATTACCTTCTTTCTTAAATATATTGTTTAAGCCTTTTGGCTTTTGTTTTGTGTTGTTCGCTGTCTGTTCTGGTTTCAACATTGCGGAGAATCGTTCCGTAATGCGATTTTCCGATTGAGCTACTGCTTGATTGATTAAAGCGACTACATCAATCTGATTACTGTCACTTGTTTCTTTCTTGCGGTCTGCAAATCCTTCGCTAACCGCTTCATCTGCTGTGAACCATTTTTCTTCCGCAAGCCATTCAACAATGATTTCTGTTGATTTTCCAGTTCGCTGCGCATAAATATCTAGCAATGAATCATCAATCGCTTCCAACGCATTCAGCGTTTTCTGAATTTCTGATTTATTGCCCCATGCAAATGTGCTTGCTTCATGAATCATCATGTTTGACCCTGTACACATCACAATTTCATCTGCGCCCATCGCAATAATGGATGCGGCGCTTGCGGCTAATGCCGTGACTTCGACTGTCACATGGTTCTTCAAGTCTTTCAAGTAGTTGTAGATTTCAATCCCCGAAAAGACATCGCCACCCGGTGAATTCAATCGAATCACAATATCACCATCAAATCCATCAATTTCTTCTTTGACGGTATCTATGTTGATATTCTTCTTCTCTGATAACCAGCTATTTTTGCCAACACTTCCCGAAAGCGTAACGGTCTTTGTGTTTCCGGATACCTCATTTTTGATTTCAGGAATCACATTGCGTGCTAGCTCAATTAATTTTTCACTCATCTATTTCACCCCCTTTCAATGTGCCGATATTTTTAGTTAGCAATCGTTTCGTTGTCTCATCTGTATTGAGTCGCTCACGTCCAACTGCTTCTAACACATCATCAATCGTATATACCCCTGAGCCAATCAACTTCTCAATTTCTTTAGAAGCACTTAGCTCTGAGTTGAAGATGACATTGAATAGACCTACTTTCACTTTGTTTTGTTGTAAGTCTTTATCTTTTTCATCTTCAAAGTATTTCGCATTAATTTCTGTCGCAATCAACTTCAGTAACCCATGCACACGTTGCACTAGAATCTCTCTGTGCTGTGAGACATCAGCTAAGTCACCCGTCAATAATAATGGCGGGATACCGAATACCCGGCACGCTTCAGATAGGTATTGATTGCTGACTTTCTTAACCTCATCAACTGACTTACCTACATGTGTCGCTTGTTTCTCGCTAATGTCGTAATCGTCTTGTACGGGGATCGCAAGCACACTAGCTGTGTTTGCACCGTTTCGCAACTTTTCAAGAAATGACTTGAATTTATTTAAGTCCTCTTCTTTCTTCCCTGTTGTCATCTTGAATTTTCCATACATACGAATTTGTTGTTGAGTCATCTGAAACTCTACAATGCGCTTGAACAAGTCTGCATAGCTGTTATCCAGTGATGCCATATAGGCTTCAATCCGTTTATCTGACAACTCTATGTAATAGAGCTCCATGCTTGTCGCTCGTTCTTTTACTTCTATTCCATTGACAACTATATTTTCAAACACATAGTCATTCATCCCTTGACTTGTTTTTGTAAAGGAATCAGCGACAAATAAATAGTGCTGCTTGTTTTGAACAATCAGCACTTCCCCCTCATGTAATAGTTTTTTAATTAGTTGTCGTCTAAACGATAATGCGTTTTGGTTGCGATTGGCACGCACATTTAAGCGATGGCTCAACCTTGTATCATTTGTTTGGAATTCAGCTAGACATGCCATGTTCGCAATTAGATCCGTACAAACATCAATTGCTTGTTGTTTGAGATACACGTTATTTTTTGCGTTCTCAATTAAAGGCAAATCATCCAGTGAGATAGTTATGCCTTTATTCTTACCTAATAACCAAGATACTAATCCCATTTATTTTCAACTCCTATAAATCAAAGTCATCAAACATGAATGCGGCGATTTGGCTTTCAGCCAATTCTGTTGAGCGCCAGTACGCATGCGTAAATGCTATGAATCCGTCTGTCTTACGTTTCTTCTCTTCTTTCTTTTCGTACATCATATTGCCGTATTTATCACGCTTGACATATACGTTATTCGTGTACCAACGCATAAGCGGATTATCTCCATACACAATTCGCTTCTGGGCAAATAGCACTTCGATTTGTGGTGCAATCGTTGCTTGGATTGCTGTCGCTCTTCTGACAAACTCCACTTCAAATCCTGCCTCTTCTAGCGCCGGACGAACCAAATCAATCCGATAGCTATCACCCACCACCTTAGTCAATCCGTATTTCTCACGCATCATCACGAACCAATCAGCTATCCGATAGATAGAAATAGTAGGCTCATCCAATACTGTTAGTAGTCCTCTGCGCTCCCATTCCGGAATCTCTCCACTAATGGTTAGTGCTTCATTGTCCAAGAACTCCTTGCGCACAAATGAATGACTCTTCCAGTAATAAGTGCCATCCAATTCAAACAAACAGCCGACTGCCGCAAAGTCCTTTAGACTTGCGTAATCCAGTCCGCCAATACATGGTTGAAGTGCCAACATTGGCATTTCTCGATTAGTAGCCCTAATTTCTTCTTTAGTCGCTACGCTAGTTTCTAACTCCACGTCAGATATGTTCATCCGTTTAGTCAGCCATTTCGCCTTATTCCCACGACCTGCTAGAATTTTATTCCACTGCTTGCGCACTGTGCTCATCAACCCTTTTGCGTATTTGCTTAAAGGTTGATGGAACATTGGATTGGCTTTCTGCCACATTCGCTCATCATTCACTTCTGTTTTTGAGTCTAGCGTACAGATGAATGGGAACAAGGTGCTTTCAAATTTTTCATTCTCAAGCACTTCTTTCGCCTCTCTTAGCATTCTGTCATAGACTCCTTCTCTTACTAATCCATTAGTGGATATGTAGAAGATTCTTGGCGGCTGAACCTTACCTAAGCCGGACGTCAACACCTCAATAATGTCATCAGATTCATATTCATGAATCTCATCAAAGATGACTACCCCATGCGCAAATGAGTCTTTCGTTTTCGCATTACTTGTGAGATAGTCCATTGTGCTCAGCGTGTCATGACATAGAATGCGTGCCAGTCCGTTTTTGAAGTAGCCGCCATTTTCTATATCCGTCAACTCCGGGTTTCGCTTCAGCATATTATGAACTTCCATGAATGACTTCTTCGCTTGGTCCTCACTGTTCGCCACAATCGCCACGTTGTATTCATAAATATTTGTCAGTGGACTAATGAAATACGCTGACAACGCACTAATGAACCCGTTCTTTCCAGCACCTCTCGCCATTGTGATAAAGAATTCATCAAATACCGTTTCGCCATCTTCATGATATAGAAAGATAAAACACGCAATGAATTTCTGAAATGGCTCTAGCTTGAAGAAATATCGTTCAGTGAATGAAATGAAATCTTCAATCTGTTTGTTGTTAAAATAAATGCCGTCCATCACTAGAACGACATTCTGCAAATATTTAATGAGCTGGATGCGGTCTTTGTTGAGCTCAATTTCGTTGCGCTCCCACATCTGCACATACTCGTCTATGTACTTATGCGTAATCATGTTAATGATGGTCTCCTTTTCTCTTTTGTATCCTTGTCTTTTACTTTGATAGATGCTTCAAGCGCTAGAATTTGCGCACTCAATTTGTTGAGCTCAGCAAGCGCTGGATGAGCTTTCTTGTACGATTGGTAGCTATTCTCAGTCGTGACCGTCAAACCATCTTCTCGTAATTGCTTCATCAACTGTCTATGTAATCGAACTAAATCAACATAACGCTCCACTTTTTCTAGCTCAATAAAGTTTTTCTTATCAATTTGACTCTCCCAAAATTTTCTAATTTTTAAGATAGGTACTTCTGCCATTTTACCCACCCCCTAACTTTTTATTTTTTTATCAAATAATTACAGAGTAGAGACCGCGCCCGCTGAGGAGGTAATATATAAAAACCAAAATGTTCAACGGGGGTATTCCGCTCTGAAAATCCGGCGGCGATTTGCGCGATCCGTCAAGCTCAGTCAAATCACCACCATTCATCATCCCATCGCTTCCGCTCCAGAATTGTAGAGTGAATGCTATTGTGGCAATGAATACACACTGTCAATAGATTGTCATCGAACAGTCTTAGCTTCGGATAATACTCCAATGGCTTAATGTGATGAACTATGAGCTGATTGATTGTAACTCTTCCCTCTCGTTTGCAACATTGACACTCATGGTTGTCTCTATCTTTTATGCGCTGCACTTTATTGCGCCATGATGACGACCAATAGAACTCATCTTTCTTTTTCCGGTCAGCGAATTCCGTCTGAATGTCTTGACGTCTTGCTGCAATCTGTAAATCTTTCATGAGATTTTTGGATTTTGAAATTGTTGAGTATCGTATTGATTGACTCATATTTGCACCTCATTTTCTGACAAATCGAAAACCATTTTGTTTTATTAGAATTTGATGAGGGCACTTGAAAAAAAGTTGTTTGAATGTGACATAACATATATTGTGTAATGTTCTAGCTCTGTCATCCGTGCCCTACAAATCAACATTTCCAGCTTTCTCTCATAATAAATGTGTTGTTAGCTCAATATGTCCGATTGAATAGCCAAGAAGGCAACTACAAACCAAAATCACGCATCAAATTATCCTTATCTTCCTGCTGAATTCCTATGTATCTCAGTGTAATATCAGGACTCGCGTGATTGAATTCCTGCATCAAAACAACCAATTGACCATGCTTGCGATAGTGATGATAGCCATATGTTTTTCTTAAAGTGTGCGTTCCAACAAAATCAATGCCGCACTCTTCTGCTGCCTCTTTCAAAATCTCATAGGCGCGCTGTCTGCCTATTGGCTTGTTCTTTCCTTTTCTGCTCTGAAACAAATATTCATATTGAGCTTTGCCATCAATGTATTTATACAAGTCTTTCTTGAGCTTACTCGTAATCAATACTTCTCTGTGCTTGCGCGTCTTGCCTTCCCTCACAACAATCCGCCCGCTCTTAATGTTCCCAACTTTCAAATTACATATATCCGAAATCCGGAAACCTGTATTGATTCCTAGAAGAAACAAAATGTAATTGCGTTCGCTCTTACTTCGCAATTCAACTTTCATTGCTTCTATATCCGACTTGTCGCGAATTGGCTCAACTAAATTCATCGCTATCACCTCACTTTTAAGCAAAACAAAAAGCCACTCGCTTGAGTGACTTTGTTGTATAAATTTTTGACACTACTATACTAACATACTTTTTTCAAGTTGTCGGTATCATAAAAGTGGCTCCTTTTATGAGCTTGACAAACCCATAAAAGTATGGTAATAGCATGCGCTATTCTGGTGTTTCTCTTCGATATTTCTTGATATTCTCTTCATACCGATACAAGAAATTTAATGATTGCCGAATTCTTGAATGCTTGCGCTTGATAGTCGTATAACTATAATTCAGCATCTCCGCAATCTCTTCTAGTGAATAGCCTTCTATGTATTTCATTTTGACAATCTTATGCTCGATACCATTGAAAGAGTCAACAATTGCTTCAACCTCAATTTTATGTTGTTTCGCATTCTTTAATTCTTCTTCCATTGCGGCGATATTTTTTTCTAGGTTCGCACATAGCGAACCTTTTGTAACGGCAACTTTTGCTAAATCACCATAGAGCCATCTCTCTAGCTCAGCTTTTGATTTACTTAAATTCCATTTGAGAAAAGCGATGCGCTCTTCAACTTCTTTATAATCTTTCAACCAATCGAATTTCATCGCGCACCTGCTTTCATTCTACTTTTTTAATTTACGTTTCTTTTGTAATTCTCTGATTGTAGGAGCTTCTAACTTCGTCAAACGCTCTCTACATTCAGCAAGCGAATCACTTGTTGTTTTTATCCACTCTTTATGCTTTACAAGTTGACTGTTAACATCTTTGATCTTGTCGTTAATTAGCCAATTACAGAAATGAAATTCTTTACGGTTCTCTGTTTGCTCATTTTTCATTTCTTCTTTCATAGCCTCAATCGTACTCTCTACAGCATCAAACCTTCGCACTACATATAAGAAACACAATGACAATGCTAACACCACTACACCAATAACCATCCAAATCATCTTACTTCCTCCTTGATATACTCAGTCCAATATGTGATTTCTCCCGTCTCTGCTAACCGGGCATAATGCCGAACTGTCGCAACAGTGACATCATCTCCGATTTTTTCAGTTCGCAACAACACTGAATGACCTTTCGCATTTTTGATTTGTTCAATAAACGTTCTTTGTTTAATCTGCTCAACGCTGAAAGGTTCAGATTTCTCAACAGCATTTTCATAAGCAAGTTCATTTTGTGCTTTATACAGAAACGTTACGAACAAGCACGATAGAACAAATACTATGCTATATTTAATAATCTTTTTAATTATCATAATCTATAACCTCTTTTAATTGCCCATAGCTTTTATTGCTGCATCTATCAGTTCCGGAATTTTCACTACAACATTAAACCAAACCCAAACGGATAATCCCAAGCAGATAATCCCCCATATTACATAGACTAATTTGAAAACATCTACTTTTTTTCTCATATTTCACACTTTCCTTTTTTTAATAAATTATTCAAAATTTTTCCTCTCTTTTTGTGTCCAAGAACACCGTTGAATTTCCTTTGTAATGACATTATTTCATTTATTAAACCATTTCGTTCACTTTTTATATCATTCAATATTTTGGTTATTCTATTACACTTTATACTCAATTCTTTTTCTCGAAGAATATCTCTTTCAAATTCTGACAATGTTGGATCTTCTTGTAGATTAATTATTTTGTCTAACCTTGTCGGACCAACAACCACTACCTTTCCACCAATTATATCAGCAACCGTTTGTGCTTCTTTCTTAGTTTCAAATGACATTGCTGAATTTTCTGTTCCGGGAATATCGTTGACAATTAATATCGCCTCTATTTCATCAAATCGAACAAAATACATGTTTCCGATTTCTACTAGATATTTCTTAGTCAATCTCTACACCGTCCAATCTAAATGTTTTGCCGCAATCCTCATCATCGCAAATAAATTCATCGTTACAGTGACCTCTCCACATTTCACGTTCGACATCACCGTCGAAATGTATGCTAAAATCATCCCAATCAATTTCGTGTTTCCAACCACAATGCGGACATCTAAAAGTTACATAGTAAGGTCGTTGAACGATTGTGTAATAAGTTTCTTTAATTTCTTCAGCCATTCTGCACCACCCTTTCCAGCATATCTTCTAATTTCCACGAAGAATGCGTGCAATTATCACATCTATACTTACCAAAGTTCATATTTTCAACATAATCTGATTCGACTGGACACTTATCATCGTCAAACTCCCACGTATGAAACGAACCTCTAACGCTCTGCGTTACATGCGCTTTTCTTTTGCATTTAGGACAAATATATTCACCCATTCTGCACCTCTTTCATTTCTTTCTTGTCATCCTGCCCGTCAATAATTGTAGCGGCTTTCTTCGTTTTTTTATTTCTTGTGCATGTTTTAGTAGCAATGTTGCCATTGAAATAGCTGACTCTCTGTTAAGCGTTATCCATAAATCACCGCCATCTAAATTAAACAGCACTTTTATTTCTTCGCCATCATTGCTTAATTCCATAGTCTGCACACTCTTTGTCACCCATTCTGCACCTCACTCCAATCAACTGTTGACAAAATTTCAAGCAATCGTTCGTATTCCGGACAACGATACGCATGCATGCAATAGGTGCGCGCGTCCTCTGTATAATTGTGCGCATTACGTCTTAAGTGTTCAGTTGCCGCTTTTTGTGTAAGGAAAAATGCGTCCTTTCTTATTATTTCCCTTTTGATAACTGGAATCCATTCCAAATCTGTGTGGTACAAATCGTTAATATATTCAATCAGTTGTTCCACTTCTGAATCTGATAAATATTTAATCTCAATATGAATTTCATCATCTACAATCGTTAACGTGTTGTTAGCGAATAAAAGATAATTTAGTTTAGGTTCTTCTTCCTGCAATTCAAACAAATAATCATATAGGTCTTCTGCACTTCGCATTGTATGTTGACTGCTATAACAAAACACAACATAATCATCTGCATAGTCCGAATTAGTCGGAAATGTATTTTCTTCCAAAATTCCCCAGTAGCGAGGATTTGCTGTTCCTCAATGATTCTGCGTGTTCAACTCCGTTTGTAACTCCTTCAAAAATTGAATATCGTCTTGATTGAGTTTTCTACGTTGTGTCGTATCTTCGTGCTTCGGAATTTCTTCCTCTTTCCAAAAATGTGCCATATTAGCTAACTCCTCTCCAAAGTTTCCAAATGTTCCATCACTTTATTAAAAATATGTTCTATGAGTTTATGCGGGATATTTGACCGCTCATTATAACTACTAGGGAAATCTTGCCAGGTAACTTCCGGCTTTACTATATCTGTCTTTAGCTCCAAATAAATATTACTTGCAAACTTAGTTGGCTTTTGCAACGGATAATCGTAATTGTTGTACCTTGTCAAATTTAAGTACGGCAACTTAAATTCAATGATTTCCTCGATATATTTCCAAATTCTTCCACTTGCCGGATTCTCGATAATAAAGACTCTTGGCATATAGCGTTTAATAATTTCAATGGTATTGAATATTGTTAATTCTCCATTTACCCGCTTCATAAATTGCTTGCTATACTTGTAGTTGATATACGCTTCCTTGTAATCAGACTCTGACCTAATCGTAAACATGCTAGGCTCAATTTGAGGGGTAAACAAGCTATCCGATAAATCTTCTTGTTTCCAGCAAGCGTTCCCCCCCCGCATAGCGCTAGCGTTTGACCAGCTTTCACAAGGTGGACTTGCTATGATAAGGTCAGGCTTTGGCAATTTATCCAATGTATCGAATAGCTGATTGTCTCCAAATATCCTTGTATAGTCTGCTAAATTGAGATTTATGAAATGGTCATTCTTCCGTTCAATATCCATCCCAATTGGATATATCTCAATTCCCGGAAATTTATTAGCTACTTGCGTATAGCAGCCATTGCCGCTATCGAACAGTGCCCAAACAATCATTCTTTTTTCCCCTCACTTCTTCAATCTCTACAAATGGGAAAGCGCGCTTGTAATACTCAACTGTATCTGCAAATAGATAACCTCCCATTAAACGAACGCAAGTGCTTTCTTTGTAGTGCAACCAAATATTTAATTCTGTTGCGTTTTCAACCGGACTCCACATATAACCTTCTTTGTCAAGTTGCTGCATAAGACAATCATAATCTTCTTGTGTTCTACAGTGATAGATACGCATTTACTCTTGCTCCTCTCTATCTAACATCGCTCATCTTAAAGCGGACAACATGCATTGGTTCTTCAACCGGTACGCTCTCGCCGTTGCTATAAAGGATAATCGTTACCTTTTTCCCTTCCGAATTTATCCGCTCTTTTATATCCACAATGTGATTTAGGTTGATAAGAATTTCTCCCTTGCTCCCATCCCCGCGAATTTCAACTAATCTAATCCAATTCATCATTTTTATTTCTCCTCTCACAAAAATGCCATCTCAACCATCGGCATATACTCTTTTTCAACATACTCGCCACCTGCTAATTCAGCTTGCATAATGTCATTCATGATCGCTTGCATAGATTCCACCATATGCTCATGCTTGCGCTGCTTGTCCTGAATGTTATGCAACACATTCAGCTCTTTCTCTGAGATGACAATATATACATTCACTTCTTTTTTCTGACCAAAACGGTAACACCGGCGGATAGCCTGATAAAACATTTCAAACGAATCTGACAACCCGCAAAAAATCATGTTATGGCACTGTTGCCAGTTAATCCCAAAACCTGCAATCTTTGGCTTTGTTACAAGGTAGTCAATCGCATAACCACTAAACTCAATCATGGCATCCGCCTTGTGCTCAGGTGTATCTGAACCCTTAATCTCAACAGCTCCAGCAATTGATTTAGTCAATAATGTTGACTCGTCATTGAAATCGCACCAAATCAAGAATTGCTTTCCTAAATTGTTTTCCACAATTTCCACAACTTTATCCACTCTGTCAGCAATACTCTCCTTGCGTGCTTCACGTCTTTCGCTCAATGTTTCAGCATATGACGCGAATAACTCGCCTACTTCCGGCTCACTATCTAGCGTTATAGGAATGATATTTAATGCTGGTAAGTCATACCCCTCAGCTTGATACCCTAAATCTTTAGGATGCTTGATGAACATGCCCCAAGTGCCAATCCACTTGTAAAATGCATCTTCAGAATGACCTTTCAACCGCCAACCTGTTCCGCTTGTCACGTCATTGATAAAGTATTCAGCTAACATTTCATTACGTGTCATGACTCCTAAGAATTCCGCTGTTGTTCCTAGCTCAGTGTAATCATTTGGCGATGGTGTCGCCGTACAACACAACTTGAAAGGGGTCTCTCTAAATCTATCTAACAAATCATTTGTTGTCTTTCCCGTGAAAGATTTCAAGATAGAAGATTCATCAAGTACAACTCCAGCGAACACGCTCGTATCGAACAAATGAATCCGCTCATAGTTTGTGATACAAATCCCCTCATAGACGTCATCATGGTGTCTACAGTATTTGACTTCTATACCAAATTTTCTGCCCTCATTTACCGATTGCTTCGCAACCGCTAAAGGTGCTAGAATGAGTACAGGTGCATGTGTGTGCTTTTGAATTTCGTCTGCCCAAGACAACTGCTGGATAGTCTTTCCTAGTCCAGTATCTTCAAATAGCGCACATTTGCCCTTTTTTAGTGCCCATTTCACAATTGCTTCCTGAAAGTCAAACAAATGCTCATTGACTTTTTCAACTTCAATACCTTCAGTCCGGAACTTCTTCCGCTTACGTTTAAGCACTTCTTCGTAGTCGATTACATTGTTGATTTCAACAGATTCTCCCATTTTCAAATGACTGCTCATACATCCATCCCCTCAAACAAATCAATTTGCTCAGGCATTGTCTCAGCTGCAATACAGTTTTTTACCGCTTGTTTGAAATAGCTACTTTTCAATTCGATGCCCACGCCTTTGCGTTTCATGCGCAATGCTTGATACACTTCTGAACCAATTCCCAAGAAAGGTGTAAACACTACCTCGCCCTCATTACTCCACAACTTTATGCATCGCTCAATCACGTCAAGCTGCAAAGGACAAATATGCTTCTCATCTCGTTCATCTCTAGCACTTTCTCGCTGCAACGTATTTGATTGATTTATGTCCATCCATACAGGACTCGCATATTGTTGCCACATCTCTACTGGGAACGAATCGTTTGTATGCGTAACAGGTTCAGTATTGTCTCCTTCTTTTCGGAAAGTGATGATATAATCTGCTACACCTTGACGACTCATAGTGCTATCTTTCTTCAACTGCTTATGTAACAATCCTAGTGCTTTGGTACGCTGCATTTGTACTACGGGATCTTTCCAAATCGTAATCTTACTGTGATAGATAAAGCCGTTCGCCTGCATTAATCTTGTCAGCTCACCCGGAAAATCCGATAAACCAATAAAGCCGTCTTTCCACTTGCTTGTTGGCAAATCCATACAGTGCATGGATACTAACCTACCCGGCTTAATGCAACGGTACAATTCTTTGACAATAATGCTGAATTGGTCATAGAAATCCTGCTTTGTTCTACAATTTCCTAAATCTCTATCACTGTCTGAGTACACATACAAGTCCACAAATGGCGGACTAAAGATTGAATAATCTAAGCTGTTAGCTGCTAGTCCTTTCATCACTTCGCAACTATCGCCGTGATAAACCATGAAATTGTTGCCTTTATACTGATCTAATACTTTCATGTCATGCTCCTTTTCAATGTCTATATTTTCTATGATTGTCGCTAGATACAATTCACGTTGCGCTTGCCTACGCAATTGTCCTGCTGTTTCTTGTCTTTCTTCTTCGTTCGATATGCGAAAGTATCCAGCTCTGTTCTTTCTTGATGCGCCTACCGGATACCCTTTTGTTCGCAATCCCTCTACTGCTTCACAAATCCTACGGCGATTAAAGCCTATTTCACGATGAAGTTGAGTGCTTGTCTTGCCATTATCCCGCCCGTATTCCAAAGCGTTCCAAACAGTTACCTCTTCAACACTAAGTGTGCGCATAGCCTCACTCCTCAATTATTTCAATACCGAATCCGCAATAAGTGCCAATGTAAGCCGGATTTGTAATCACTCGCTTCAACTTTTGCGGATTGACCTTTACTAATTCCGCCACTGCTTTCAACGTCTTGATAACTTTAGGCTTTCCATGCGGCGGAAAGACTAAATAACGCACCGCTTCCTTCCTCTCTCCCCAAAACTTTGGACGTAACTCTTCAAGTCTTGCTTTCTTAATCGGGTCATTCTCCCAAGAATTATCACTTGTTAGCCATAAGAATTCTTGCCATTCTTCTTTTGTCGCCATATCAGTCACCTTTTGGATTGCGGCGGTTCGTTCCTTCCAGAACTAATTCTTTAGCAAGGAAATTGATACGCTCCATAATGCGCTGAGCCTTACGCATATCAACTCCTTCTTTTGTGCTCGCAAGAAACTCTTCAAATTGCTTCAGTGTCAAGTTTGACGTAAAGAACGTTGGTAAGTGATTCGCCATGCGATATTCAAGAATAACAATGAATACCTCATCACGTATCCATTCTGTTAGCTTCTCAGCACCTACGTCATCCAATATCAAGATATTAGCTGACTTCACTTTTGCGACTTCATCCGCTACCGTGTCACTCTTGATTTTTGACTTTAATTCACTGATTAGCGTTGGATAGTGTTCGATGCGAACCTTGAACCCTTTCTTTGCCAGTGCGTTTGCCATTGCGCTCATGATATATGTCTTACCAATTCCATAGCTACCGCTCACAAACAAACCTTTGTGATGAGCTGTTGGATGCTCAACATATTTCTTGATGAATGCCTTAACCTCATCCATGAGAGGCTTGCGTTTGTCCGTCTTATGCATATCTTTGAAAGTCGCATTGCGTATGTCAATCGGCATCGTGCTATTTGAAATCAATGACTTATCTTTACGCTGTTGTTCTTGCTCAATACGTGCTTTACTTTTGCGATACATAATATCAATTTCGCCATGCACATAAATTAGCATAGGAACATAACCATCTGCTTCAGCATTGTTCATCGCAATTTCATACTCTCGTAATTTAGATAAATATCGCTTAGCTACTTCCATCGTAATCTTGTTCCGATCAATGAATTCAGCAATATATTGATTACCTAACACTTTCACTAGCAACTCATCAGCCGTAGGTATATCAGTCGGTATCTTGTCTTTCATCTTCTCAATCAATCTATTCATGTAGTCCATCTAATTCCCCCCAATCATAATTGTCATCAACAATTTCATGCTCTTCCACGTCTGTCGGCTGAATCGCCTCACGGTGTTGCGGCATGAAACTGGAAAAGTCGTTTTCCCATAATTTTCCTGAGAACCAATTCCCGCCCGTCTTAACAAATTTTCTTTCTTTGCGTTCAATTTCAATTTGTCGTCGATATCCTACAATACCTGTTTGAATTTGCTTATTGGTGACACCTTCACCAATTGCTTTCTTATACGCTTTGAATGCTCTCTCTTTATCTTCTTTCTTCGGATACAATTTCCATAGCTTTTCAAAGTCATCTCTCAATTGTTTTTCTTTTTCCGTTTTTGTCATAGGGGTGTGACCTAACGTAGTATTATTATTCTCTGTAGTAGTCTCTGTGTAGTCTCTGGTATTGGTTAGTTCAACTTGACCTGCTCCATCAGTGCAATCTGACCCATGCGTTAGGTCATTTTGACCTATTCGATTAGTCACTGATTGTAAATTTGTATAATTTATTGTGTACCATTTCGTCTTATCAAAGCCTGCTTTGTTGTAGTTTGATTGTTCAATCAGACCGGATGAATTTAGTGATGATATGATTCGTTTAATGGTTGAATCACTCCAGAATGCAAAATCCTCTTCTTGCCATTCTTTAATGCTCTTGTATATCCATTTCTTGCCATCTCGTTCCTTGCCGTCTTTCTTAATCCAATAATGCAACTGCTGGATGAAAATCGCTTCATTCAATCCAATGATTTCCGCTAATTTCGCTGATACTATTAGCGGATATTCATCGAATAAAAGGTTACTCATGTTAATTCCCTCTTTTCTTAATCCGCTTTACATGGTATAATAGCCATGTAAATAAATTTAGATTGTGTACACGACTGAGCGCCAACTCTAAGTCGTGTATTTTTTATGCAGTCACAAACAAGCTGCACTCTTCTCCGTCCTTGTAGCACTCAAAACATCCATTCACATCATACAAACACTTATTCGCTTCTTCCAACAAGCTTGTCTCTGTGGGTTCAATTCCTGCACGTCTAAACATTTGACCTGCTTTAGCCAATACATACTTTTGCGCTTTCTCGCTTAATTCTGTAAATTCTTTCATAACTTTAATCATTTCAATCGCTCCAATTCTTTAATTAATTTATCTAAGTTTCCACTTGCTAATCTCACAATTAGCTCCATCAATCTGCAATGATTGACTACAGTTGCTTCGTCATACTTATACAGTCTAATCTCAAGCATAGCCGCGCCATTTGAATAGATACCTATACAAAAGCCGTATGTCATAGCGCTCAATGCTACAACAATATCTGATACTGAATACTCAATGTATTCACCGCAAAAATCCCAATGAGTTAGTCGATTACTGACCCTTTCTAGTAACCTTAATATCATTTCTTCCGCCCACCTCTCCGCTTTACTGAACCTTTTTGTTTGTTGTAGGCTCTTCTAACTTTCATAGCATCTTCTTCACTACACTTGCGATACGCTTCTGATACAGATACTCTTAGCGCATCCAGTTCTTCTGTTGTCGTACATTTTTTAATCTTCGCAATCAATAAATTTACCATGCCCTCACTCCTTCCAGCATCGGTGTAACCCATGCAATAAACATCCATAACAACGCTATAATTCCCGCTCCAACCAACACGCCGATACGAAATGATAAAGTGTTATAGTCTTCGTACTCTTCAGCCATCAACTCATAGTGATTTATTCTATATCTCTGATACGCTGCAACGTATTTTTCTTCATTTTCAATAAACTCACTATCTGTAACTGTCAGCTTGTAGTTCTTAAACAACCAATTTCTAAATGATATTGCTGCTTGCATTTACATTCTCCTTTCTTATAGCGACCAATCAATTCGATCGCTGTTTTTTAACATCCAGTTATGAAACAGCTTTTTGTGCGCTTTCCATTTGCCCGCCACGTCAGCATATACGACTATCCCCCTTTCAAGCTCATTACGGAATGGAAAGAGCAAGCATCTCTTCAGCTTCTTCTCACAACTTAAGTCGCAATATTCAAGCATCCATTTCATGCTTGCGTAACCGTACAGCTCAATCTCAGCTTGATACTTTGCTTCTAGCTCTTGTAGCTCTAGCTTGTGTATCTCTTCTTGCTTGATGAGCATTTCGGCGATACTTGCTAATGTCATAATTACTCTCCTTTCTAACAGCAATGTCTTACACCGCTTTTTGTTCACGTTCGTGAACTTTAGCTGCAAAAAAATATTTTGGGATATCTTTAATATCAATAGATAGAATCTGAGTAGCTTTTAACATTTCATCATCTTTCCACGAAACTTTGCCGTTCAATTTTAAAGAAATTGTTCGTTCAGACAATCCCATTGCAATCGCAAAATTATATTGCGTTCCACATTTTTCAACGATTCGCCCCATCAATTTAGAATAATCGTAACTCATTTTAATCCTCCTTTCTCTTTTTTTGTTCACGTTCATGAACTTTTGTTGTCTCTATCTTACACTGATGATTTCAGGTTGTCAACAGTTAAGTTCACGAAACATGAACTTTTTTGTTGAACTTTTGTTCAGTAAAGATTATAATGTATATCAAGAAAGGAGTTTTATTATGAAGATAGCGACAACAGCGCAACGTCTGAAATTATTATTGTCTGAACGTTCGTTGAAGCAAGTAGATATACTCAATTTATCTTTACCTTTTCAAAAACAATTAGGAATTAAAATGAGCAAAAGCGCATTATCTCAGTATGTTAACGGCGTGCAATCTCCTGATCAAGACAGAATATATCTATTAGCGAAAACATTGAATGTTAATGAAGCGTGGTTGATGGGTTTTGATGTTTCAAAAGAAAGAGTAGACGATGAAGAACGAACAGAAGAAGTAAATAATATCATAAATGTTTACACCTTACTTACTAAAGAGCGACAATCCCGTGTGTACCATTTCGCTGAAGAACAATTAGCAGAACAAGTTGAAGCAAACAAAAAAATCATATCAATCAATGAAGTTAGAGAATTATATGCACAATATCAGACAGATGAAGAAAATGTTGACGTTTATGGTGTAGTTAGTGCCGGAACTGGTGTAGAACTATTTGATGAAATTATAGAAGTTGTTTCATGTCCTAGTCCAGTACCTGAACACGATATTGCGCTGAAAGTATTCGGTGATAGTATGTATCCACTTTTCCAGAACGAACAAATTATATTTGTTAATCGCACTACTGAAGTTCGTCATGGTCAAATTGGGGTGTTTGTTGTAAACGGACAAGCATTTTTGAAGAAATTGTATAAAGATTATTCAAGCGTTAAACTTATTTCACTTAATAAAGACTACGATGATATTGAATTGACTGAGTTTGATAGAGTAGACGTTATTGGTACAGTTGTACTTTAGAGGTGAATTATGAAAATTAGAATTATTACACCAATTATTTGTATGCTGTTTTGTTTTGCTTTCAACGCTTATGCAGAACAAACATTTAGTAACGATGTTGAATATGCACTTGAACGCACTGAAAGAAATTTCAAAAATATGAACACATATATCGAAAACCTAGAAAACAAAGATGAATTTGCTAGGCAAGGATTTGCTCTAGCAATATCTAGTAGAATTCAGCACTTTATAAAAAAGGGTTACGAATCAGATATAAAAGACTTTGAAGAATCATTAGAATTTTCCGGGAAATACAAAAAAGAATTTGAAAAAGAAATTAAATCTCTTAAAGATGAATTGGCTACGATTGAAAAAACAATTTCTGATACAGTCGCAATTCTACGAAAAGAAATCAAGCTAAATAAAGAAGATGAAAAGGTGCAATTAGCAAATAATTTTAGAGATATAAAAATTGCTTTTGCTAAAGCTGTAGGAAAATCATCTGAAGAAGAAGCAAGTATTATTAAATTTATTGATGAGCTTGAATAACAAAGGAGAGATAAACATGTTCAAAAAAATCATTATCGCATTGCTATTATTTTTCACTCTTAGCACTACAACTGCTCACGCTTATGAATTAAGCATTGAGCAGAAAAAGGCTATTTCAGATTCTGAGTTGTTTTTCAAAATGCTAGATGATGGAGTTAAAGACGTAAAAGTATTAGACGGAATGTTGCTAGAAAGTGCATGGAATACTTTTAACACTGATTTCCAATTAGCTGTTATCGCTAGAAAGAAAGACATAGAAGAGTTGAAAGTTATAGTGCCCACGATGGCAGATACTGTAGATTCACTAATTGCAGAAATAGATGACTTGTATCAAAAGTTCAATGATGATTACAATGATTACTTGAAATCAGCAGCTGCAATGCAAAACAAAGCGATGGACTATGATATGGAATGGCTGGCTAATAGGGTTATCGCAATGAAATATTACTATGCTTCAATTCATGGTAAAGGTCCAATAGAAATTGATGCGATTTACCAAAAAATTAGAGTAGACTACTAGAAACACAAAAATGCCTCATACTAAACACCGACCAAAGCGCAGTATGAGGCGACAGAATCCCTTGGATAATAGGGCTCTTTGTCATACCCTATTATACCATAAGTAGGAGGTATATAGAATGGCATATATCAAAAAGCGAGGTAAAAAATGGCTTGCGAGAGTATCTCAACGATCAGCAGATGGATTGAAACAGACTTCAAAGACGTTTAAGACGAAAGCAGAAGCTGAATCATGGGCAAGGGTCATGGAAGTATCGCTAGAAAGTGGCGATAATCCAATGGGGGCAAATACTCCTTTTGTATCCTATTTGCGTACTTGGTATGAAACTTACAAGAAACATACCATATCCGCTAAGACTAAGAATAATTATGAATTATCAATTAAGATTGCTGAGCAATACTTCGGCAATCTCTTACTAAAAGACTTAACAGAAGAACGCTATCAACAATTTATAAATTGGTATGCTTTCGGCACAAAAGACGAACTTGGCAATTATATTGATAAGCCGCATAACAAAGAAACTGTAGATAAGGTAAATATTCATTGTCGTGCCTGCTTGAAGAAAGCTGTAAAAAAGGGATATATTCGATTTAATCCGGCTGAGGAAGTCAGAAGCGTTGGCACAATTACGGATAGAAAAGCTAGACTATACGCACTAAGCGAAAAGCAAATGATAGCCTTTCAAAAAGCATTCTTATCGATGTACGATAAAGACAATCCTAACATCCCGGATTTATTCAACATTGTATCTTTAGCGTACGGTCCACGTTTCAGCGAAAATAGCGGCTTGACTTGGGATTGCGTATATTGGGATGGCAAGATTACCATCAACAAAACGTGGAATCATAAAACGAAAGACTTCAGCACAACAAAAAACGCTGCTTCTAATCGAACAATACAGCTTGATAAATTTACACTAAAGCTACTCATGCAATTAAAAGAGTGGCAGATGAAGAATGGGATATATCATAAGAATTTGGTATTCATTGACCATAAGCGAACCCCATACTCCAATGCGACAATTAATATATCAGTTCGCAAATTGTTATCGATGGCAAAGATAGACAATGAAAAGTTTACGCATCACAATTTGAGACATACGCATATCACTTGGCTGCTCTACAACAAAAAGAATTTGAAGTACGTCAGTAGACGTGCCGGTCATGAAAACGTGTTGACCACTATGGAAACATATAATCATGTGTTAGATGAGATTGAGCAGCTAGAAGATAAAGAGCTGAACTCACTCTCTGAGTCGCTCTATCAACAAGCATTATTATAAAGTGCAACTTTTGTGCAACTGAGAACCCCAAATATTTCCGATTATTTCCCTATCAATAAAACTCAAAAAGAGCAAGAACGCTGTTAAATCAACATTCTTGCTCTTTTCTCTTTGTAGCTTTCCGCTTATTTCTAAGCGACTAATACCGGCGATCGGGGTCGAACCGATACGCCCTCGCGGGCACTGGATTTTGAGTCCAGCGCGTCTGCCAATTCCGCCACGCCGGCATTCTGATGGAAGGCGGTAACCGGATTTGAACCGGTGAATCAAGGTTTTGCAGACCCATGCCTTACCACTTGGCTATACCGCCATCTTCTCTCTTTCTTAAAAAAACTGGGGTAGCTGGATTCGAACCAACGAATGACGGAGTCAAAGTCCGTTGCCTTACCGCTTGGCTATACCCCAATAGTATCAAATCAAAGGCGAACGAGGGGAATCGAACCCCCGAATGTCGGTGCCACAAACCGATGCGTTAACCACTTCGCCACGATCGCCATTTTAACACCTACAGGGACAGTAGGAATCGAACCCACACTAACGGTTTTGGAGACCGTTGTTCTACCGTTAAACTATGTCCCTTTCTTCGCTAGTAAAACGTTCTTATTCCTTACGATGGAGGGAGGCAGATTCGAACTGCCGAACCCTAAGGAGCGGATTTACAGTCCGCCGCGTTTAGCCACTTCGCTATCCCTCCGATGGCTTGGGACGGAATCGAACCGCCGACACTTTGAGCTTCAATCAAATGCTCTACCAACTGAGCTACCAAGCCTTATTCTCTTAACGGTCCCGACGGGATTTGAACCCGCGATCTCCTGCGTGACAGGCAGGCATGTTAACCCCTACACCACGGAACCACTTAATGGAGGTTAACGGGATCGAACCGCTGACCCTCTGCTTGTAAGGCAGATGCTCTCCCAGCTGAGCTAAACCTCCTGATTATCTCTTCAATTGATGATCCGTACGGGATTCGAACCCGTGTTACCGCCGTGAAAGGGCGGTGTCTTAACCACTTGACCAACGGACCTTTGTCTTATTACGGAGAGTATGGGATTCGAACCCATGAGACAGTGTTACCCGCCTACACGATTTCCAATCGTGCTCCTTCGGCCAGCTCGGACAACTCTCCAATCTAACCATACTCCGCAAGTAGGGCTCGAACCTACGACATCATGATTAACAGTCATGCGCTCTGCCAGCTGAGCTATTGCGGAATCAGATAAACACCCTGCATGGCAACGTCCTACTCTCACAGGACCAAAGGTCCAACTACCATCGGCGCTAAGAAGCTTAACTACTGTGTTCGGGATGGATACAGGTGTGCCCTTCTTGCCATCATC
>JAMXJH010000002.1 GCA_026131555.1 Aerococcaceae bacterium NML190073 | reverse complement strand
ATTGACCCGGATACAAGAAGTAGTCGCTTGTTCCGTTCAAACGTTGTAACTCTTGGATTGAAATACCGTATTTGTTCGCAATTCTCCAGTAGCTGTCACCTGCTTGTACCGTGTACGAACCGCCACCACTTACTGAAGGTGTGCTTGGTCTTGACGGTGTTGATGGTGTTGATGGCGTACTTGGTGCTGGTGTATTCGTAGATGCATTTGATGATGAACCCGGTACTTTCAATGATTGACCCGGATACAAGAAGTAGTCGCTTGTTCCGTTCAAACGTTGTAACTCTTGGATTGAAATACCGTATTTGTTCGCAATTCTCCAGTAGCTGTCACCTGCTTGTACCGTGTACGAACCGCCACCGCTTACTGAAGGTGCGCTCGGCGCCGGTGTGTTTTGCGGCGCTGGAACACTTGCATTATTTGACGACCCACTACGTGTATCGTATTGTGTCAAATTATTTTGTTCAATGATTGCATTTAATTTAGAAGCATAACTTGTATCTGTCGCATAACGACCTGTCAAGTACGCTGTCGCATCTTGGTAAGAATTTGTTTCACTTACACGTGCGCCTTTATAAAAATTATAACGCCATGTAGACGGGTCATGGTTTCCTGTCAATAAGTCTGCGTAATCTTGTAAAGATTCGCCGTAGTTGGAATACTTACGGAACCCGTCATTTATTTGGTAATAGTTTCCGGAACCATCATCTTCCAATGTGTCGAAATGAACCGTATTACCATTATAAGAACCTTTAATACCAAATAAGTTATAGTTAGGAGCACTTGATAATCCGCTGTTCCCCCAACCGGATTCTAAAGCCGCTTGTGCAATCATGACAGATGCGTACAAATCATTTTTGCCGGCAATGTCGCGTGCGTAAGGTGCAACTAATTGTAAAAATTGTGATTTCGTTGTTTGAGCGCTAACGCTGATTGTCGGTGTTGCAACTTGCGTTAAAACCGCTGCTGATGCAAACAACACTAATCCCGCGCCTACCTTTGTCATCGTTTGACGGCGGCTCATATTCGCTGTATGTTTTCTTCTCGCATTTCTGCGTTCAATTATGCTTTGACGTGCTTTCGCCATTTCATAATACCCCCATTTTAATTTTTTGAGTTTATGATACAATAGCCATTATATAGGATGTGATGAAATGGTGGAACCTCTTTGCGTTTCTTTTATTCTAGTTTTATCCATTCTTTAATAAATGTCATTATCTTGTAACAGAAAGTAGGATTGATTTATGCAACGCGCACTTCATTATAGCCATACATTACTTAAAGAAGCCGTTCAACAATTCCCGCAAGGTGTTTTTGTCGATGGAACATTAGGGAAAGGCAATGATTTACATTTGATTATGTCGCAACCTGATTTTGTCGGGCGGGGCTACGGCTTCGACATTCAGGAAACCGCCATCCAGCTGTCGCAGGAGAAGCTGGCAAATTACCCGAATGCCGTCTTGGTTCACGACAGCCATGATACGATTGACCGCCACCTGGCACATGAAAGCGAGATTCACGGCGCAATTTATAACCTCGGTTACTTGCCGGGGGGCGACCATACGATTACGACGAACTTCGATTCAACCATTCGTTCAATCCATCAAGTTGCCGCCAAACTCGCCAAAAAAGCCCGCATCCTACTCGTCGTCTACTCCGGACACCCGGAAGGTCAAGTCGAGAAAGAGCGCTTGTTCGCCGAATTGAAGACGTGGCCACAGGAACAATTCCAAGTCTTGCAGTACGAATTTATTAACCAACGCAATCATCCACCGATGCTGTTAGTTGTTGAGCGGGTGTGATGAGGTAATGTCGCAAAGTTTTGACATGCTACATGAGCGCAGAACAGAGGCCATGAAGTGCAACCGGGCAAAACCTTTATGAATTATATGTTGCCACTCAGGGAAATGTTCAAAACCTCTTTGAATTACATGTTGCCACTCAAGGAAATGTCCAAATCCTCAATGCATTATACTTTGAATATGTTAAAACGCTGCAAACCCTTTTATTTTATAAGATAAAAGAATCCAACCATGACACGTTAATCATCGGTTGGATTCTTTTTAGTTTGCGTGTTAGAACAACGATTCTAAATTCACTCTACATTATTTTACTTACGGTTTTCAGCTAAATGCCAAATATCTTCGTTATATTGCGCAATTGTACGATCTGATGAGAAGAAACCTGCTCGCGCAATATTATGGATAGCTTTCGTTACCCAATCAGATTGATTTTCGTAGTCTGCTAACATTTGCTCTTTAACTGCAATGTATTCCACTAAGTCAATTAGAGTCATGAACCAGTCTTTGACAATCAATTCATTATGTAAACGACTTAAGCGTTCTTCATTACCGAGTGCTAACATTTCCTCACTGACGATGAAATCAACTAATGGTTTGATTACTTCTGTCTCGTAGTAATCGCGCGATACATAACCTTTCGTTTCGTACAACTTGATGATTTCATCACTTTCCTTACCGAAAATATAAATATTGTCATCGCCGACTAAGCCGTGAATCTCTACGTTCGCTCCGTCCATTGTTCCTAATGTCAATGCACCGTTCAACATGAATTTCATATTTCCCGTACCTGATGCTTCTTTAGATGCCAATGAGATTTGCTCCGAAATGTCACATGCCGGAATTAAGTATTGAGCGTGCGATACATTATAGTTTTCTACCATGACAACTTGTAAGTGTGGACTAACTGCCGGATCTTTCGCAATCAATTCAGACAAGGTCAAGATTAAGTGAATCACATCTTGTGCAATCGTATAAGCCGGTGCCGCTTTACCTCCGAACATTACTGTAATCGGCGTTGCCGGGATATTCCCTGACTTAATGTCCAAATACTTATGAATCACGTACAATGCATTCATTTGCTGGCGCTTGTACTCGTGCATACGCTTGATTTGAATGTCAAAAATTGAGTTCTCATTCACTGTCACATTCATTGTGTCTTGCAAATGCTTCTTCAACTTCAACTTATTGTTGCGCTTGATTTCGCTCAAACGCTCTTTGACTTGGCCGTCATTAGCGAATGCCGCTAATGAAGTTAAGTCGCTATCTTTATGCCAGTTCGTACCAATCAATTCATCTAAGTAAGCAGCCAATTCCGGGTTCGCGTCCATAATCCAACGACGGAATGTAATACCGTTCGTCTTATTATTGAATTTCTCCGGATAAATATCGTAGAACGCCTTCAGTTCGGATGACTTCAAGATGTCCGTATGGAGAGCGGCTACCCCGTTCACGCTGTATCCGTAATGGATTGACAAATGCGCCATATGAACACGCCCTTGGTCGTCGATAATCGTTACTTGCGGGTTGTTAGGGAATTGCGCTTTTTTGCGGGCATCCAAGTTGCGTAGAATTGCCATAATGTTCGGGATAACTTCCTCTAGGTCAGCTACCGGCCACTTCTCCAATGCCTCCGCCAAAATCGTATGGTTCGTAAAGGCAGTCATTGATTGAACAATGTCAACCGCTTCGTCGAATTCGATTCCGCGTTCACCTAGCAAGCGAATCATCTCCGGAATGACTAACGCCGGGTGGGTATCGTTAATTTGAATCACAGCGTAATCCGCTAAATCGTGTAAATTAGAACCTTTCGCAATCGCTTCATCAATAATTAATTGCGCACCGTTCGATACCATAAAGTATTGTTGGTAAATACGCAATAACTCACCTGCATGGTCGGAATCATCCGGATACAAGAACAAGGTTAAGTTTTCTTCAATATTGTGCTTATCAAACGTGATACCTTCTTCGATGATATTCGGTGTAACGGTATCTAAATCGAATAAACGCAGACGATTGCGCTTGTCTTGTTGATACCCTAATACATCAATGTCATACAAGGTTGAGGTTAGTGTGAATTTCTTGAATGGAACGGAATAACTCTTCTCATTCTTAATCGTCCAATCGTCACCTGTTAACCAAGGATCCGGAATGGCAGTTTGTTGATTATCTTTGAATACTTGTCTGAATAGACCGAAGTGATAGTTCAAACCAACACCGTCGCCGTTGATACCTAATGTGGCAATCGAATCTACAAAGCATGCTGCTAAACGTCCTAAACCACCGTTACCTAAAGATGGTTCGTTCTCTGCTTGCTCGATGTCCATAATGTTTTTGCCGGCAGCTTGTAATTCAGCATTGATTGCATCATAGATACCTAAGTTTAATAAATTATTGGATAATAACTTCCCGATAAGAAATTCTGCTGAAAAGTAATATAATTTCTTCTTATCGTTGTGTGTCGGCAACTCGCGTGAACGTTCACGTACAATATCTAATAATGCTTTATATAATTCCTGCTCTGTACACTCATTAAGTGATTTATTAAAGTGTGTTGTAACATAGTTTCCTAAAATATTCATAGTGACTCCTTTTGTAATATGCGATTTTGCTAAATAAGAAAAGACGAAAGCCAAAAAGTAAGTTTGGATGGTTTCATTCAATCGGTCGATTAAATCAAATGCCCCTGCTTGTACTCATTGGCTTACATTTCTAATTTAGTTGCATCCTAATATATTTTCTGTTTTCCTCACGTTTATTTCGTGTTGGCCAAATTCATTCGGAAGTAAACTTCTGTTAAATCCCGTAATGAATCTATGACTTCCGGCGTGATAGCATCTGCTTTCATTCGCCATTGCCAGTTACCGCCTAAAGTGGACGGAATATTCATTCTAGCTGAATTATCCAAATCAAGCAAGTCTTGCATCGTGTAGATAGCGATTTTGCTAACGGACGCAGCGATACCGCGATTTAAGGCGTGGGATACGCTCTCATCTTCCGAACGATTCAAGTATTTGTTGAAATGTTGACGTGCCGCCTCACTCGCGCTATCTTGATACCAACCTAAGCCGGTTTCGTTGTCATGTGTTCCCACATAAGCGATTGAGTTCTCCACGTAATGATGTGGTAAATCTGCCGAATCATTCTCCCCAAATCCAAATTGTAGAATCTTCATACCGGGGAATCCTGTTTCATCACGCATAGCAATTACTTCATCTGTCATGAAACCTAAGTCTTCCGCAATAATCTTCACTTCGCCGAGTTCTTTTTTGATTTGGCGGAACAAGGCACTGCTCGGTCCTTGAACCCACTGTCCATTGACCGCTGTTTCATCGCCTGCCGGAATTTCCCAATAAGATTCAAAGCCACGGAAGTGGTCAATGCGGACAACATCGTAAAGTTTCAAACTCTCTTTGATACGTTGTACCCACCATTGATAATTATCTTGCTTCATGTAATCCCAGTCGTAAATTGGATTGCCCCATAATTGCCCGTCAGCCGTAAAGGCATCTGGCGGACATCCTGCAATTACTGTCGAGCGATGGTTCTCATCTGTCTTGAAGTATTGCGGTGTCATCCACATTTCGACACTGTCTTCCGCCACATAAATTGGCATATCACCGATAATTTCAATGTGGTGGGCATTAGCGTATTCTTTCAACGCCAACCATTGCTGATTGAAGAAATACTGTGTAACGCGATGATACATCATTTGTTCAGCTAATAATTGATGATAATGCGCCAATGCCGCCTCTTCGCGTAAGCGTGCCGCTTCATCCCATTCATACCACGGGCGCAATCCGAAATGTTCCTTAATCGCCATGTATTCACAAAACGGCTCTAACCAATGTGCATTATCCGCCACAAAAAAGTCGTATGCTTCTTTATTTGCAGATTGTGCCAAGAAGTTGCGCACGGCTTTTTCTAATATCGGACGACGCGCTTCAAATATTCTGGCATAATCTACATACTCCGGATGACTTCCGAAATCAACGCCTTTGAAATCAGCTTCTTCCAATAAGCCCGCTTGCGCCAATAAATCAAAATCAATAAAGTGCGTGTTGCCTGCAAATGCCGAGAAAGACTGATACGGTGAATCGCCGTAACTCGTTGTACCTAACGGCAAAATTTGCCAATAGCGTTGTCCGCTTTCCACGAGAAAATCTACAAAGCGATATGCGGATTCGCCAAATGTTCCAATCCCAATTTCATTAGGTAAAGATGATATATGTAACAATACACCACTTGAACGTTCCATTAAGATACCTCCTTTATTCATTCACTTTTCATTATAAGGAAAAGATTCCCGTTATCAAGGCGTTTACATAAGGTTTTACATTTTGTTACGGGTAACATTCGTTAATTGTTACGTATACGAACATGCTTTCAAGACATTGTTAGGCGATTCTACTATTCTATGCTATACTGAAAGTAGCTTAACGAATTGACTTGACGAGTAAAGGAGATATTATGATTCACATCAATATGTTAACAAGAGCTGATGCCGTGAAAGGTCAGGGCGTTATGTCAGCTACTGAAGAACAAATTTCATTAGTGACAGAAGGTTTGCAAGGCTATGAAATTACGACAAATGGAAGCATCATGAAGCCATACGATATGACGCATTTACATACCATTAATCCTGAATTTTACTTAACCGCAATGGGGGCAGGCAAGCAACATCCGATTATTGCTTCTGTACATTTTTTGCCGGAAACATTGGAGAAAAGCATTTCCCTTCCTAAGCCGATTAAAGATATCTTCTATAAATATGTCTTGGCGTTCTACAAACAAGCAGACTATTTAGTAACAGTCAATCCAAGATTCATTGATGATTTGGTTGAGTATGGTATTGATAAAGAGAAGATTACTTATATCCCCAACTTCGTATCTCGGGATAAATTCTACAAAATTACCGAGCAAAGTAAAGCGGAATTGCGACAATCTTTCGGCTTGAATCCCGATTTATTTACAATTGTCGCTGCCGGTCAACTCCAAATGCGTAAAGGCGTGTTGGAATTCATTGAATTAGCCAAAACACTCCCTGATATGCAATTTGTCTGGGCAGGAGATTTTGCTTTCAAAGGAATTTCGGAAGGTCGCAAAGAAATTATGGAGCAAATGGAGAATCTTCCTGCGAATGTTCATTTTATCGGTTTAGTCGAGCGTGAACGTATGAACGATTTTTTCAACATGGGAGATGTTATGCTACAACTTTCCTTTGAAGAATTGTTCCCGATGACAATTCTGGAATCCATGAACTCTAATATTCCGCTGTTACTCCGCGATCTCCGCGAGTACAAGCCTATCCTATTTGACTTCTATTTGAAAGCCAACAGCGAAGAAGAGTTTCGCCAACACTTGATTCAGTTGAAAGAAGATACTGATTACTATCAAGCGGCAGTCGCTAAATCTCGTGCAGGTGAACAATTCTACTCCAAAGAAAATGTTCTGAAACAATGGCAAGCATTCTACGATCGTGTCGCTCAAGAAAACGGTTTGTGTTAGAATTTAATGCCAATATTCGTAATAAAAAATTAAAGAGCTGAGAGCCATTCCAAAATCATTAAACTTCTTATGTGTTGTTGGAATTTAACTCAAGCTCTTTTTTTATTACACTCTATTTCTCATAAAAAAACACCCCACAAACCGCATTGTACTGCGATTTATGAGGTGTTAATTTGTGAAGATTATCTACCGCGTTCTTTAATACGCGCTGCTTTACCTGATAAAGCACGGATGTAGTATAATTTCGCACGACGTACACGACCTTTACGTACTACTTCTAACTTAGCAACACGTGGTGTGTGTACTGGGAATGTACGTTCTACACCTACACCGTTAGAGATTTTACGCACTGTGTATGTTTCGCTGATTCCAGCACCACGACGTTTAATCACTAAACCTTCGAATAACTGGATACGCTCGCGCTCTCCCTCGACAACTTTTGCGTGAACACGCACAGTGTCTCCAGGGCGGAACTCAGGAATATCACTACGTAATTGAGCTGCAGTAATTTTTTCAATAACTTTACTCATCTTTTCATTCTCCTTCCAACAAACATTCTTAAATAGTCTTTCTATTTAGCGGAATATCGTTTAATAGGGTTCACTGAACCACTCCAAGTATTATATCAAATTTACCATTTTTGTAAAGCTATTTTATTGAATTTTTCAAATTATTTTAGAAGGTTAGCCTTTACAAACGCTCCTCATAACTGCCATGTGCTCACTGTCTTGAATCTTCCCCATTATAAACTCATATTCACGATAGATAAGGCTGTCTTTGAAGTCAAAAATATCAATGGAACTTTCTCCGGCATCATTGATTAAGTGAGTTACAATGCGACTGCCGTCGTGAGATACAATCATTTTTTTGCAGGAAAATCGGATGTCTGTCTGCTCGTAAAACTTTGCTATTGTGTCTGTATATTGTTCAATTCCCGTAAACTGTCGGTGGGTCTCTCCGTACAAATACCACTCCACTTGCGGATGCAATAATTGCTTATAGGTTTCCCAGTCACGTTTATTCTCCGCTTCGAAAAATTTATGCAATAGTTCGGCTGAATTCACTGCTCTTTCCTCCGTTCATTCAAGTGTGTCTAACTTCCGTCAACGCTTCAATACGTTTACTTTTGCTTATCTCAACATCTGTGTTGCAAGTTCGAGTAATCGGATGGCTAATGCGCGGTGTTCCGTCATTAAATTGTAAATGGCATCTTCACTCAGAATGCCACATTTAAGTTCCGGTGGTAATTGATAGTTATCTGAAGCTTCCTTATCTTCAAACCATTGCTCGCTACCATAATAATCGAAAAGTTGTGTGAGTTCCTCTTGAGTCGTCGCGAAATCTTCTATCAACTGCAGCAGTTGCTCGACTTGTGCTTCACCTTTATCTAAGTACGCTTCCATTTGTTCAATACGTTTAATTTGTTCCATTGTTCATTTCTCCTTTCTAATGCAAAATTTCCACTTGAAAAATATATTTCAAGTGGAAATTTTGCAGTCACTATTATAAGTTATATTTCGATTTTTTGCGGTGGGTGAGCTGACAGTAGCGTTCGTACCAAATATCGATGAATTCCGGCGCAAAAGGTCCCTTCTTCTCCTCAATCCAACGAACGAGTTCTTGAATATTGTATTTCAAGATGCGGTCGATTTCTTCAGGATAATTGTATCTCTTGCTATGCAATTCGTATTCATCGAGGTCCAGTAGTCTTTTTTCACCGTCAGGGAACACTTTAATATCCAAGTCGTAGTCAATGTACTTCAATGCTTCGTTATCGATTAAATACGGCGAAGCTAAATTGCAGTAGTAAGTGACGCCACGCTTGCGAATCATTGCGACGATATTGAACCAGAAATGCTGGTGGTAATACAAAAGCGCCGCTTCGCGTGTTACCCAACGTCTGCCATCCGATTCTGTTACTAAAGTGTGATCATTACAGCCGATAATGGATTGATCGCTCGTCTTTAAGACCATTGTATCGCGCCATGTTCGGTGCAATGAGCCGTCGTGCTTATAACTTTTAATAGTGATGAACTCGCCTTCTTTCGGTTGCTTCATCACTTAACCCACTTTCTGTGTTATTTCCCTCTCGGCTTTGCGCCGATAAACTTATCGCTTGGTATTATACCACACTTTGCAAAAAAACGGTATGACTATTTTTGTAAATCATGATTTATATTGAGGGTTTGCTGCATTTGCCAATAGAAACCTTGTTGTGCCATCAACGTATCATGCGTGCCTTGTTCCACAATTTGTCCTTTATCCATAACCAGAATTAAGTCTGCAGACTGAATTGTTGACAAGCGGTGCGCGATAATGAAACTTGTTCGCTCGACCATCAATTGTTCGAAAGCCTGTTGCACTAATAATTCCGTTCGCGTATCAATCGAAGCGGTCGCTTCATCAAGGAGCAATATTTTCGGTTTCAATGCAAAAACACGGGCAATTGCCAGCAGTTGACGTTGTCCTTGCGACAATAAGTTGTCTGCATCTATCAAGTGTGTATCGTATCCTTGTGGTAATTGACGGATAAAGGTATCCGCATGTGCCATTTTGGCGGCATGAATCACTTGCTCTCTTGTCAAGTGTGGCGCTGCAAATGCAATATTATCATGAATGGAACCCGATACTAACCATGTGTCTTGTAGCACCATTCCAATTTGTTCTCGTAATGAGGTTAAATCATAAGTTGTAATCGGAACGCCGTCTAATAGAATGGCGCCTTTTTGTACGTCGTAGAAGCGCATCAGTAAATTAATTAACGTTGATTTGCCGGCACCGGTTGGTCCGACAATGGCGATTCGACTACCTGCCGGCGCAATGAAGTTCAAATCATTAATTAAATTCTGCCCTTGATGATAACTGAACGTTACAGATTGAAATTCAATCTGTCCTTGCAAAGTTTCCGAGTCAATGCTTCTCCCTCTCGTTGTCTCTCGCTCGGACACATCCAATAATTCGAATAGTCTTTCCGCACAAGCAATTGCGCCTTGTAATTCGCTCAGAACACTGGAAATGTCATTGAAAGGCTTGGTGTATTGATTCGCATAATTTAAGAACACGGTTAATTCACCTACACTGAGGGCGCCGCGCACAATGCGCCACGCACCGATTCCCGCTAACAAAGCATAAATCAAGGCATTGACGAAGCGCGTCATCGGATTTACTGTCGAAGAATAAAATATCGCCTGTTGAGAATAGTGCACATATTGCGTATTCAACTGTTGAAATTGCTTAAATATGGTTGATTGTCCATTTAATAATTGAATGACTGTCTGCTGGTTGACGCTTTCTTCGATGAATTGTGTTTGCGCACCTCGCATCAATGTTTGTTGCTTAAACAATTGATAGCTCTTCTGTGCAATGAAACGCGCTACAATCAGCGATAAAGGTGTCAGCGTGATAACAAGGAGCATCATTGCGCCGTCAAGCCGCGCCATCATAATAAAGACACCGACAATCATCAAGATACCGCTCAACAATTGATTGAACACCATCAAGATACCGTCGCTCAATTGTTCCGTATCCGTCGTCAATCGACTCAGTAAATCGCCTACTGTCTGCGCATCCAAGAATCCGATTGGCAAGCGATGTATTTTTGCAAAAAGCGACTGCCTTAAATCGCGCATTGCTTCATAGGTCATGCGACTGTAGGCGCGCGGTGTCCACCATTGGGCAAGCGCTGCAAACAAGATAACGATGAGCATTCTTCCCAAGATGGTTGACAGAGAAACGAAATTAACTTTCCCTTCATCAATCGCAACATCAATTGCCTGCCCGATTAATATCGGCAAGTAAAGGGCGCCGATAACTTGGACGATTGTTCCTACAACCGCTATGCATACGTCCCATTTGCGTCGCAACAATAACGACACTAAACGTAACATAATCTTAGTGTGTGTCATGCGCTCACCCCCTGTTGCGATTGATGAATTTCGCGGTAAACAGCACATGTGTCGAGCAATTCTTCATGTTTGCCACTTCCGACTACTCGCCCTGAATCCAACACCAGAATGTGATCTGCTTTCGCAAGTGTGCGCGTTCTTTGCGACACCATTATGACTGTTACATTTACTAAAGTTTCACGAATCGCTTTCAATAAACGTGCTTCTGTTAGGTAATCCAATGCAGAGGTTGCATCATCCAAAATCAATAATTGCATAGATTTCACTAAGGCGCGCGCAATCGTCAAACGTTGACGCTGTCCGCCGGAAAGATTCTTACCGAATGCTTGGATAGGCATCTCTAAATCGCTGACAAATTCACTCGCTTGCGCGATTTGTAGCGCGCGCCACATCTCTTCTTGTGTTGCTTGCGGGTTGGCGAGCAAGAGATTGCTACGAACTGTTCCTTTGAACAATTCTGCTTGTTGCGGCACGACACCTAGCTGCCGGCGATATTCTGCGAGCGTTCCGGCTTCGTCTAACTGAATTGACAACTCTCCGGCGCTCACCGGATAGAGTTGCGCTAACAGCTGCACCAACGTCGATTTGCCTGCGCCCGTTCCGCCGATAATGCCGATGAACTCACCTTGCTTGGCGCTTAAGTTCACTTGTTCTAAGGCGGGCACTTCTGCTCCCTCGTGATAAAATGTTACCTGCTCCATCCGAATTACATTATTAGCTTGAGCGGCAGCCTCCTTATTGATTGCTTGGGTTGGCAACTCAATTGGTTGTGCCAACACTTCTCGGATACGTTTAGCACTAATGAATGCGCGATTCGTGCTGAGGACTACTTGCGTCATTTTGACTAATTCGATGAGAATTTGGAGTAAATAATTAACGAGAGCGACTAATTGTCCTTGTTGCAAATGTCCGCTATTGATATGATGCCCACCTTGCCAAAGAATCATTATTAAAGTGACATTCACAATGACCATTGTCAACGGGTTCATCCAAGCCGATAAACGTCCGACTGTCAGTTGCTCATTAGCATACTGCTCATTCACTTGTGTAAAATAATGCTGTTGTCGCTCCGATTGATTGAAAGCACGAATCACGCGCATCCCTGTTAATTGTTCTTGCACTCGTTTGATTAAACGCTCAACTTGTTGGCGAATGCGTTGCTGATATGGCGACATCAATTTGAGTAACATGCCAATGACAATGAATAGCAGCAAAATCATCAATAAGAAGTAAATTGTTAATCGGCGATCAATACGCCACGCCATAAAAGTTGCACCGAATACGATAAACGGGGAACGCAACAATAATCTAAAGAACAAGTTCAAGCCCGTCTGTATTTGATACGTATCGTTTGTTAAGCGGGTGACTAACTTGGCGCTCGTCAAGGAATCGCGGACTTTTTTTGGCAAGTGAAGTATGTGTTGAAATAAGCCTTGTGTCAATTCACTTGTGATGCCAACTGCTGCTTGCGCAGAAAAATATTGCGCACTAATTGAGAGCACAACGCCGACAAGCGCTACACCAATCATCAGAATGACGTAGCGCATAATATGTGGCACGGAACCTGTTGGAATGGCTTCATCAATCAATTGCGCAACCAATAACGGTACGCACAATTCCAAGATTGCTTCAAATAATTTGAACAACGGTCCCAGTACACATTGCTTATAGTAACGACGGAAATAGTGCTTCATATTATCCTTCCTCTACCAAAAAAGGCGCCTGCAATTTTTGCTGTAAAGTTGAAATCGGAATAGCCGCTAACTGATTCGGATGCACCCATTGTGTGTTGTCTTGTAACGCTTGAATCTCATGTGTGACTTGCACTGCAATGACGTTTACTTGCCATACCCGATGACTAAAGATGTGCTTTACCTTGAATGGCGTATATTCGCCGTACGGCGCATAGCCTTGTATCTTTAGATTCTCCGCTACGACTTCTTGTCCGAAGGCTTCCATTAACCAAGTTTGCAAAGGTTCGACTAATTCTCCTTGAGTGGCTGACTCGAACACCATTTCTTGCTCAATTAACGGGAAATGCCACAATCCTGTCAACAATTCATTGTCGTCATGTTTGCGTAGTAACCATTCGCCATGAGCATTCTGCACTCGATAGGCAAGTAATGTGTGTTGTGTTGCTTTGATTTTTTTGGATTTGACAGGATATAAGTGGGCAGTGCCGTTCCGATATGATAAATCAAACTCCTTTAAGGGATTCTGTTCCGGTGTCAAATTTGCCGGTGTCATAATTGTGGCACCAATGTCCATTAACGCTTGATTGAAATCGCCCGGTCGCTCAGGGTCAATCAACTGATATAAGATATCTTCAAATATTTTGCGTGATTTCGGTTGAGCGATATCCGCCTCAATCTCAAAAAGCCGCGCCGTCACACGCAACAAATTGCCATCAATCGCCGGTTCTACCAGTCCGAAAGAAATGCTCCCAATTGCCGCCGCAGTATATGGTCCGATGCCTTTTAATTTCAACAAATCCGGCATCGTGTTCGGCATGGCACCATTATGACGTTCCATTATTTGTTGAGCGGCGATTTGCATATTGCGCACTCGGGAATAGTAACCTAAACCTTGCCATAAATTCAGTAAAGTTTGCTCATCGGCTTCGGCCAAAGCTTGAATCGTCGGCAAAGTATCAATAAAGCGCAAGTAGTAAGGGATAACCGTTGCTACTTGCGTTTGCTGTAACATAATTTCACTGACCCAAATATTATAAGGGTTTGTTGTCTGACGCCATGGCAAATCTCGCTTGGTCGCATCGTACCATGCTAGCACCGTGTGCCGAAATTTCGCTATCTTATCCGATGACCAATCGAGTATGTATGCTTGCTTTTCTTTTCTCATTGTAACCTCTTTTAATTCATCTGTTGTTGCTTATTCAAGGAACATTTCCTCATTGTCATCCATCCATTGACTAATCAATTCGCTGTCATAGCCTTTCTGGTACAAGCCTTCTCGTACTTTATACAATAGTTGCTTGCCCGTGTACTTAGCACGACGTTTGCGATATAATTTCTCGGCTTCGCTTGCTAATTGACTGAATTGAATTTCTTCATCTATCTCGAATGATAATTGAGCGACAACCTGTTCAACCAATGCCTGCATATAACCTTTCATCAGCAAAAATTGCTTCAATTTCATTTCCAACATTTTCGGGGGGAATTTTCCTTTTGTTCGCATGAATTTATTTGCTAAGTATAGAAGGTTTTCTTCTTGTTGCGCTTCGCTGTATTCGGCTAAGCCTTTATCAATATCAATAGGTGCCACGCCTTTTTTTGCCAAGTCTTGACGAATAATGTACGGTCCTTTACGCGTAATTAAGGCAGCGTCGCGCACGAAACTTTGTGCATATATGATATCGTCCACGTAGCCTTGTTGGCGCAAGCGTTCAATAGCAGCGTCGATCTTCTGTTCCATCGCAACATCTTCTATATCTTCCAATTTCTTCTGCAAAAAAATTCGCAACTCCTGCTCCGTTCGCAAACCGTAAGACAGGTAATTGACTGCTTTAGCGTAAACACGTTGCCCGGCTTCCGCTTCTTTAATTGCCGATAACTTAGCTTCGTCAATCGGTTGGCTTCGATATAAACCGAACTGAATTAAAGTCGCTTCCGACACACCAAACGCAAACTCCCCGTCAATATACAGTGAATAGCGTTCCTTATCTTTCTTCTGATGTTCAATCTTTGTGATTTGCATAAGGAAGCCTCCTATCCGAATGGCTTTTCTACTTCATAATCGAAATCAAAGGGGTTTTGCAAGACTAATTCCTTTACTAATTGCGGTTCCAAATCACGATTCATCTCTTCAAACTCAAACGAAAATCCATGCAACATTTTCTGGAAATCTTTGCATTCTTCTGCTGTCTTGAAATTTAAGTGATACATTAACGTATCATCGTCGGCAATCGTAATCCGCAAGGTTTTGTCGTCCAACTGCGCATACATAAACGCATCATAATAGAATTCAATCTCCACGATTATCCCTCTTTCTGCTATAGTTCCTTGCCAAAAATCCGCATTTTTATCATGTTTCCTGTAGGTGTATCGGCTAGTCCGCCTAATCCGGTTTCACGGAGTTCTCGTGGCATTTGCTTGCCAATTTTGCGCATGGCTTCAATGACTTCGTCCGCCGGAATCCGATTCTCAATGCCAGCAAGTGCCATATCAGCGCAGATGAGCGCATTGGTTGACCCAACCGTATTGCGTTTAACGCAAGGAATTTCCACCAAGCCGGCTACCGGATCGCACACCAAGCCCAATAAATTTCCTAACGCCATAGCAAACGCATGCGCTGATTGTTCTGGCGTTCCCCCCATAATCGCAACCGCCGCCGCTGCTGCCATTGCACTTGCACTGCCGACCTCGGCTTGACAACCACCTGCCGCTCCGGAAATCATCGCATTATTCGCCGTCACCATCCCAAAAATCGCCGCCACAAACAGAAATTCCAACTTCTGTTCATGCGTCAATCGGAATTGCTCGTCAATCGCAAACAACACACCCGGCAAAGTGCCGCTCGCTCCCGCTGTCGGCGTTGCACAAATAACACCCATGGCGGCGTTTACCTCATTCGTTGCTAACGCTGCCTCCACGCCTACTAGCGTTGCCATACCGCTCAATGTGCGTCCCGACTGGCGGTAACGATTCATTTTGACTGCGTCACCACCCGTCAAACCGGTCGGAGAAAATACACCTTCTCCCGTAATGCCGCGTTTATAGGCATTCTCCATCGCAAATAAACTGTCCGTCATTCGATTCATGATTACTTCACGCGTCGTATGGTTAACATGAATTTCTTGTTCAATCATCACTTCCGAAAGCGACATCTGCTTCTCATTCGCATACGCCACAACTTCCGCAATCGATTCAAATAGTGCCATCTCATACCTCTTTCTTAGAGCAAAACTAATCGCTCTACACCTTGCATAGATTCAATTTCGTAATACATAATCAATGGAAAATGGTGCTGGATTTCATAATACGTCAGAAATCTGCTCGTTCCATCTTGATGAATTTGGCTGTTGATGACAATCCCTTCATCTTCGAAGCGGTATTCAAGTGTCCGACTTAAATTCGGGTTATTCGCAATCAACAATAAGCCCGGCAAATAGCCTTTCGGCTCGATAAGGAAGCCCTCCATCTCAATGAGGCGCACCTCGATTTTGCCGCCGCCGACAGAAATTCCCACTAAACGCGAAGTCTTCTCGCTGTTCATCAATGTAATATCCGCCGTATTCGGATGCCCAAAAGGACTTGGACCTTCCATCTCGATGAACCGAATATCAATCCCTTGACTCTCGGCAATCTCAATTGAATTCGGCACGCGTGTGTCATCATAACGAAAGCCCAACACTCCCGCCACAATTGCAAAATCAGTCCCGTGCCCCTGATGTGTTTCCGCAAACGATTCATAATAGCGTACAATCACTTGTGTCGGACGATCGCGAAACACTTTCTGAGCAGCAGCCCCAATATTGATTGCTCCCGCCGTATGCGAAGACGAGGGCCCCACCATGACAGGACCAATCACATCGAAACAACTTGAAAAACTCGTATTCTTCTTATTCTCTGACATACAAACTCCACCATTCACTTCTATATATTCGTACTCTCTTAAAAATCATTCAAACAAAACAATTAAAAAAACTGCCTAAAACGATAGTGATTATCTCTGTTATATGTTACCATTAAATCCATGCATAAACAAAATAATTTGTATAAATCAGGTGATTCCAATGAACCCACATTACAAAAAAATTTCCGAAACAGCCGCACTCGCCGGCAAAATCATGCTCGAATCACAAGCAGAAAGTTACCGTGTTGAAGACACCGTGAAGCGCATCTTGCAAACCAGTCAATTGGCAACCACAGAAGTATTCGCCAATACAACCGGCTTATTCATGACTTTAGATGACCCGTCAATCGATCCAATCACTCTAGTTCTCCGTATTAGAGAACGTGGAACCCACCTCCGTAAGATTTACCGCGTCAACCATATTTCGCGCCAACTTACCTCAGGTGCCATTGATATTGACGAAGCCTTTGCGCAGTTAACTCACGTTGACGAAGCCGAATACACGGTTTTGCATAAAGATATTTCTATCTTCCTGCTCGTTGTATCTTTCGCGATGCTCCTTGGTGGTACCATGACAGATGTGCTGATTTCCGGTATTGCCGCCATTCTCGTTATTCTTTCAGGCTGGTTCCAAAAAGCGGTCGGCATGAACGCCATTCTCAACGGAACGGTGGCGACAACTTTATTAGGTTTTTGCATGCCGCTCATTTTGCAGATGGTAACTGGGGAACAATCTCTGGATATTATTATCGTCAGCGCTTTGATGCCACTCTTCCCAGGAACCGCCTTTACAAACGGAATTCGTGACACTTTGAAAGGTGACTACGTGTCCGGTATGGCGAAGCTTTCAGAAGCTGTCGTGATTGCCACCAGTCTGGCTATTGGTGTTGCCCTTGGATTATTTCTGTCGAATGGGGTGAATGTATAATGTCTTTCTTCATTCAATTGATTGGCGCATACATCGCTACCGTCAGCGCCTCACTCGTAGTTGAAACGCCACGCACCCTCCTCTTCAAAACAGGATTGGTCGGCGCTTTCGGTTATGGCATTTATTTAGTTGTATTGCCTCATTATGACGTTGTCGGCGCTACCCTCTTAGCAGGAATCGGCATCGCAATTATGTCACAAACTTTTGCACGTGTCTTCAAGGCGCCTGTCACCATGTTCTACATTCCTGGTTTTTTCCCATTGGTGCCGGGAATTGGCATTTATCGCACGGCATTCCATTACATTAATCAAGATTCAGGGCAAGCGGGACATTACTTGTTACAAACCCTGCTCATCGCCGGCGCAATTGCCTTGTCAATCTTCCTAGTAGATTCTTTGCTTGACATCTACTCCTATCTCCGCAAACAATCTAACAAAAAGCAGTGAAACAACATACTCTCGTCAAAAAGTGGCGCTCCCCACGAAATTAGAAAGGAACATTTTATGTACAACGATATTTTTCTTGATTTGGATAATACCATTCTCGACTTTAGCAGGAGTCAGGCAAGTGCCTTTGAGCAAATTTGCCAAGAATTAGAGGTGACCTACTCTGCCAACTTACTTCAAACATTCATTCGCTATAATTTAGCTTTATGGGAACAACTTGAAGTTGGTAAACTAACGAAAGATGCATTGCTTGCCAAGCGATTCCCGGACTTTTTTGCCCAATATGGCGTAATATTAAGTGGTACGGAAACAGATGACCGATTCCGACATTATTTATCGGATTACCTCTTCTTAGTCGATGGCGCTGAAGACTTCATGTCTCATTTGAAGGAGCGAGGCTACCGCATCTATGCCGCTTCAAATGGCGTTTACAACACGCAAGTCCAACGTTTGGAAAAAGCCAACTTCCTTCACTATTTCGATGATTTATTCATTTCGGAGAAATTGGGTGTTGCCAAGCCGAATACTTTATTTTTCGAGCGAAGCGTTGAATCTTTAGGAAACAACTTCCAAAAAGAGCGCGCATTAATGATTGGTGATTCCTTATCGAGTGACATTAAAGGAGCGAATAATTTCGGAATGGATGTGTGTTGGATCAACCCAAACAAAGAGATATTACCGAAAGGTTACTCCGTTGCTTACGATGTAGCTCATCTCGATGAGTTACGCAATATCTTGTAGACACAAACAGACAGTATGGCAAATTACACCATACTGTCTGTTTTTTTTGCTTTATAATTCGTATTTCTTGATTAAGGCTAATATTTGCGGTTGCTTGAACAATACTGTAAGTACCAATGAATTCAGTGGAAACGACACTAAATTTTTAACGATTCTCGGTGTCATCCACACCCAAAATTGTTCCTCCTGCGTCATGTGATACCATAATTTTGCAGCGAAATTGCCGGTAAAGTTCACTGCCGGTTCATAACGCATCATATAAATCCACAAAGACCCGAGGAAAATATTGATGAAGAGTGTAACGATTAGCACTGTTGTTCCAATTCTCAAAATAGTTTTCGGTTTCTTATATAGACCAATTGAATAAATTGCTCCGGCAAGTGCCGCACTCAATGTATAACCGAAAAAGAAATGTCCTTGACCATTGATAAAAAAAGTCAGAATATCAGCTGCTCCGCCGATAAACGCTGAAATGAGCGGATTAAATAACGCACCTGTAAAAGCCGTTCCGATAAAGCCCCATCCCATTTGCACGACGGGTGTCTTAATGCTCGGCAAGTACCCGAGGATAATTCTAATTCCGATTAACAACGCAATAATTGTTAAATAGCGCGTTGAGTTCCACTTCTTGTTGTTCAAATTGTTTGACATAATAGCATCTCCTTTAGTTAGAGTGCTACATTTAATTGATTATTCAGATGAAATTAAATGCAGCGAATGCAGAAATAAAACCGCAAAAGCAAGAAGTACATTTAATCGTATTCTTCTATCTTTTTTCGTTTGAGGGCAACATCCCATCCACTCAACACTTAACGCTTTATTTCCTACTCTGATTTATTATTGTATTTTTGCCGGCTAAATACTCAACTATCTTATCTTACATTTACTAATCGGTCAACCACATTTTGAGGATTACAGATATTTGCAGGCTTCCCGAATGCTCAAAGGAGCCATTTGTAGTCGATGTTGTTCAACAAAGTTCCGCACCCAATCGGGATTGATTTTCGAATAATCACGCAAGCTCCAACCAATCGCCTTATTGATAAAAAATTCCTCACTCCCTAAATTGTTCACAATAATTTGTGCTAACAACTCTTTGTTCGTCTTATTTTTGCGTGTCAATTGATGATCGATTGCAATGCGGCGCAACCACATATCCTCATCTTTCGACCATACCAACATTAAATCGTTAACTCGCTCATCGACGAAGGCAATATTTCCGATAATACGATCCAAACTGTCAATCGTATCCCACCATTGTTTCGTTGTGGCATAATGTTTAAGATGTCGCTCAATATCTTCATAAGTTAGTTCTTTTTGCAAAGCAGTCAAATAATCTGTCACCAAATATTGAAACTCACGATGAGAATCCTCCCAGCATTGATCTAAGAATTGCCAATCAATCATTTTCATTTTGCGCGCTTCTTTCAATAAAGGTTGATAAATTCGGCGCCTTTCCGGTGTCTGCAACCCATAATATGAAAATTGATTGCGCATATACGCCGCCATTTGTTTTGCTTTTTCGATATTGCGTTGCGTTTCAAACGCAACCTTAATCTCCAAATACTGCTTCATTAATTTCCTCTCCTCTATACAAAAAGCTGTTTCGGACATTCCAAAACAGCTACTTTTCAATCAATTTATACTTTATCAGCAATGAATTTCGATAAGACGCCGGCAATAAATTTAGTTGATTTGCCGTCGCTGAAAGTTTTGCTTAATTCGATGGCCTCATCGACAGCCACTTGTGGCGGAACTTTCTCGTTATCAACATACAATACCTCGTAAAAGCCTAAACGCAATATCGCAAGATCAATTTTTGCAAGGCGTTGAAGTGTCCAACCTTCTGTCAAGAGAGTAGTAATCTGCTGGTCGATTGTTTCCAATTGCGTTTGCACGCCGGCTACCAATTCTTGTAAGTACTCATCTTGAATATGCTCAAATCCTGCTTCGGGATCATTTCCCGCCTCTAATGAAAACGCCAAGGCACTTTCTAAGGTTGTATCTGCTTGCGGGTCTAATAATTGATAGAGGGTTTGAACCGCTTTTTCCCGTACTTGACGGCGGGTTAGTTTCTGTTTATTACTCACTGAGCTCACCTAATACTTCATCTTCTTCTGCTAAATGGAGATAGTCTGTTTCTTTGCCTTTATCTGTTTCAATCGTTACAACATGCACGTTGACTTCTTGCACAACCAAGTCTGTCATGAACAAAATTTGCTCTTTCACGCGTTGCTGTACTTTGATAGCCACTTCAGGAATAGAGTAACCGTAAGCTAAATGCACTTCCACATCAATACTAATCTCAGATCCTTGGCGCTTCACCCTAGCCCCCACACGCGTTGAGTCCATACCTAATAAACCGCCGACTTCTTTTTGGAAGCTGGAGTGCAATTTATGAACACCTTCTACTTCGCTGGCAGCTTTGGCTGCAATAGTTTCCAGCACTCGTGTTGTAATATTGATTTCTCCTAATGATGGTTGATGTAATTCCATTGTCATGTTTCTTTCCTCCTAAATAATAATCAAATGCTTCGGACTGCAGTTCAAACTTTCGACACCGTTGTCTGTGACGAGTAGGTCGTCTTCAATGCGCACGCCACCCAGTCCGTCAATGTAGATACCCGGCTCATTTGTAATGACCATGCCTGCTAATACCGGCTTCTCATTGCGTATATTGACGCCCGGCATTTCATGGACATTCAATCCTAGACCATGACCTAACCCATGTCCGAAATATTCACCGTAGCCTTTCGCTGTGATATAATCACGAGCCAATGCGTCAATTTCTTTACCTGTCATCCCTGCTTTCGCTTCACGATTCACAATTTCGTGCGCTTCTAATACGATATGATAAATTTTTTCTAATTCGGGGTTAACACTGCCGACAGCAAACGTACGCGTCATATCCGAACTGTATCCTTTATAATAACAGCCGAAATCCAATGTAACTAAGTCGCCGTCTTCAATTACTTTTTCACTAGCGACACCGTGCGGCATAGATGAACGTACGCCACTGGCAACGATTGTATCGAATGACATTGCTGTGGCGCCCTTGCTTTTCAAAAAGCGCTCCAATTCATTTGCCACTTGAATCTCAGTCAGCCCCGGCTTAATGTAAGTGAGTATATATGCGAAAGCTTCATCGGTAATCGCACACGCTTCACGCATAATATCGAGTTCCGCCGGTTCCTTAATTTGACGCAATTCTTCAATAAGGTCAGTTGTCGCCACCAACTCTGCAACGAAGAACTCCTTAATTCGTAGATAAGTTGAAACACGCATTTCGTTGGCTTCAAACCCGACACGTTTCAATCCTTTTTCCATGAGGTAATCATTGATTTCAGCAAAAATGTCTTGCTTGTTCTGGCGGATAGTAAAACCGACCGCTTGCTCACTGGCTTGACGTGTGTAACGGAAATCCGTGATAAAAACTGCATCTTCCTGCGAAATGACTGCCACACCTGTCGAACCTGTAAAATTAGCTAAATAACGCAAATTATACAAATCCGTCACAATGATGGCATCTAAATTTTTGGCTGTTAAAGTGTTTCTTAATCGTTGAATACGTGACATATTCATCCTTCTCTCCATTAAATTTCCACTTCATTATACCAAAAAAAAATACATTGCGCTAAACTTTCTCTATCAATTACAAAAAAACATTGCTGATACGCGATTCAATATCGTGATCAGCAATGTTTATCTTTTATCTGTCGCAATGCACTACTTTGCAAATTCGAAAGACCGGTAATGACTATTGCTCAGTGGGTGGGCGCTTCATCAATTGTTGCATATTACGTAACTGATTCAAGTAGCTTTTGCTTTTCAAGCGGATACCAACGTATTCTTGATACAGTTCGTCCATCAAACGTCGCAACTCAGCGATTGTTTGCTCGCTAATATTGACTGTCTGCAATTGAGTGAGCGAAATTTTTGCCAAAGTTGAAGCGATATGCATGGCACGCGGAGAGATGCGCAAACGATGTTGATCTAAATGCCAATGCGCATTACATAATAGTCCTTGTCGTACAATGCTGAAATCATTCTGCAACTTTGTTTCTTTGCACTCCACACAATGTTGCCAGTCTATTTGCGTACCGAATTGTGCCAATAATTGAATTTCCATGTAAATAGCAACAATTTCCGGAGATTGACCTTTATTCAAAGCGTTCAAAGCTTGATGAAGTAGGCGATACAAGGGAGGATTCGGTTCATTATCCTCCACTGAAGCATCCACCAATTGCGTAATGTAAACCGCATAGGCTTGCTTTAAGTAATCCATTTGAATCTCACGGAACATTTCCGCTGTTTGACCTTCGCGAATGAACGATAGTCCAACTTCATGAATGTCACCTACATAATGATTCCATGTTAAAGGAATCAACTGTGCTGTCAAGGGATGATTCGCTCGCTCTGCTTGCTTGACGAAAAACATCTTAGTGCCATACGTTGACGTAAAAATTTTGACCAAGGCATCTCGTTCGCGATACGGTCGCTTAAATAAGACGATTCCTTCAAATCGTTCGTTCATTCACTCACCCCTCTCTGTTGTCTTTCCTCTCTTAGTCTAGCGTATTTCATTATGAAAAGCGAGCCTTGTATTTCGTTAAAGCATATTAAAAAGAGCAGACAAATGTCCGCTCTTTTCCTAATAATTGTCCGGCTTATAGCCGAAATCATTCAAATTCGTTTGGCGATCGCGCCAATTTTTCTGAACTTTTACCCATAGGTCCAAGTACACCTTATCATCGAGAAGTGCTTCGATATCACGTCGTGCTAACTGACCAATCTTCTTAATCATTTGTCCGCCGGCACCGATAATAATTCCTTTCTGACTCTTGCGCTCCACAATAATCGTTGCTTGAACTTCAATCTTATCATTCTCATTGCGTTGCATACTTTGGACTTGAACGGCAACGGAATGCGGAATTTCTTCTTTGGTTAAGAGCAAAATTTTCTCACGAATAAATTCAGCCACAACAAAGTATTCAGGGTGGTCCATCACTTGGTTCGCAGGATAATATTGTGGACCTTCCGGCATCGTATCCTTCAAGGTTGCGATCAACTCCGGTACGTTGTTTCCTTGTAATGCGCTGATTGGAAACACTTGGTCAAATTGATAGTTATTTGTGTAGCTCTCTATAATCGGTAACACATCATCGGGTGACACTAAGTCGATTTTGTTGACTAATAAGAAAACCGGCACGGAAACATTTTTGACGCGTTCGAGAACGGTGCGGTCACCGGGTCCGATTTTCTCAGCGGCATTGACAACAACTAGAATTGCGTCGACACCTTTAAGGGCGCTATACGCCGTATTCACCATAAAGTCACCCAATGCATGCTTAGGCTTATGAATGCCCGGTGTATCAATGAAAACTAATTGCGCATCTTCATCCGTTAGGACACCTTGGATTTTGTTACGCGTTGTCTGCGCTTTGTCTGACATAATGGCAATTTTTTGTCCGACGAAACGGTTGAGTAAAGTTGATTTGCCGACATTCGGTCGCCCGATAATGGCAACGAAGCCGGACTTGAATGGTTGTTTGTTCATTTAATATTCCTTTTCTTTTAGTATGCTTAGAAGAACCATGTTAATATTCGCGGCAAGAAAATAATCCCTCCGATAAGCATGGCTACTATGGTACTGATAATGACCGCACCCGCCGCGACGTCTTTGGCGACTTTGGCAGTAGGATGCAGTTGCTCGCCTACTATTAGGTCAACGGTATTCTCCACGGCTGTATTGATTAATTCCGTACTCCACACGAGTCCGATTGCTAACAGGATGACCAGCCATTCAAGTGAAGTAATCCCGAAGCCGAAACCGACAACGACAACGGCAACGGTCACCAAGCTATGTACCTTTAAGTTGCGTTCGGCTTTCAATGCGTGCCGAATACCGTTGAGAGCGTTTTTGACTGCGGTGAGAAAATTTGGGTTAGCGTGTAAGCCCATAGCTTGCTAGCACCTCTTCTTGTAATGTGAACATAGCAGCTGATTCTGCTTCCGTTTGATGGTCGTAACCGTTGAGATGTAAGAAACCGTGCACGGCGAGGAAAGCCAATTCTCGCTCAAGTGAATGTCCGTACTCTTCGGCTTGCTCCTGCGCACGCGGATACGAAATAATGATGTCCCCTAAATGACGCGCCAAATCAGCCATGTCGTCCTCTGCGGTGGATTCGTCTTCGTCACTCTCATCGTAATTCAAAGCTTCAAAGTCGATGTCAAATTCGCTATCCACTTCTTCCAGTGCGAAACTCAAGACATCTGTCGGCTTATCGATATTGCGATAATCTCGGTTCAACTGTTGAATGGTTTCGTTGGACACAATAGAAATATCCACTTCAATATGTTCGCCGAGTTGTAATTTGTGAGCAGCTTCAACAATAATGTCTTGAATGAGTTGTGTTTGTGATGCATTCAAGTAAGCTGAATCATCAATAATGTCAATTAACATAGTCAATTCCTTTCTTATTCAGGATATTCAATGCGCGTATGGTACATGCTGGCGATACCGGTCACAAGCGAGCGTTTGACTAGACGCAACTCTTGTACCGTTAGACCACACTCAACGAATTGATTATCTTCTATTTTGGTCGTTACAATTTTATCGACGAGTGCTTCAATCGTCGCTTGATTATAGTCTTTCAATGTGCGTGAGGCGGCTTCCAGCGAATCTGCCAGCATAATAATCGCCGCTTCCTTGCTTTGAGGAATCGGTCCGACATAACGGAATTCGTGTTCCTCAATGTCCGGATTTTCTTTTTTGGCTTTGTTGTAAAAATATTTCACCAATGTCGTGCCATGATGTTGCCAGCAAATATCAATCACACTTTGCGGTAAGTCATGGGCTTCCAACAATTTCACACCTTCTAATACATGTCCGATAATGATGTTTGTGCTTTCTTTGGGTGAAAGCATCAAGTGTGGTGACTCCATACCTGCCGGTAGATTTTCCACGAAAAAGAGCGGATAAACCGTTTTGCCGACGTCGTGATAGTAGCTGGCAACTCTAGTGAGTAAAGAATCGCCGCCAATCAATTCGACTGCATTAGCGCTTAAGTTGGCAACAAGAATGCTATGATGATAGGAGCCCGGCGCCTTCTCAATCAATAATTTCAATAGAGGATGATTGAGGTTTGCTAACTGATTCAATGTCATCGGTGCGCGGTCGCTGAGCATTTGTTCCCAATAAGGCCACATCAAGTAAACGACTGCGTGCGACACTAATTGCCCGATAATAATGAACGCCAACACCCTGAAACTCGTATCCGAGATTAAATCCATATTCAAACTTAATAGCAACGGCACGACAATCGACACGTGACCGATCAATGATTTTTTCAAAAGCGATTGAACGGATTGTTGTGACGTTCGGTTTGATAAGTGCAGTAACGTTAGTACACTGCTGAAAAAGAACAACAACGCCGGCAACATCATTTCCATTAAATTCGACATTTCATTCAGCAGAAACAAACCTAATAAATTGAAGAATATAATTGCGACAATACCGATTCTCTGATTAGTCTTTGGAATAATTAACATCGGAACAATCCAAATAGGAAACAATAAAGTTGCGTACTGGATACCGGCTGTTTGCATCATTTCAAATAAACGTAATAACGCAAATCCAAAAACAAATGCGACACTATAAGCAGTCAATTGCATACTCGCTGTAGCAAGCTTGATTTTTTTGAAACGGAAGCCTTTAGTGAATAAGCCGAGAATAAAGATACCGTGAATCGCAACGACCCAATAGAAAGCGTAGGTTGTTGTATATTGCGTGCTCACATCCAGATAGCCGAACAACTCAAGCTGACGCATGCTGTTGGAATCTATCACGTGTCCCTCTTGCACGATGACTTGCCCTTGCAAAATATAACTCGGTTGAATGGCGTTTTCGGCTTCCACTTGACGCTTCTGCGTTTCAGCTTGGTTAAATACAACTGTCGGAACGATAAAGTAATCTAACAAAGCTTCCGCAACCGCTTGCTCGTCAGCGAGCACCAGTTGCTTTCTCAAATCTGTCTTTAACTTCGCTAATTGTAATGCCATGTCGCCGGCTGCGTATTCTTCAGCCAGCGTATCAGTCAACATCTGAGCAACTATCGCTTGAACGGAACTGAATTGTTCTTCGCTGACACGCAACAAACGCAACACCGTTTCTGTCGTTAACGTGTCGCTGATTTCTTGAATAACTGTATCGGCTTTTGCCAATTCCGTCGCATATAAATCCTGCTGCGCTTCCTCTGAGAAAGCTAGAAAGAGCCCACGACGCTTATTATCAGATTCTCCCAATACAAATTCTTGCTTTCTGATTTGCTTCAAAAAAGTAAAAAACTGTTCGAAACCGGCAACTTGTTGCGTTTGAATGTCGGCATTGAATAAGTACGCATCGGGCACCGCTTCTTTGGCACGATGTTTTAATTCTTTGGTTTTTTCCGTGTCTTCTATCGTCTTCGGTGCACGAACGGTTAATTCTGCTACTTGATTCTGAACGAAATCGTATTGTTTAGGCTGCACACTTGTATAGCCGATGATGAGAAGGCATAATGACATTAATAGACTCACAAATGGAATATACCATTTATCAAGCCATGCTTGAAATCTTTGTAATTTTCGATTCATGAATCCACCTCTTTTCGTATGCTATGCTTCATTTGGCGTGTTGTAAGCTTTAATAATATCTGCAACTACCGGATGACGCACTACGTCAAACGCATCAAACTCCACAAAAGCTATACGCGGAAGCGTTGCTAATTTCGTTTGCGCATCAATCAAGCCGGATTTCATACCGCGCGGCAAATCAATTTGAGTGCGATCCCCGTTGATAATCATCTTAGAGCCGAAACCTAAACGCGTTAGAAACATTTTCATTTGGGCGATTGTCGTATTTTGCGCTTCATCGAGAATGACAAACGCATCATCTAGCGTCCGCCCACGCATATAGGCAAGCGGCGCAATCTCAATAATGCCCCTTTCCATCAATCTTTCCGTATGTTCACGTCCATAAATTGTATACAAAGCATCGTAAATCGGGCGTAAGTACGGATCAACCTTCTCTTTCAAATCGCCGGGTAAAAAACCTAAATTCTCGCCCGCCTCTACTGCCGGTCGCGTCAAAATAATCCGTTTTACTTTCCCTTCTCGTAAGGCTTGTACCGCTCTTACAACCGCCAAAAATGTTTTCCCTGTTCCGGCAGGTCCAATCCCGAATACAACGTCATGCTTGTCAATGGCGCGAATATACTGTTGCTGCCCGAAATTTTTGGCACGGATTGGTCGCCCTTCTGCTGAGCGCCCGATGACCTCCTCATACAGATTGAAGAAATAATCAAGCGTGTTATTTTTTGCCATCTTGATTGCTGTCATAATATCCATTGTTTGTGGTGTAATATGCTGCTCCAAGAGATGCAATAATTCGCGTAATAATTGAGTAACTGTAGCAACTTCCGCTTCATTCGCTCCTGAAACCGTCAGCACTTCCCCACGATTCGTAATGAACACGTCAAAGTTTGATTCAATCAATTGGATATTCTTATCGTGATTACCGAGTAACGCAATTAACCAGTCCGCATTCGTCACAACAAGCGTCTGCGTAAATTCCTGTCGATCTGTCACATTATTCCCTCCCATTTTGAGAAAAAAGCCTAAAATACATATCTCAACCTTAACACAAATTGACAAAAAATTAAACTAATTTCATCAAGAACCCCTCGCTAAATCCCTATCACTACAAAGACATCTCACCAACAAAGTTTACACGTCTTCATTGGTGAGATGGATTTAATTTAACCGAGTAAGGATTTAACGGTTTGATTCACAACTTGTCCGTCAGCTTGACCTTTCAACTGAGCCATCGCTTTGGACATTACCGCTCCGAAATCGGCTTTCGTCGCATTTAATTCCGTAATAATCGTCTGAACGGCAGCCGTAATTTCCTCCGGCGATAATTGTTTCGGCAAGTAGCGTTCGACAATCGCAATTTCAGCTTGGACTGTCTCCACTAAATCTTGACGTTCCGCCTTCATAAATTCTGCCAACGAATCTTTACGCTGCTTCATTTCACGTGTAATAATCGTCAACTCTTGCTCCGCCGTCAATGGTTCCGCATGCTCCAGTTGCTCTTTCTGCAAGGCAGCTTTCAACATGCGAATCACTTTCAATGTTTCTTTGTCTTTTGCTTTCATCGCTGTTTTGGCATCTTCGTTAATGCGCTGTGTCAGTGACATTTCAATCATCCTTTCTTACTTGTTCGCCCACTGGTAAAATCAATTGTTGTTCACGCGCGATGTAATGCGGACGTTTTTTGCTTTCGATAAAAATCTTGCCGATATACTTACCGACAATGCCGAGGCAGAGCAATTGCAAACCGCCCATACCGACAATCAAGACCGCCAAGGATGCCCAACCCGGTGTTGCCGTTCCAAACAACAGCGTTCTTCCAATAATGAAAACACCGTAGATGAATGCTACGACAAAGGTTAAGAATCCGATATAACTGGCCACTGTTAAAGGCGCATCCGAGAAACTGATGAACCCCTCAACTGCGTACGCCAAAAGGTTCGTAAACGACCATGAAGTGGTGCCGGCGACGCGTTCCACATTTTTGTATTCCAAGTAGGCAACATCGAAACCAACCCAACTGAAAATACCTTTCGAGAAACGGTTCTGTTCCGGTAAACTTAAGACCGCATCCACAACTTGACGCGTCATCAGGCGGTAATCGCGCACACCTTCTTCTAACTTGGCGTCGGAAATACGATTATTCAACTTATAATAGAGTGACGCAAACCACGAACGAACGGCAGGTTCTCCTTGGCGTGTTGTCCGGCGTGTCGCTGCTACATCATACCCTTCCTCACGTATGAGTCGCAACATTTCCACTAACATAGCAGGCGGATCTTGCAAGTCCGCATCCATCAATGCAACCCATTCTCCATGCGCATGCTCCAACCCGGCAATAATCGCCGCTTCCTTGCCGAAATTCCGAGAAAAAGATAAGTAACTGATACGTGTCGGGAATTCTTGTACCAGACGACGAATCTCTCTTAAAGTCGCATCTTTCGAACCATCATCCACAAATAGCACTTCCAGAAACACATCCGGCAAAAGCGTCTGCACTCTCAAAATTTCCTCAACAAATAAACTGACCGTTTCCTCTTCATTGTAGCATGGTACAACTAATGTGATAGTATTCGTCTTAATCATGATGCACCTCTTTTCTTGCTTATTCAAGCGATGATTTAGCTTCCAACAACCATTTACGTGTCACGAAATTGAACGTCATAACGATCCCGGTCACGAGAATCCGGCTGATCATAACCGGCAACCCCATCACCGCAACAGATAATTGCATTAGCAGAACTGTCAGCAATAAGCCAATTACACTCAAGACAACAAACAAGATAAATTCTCGCTTCTTGGACTGATTCGGCTTGCCGCGAAAGACAAATTTCATACTCGCCCAGTAGTTAAAAACCGTCGCTACAACAAATCCGATAGTTGTCGCAATTAAATAATGCACATCTAACCGGTGATAGAGCACCCATAAGATGACGAAATCAATCGCCGTTGCCATACCTCCTACTACGACAAAACGCATAATTTGTGTTGGTAAACTCATCTATACAATCTCCTCTAAGTTCTTGACTAGAACTATGTTACAATGTCAACTCATTCTAACAAAAAAAATAATTTGAAGCAATTATCAGCATTGCCTTCCGGCGAGAAACATGGTACAATCTTATCTGTTCGATTCGTTCATGCGGTCATGGCGGAATGGCAGACGCGCTATCTTGAGGGGGTAGTGGGTGTACACCTGTGAGGGTTCAAGTCCCTCTGGCCGCATCAAGTAAGGTGTTAAGTTGATAATCAACTTAACACCTCTTTTTTTGCGTGTATATGACAAAACGACATTTCGGATAGCAGAATAGAGTGTCTGCTGTCCGACGTGTCGCTCATTTCTTAATCTAAACTAATTTTCTCAAAGCGGTGGCATAATCCGGGTCTGTCATATAGAGTTTGAACTCTCGATTGACGCCTAAATCGCGTTGTGCCAAAGTGCGTTCCATGGCGGACATTGCCAATTCTTTCGTGTTATTCTCTCTACTTAAATGTCCGAGATAAATACTTTTCGTACGGTTGCCAATCAAATCAACCATTGCCAAAGCACCGTCTTCATTGCTCAAATGCCCTTTATCACCCAAAATCCTCTGCTTCAAATGCCACGGATAGTTGCCATAACGCAACATCTCAATTTCGTGATTACTCTCGATTAGATAAGCTGATGCATTCCTTAATTGACTGCGCAAACGTTCGCTAACATAGCCCGTATCCGTCAACATCACAAACTGTTCCTTACCTTTTTGGAAGGCGTAAAATTGTGGTTGTGCCGCATCATGGCTCACATTAAAGCTGAGGATGTCCAAATCACCGAAGTTGAGCATTTGATCCGGCTCGATGTAACAGCGGTTCTCGGGTGCAACTTCACCGATTAGCTTATCCATCGCTAACCACGTTTGCTTGTTGGCATAGATAGGTAAATTGTACTTACGCGACAGAATGCCGACCCCTTGAATATGATCTTTATGCTCATGCGTGACAAAAATCGCATCCACTTGACGAATATCGCGATTGATTTGCTCAAGTAGAGCTTGCACTTTCTTACCACTTAATCCCGCATCAACCAAAATACGCTTCTGCGCCGTTTCCACGTACGTACAGTTCCCGCTACTCCCACTCGCTAATATGGAAAATTGAAAACTATCTTGATTCAATTGTGTCGTTGATTTAATAAAAGGTTGTTGCATAATGTTCCACTTTCTAATATAAATTTGTGCTTAGAAACCACCTGAGCCTGAGCCACCGCCCGAACCGCCTGAAGAACCACCTGAGAAGCCGCCGCCGAACCCACCGGTATTCGTTCCGCTATACTGTGCTGGCGGTTGCGCCACACTGACTGATGAAGCTACCGAATGGCGCATCGTATTGGTAATGAAATACGGATTTGCATAGTAACCTCTCGTGTGTCCTAACGCTTCAAACTCCGCAGGTGTGAAGGTCATTTTCATCGCTTCTAACACTTTATCCGCTACTCCTAGAGAAATAGCATACACTAAATATTCTTCCCACAACTCCAACGAGCCGATTTCCCGTAAGTTGAATTGCCCAATATCACGTAACATATTCGCGAAGCCTGTCCATTCTTGACGCATCCGATCTTCTTGCTCAGAACGAATCGGTCTAATAAATGATAGTAATATGATCAACAAGGAAACGAGCGCTCCGCCTGCTCCCATTGCAATATAGATTTTAGAATAATTCGTTGCACGCATCTCACTCGCAAGCGCCAACGCAACACCTGTCATGACTTGCGCACTGATGAAACCCATCACCGCAAAAAAGAGTGAAAACATCCGCTGAGAATGTGCCGGTCTACTCATTTGCTCTCCCATTAGAGAAGCGTAATTACGGAACTTCTCCCACAAACGATATTGTGATTTCCGGAAACTCTTTTCGTCTCGCATTAAATCATCCATACTCTCCAAAGTAATCGGACCATCTGTCGGCGTCACATATTCCAACACATGTCGTTCATGTTTCTGCAAGAGATTCAAATTAGGCATATTCTTAACCGGGGTAATCAAGGCTGTCGAACTCTCTCCCATGCCGAAAAGTCCCCGTTTTTCCTTACGGACTTCTTCCAATTGAATGAAACCTTTGCGTGCTAAATCGACAACAGTCGCTGCAAAATCATCCGCATTCGGTTCATTTCGTAGTACCGCACTCGCCATAATTGCCGGTGTAATATCAGCCGGCAACCCATAAATATGCTTCGGCAACTTCACAGGGTTTGGATTCATTTTGCGGCGTTTACGCATATAATACCAAACTGCAACACCGGGCATAATCGGAATTGTTAAAGCGGCTAGGATACTTTGTAAATGATAATTGCGTTGCTTCTTCGCCAAAGCTTCCTGGTCTGCTTTCACTTGCGCTTCTTCTTCCGCAATAATCTGCTCCTTACGCGCTTCTTCCACGATATTCGTATTGTTCGGCGTCATACTCGTTGGAAAAATCGTATGTATTTCTACATTCTGTCCGGCAGGATTATTGTGGACTTCAACATTGACAACACTGCGTCCGTTTTCTACCGCGAGTGAAACCGTTCCTTGCGGTGCACCGTGTCCCCACGCACGGAAATCTTCCTTGTTCGTAACCTCTCCCGGCAAAATAATCTTCGCCGTTACGTCCATCCAATAATTCGTTTCCGATCCGACTACTTTCCGATTCAGTTCAGCTGTATCGCTATAATTCGTAACCAACTTATCAATTGTATACTCATAAACGAAAGTAACACTTTGCCGTTCACTTGGATAAAATACCTTAAACGTTGTCATCTCGTTGCGTGTTGATGTCTGGAACGTTCTCGGCTCTCCCGAACTATTCTCAACAAAATAAAGAATACTCCCGTCTTCATCGACAATCCCTACTCGATAAGCACCCAAATTATATCCTTCATGATCCAACTGGAATAAAGCCCCGTTCATAAACTCAATCTCATAAAACTGTTTGTCAACGAACTTCACCCCACCGTTAGCTTGTACTTCCCCTACGATTTCTTGACGTGTAATGTCAAACTCAACTTCCTGTGCACTGACAAACATAGGAGCAAATAAATTCAATAATAAAGTTATCATCAATAATTTTGTATATACGTGCCATTTTTGGGTCATTTCCTCAAATCCTTTCCGCGAATTTGTTCTCCCTTATATTCTATCAGTAACCCGCCACTAAATACACTATAAAGGGACAATTTGTTAAGAAATTTTTGATTCTTTCGCTATTAGACAAAAAAAAGACACTCACTCGAAAGGTCATTACTTCCGTATGAGTTGTCTTGCTTAATTATGATAACGACTACCGCCTCAATCGAACAACACTTGCCAATCGTCTCCAGCTTGTCGCGCTTGCCAGCATAAAGCAAGTTGCTTGGCAGTTGTTTTTTCTTCGCAGAGAGGAGGTAAATCATCCAAACTAAAGAAATCAACCGCTAATGTTTCACTGTTCGCCTTGAATGAATGCGAGTGATACTCACACTCCACAAAAAATTTCACGATTGTAAACAAGCTGGTGCCCGCATTATGGCGATTGCGGTCTTGAACCATGATAATCCGCTCTGCTGTTGCGGTAACACCGGCTTCTTCATGCAATTCTTTCAGTGTATTGGAGCGAATGGTTTCGGTAATATCCATCCAACCTCCGGGTAAAGACCAGAGTCCGTCACGCTCTTGTACTAATAAAACTTTATTATGATGCCACACGACACCACGGGTGTCGATTTTTGGGGTTTGGTAACCGACTTCGTTGCTGAATCGTTCGATGACTTCCGGCAAGGATAATTCTGCCAACTCGCTCATCATTTCTACAGCTATTTGACGTATCCGCTCAAAGCGTTCTTGGTCATACACATCACGCGTGTAGAATAACCCCGTCTGCGCAAGCGCTTGTAATTCTTTTGCCCATTCAAGCCATTGCGTCATGATCATCACTCCACTTCATGACGATACTTCTGCATCAATGTCGCAAAAATTTCTGCTGAAGTAGGCGGTGTATATGTAATAGCGTTGGCACCCGCTTCAATCGTTGCTTTGATTGACTCGCCGGTCGGTCCTCCAGTCGCAATAATCGGCACATCCGGTCCAATCGTTGAACGAATATGCTTCACTAATTCGACGGTGCGTGCGCCACCGGACACATTCAACATATCCGCTCCTGCCTCCAACTTACCGACGAAATCATCAGCGAAACTGGAAACTGTCGCAATGACAGGTACGTCCACGTTTTTGCAAATGTCACGAATGACATCATTCGCCATCGGCGCGTTAACAACGACACCGTACGCACCCATTTGCTCGCCTTGAAATGCCAAATTGATACTGCGCTGTCCTGTCGTCGTTCCGCCACCTACACCGACAAAAACCGGAACAGAAGCACAATGAATAATGGACTCCATAATCACTGCTTGTGGCGTAAAGGGATACACTGCCATCACCGAATGCGCATTGCTGTTGCGAATAATCGCCAAATCCGTCGAAAACAGCAGCGACTTAATACGTTTGCCGAATACACGAATCCCGCTCGCTTGATAAATTTCCTCGGGCACCTCAACAATTCGGCTTCGCAACTTCGCCTTGTATTCCGGTACAAAACGCGGCTCCACTTGCGTCATTACGATATGTTGTTCGTCCCCTTCAAATTCCGTGGTAATTGCCTCATAAGGCGTCACATTCACATCGAGTGACGGACTCGCTTCATATTTATTCTCTCGCTTCTTCATCATAATCCCTCCCTTATTCCTCTAGTTTAATCTATTTCGCCAAAAAAAGCGAATCGGAATCCACAGCAAAATCCCCCTCTTCATGATGAAGAGGGGGAGGCAATCTACTATATCATCTTACCAAACCGGCAATTTGCTGCCTTTTGTTACTTCGTCAATTTTCTTCGCGACTTCTTCAGATTGGTAAATTTCCACTACTTTCTTGTAAAGTGGGTTGTCTTTGTCTGCTTGACGCGTTGCAATGAAGTTCTTGTATGCATCATTAAGTTTCTCTTTGTTCTCAACGTCGACGAACAGTGCATCTTTGACTGTTAAACCGGCATCTGCCGCATAGTTCCCGTTAATAATCGAAGCGTCCACATCTTGCAATGCCCGCGCTGTTTGTGATGCTTCTAATTCTTCAAACTTCAAGTTCTTCTCGTTCTTTGTCACGTCTTTAACCGTCGGCAAGATTCCTTTAGCGTCGTCCACTTCGATTAAACCGGCTAATTCCAAAGCCAACAACGCACGTCCGCCGTTTGACGGGTCGTTCGGAATCGCGATAGTCGCGCCGTCTTTCAAGTCTTCCAACTTCTCAACTTTTGCTGAATATAGACCTAGCGGTTCAACGATTGTGAACCCGATTGATACGATGTCGCCTTTGTTTGCTTTGTTCCATTCATCTAAGAAAATTTGGTGTTGGAATGCATTCAAGTCTAGGGAACCGTCTTGTACCGCTTGGTTTGGAATGTTGTAATCTGTCAAGTTCTCTACTTCGATGATGATGCCTTCTTTGTCCTTCGCTAATTCCGCTACGTACTTCCATAAATCTTTGTCAGATTCGCCAACGACGCCGACTTTAACTACTTTACCTTCAAATTCTTTCTCCGCTGCATGAACAGAAGCTCCTGCTCCGACGAATAATCCTGCTACTAATGATACGACACTTAATTGTTTAATAAATTTTTTCATAATGGTTTCTCTCCTATTCTTTAATCAATTGTTGATGTTGTTGTTTGATATTGTCTAATAGTTTCGGTTGCAACAATAGTTCGAGTGCGGTTCGCGCCAGTAATTCGGCGACGATTCCGATTGAATCGAGTCCTTTTTGGCTGCGAGCGGCAGCTTTGAATTCCTCGGAATGTCCGGCAATATATTCATCGGAAATCGATACAGTTGGCTGAATGGTTGGAATCACTTGACTGACGTTCCCGACATCAGATGACCCCAATGAGTTCCGCACTTGACGTTCAATTTCTGCCTCCGGAATTCCGATAGCTTCGACTTGACGGAAAAAAACTTCGTCAAACAGCGGTGTCGGGATGACGTTGTCGACCGCATTTTGGAAGAGTCCGAATTCGTATGTGCAACCTGTTGCTAGAGCAGCAGCTTTCACAATATTCTCGACTTTCTGATAAACGGTGTTGAGTGTTTGGCGGTTTGCGGCACGCAAGTAGAACCGTGCAGAAGCAAATTCAGGTATAACATTGGCAGCTTCGCCACCGTGCGTGATGATGCCGTGAATATTAACATCCTTCGGTAAATGCAAACGCAAGGCGTTGATACTGTTATACACTTGAATCACAGCTTCCAGAGCGTTGATTCCGTCCTCCGGTGCTCCGGCAGCGTGTGAGGCACGTCCATAAAACTTAATGTCCACAGGATCATTCGCTAAATATTCAAGCGTTGGCGTGTAACGATAACCGGGATGCGCACAAAGGGCGAAATCCACATCGTCGAAATAGCCTTCTCGAACGAAACTTCCTTTCGCTGACCCGTTCTCACCACCTTCTTCGCCCGGTGTCCCGTAAACTCGAAGTTCACCACCCAATTGATCGACGACTTGTTTGAGAGCGGCAGCAGCAAGTAAGGAGTAATTGCCGAACAAATTGTGTCCGCAAGCATGTCCAATGCCGGCTAATGCGTCATATTCAGCCAAGAAAGCAAAAGTCGGCCCCGGCTTATTAGATTTGTAACGTGCATCGAAGCCAGTGCGATGCCCTGCCACATCTCGCTCGACTGCGAACCCTTCTTTCTCCAACTGCTGCGACAATACTGCCATCGCATGAAATTCATAGTTGCTGACTTCCGGATGGTCGTGGATATCCAGCGCTAATGCCTGATAAGTTGCCAATCGTTTCTTAATCGCTGTTTGAATACTGTTAATATATTGTTCTGTCATAGAGGACCTCCTTTTGATTATTATTCCTTTATCTGAGGAAAAGCTTGCACAGTTGCCCTCTACAATAAGGGTTTATAATGCTTTACTTCCGTCCGAATGTTTCCCATGCCGGAATGTGTGAGCCTTTGGAAACTTCTTCGATAACTTTCTTCGTTTCATCCGTTTGGTAGAAATCTACAATCTTCTGGTAAATATCGTTCTGCTCATCTTCTTTGCGAACGGCGATGACGTTCACATACGGCTTCGACTTATCGTCAACCGGCTCTAAGAAAATCGCATCCTTAGTTGGCAAGAAACCTGCATCTACGGCTACACCGCTGTTGATGATTGCGACATCCACATCCAGTAACGCTCTTGCTGTTTGTGAGGCATCCAATTCTTGAATGTCCAATTTCAATTTATTTTCCGTGATGTCAGAAACGGTCGGTTTGTATCCTTTCGATTCGTCTACCTTAATTAAACCAGCTGACTGCAATAAACGCAAGGCACGTCCCCCGTTGGTCGGGTCATTCGGAATGGCAATCTTTGCTCCTTCTTTAAGGTCTTTCACATCTTTGATTTTGTCTGAATAGATACCTAGAGGGGCGTTCACTGTATTTCCAATCGATACGATGTCCGTCTTATGCTCGGCATTGTAGCTGTCTAAGAAAATCTGATGCTGAAACGCGTTCAAGTCAATCGAACCGTCTGCCAATGCCGCGTTCGGTTGGCTGTAATCTGTAAACTTCACGTATTCGATTTCGATACCTTCTTTGGCTAGGCGCTCTTTCACATTGTCCCATACGCGTGTGTCATCGCCGGTCAACCCGAGTTTCACCTTTACCGGTTCTGCTGCTTGTGTTACGAATGGTGTTGCTAATGAACTGCCTCCTACGACTAATGCTGCTGTTGCTAATAATGTTCTGAATAATTTTTTCATATTGGTTTCCTCCTGAAATTTAAGTGTGTATTAGTATAATTTAATTCAATCCTCAATCCGCTGTGACCTGCGTCACATTCGCTTCCTTTCCCATAATAACCCCATACTTCCTCGCTCCTGTCTGATTGATTAGTGAGTAATTTTCTTAACGATACGATTGCTGATGAACTGGCTGATAAAGACGAGAACTAGAATCAAGAGCGTTGACACAATGGTCACATCGGTTTGGAAACGATTGTACCCTCTCGAAATCGCCAAATTCCCAAGTCCACCTGCGCCGACCGCACCTGCCATGGCAGTTAAGCCGATGACATTGATAACCGTCAATGCCGACACCCGAACAATGCCGGGTAAACCTTCCAGCAAGTACACTCGGAAGATAATGCCTATCGGGCTCGTACCCATCGCCTGTGCCGCCTCAATGACACCGGGATTGACTTCCAACAGTGCATTCTCAATCTGACGGGCAAAAAACGGAATCACTGCAATCACGAGTGGTACCAACGCCGCTTTCTCGCCAATCGTCGTGCCGACAATAAAGCGAGTTGTCGGAGCGAGCAACGCCAACAAGATAATGAACGGAATGGAGCGGGCAATATTGACTGCCTTATCCAACACTTGATAGAGGAGCGTATTTTGTAAAATACCGCCTCGGCGCGTGCTGACAAGAATGACACCGAAGAAGATTCCGCCAATCCCTGCCCATAAAGACGTCCAGAATGACATGTATAATGTCTGCAAGGTCGCCTCCACAACATCTTCCCAAATTGGGGTTACGTTCGGTAAATACTGTTCTAATAATTGTTGCATCTTCCAAGCCCTCCTAACAATATTCTTTCAAAATCGTCGCCCGTACGCCGTGCGACTGAATGTATGCCAATGCCGCCTCTCTTTGTGAAGCTTCGCCGGAAAGCGTCACAATCAAGTGCCCGAGCGGCACGCCGTCAATAATCTCCGCATTCCCGTAAAGAATGTTCGCGGTTACTTGATACGTGCTATATAAGCTGGCAATCAACGGTTTGTCCGTTTCATCGCCGATATACGACAATTCAACCATCACTTCATCCGGCTTCAAGGTTGAGAATTTCGGATTACTTAACAGCGTATCGAGCGCCTGGTCGATGTGTGTTGCCGTTCGGATGAAATCACGCGTTAACTCGCGTTCCGGTTGGCTAAAGATACTGACCACACTGCCTGATTCAATAATTTCTCCGTTCTCCATGACTGCCACTTTGTTGCAAATCTCTTTGACAACTTGCATTTCATGCGTAATCAACACAATCGTTAACCCCAGCTTGCGATTCAATTCTTTCAGCAAAGCCAGTATTTGCAAGGTAGTCTTCGGATCCAAAGCGCTCGTCGCTTCATCGCACAATAGAATTTCCGGATTACTCGCCAATGCCCGAGCAATCGCAACACGTTGCTTCTGCCCACCGGATAATTGGCTCGGATACGCTTGCGCCTTATCGCCAATCCCAACTAGGTCCAATAATTCCTCCACTTTCTGACGGCGTTCTTCCTTAGATTTGCCTGAATACTTCAACGGAAATTCGACATTCTCGAAGACATTGCGGCTGTTCATCAAGTTGAAATGTTGGAAGATCATGCCGATTGATTTGCGTTTCTCACGCAACTCCTTGTCACTCAATCGCAACAAGTCAATCCCGTTCACCCGCACCTCACCGCCCGTCGGACGTTGCAACAAGTTGATGACCCGCACCAACGTACTCTTGCCTGCACCGGAATAGCCGACGATGCCATACACATCACCCTTATCCACGCGCAAGCTTACATTGCGCACCGCCTGCACCGTTGTTCCTTTCTGTTGGAACGCCACATCAATATTTCTTAAATCAATCATCTCTTTGTTCCCCTTTTTCTTTTTTGTACAAAAAAGTCCTCAAACACCATGCCGTTAAGCCAATGATGTTTGAGGACGTCCTGTTAACGTGTTACCACCTCATGTTCGAATTATACTCGCGTATAATTCCTCTGCGAGTGCTTGAATGCACTCTTGCGATTAACGCTCGCCACGTTGTCACCTTACGATGAAATCTTGCATCGCTCGAAACAATTCACTCCTAGGCCATCTTCAAATTCGATTGCTTGCTTCTTTTCAGCTACCGAAGCTCTCTAATAAAGTATCCAAATTCTACTTACCTAATCATCGTTCATACTATTCAATTCTAACAAAAAACGCCCTCTCACCAGCACTGCTAGTAAAAGGACGAATGATCGTGTTACCACCTTTTGTTCAGAAGTCTATGACTTCCCTCTGCCCGAGCTCGTTCTAATCGTACGAAATCGGCACTCCTTGTAACGGTAGAGTTCTCCGAGAATGCCTACTTATCGACATCCTAACCTTCCAAGCCATCTTCACCTTGTCATACTTGACTCTTTCCACCAACCAGAGCCTCTCTAAGAAGAATCCAAGATTACTTTCTTGTTCAACGGTTTCGCTATTTGTTATGGACTAAGATTAACCTATCTTTTCTCCCCTGTCAACACTTTATTTGAAAAAAATGAGAATTTGTTAAAAAAATAATCCTCCGCCGAGCGAATATCTCGCGGCGCCTATGCGCCATAAGTTGTGGGAAACAAATACATCGGTGTTCCAGCGCCCCGCTGACAGCGGGAAACAAATACATCTGTGTTCCAGCGCCCCGCTGACAGCGGGAAACAAATACACCGGTGCTCCAATACCCCGCAGACAGCGGGAAGCAAATACATCGATGCTCCAGCGCCCCGCAAGCAGCGGGAAGCAAATACATCGATGCTCCAACGCCCCGCAAGCAGCGGGAAACAAATACACCAGTGCTCCAACGCCCCGCAAGCAGCGGGAAACAAATACACCGGTGCTCCAATGCCCCGCAGACAGCGGGAAGTAAATTCATCGGTGTACCAGCGCCCCGCAAGTAGCGGGAAATATGTACATCAACGCATTGCCGAGAAGCACTTTATACTTCCTACTAAAAAAGAACTGAAAGACCAGTCTTTCAGTTCTGTTTCGATGCTTTCTGAAGTGAATATTACAAGTTATGTCCTACTTCGCCGACTTTAGACCCATAATAGCCTGCAGATGAAGCTACTACCGCTGCCAACACTAAACCGAAGAATGCTACCAATGAATATTTCGCAGTTGCGTTCATTACGTCGTTTGTCGTTTGAATGCTTTCCGCTAGAGCAGCTTCTGCTTGAACACGCAATGTTTCGATATTCATTTTTGCTTGGTTTAATAAGCGTTTCGCTTCTGTTTGTGTTGTTTCGTAAGCTGATTTGATGTTTGCGACTGCCTTATCGACTTCTGTCGCTGTTAAATCTGTATTCTTGGCAATTTCAGCTTTCAATGTTTCTTCGTCAAGACTTTCGCCGATAGAGGTTAGACGTGTTTCAACGTTTTGTAACACCTCTTCGGTCACGACTTGAATATCTTCACCTTGAACAATCACACGATGTCCCGCATCTTTCACGTCTGCAATCGTTGCATCCAACTGTGCTTGTAAGTAGTTTGGCTGTAATTGTTCAATCTCTGTTTTTTCCAAGGCTTCAACAACTACCTTATCCAAGTTCTCCGTGTCAATGCTGACTTGTTGTGAGATATTGTCGAAAGCGTCTTGTGTGAGCGTTGCTGCTACTTGAGTGGTATTGCCGACAACATTACCGACTGCATTGCCTGTATGCCCTAATAATGAGCCAATCGTGCCGAATACAGAAGAAACTGTCGAAGTTGCGATAAAGATAATGACCACTAAACTAACTGCCCATGTCAAGAAGCCGTGTACGACACCGGCTCTGTTCGCTGACAATCCTGCTACGAAACCGGCTGCTGCCAATGAGAGAACGAACGAAACGATTGTCCACACAATCATTCCTGTACCGACACCGGCTAATGGATTATTCGCTGTTAAATCCGTTACGCCTAAGCCGATTGAAGCGCTCACTAATGAGAAGAGTACGCTTAACGCGATGAATGTTACGACACCTGCCAAGACACTGCTCCAAGAAATGTTGTTACCTACTTGCTTGCTATCCATTCCGTCTACTAAATAATGCTTGAATGTTCTTCTTTTCTTCACTTTATATCCTCCTGTATGGGGTGTCTGTTCTTATTTGTTGTCCTTGTCCAAGGCGTTCTTCGCACCTTCTACTGCACCGGCTACGGCATCTTTCACGTCAGCCGCTACTTCTTTCACTTTGCCTAATAAGCCTTCTGATTTACCTTCTGCTTCTAAATGTTTGTCGCCTGTTACTTGACCTGCTACTTCTTTCACTTTACCTGATACTTGGTCTAATTTAGATTCTACTTTTTCTTTTGACATGATATTATCCTCCTAAAAATATAATAAAAAATACATTAACAATAGAATAACTCCCCGTTATACCTGATTCGATGTTCTAAACTGTGCGCTACCAGTGTGCGCCCTTACTCGTTAATTGCCGAGCGTTCAGTCATCTACTTATTCCACCTCCCTTTGTCTGAATTCCTAACTGGAGAATTCCTGTTAATGTGACGTACTGTTGCGTACGTCTTGATTATTATTATACCAGCAATATGACTAGACACATCAGACCAGCGATGTATCTTTGCACAAAAAAGAAGCTCTCTATTGCTAGAGAACTTCAAATACTTTGTGCAGTTTTTTAATACGCGCCTTGTTCGAATGTGTTGCCATGTTCGAAGTCGCCGTATTGATAGCCACGGTCAAACCAATAACGGCGCTGTTCTGATGTACCATGGGTGAAACTATCGGGCACGGTTCTACCGTAGGCTTGTTCTTGTAAGGTGTCATCCCCGACAGCGTGGGCGGCTGCCATAGCTTCTTCGATGTCACCGACATCAAGCAAACCTTGTCCGTCTACATACTTCGCCCAAGCACCTGCGTAATAATCGGCTTGTAACTCCAAGCGAACATTGAGCTTGTTGGCTTCTTTTTCGGAAAGGCGACGCCTTGCCTGGTGGTACTTATCCATTGTACCGAGTTCATTCTGAACGTGATGCCCAACCTCATGCGCCAATACATACGCCATCGCAAAGTCACCGGAAGCACGATATTTCGTTGTCAAATCCCGATAGAAACTCAAATCAATATACACTTTACGGTCTGCCGGGCAGTAGAAAGGACCGGCATTCGCTGACCCGATACCACACCCGTTCGTCGGTGTACTATGAGAATACAAGACTAGCTTCGGTGGATTATATGTTAATCCCTGCTCTTTGAATTTCTGTGTCCAGAAATCCTCTGTACTCGCCAATACTTTACTCAGAAACTTCGCTTCTTCGCTTTGCGATGTGCTTGACGGTTGATTCGTGGACGTTGTCGCCGGCGTCGAATAGTTGGAATCATTCACAAAGATATTATCAAAGCTTCCTAATCCACCATTTACCAACAAGAATAATATCCCCACAATTAATAACCACTTACCGCCACCACGTGACATTAGTAATTGCAACAATAAATTACCCATCATTCCCGAACCGCCCATACCGGAACGACGATAGCCACCGCCTCGCCCGCCCGAATGACTTTGTCCGCGGCGATCCTCTACATGTTTACTCTCTCGCATATTATCCGTCTTCATGTTTCATCCCCCTTTTTACCTAAACATTCATCTTACATTAAGTATAACTCTACCGGACAATGATCCGACCCCATGACGTCGTCGCGAATCACCACTTCTTTAATCTGCGGTGCGTAGCGTTGCGATACGACAAAGTAGTCGATTCTCCAGCCGATATTTCGCTCGCGCGCTTTCGCCATGTAACTCCACCAAGTGTATGCCCCGATGACCTCAGGATATTTGTAACGAAAAGCATCCGTGTAACCGGCTGCTACCACTTGACTGAATTTCGCACGTTCTTCCATTGTAAAGCCGGCGTTCTGCGTGTTCGTCTTCGGATTCGCCAAGTCAATTTCCGTATGCGCCACATTCAAGTCGCCACAGAACACAACCGGTTTCTGCGCATTAAGCGCTTCAATGTACGCCAAGAAGTCATCTTCCCATTGTTGGCGATACGCCAAACGGGATAAGTCGCGCTTAGCATTCGGCGTGTAAACTGTTACTAAATAATACTCGGCAAACTCAGCAGTAATGACACGCCCTTCTTGGTCGTGCACTTCAATCCCGATACCGTACGTCACCGAGAGCGGTACTTTTTTGGTCAAAATCGCCGTACCGGAATATCCCTTCTTGACCGCCGAATTCCAATAAATATGGTAGCCCTCTGCCTCAAAGTCGTACTCGACTTGCGCTGGTAGCGCCTTGGTTTCCTGCAAGCACAAAATATCCGGTTGCGCCTCCGCCAAATAAGCCTGTAATGCACCTTTATTGAGAACGGAACGAATACCATTCACATTCCACGTTGATAATTTCATTCAGTTACCTCTCATCTTATCTAAATCGAACCGCTCGTATCGACTTCTGACGGCTCCACCCCCATTATAATACAAAAACATCAGAAAAACGATGATTTCAACCGTTTTTCTGATGAAGGTGTGATTATATAAGACTTGTACAATGATGGCGTTAATTGTCACCTTCAAATAAATCTGCCAACCCTAGGCTGGCAAAGGGATTATTGACGATGACTTCTTGCGTATGTTCCACTAGATAGTCTTTGTTGCGCTCATAATCCATTAACTGCTCGTAAACCAGAGCGGTCATACGCGCATCTTCAAGGCTATTATGTCCACGTCCTTTAATCTTCAAATAATCGGCAACCGCCTTTAAGCTGAGCTGGCTAATGCCGTTGAAATAGACGTGGCGTTTCTCTCGTACTAAATGATAAATGTCCAAAGCATATTGTTCAGACACGTCAAAGCCTTTCTCTTGTAACAAAGGCACGTCACTCTTTATCGCATTGTAACCAATCAATGGTGTATCTTGAATAAATGCTTGGAACTGTTGAAGCACTTCTTCAAGGGGCGGAGCTTGACGGATTGTCGCAGGTGTAATTCCGGTCAAGCCGGTAATGAAACTCTTAATGGGCACTTCGGAATGCACAAATGAATCAAATTGTCCGACTTCTTTACCGTTCTGATATTTGACAGCAGACACTTGCAGAATATGCCTTACTTTATCCACTGTGTTAAATTCCAAGTCAAAGGATATATACTCATCTAAATACTTCATCGCCAATCTCCTATCATAATTATTTTCCCTACAAAAAATCTTCACTTTCAACATGACTCTAAAACCACTCCGAAGAGTGAGGCTGTTTTACTACGGTTGGACACTCATTCAAAATAACATGACTCTAAAACTAAGCGTTGGTTATTACAATGAGCATACAAGTTGGACACTCATTCAAAATAACATGACTCTAAAACGAGCGTATGAAACTTATTGTAAAAATTTACGTTGGACACTCATTCAAAATAACCTTGTCAGTAATCCAGATAGACTTTACCTGCTTCACTCAGGTTCAATTTCTCGGCGCGCGACAGCGGGTGACGCGGTTCGCCTGCTTTCGATAAGGAAGCGAAATGATAAATTTTAATGTGATGTTGCTTCAATGCCGCCAACAGCATTTGCTTGCCTTCAACTAGAGGTGCATAATGTAGGTCACCCCACGCTCCCCAGACTTCGTCAATCCGGTTCGCTTGTAAGAAATCAATAATAATAGCGCAATTTTGTTCTGCTAAGGCGGGATTGAATTGTTCGAGTAGTGCGGCATTCGTCGCACGTTCGGGATAAACATTGACCACAATCCAACCGTCCTTGCCGAGCCGCTCGCTTGCGGTAATAATGCGGTTAATCGTACGGTCACTATATGCCTCGCTCGCCGCCGAAGGATTCATACACACCGCCACGAGCGGATTCGCTCCCAATCTCCCTAACAAAAAGCGGTGATGTTCGCTATATGTTGTCGGAATGCAAATCGTCGGCTCCTGACCAACCGGATACTTCGGTCTGACTGTCGTTATCTTACTTACCATGGTACCTCCTCCTGACACCTTCTATTCTCCTCACGCACATAAGTGTATCATGACGGACGATGGTAGACAACAGGGCGGAAACGGAATGTCACCTTTTGATTCAGTACTCGTAGCGGATTGCGCCTCTTTTCAACTATGTATCAACAAGGTTATCCTTTTGTAACAATGAGCAATCATATTGAAAGGTTGTAGTAACACCGCTATAATAGCCTTGTGAATTGACATGGAGGAGGTGAACCTTATTCAACTGCTGACATATTTATACCGTTTATTGCTGTCACGACGCTATTTTCCGCTGGCAATCACTGTCTGCATGCTGGGCATCGGGGCGCTCAGTCTGAATGCTTTACGCTCCAGTGGAAAAATAACGCTCAACAAACCGGACGTCGTTTTGCGACATCAGCCGGCTACTAATAGTACGGCGATTGCAACACTCCCTGCTCAACAAGACATCTACATACTCCGTGAGCAAGCCGGTTGGTACAAGGTTCGCGCTAATGGTCTTCATGAAGGTTGGGTAGCGAAATGGTTTATTGAGGACGCGGCTTTAATCAGCGATCAGAAATTAGCTGCTCAAATTCTAGTGGATACGCCCGTCTATCAAGAAATGAACGAAACCGGTCAAGCTATCGGCACTTTGAATATCGGTGACGAAGTGACTGTCGTATCGGAAACTAATGGCTGGATTAAAGTGATGTTCAATCAACAAGCCGGCTACATTCGCACTCGAATTGCTTTATTGGTGAACCGGAGAGAGTCGCCTACCCTGACAGACGACACGCAGCTGGAAGCGTCCGTTGACATGTTGCAAGTCCGCGCAAGTAACCAGGCCTTTTTGGCACAGGCGAGTGTGGATAGCGATATTCTCTACACGGTGGATTTGGGGCAACGCTTCAAGTTCATTAGCGAAGTACAGGGTGAAGACGGAACGGATTTCTATCTATCGGAAGACGATCGCGGCACACGCGGTTACCTGGAAAGCCGCAATGTCGCCTTGGAAAAGGCCTCTCTCAACCATATCGACAAACCGAATGCCAAATCATTGAGCCAAGCCGTCATCGTACTCGATGCCGGTCACGGCGGCGAAGACGGTGGTGCCGTGCACGAAGAACCGTATACCGAAGAGAAACAAGTTGCTCTATCCACGACACTGCTCATCAAAGAAGCGCTCGAAGCAAAAGGGGCAACGGTTATTTTGACACGTGCCGATGACTCCACGGTAGCCCTTGAAGACCGCGTTGCCTTGAGTGAAGCGCAACAAGCGGATGCCTTTATCAGTGTCCATTACGACCGCGCACTTCAAGATGACTGGTCCGGAACAACTACTTATTATTATCATGAGGCAGACACTTTACTCGCTAATAGTGTCAACCATGAGATTGCTAAACTTTCCAAGATGCATAACAATGGCGTCCTGTTCGGCAATTACCTTGTCTTAAGAGAAAATGACCGTCCGAGTGTTCTGCTCGAATTAGGTTACATGAGCAATCTTCAAGACATTGAAGTGCTACGAACAGAAGATTATCAACGCTCTGTCGCCAAAGCGATTGTCGTCGGGTTGGAACAATATTTTATCCAATCACACAGTACGCAATAAACATACAAATGTACCCTGTGAGAATCGATCTCTCAGGGTACATTTTTTTGTATCGTCACTCAATTATCAATCATCGATGCCGAGTGTGTCATTGATAATGTTTTTGTACAAAATCGCTTTTGCCCCGTAGATAGCTTGAATGCCGTTGCCTACTTCAAGCACATCGACTGCTCCGAGTTGCTTCAATGCGCCTTTATCAACTATAGCTGCTTGATGTACGCTGACACGTAATCGCGTAATGCAGGCATCAACATCTTCAATGTTTGCCGAACCACCCAGTGCTTCAATAATCACTAAAGCCTCTTCTTTCAAGGAGTCCTTTGAGGCTACTTTCACCTCTTCTTCCGATGCTTCATCGCCTCGTCCCGGTGTCAACACATTGAACTTCTTGATGTACCAAGTGAACAACATATAATAAATGGCAAACCACAGTAAGCCAACCGGCAATACGAGCAACCAGTTCGTTTTATCATTTCCTTGCAAAATACCGAACAGTGTAAAGTCAATGACACCGCCACTAAACGTGTTTCCAATAGAGATATTCAGAATATCCGCCACAAAGAATGATACCCCATCCAAAAAGGCATGGATAACGTACAACAACGGATTCACAAATAGAAACATAAACTCAATCGGTTCAGTAATCCCGGTCAAAATCGAAGTGAATGCCACCCCTAAGAATAAACCGCCGAACTTTTTACGTTTTTGCGGGTCAATACAACGATACATTGCCAAGCAAGCACCGGGCAAACCGAAAATCATCGTTGCAAAACGTCCGGCAAAGAAACGCGTTCCTTCTGTAAACAAACCTGTATGTGTTGTGTCTGCTAATTGCGCAAAGAAAATCTTTTGTGCGCCGGCAATCGTTTCGCCGTTAATTGTAGCGACACCACCCAATTCAGTATACCAAAACATCGGATAAATCATGTGATGTAAGCCGACCGCACCGCATAACCGCATCAGAAATCCATAGAAAAAAGTGCCGACAGGTCCGGTTGCCGCAATAAAATCCCCCGTTGAAATGAGCCAATTCTGGAATGGCGGCCAAATCACGAAGAAGAATGCTCCGACCAGTACCCCTACTAATGACGTAATAATTGGCACAAACCGCGACCCACCAAAAAATCCTAACGCTTGTGGCAACTGTATGTTGTGATATTTATTATGGAAATTAACTGTAATTAAACCGATTACCAATGCCCCAATTACTCCGGTGTCAATGGCATTTCCTTCCGGATTGAAGATTTGGATGAGTGCCGTAATCGTTGCAGTCATCACAATATAGCCGACAAAACCGGCTAGCGCAGCAGTTCCTTTATCTTTTTTCGCTAAGCCAATACACAAGCCAATACATAACAAGGTCGCAAGATTCGCAAAGATTGTACTTCCCGCTGCCGCCATCACCTGAAAGATTCCTTGTAACACCGGATGATTCAACACCGGATACGCCAACACAGTTGTCGGATTGGATAAGGCTCCCCCTACCCCCAGCAATAACCCCGCCGCCGGCAAAATAGCAATCGGCAACATAAACGCTTTACCTATTTTTTGAAGTAGTTTGAACATCTTTTTTGCTCCTTTCTGTCGTTTCGATTAGTCACACATTGCGGTTCTTTCCGTATCCAAGCCGACAATGTGCATTCTGACGCAACAAGCCATTACCGCATTCTGCATTGGTATTGCTGACACACTCCTTCCTTACATCGTTAGTTGCCTCCATTGTAACACACCTATAAAGAAAACGCATTCATAACCTGTTACAAATAAGACGACAACCCCATGATGAAGTTATCGCCTTTCGTGTTATATTTTCTTTAATTGTGTGATATGGAGGGTAACACACTTATCAAGTGGTCGAACATAATGTTGCTCACGAATCCCGACAGACTGAAAGCCACATTTTTCTTGAACGCGCTTAGACTTGTCATTCCCCTCGAAATAGCCTGCCCATAAAGCGGTAATCGGCGTTTGGGTAAATAAATACTCCGCTACATGCGCTACTAGCTCCGGGATATAACCTTTTCCCCAAGAATCAACACCAAGCCAGAACCCAACTTCACGTTCATGCGCGTCATCTTCCACCAAATCGCTCGCGCCTTCTGCTCTCAACGAGAACGCTCCTACAACTTGATTCGTCGCACTCTCTACAATCGCATAAGTTCCCTCTTCAGACAAAATCGTTTCAATAATTTGCCGACTTTCTTCAATACTTTGATGAGGCTGCCAACCACAAGGTAAGCCCACTCGTTCATCACTAGCTATTGCATATAAGCGGTCGGCATCATTTTTTTGCCATGGGCGCAATAACAAGCGCTCTGTTGTGAAAGCTGTACCCAACATGAAAGTTCCTCCTATTTATTCTTAGAATCCAATAGAATTGTTACAGGTCCGTCATTTACAATGTGTACTTGCATCATTGCGCCGAACTCGCCGGTAGCAACTTTAAAACCTTGATTGCGCAATTGTTCATTGAACAGATGATAAAGCCTTTCTGCATGTTCGGGTTTCGCCGCTTCAATAAAGCTCGGACGATTGCCTTTCGATGTATTGGCAAACAGCGTAAACTGGCTGATTGACAGCAATTCCCCACCCACTTGCTCTAGGGAAAGATTAATTTTCCCTTCTTCATCTTCAAAAAGGCGCATTTTGCTAATTTTATTTGCGCAATATTGAACATCGGCTTCTGTATCGTCATGTGTAACACCAACTAATAAGACGAATCCTTTATCAATTTGTCCCACTGTTTCGCCGTCAATTGTGACAGAACTCGCTAATGCTTTTTGGATAATTATTCGCATGCCGTTCCATCCTTTCTATTTGACATTCACACGGGTTACTTCGTAAACATCCGGAATATTCCGCAATTTCGTCATTAAGTCATTGAGCTGTGATGTATTGGATATGGCAACTTTCACGGTAACGATTGCCTCGCTGTTTTGGGCATCAACTTTTCCGTTGACATTTAGTAAATTTTTGACTGAATGGTTGACGACATGCAGCACGTCATTGATTAAACCGGAGCGGTCAAAGCCAATCAAGCGAATTTCCGTTTCGTATTCCGGATTGAGTTGCCCACCGCTTTCCCATTCGACATGCATGGTACGTTGTTGCAAATCCGGTTCAGATTGCAAGTTAGGACAGTCTTTACGGTGAACGGAAATACCACGCCCGCGCGTTACATATCCAACGATTTCGTCACCGGGAACAGGATTACAGCAACGACTCAAGCGAATCATCAAATTATCTACGCCATGGACTACAACTCCATTACCATGTTGTACCAGTTTCGTATTTGCGCTCTCACGTTTCAATGTTTGTTCGTTCGAACGTTCTTGCTCATGCGTACGCTCTTCATTCTTACGCTCGCGTTGCTCCACGAAATTCATAATGGAGGTAATCGAAATTTCTCCTAGAGCAATTGCCGCATACAAATCAATTAAACTATTGAAATTGAATCGCTCTAACAAATCTTTCTCGTTTTGTTTCTTTGTGAGGACTTTCAGTGCGTAACCATGTTCTTTCAATTCGCGCTCAATCATTTCTTGACCGCGTTCGCTATTCTTCTCACGATCGAGCAGTTTGAAATAGCGTTTAATTTTGTTGCGCGCTTTACTTGTTGAGGTATATTTCAACCAATCTCGGCTCGGTCCGCTGGAGTTTTGGTTTGTTAGAATTTCCACTCGATCGCCGTTTTTTAGCTTGTAATTGAGCGGAACAATTTTGCCATTTACTTTGGCGCCGATTGTCTTGCTGCCGACTTCCGTATGAATATGATAAGCGAAATCAAGCGGCCCCGCGCCTTTCGGCAACTCATAAACATCGCCTTTCGGTGTAAAAATATAGACTTGGTCGCGGAAAATATCCTCTTTAACAAAGTTCATAAATTCGCTGGCATCACGCGCTTCATCTTGTAGTTCTACGATATCTCTAAACCAGTTCAGTTGGCGACTGATGGCATCTTCTTCCTTGACTTGATGCGTCTTACCTTCCTTGTACGCCCAGTGCGCCGCCACCCCATATTCAGCCACTTCATGCATTTCAAATGTCCGAATTTGAATTTCGACCGGTTTGCCATAAGGTCCGATAACTGTCGTATGAATCGATTGATACAAATTACGCTTCGGTACAGAAATATAATCTTTGAAGCGTCCCGGCATCGGCTTCCACTTTGTATGCACCGCACCGAGAACCCCATAACAATCTTTAACAGAATTCACAAGCACACGAATTGCCAGCAAATCATAAATGTCATCAAATTCCTTATGTTGATTAACCATTTTGCGATAAATCGAATAAATATGTTTCGGGCGTCCATAGATTTCCGCCGTAATTTCCAGTTCATCCACTGCTTCTTGCAACTCAATAATGGTTTGCTGAATATATTTCTCACGTTCGTCACGTTTGCTCTTCATCAGATTCACGATATTGTAATACTCATCAGGGCTGATGTAGCGCAATGCAATATCTTCCAGTTCCCACTTAATTAAGTTCATCCCCAAGCGATCTGCTAGAGGTGCATACACCTCCAAAGCTTCTTGAGATTTCTCAACTTGCTTTTCGCTCTTTTGGAACTTCATCGTACGCATATTATGCAGGCGATCCGCCAGTTTCACAATAATGATTCGCAAATCTTTCGCCATTGCCAATAACATCTTGCGGTGATTCTCTGCCAATGCTTCTTCCTTGCTCTGGAACTTGAATTTTCCGAGTTTCGTTACGCCATCCACCAAAAAAGCAACTGCCTCCGAGAAGTTTGCACGGATGTCTTCCAACGTGTAATCCGTATCCTCCACCACGTCGTGCAAGAAACCCGTAGCAACTGTATCCGGATCCATATGCAATTTCGCCAAAATACCGGCAACTTGAATGGGGTGAACAATGTACGCTTCACCCGACAAACGGACTTGATGTTTATGCGCCTCCGTTGCGAAATCAAGTGCTTTTTGAACAAAGCGGACATTCTTGTCATTCATATAAGTTGCGCACAAATCCATTACTTCTTGTGCGGTCATATCTTGTGTTCGCGCCATTGTTCTCATTCCTTTCATTGTATAGTAGTAGGCTTATTATAGCTCACAGAACGTAATTATTCAAACTCTGTTTATATAAATTTCGTTGACTTTTATGATTTTTGTAAGCGGTCGGCAGCAGCACGGACTCTCTTCAGAGAAACCGCATCATACGATGCGGCAACGCCGTAACTATAATCGACACCGTTGCCGGCTGTTGTTGTATCTTTTTGCCAGTGCTTGAACGAACCATGCGCTTCCTGAATACCTGTTGCCTGCATCAACGCCACGATATTCTCCTCATTCACACCCGCCCCCATACAAAAATCAATCTGCTGCCCATAGTGACATTGCAAATGTGCCAACAAATCCACGCCTTCTGATGCCGTCGCCGCTTGTCCACTAGTTAGAATTCGCGTCACCTCACACTCAATCAGTTGAGCAACTGCATCTTCCGCATCTGGTGTGCAATCGAACGCACGGTGAAACACCGCCTCTGCACCAAACTGCTGACAGAGTTCGACCATTTTGCGTGTAAGTTTCGTATCCACTGTCCCATCTGCTTGCAAAAATCCGAAAGCTAAGCCATCCGCGCCATGTTCTAATAATAATTGCGCATCACGGAACATAACCGCTATGTCGATCGCATTGTAATGAAATCCTGCACCGCGTGGACGTACCATACAAATAATCGGCAACTCAACTTGACGCTTCGCTTCCAACAACATCCCCAAACTAGACGTCAAGCCCCCTAAATGCAACGCACTATTCAATTCAATCCGATGCGCACCGGCTTCCTGTGCTGTCAAACAATCTTGCACACTCCCCGCACATACTTCTAATAACATCCCCTCGTCCCCTTTATCAAAAAATGAACAGACCCAACCATTTACTAAAAAATAGGTTGGGCATTTATACGTTTCTATCAGTTATTAACGATTATCTTTCACTTTCACAACCACTCTGAATTGACGTTCCGGATGCTCTGTCATATCTCTCAACTGAATGAATGCCTCAAAAATATTACCGTGTCCGAAATGAAATAGTGTACTCAACACATCGTTTTTGTAAGCAGGAACGTAACCTAACTTTGTCGATTGATAGTAAATTGCAATGGCATCCGGGTCATGTAAGTTGGAATACTCTTTCTTTAATTCCACTTGCGTCCCGACGCGTAATTCATCAATAACCTCCAACCCATCCCAATGCGCAAATCCGGCAATATGGAAATCGGCGACTCGGCGACTCATTTCAAATTGTGCTTGACTCATAAATTCCTCTCCTTTAACGATTAATTGTTCCATACAAGCGTTTGACGAAATAATGTTTCGTCACCCCGGAAAAAGGCACATCTTCCAACTCCGCCATCAGTTCGTATCCTTTTTTCAAATAAAAATCTTTGGCTTGAAAAGATTTAGTTGACAATGTAATCGTCGTAATGCCTTGCTCTGTTGCGGTTCGTTCCAGCCTTTCTAACAATTGTGTGCCAATATCATACCCACGAAATGCTGCATCTACTGCTAACGCACTTATGTGAAGATGGTTGAAGGTAATTTTCCCTGAAATAACACCAACCACAACGTCCTCTACAACTGCTTTGAAGGCAATAGTCGACTGATTCTCTGCTAAATTTTGCGCACGATTGAACACCGCCTCAAACTGCTCATCAAAAATACGTGCCGATACTTGTTCAACTTCCGTCACATCACTTACCCGATAATTCACTGTACGCTCCATTATCTGACCTCCCTCACTTTAAGGTAATAGTTCAAAGTTCATCACCACTGGATTGTGGTCGCTTGCAATATAATCCGTATCAATAATTTGAGCCGTTGCTCGAATATTATCTGACACAATAAATCCATCTACAATCACTTCATAAACTGTTTCCGGGTGATAAGCCTCCTCACTACCACGACAAGTCCCCGTCAACAACCGATTCTCCGGCACAACGAAACGGAACCCTGTCTCTAGGTCGGCATCACCCAACTCATAGACCCACTCCAATTTGCGTTTATTGCCTAAAAAAAGTTCACCTGATTCGCAATAATCGTGATTGAAGTCGCCTCCGACAATAATGTAGTTACCTTTTTGGTATTCGCCCTTGAGGAATTTGTTTAATACCGCTAATTGCTGTTTGCGAACCAGTCCGCCCTCATCGTAGGCTGACATGTGTGAATGAACTACAACAAGTTCTTTACCATTTTGGACGGGAGAACGCAAAACAGCAAAACAACGATCCAAATCAAAGAACTTTCTCAGAAATCCTTCACTTGCCGGATAAGAATACCGCTTGCTGGAATCCATCTGTAAATTGCTTAAACTCAACAAACCGGATTCCACGCTTCCATGCATATCATGTAAAGGGTACGCTAGAAACGCACTATGCAAATTGCTAGCATAAGTACTGCCGTAATTACCAAATGCTTCTCTTATTTCCGCAACTTGATTAATGCCATACGAACGATCCGCAACAACATCTACTTCCTGTAACAAATAAATATCAACAGGAGATTGCTGCATTATTGCAATAGAACGTTGCGTATTCTGCCACACATCATCGCGACTAATCCCCTTGCCATACTGCCCTTCAATGTAAGTTCCGTCCTGACGATACGCACTATCTAGGAAAAAAGAATACTCCTGACTGTACGCACCGAAACCAATATTGTATGTCATCGCTTGATAAGTTTGCCCTATTTGCGCAACCTTGTGTTGATTGTGCTCTATTTCCAATGTGATGTTATCTTCGATTCGATAATATTGGTGTTGCATATACGCCACGTACCCGCCAATAAGTACCACTATTAGGAACAATACACTGACTGCTAGCAACACTAATCTTCTCACTATTTTGCGCATCCAATAAACACCTCAAATTCCCCAGAAATATCATGCTTCTATTCTATCTTACCATGACGCCCTTGGCTAGATTTCTGCACAAAAATATCCTCAATAATTTAGCTATGACAGCAGATTATCGAGGATACTCATCTGGTATTTAATAAGATTGGTGGAATGTACGATTGATAACATCAATTTGTTGTTCGCGTGTCAACTTGTTGAAGTTTACAGCATAACCTGATACACGAATCGTCAATTGCGGATATTTCTCTGGGTGCTCCATTGCATCCATCAGTTGTTCACGAGAGAATACGTTAATATTCAAGTGATGTCCACCTTTACGACAATATCCGTCCAACAATGCCACTAAATTATCACATTGTTCTTGACTTGCTTTAATCATTATACTCACCTCCTCCATTCGATATAAGCCCTCGCCCAAAATTTGCGATTCAATTCACTTGTGTGTGCACAATTTCACAAACGAGTTTGCAAAGGCAACTGTATTAGTCCGTTCAGACAAAAATACGGGGGCAGGCGTCCCTTTTATTTTTGGAAAAGAAAACGTCTACACTCTTTATTATAACGTGCTCATGATTGAATAGCAATCAAAAAAGTAGGCTATTTAATTTTTGTTACAAGGATTTGCACATCTTCCTTAATCAACATCTCATGTTGTAATTTAGGTGGTAGCACTATCAAATCCCGCGCTGCTAACGAAACTGTTCCATTCGATAATTGAAGCTGTACTTTTCCTTCAATAACGAATAAATTGATTGTGAATTCCGATTCGTAAAGCGGCACTTCATTACCGGCCAATAATGATAAATGTACAACCTCCTGCTTCTCATCACTATACACCACCCCACCTAAAAAGGCTTTTGGATCTAGATAAAATTGTTTCATATGGATTCCTCCTTTATTTTATTATTTATACCAAATTTCCAATGTGTTCTTCCGCACATTTTTATCTCTCCTGAAAATAACATGACTCTAAAACCCCCTGTCCAACCTTTCGCTGCGGAGCAGGGTTGGACACTCATTCAAAATAACATGACTCTAAAACTGTAGATGCGATGTTCCATCTCAGCAGGTCGTTGGACACTCATTCAAAATAACATGACTCTAAAACGGTTTGTACTGGTTTTTTACGAATGGTCCCGTTGGACACTCATTCAAAATAACATGACTCTAAAACCGTCCAAACGACGAAGCCGTAAAAACACGCGTTGGACACTCATTCAAAATAACATGACTCTAAAACAATACCACAGTTGAATGACTTCTTGTGTTTGTTGGACACTCATTCAAAATAACATGACTCTAAAACCGACTGGCGTCATAGCGTAGTAGTTCGAAAGTTGGACACTCATTCAAAATAACATGACTCTAAAACATTTCTTTTAAGTCCAACGATGATGTGTTTGTTGGACACTCATTCAAAATAACATGACTCTAAAACCCAAGAACGCTTGGCAGGCTTCCACTGGGTGTTGGACACTCATTCAAAATAACATGACTCTAAAACAAATCGTTGAAAGGAGAAATCAATTCAGCCGTTGGACACTCATTCAAAATAACATGACTCTAAAACCTCATTTTTGAGGGGTTTTTATTATGCAGAGTTGGACACTCATTCAAAATAACATGACTCTAAAACTCTTCTAACCTACTTTCTTTTTCCGATGTGGTTGGACACTCATTCAAAATAACATGACTCTAAAACATACAACAAATAGGATCGAAAAAACCGCATTGTTGGACACTCATTCAAAATAACATGACTCTAAAACCGTTCTTCAATATCAGCAAGTAATTTTTCTGTTGGACACTCATTCAAAATAACATGACTCTAAAACTTACAACAAAGCGGGCATATCGTTTACACCGTTGGACACTCATTCAAAATAACATGACTCTAAAACGTGGTGGCTGTAGGCGAATTTGTCGTCGTAGTTGGACACTCATTCAAAATAACATGACTCTAAAACAAGAGCACTATGCCGAATTTTATGTCGGATGTTGGACACTCATTCAAAATAACATGACTCTAAAACCGGTAGCTTCAAGAAATCTTTGGCTTTCATGTTGGACACTCATTCAAAATAACATGACTCTAAAACCTCGTAGACCTGGTTTCGTAATCGCGCCACTTGCCTGACAAGCTTCAATTTTGAATGAAATTGTCTTATTTTTTCACTAAAACAAAGTAATCTTCATCAATTTCGTAACATGGAAAGTTGTAAACTTCACTCGGCTCAATAAATAGCGCATTGATTCGGTTTAACTTTGCATATTCTATTAAACTCGCGATTTCCTTCTCCTCCAAATACGTCGCAATATTGATAAAAATTAACAGTTTCTTCCTAACCAAGTACTTAAAAACTTGGATAATCTCAAAACTTTTCTCAAAAATCGAATCGCTTTGGGTTTCAATCTTTACACCTAGTGCCTTAATTAACTCCAGAATGGTAATTTCATCGTATTCCAAATCTAGTTCATTCTCTAAAAATTCACAACTTAAAATTTGTGTAATATCCGCCGCCAGTCGTTCCAATTGGCTTTTAACTTCGGGTTTGCTATTAAGTGCTTGTTCCAAATCCTCATAAATTAATTTTAATACAGGTGCAGAATTGATATCAAAACCTAAAATATCCGTCACAATCATTAATTCTGTCGGTTTGAATGGCTTATAGTCCTTATCAAATAGACGTAGCTTTGATTCTTCGTTACCGTATTGATACAGCCATTTTATTGTTTCTGCAAATAGCTTTTTTTGCTTTAGGACGAGGATATGGACTCCTTCAATATCTAGAGCTTCTTCCAAAATCGGAAAGTTAATCTTCATCGCTGTACTCCTCTCCTAGAAAGACGAGCCTACTATCTGTGTTGGCAATACTCTCATCTCGGGAGCCGTGCAAATATAACATCCGCGCAAATTGTTTCTCCGTTACTGTCAGCACCGTTACTAAGCCCTTCTTTGGATTGTTTTCCTTCAAACGTGCAACCATTGCATTGCTGGCTGTGCTATTCAACAATAATTTACTGTAAACGGAGAATTGATGCATAATAAAGCCTTCCCCGAGCAAGAACTTTCTAAATTTCCGATATGCTTTGCGATCCGATTCCGTTTCAACCGGCAAATCAAACATCAATAACATTCTCATAAAACGATAACTCATATCCTAAAAATCGGAACTGCCTTTCCTTCTTCATTCATCACTTTAATAATTTTTTTCGTGTACTCGCTAATGATATTCGACAAATACATCTCCTTACCATTAAACGCAAACGTTACATAGAAAATTGTAAACAATTGTGTCTTGATTTGATTAAACGTCTTATGGCGATTACTGAACACAATGCGGTCAATAATCGGTCTAAAAGGTTCCATCAGATCACTCGCCAAATTAAATGGATTATACTGATTCGCATGTTTGAGTCCGAGCTGCGTCATGCAACCTGTCGCAACAATTTCGCGAGCAAACATACTTAACAACAAACTGTAACCATAATCAAGTCCCGCATTTATATCATTATTATCCTCACGGCTGAAATCATTCCCAAAAAGCGTATTGAAGTAAATTCTGGCAGCGTGCCCCTCACGATTCGTCGGGTCAAATTCTTCCAGACAATTATGCAAATTCATAATTGCCTGGGATTTAACTTCGTAACCTATATCCGATAAATACAAACCTTGATTGATAATTTTCTGACTGATAATATCCGTCCAAACTTTCGCTTTCTGTTCCTCGCTCCAAGCCACTTGCTTCATGATTTGTAAACTGCTGTCATGTTTATTATAAAAAGGTTGCAAAACAGCTTTCGGTAATCGTTTATCATCACAGAAAATAACCAATACTTTCTCGTCAATCAAACGTTTCAACAACATAGTTGTAATTGAAATATCTGTGGTTTCCAGCAACAGAATGTCAATTTCCGACAAGTGAATTATTTCCGTTTTGTATGCGTCTTTATAAGTTAAGTAATTATTTTTGTAACTTAATTTCGAATGGCTATTTACCACCACTGTTCGCCACCCCACATTAATCCCCCACTTGTATCCGTGTTTCGTACAGACCTGTAATCGATTGGTAGATTAAGGTCCCCTTTAGACATTCATTGATAGACATATAACGTTTTCTTGCGATTGTTACTCCGAAGAAATTGAAATCCGCCGGTGCTCCCATCGCAGTGAATGTCAGCAAATTAATAAAGGATTGTGCCAATAAATTGAGATCTTCAGTGTTGCGATGTTTGTTGTACAAGTCATTAATTTGTTTCATCTTCGCCTCCGCCAAAATAAACCGGCTGTTAAAGGTTTGCACTTCTTCCAGTAATTGTTCAAATTGATGACGATGCTCTACAATATATTGATAACTTTCCGGGTAATTAAGGGCATCGCAATGGTTCGCGTGATACAAAAGTTCAATCAGCTCTCTGGATAAAGCGAATTGATTGCCTTTTTGTGATTCGCTTGCACTGGCGAGTAGGCGTCGACGCCCGCCTTCAAATTCAAACAAACTATATTTAGGTAATTTGATGATGCGTGTCACATTCTCGTAGCCAGCTTCCGCCAAAAAGGCACGCTCATCTTTCTCAAATTTGGCGCGTTCCAATACTTTAATACCAATAAATTTATCTGTTATCTTTCTTTGTTTGCCTTTTTCATAGGTGATGAGTAGTGTGTAGGCAATCAGCGGTTCAATATAACCGCCATAATGTTTCGGGTCTAAACCTTGTTTGCGTGGAATGCGTTCCCCTGAACCCTTAGGTTGAGGGATTTCTTTGTAAAAACCGCCTTTTTGTATTTCTGTCTTTTTGACGATATTGACTTGCGATTTGTAAATCACTTTTTCTACTAATTTCTGAACGCTTGCACGATTCCAAAGTAGACGCCTTGTTTCGGTATCAACAATTTGTTCCTTGTTGAAGAACTTCAAGATATTGTCATTAAAGTTCTTCTCATGGGTCGCTTTGTTACGGCTGTTAATTTGGATTTTACTATATTCTCCGTACACAAAGCGGGGCGCCAGACCGGGATAAACTTTCAGTAAACTTAATGCAACAACACCGTTCAAATAGGCGTCGTGTGCATGATGATAATCATTTAATTCTCGTATTTTATACAACTTGAATGCATCACGAAATCTTGAAGTTGCCATTGATTTCAACAGAATCACACGCACTTGTTTATTCTCTTTGTCCGGATTGTATTTTTGATCAAGAATTTGTGCGATATGTTTGGTAATTTGGCGCGTTTCAACCAATTGGCGTCGAACAAAGCCCTTCTTGTCTTCTTCTGTCAATATCCCTTTTGTTAAGTTCGCATACTTTCTCTGACTCATTAATCCTGCATTCAGCAAATGCTTCCACATGCGGTCCATTTTGGCAATTATTTCTTGACTTGGTAATTCGTCTGATTTTCCACGATTTGATTTTTGCTTAGTGAGTACGCGATTATCAATCGAATTGTCTTTAATTAAACTTTGCGGAATAATATGGTCTACGTCATAATGTTGAAGCCATTCAATATTTAGGTCCTCTCCGGTATACATATCCTTCCCATTTTGTAAATAATAGAGGTAGAGGCGGTCACTTTGTAACTTATCATTCGTTGTTGGGTATTCTTTCAGAATGTTACTTCCTAACTCTCTGATATTTTTTTCTAGTGATTTTAGTCGAGTTTTGCTCTTTCCTTTGGCTGTCGTTTGGTTCTCACGTGCCATTTCAATAACGATATTGCTCGGCGAATACCCCATAATATGGACTAATTCTTCGACAATTTTCAAACTTTGCAAAATACCTCGCTTAATCGCCGGACTTCCTGCCAATCCACTCACAACTGAATGCAAATCATCCGACAACGTTTCTCCTCTAGCTTCTTCAATCAATGACTTAAATGATAAGCGATTATCATTGATTAATTGCATGAAGTTGCGATTTCCACCCCTACCACGGTCATCTTCTATCAGAAACTCCAGAATGGTTTTGTTACTTTTTTTATCACGAATACCGTGAATCAATTTGCGCGACAAGCGTCCCCAGCCTGTATATTTCTTTCTGGATAAGGCTTTAATCGTTTCTTTCGTCAGAATTTCGCCATACCTTTGTTCCAATTGCTTGCTAATCATCTTACGATCGTCAAAAATTGTCAATACTCTAATGATCGTTTCAAACATTTCAGCATGTTCAGGTTGCTCAATCAATGTTTTCAACTGTTCGATTTTGATCAAATCATGGTAAGTTGAATAAGACGCATTAAATCCTTCTTCAATGCCCTCTATCGTCGTCCCGGATAACTGTTCCTCGCTTTCTAGATACGCCACCAACTTTTTCTTAGAAACTTTACGATTCTGTTTGAATAACTTTTGGAAAATCGCTTGTTTTTGCTTGCCAGTAAGGTAAACTTTATCATTATTCTCCAATGTGTAAGTGACTTTCGTTAATTCATTGAAAATCATATATTGTTGATAAATTAAGCTTTGCTTCGGCAAGCATTTCTCACTTGGTAGATATGTATCGGTATTCGTCATTCTTTCAATGAAATCCATCGCAGATTGCTCAATATCAACCACCTGTTCAAAGTTCCATGGTCTAATCGGCTCATCCGTACGTGTTAACCAAGCAAATTGACTATTGTTTCGAGCGAGCGGTCCTACATAGTAGGGAATTCTGAACGTCAATATTTGTTCGATGCGTTCTTGATTCTCCTCTAGAAAAGGATAATATTTTGCTTGATTGTGTATAATTGCGCGCAATTCTTCTAAATGAATTTGGTGTGGTATTACCCCATTATCGAAAGTTCTTTGTTTTCTCAAAAATCTTCTCGCTTCAATGCGCTCGAAGAAATATTGCTTTTCATCGGAGTCTTCCTTAATTGCTGTAAGAATTTTCTTCAAATAATTATAAAAATCTTCTTCTGATACGCCACTTTCAATGTAGCCGGCATAACCTGGTTTAGTATTATCACAAAACATTTCGTTATAGACTGACGGTGCGGTCACCTTTATAAAGTGCTTCAAACGCTTCAAATCTTCCTGATGTTCTTCGTATCGACACACCATTGAATGAGATAGTTTAGCTGATGTCTCAACATTTGCCTCTACTAGAATTCCCGATAATACAATCGCATTATAGATTTTCTTTACGGTTACAAATAATTCCGCATATTCATCACCAATAACCGCTAATAAACGTTCTAATTCTTCTTCAAAAGATTCCTTCGATAGTTGTAATTTTGCCTCGTCTGCTATCGGCAAATGTTTCTTGAAGTTTGCTTGATTGCCAACCATCAATTTAAGAAATTGCGCAAAGCGCCCACTGGTTTTTTCACCGGGAAAGCGCTGCAAGACATTTTCTACTTTTCTTGTTCTACTTGTATCGGCCGCTAATAAGTCGGCTACTGCTACATTTTCATCTAGCCGAACAAAGTCTGTCAAAGCCTCTTGCTCCGAAAACGTTTCATTGTAAGTCTTGAGAAACTCCTTAAACAATGGTTCCACTGAGATATCTCGGGTATTCAACGCCCCTTCAATCAAAAAATTTCCGCGATATTTAATAATGTGTGCCAATGCCAAATATATTAAACGCAAATCCGCTTGTTCCTTATTATCAACCAAACGACGGCGCAAATGGTAGATTGTTCGATTGTCTTCATGATACTTCAACTCTTCCTCAATCGTCCCAAAAATCGGATGCTTGCTTAATTGTTTGTCTTCCTCAATATAGCCACTCTCACTTAAACGAGCAAAGAAATTGGCATCTACTTTGCTCATCGCCTCTGCGAAAATTTCTTGTAAATACGCTAAACGTTTCGCACGACGTGTGTAACGACGACGCGCACCGCGCTTCAAACGTCTGGCTTCTGCTGTCTCACCGCTGTCAAACTTCAGTGTCCCCAACAAGTTCTTTTTCAAATACTTCTTGTCCGTGTTACCTAACACTTTCATCTTTTTGGCGCATAAACGATAATCATCCGTCAATACAGCGTAACCGACCGAATTTGTTCCGATATCTAATGCAATCGTGTAATTTTTCTGTATCATCCAATTTTTCTCCCTTCTCCTCCAAAAAAGCGCTTGCATTTCATTGAAAGCTGTGCTATCATGAATGCGTTGAAACTCATTCAACATAACATGACAAGTTAAAATATGGCTTAGTCCGTAAGCAACTTTATGTGGGAACCGTTTCGGTTCTTTTTTTGTTGCCTAGACTATTATTTCGCATAGTATTATATCATACAATTATGAATTTACACATTATATTTTTAACGCTTTCTTTGTGTTTTTTTATGTTTTATCTTACAACAAAACACTAGCGTGCTTACATCAAAGTTCTGGACTTTGATGTAAGCACGCTAGTACTCTAATTGATTGACTTATTTTTTGCTAAGAAATTTCGTACGTAACCACTCACTTGCAGAAACACCGATAAATATTAGCAAAAAGCAAATGGTAATCGACGCGCCCGGTGGTGTGTCAAGTTGATAAGAAGCCGTCAGCCCCATAAAAATTCCCATTAGATTGATGATAATCCCAATTACAATCGCTTGCGTAAAACTCTTGGAGATTTTGATTGCTGTGGCAGCCGGAATAACAATTAAAGCCGATACTAATAAAGCTCCCACAATCGGCATCATGATACTTACCGCCACCCCTGTAATTACCGAAAAGATAATCGACATCCATTTGACCGGCAATCCGCTCGTATGCGCAGTCGCTTCATCGAAACTCATGACATACAATGGCTTGCGAAAAATCAAGTAAGCAATCACTAATATCGTCGCTAGTGCAATTAACAAATTCACTTCTTCAGGTGTAATCAAAATAATGGAACCAAATAAGTATTGTTCAATTTTGAAATTAGTTGCATAACGATTCAAATTCATCAAAACGAGCGCAACTGCCATTCCGGCCGACATCATAAGCGCAATTGAAATCTCAGAATAATCGCGATAAGCAACGCGCAAATATTCGATAAGAATAGAAGCAACCAACACGATTACCAATGTTGTGTAAGTCGGATTCAACCGCAAAATAACGCCGAACGCAACACCGGCTAACGACACATGCGACAAAGTATCTGCCATCAAAGACTGACGACGTAAGATCAATAACAAACCCAAAATCGGCGTAATAATCGACATCGCCGCTCCTGCTATGAATGCGCGTTGGATGAAGTCATACTGAAACATCTCCATTCTGAATTTTCCTCCCTTACTAAGCGAATTTCACGCGTATAGAAGCCTTCGATTTCCTTATCCGCATGCGTTACCATCAGAATAGCCTTGTCATGATGCTTACAACTATGCTTCAATAAACGATAAAACTCTCGCCGCGATTGGATATCCATCCCTGTCGTGGGTTCATCCAATACAAAGAAATCCGGATCCGTCGCAAAAACACGCGCCAAACATACACGTTGTTTCTGTCCTCCTGAAAGTTCACCTATTTTTTTGTGGCGGAGATGTGCCATGCCGACAGCATTCAATGCCTTCTCCACATGTTCATAATCATTGGCATCCAAACGTCTGAACCATTTACCTTTACTATAGCGTCCCGATTCAACCAGTGTTTGAACCGTACTTGGAAACCCGGCATTAAACGAGTTAACATTTTGCGGGACATAACCAATTGATAGAGGTTCGCCTAAATGATTATGTTGAGCAATTTCAATCGTTCCGGTAGCCGGATTCAATAAACCTAATAAATTCTTAACCAATGTGGATTTCGCCGCTCCGTTCTCTCCGGTCAGGATGACGAATTCGCCGCGATTTACCTCGAAGCTTACCTTATCTAACACTTTCTCACGATCATAATAAAATGATAAATTGTCTACTTTTACGATCGACATGGTTAGACACACCTACTCTCTTTCCATAAATTCTTCTCTATTATAGCCGATTTTTCGGCATAAAAACAGAAGGAGTCGCTAATAAGTGAAACTTTGCTTCCTTACTAGCGATTCGCTTCTGCTACATAAGAAGGGAATAACAATCCATCTGTAGCATGATTAACAGTGCCATGCCACTTTCGTTATCCTCCGATTTAATTTTGCAATAATTCTACCAAATTGGCACGCATGATTGTGAAGTAATCTTCACCTTTCTCAATTTCTTCCTGCGTAACAGACTCCAATGTGCGCAATGGACGTAGAGTTGCCCCACTTGCATCTGCTACTACTTTAGCTGTCGCCGGATTCAATGACGGCTCTACGAAAATTGTCTTGACTTGGTGTGCTTTGACGAAATCTTGCATTGCAGCAAGTGCTGCAGCACTCGGTTCTTGTGTGGTTTGTATGCCTGTAATGGCTTCTTGTGTTAGACCATAAGCGTGTGCCAAGTAGCCAAAAGCTGCATGTTGAACAACAATGGTTTTATTCTCTAATTTCGTAAGTTGCTCACGGTATTCAGCATCTAATTGTGTCAATTCTTCCACTAAAGCTTTCGCATTCGCTTCATAAACTGCTTTATTATCCGGGTCAACTTCTATTAGCGCCTTTTTCACATTTTCGGCTTGTTTCGCATAAATCATCGGGTTCATCCATGTATGAGGATCGAACTCATGTGAATGATCGTGATCATGATCTGCATGGTCATCGTGACTTTCTCCTTCTTCGTGCTCGTGATCGTCATGCTCGTGCATATCACCTGCTAACAATTCAATATCTTTCGTTGATTCGACAATTTTTGTTTTGGAGGTATCCAACAACTTAACCATGTCTGAAACGAAATGTTCCATCTCGTCATCTTGGTAAATAAAGATATCCGACTGCTGAACAGTTGCTGCATCGCGTGCACTAGATTCATAATCGTGCGGATCTTGATTAGAATCTAGCAGCATTGATACTTCCATCTTGTCTCCGGCAATACGCTGCGCCAAGTAATACACCGGATAAAAAGTTGTCATCACTTTCTTCTGATTAGCTGCTGCTACTGTGCTGAATTGTCCCAATGTTAGAAACAGTACAGCAATCCCTGCTAATAATTGTTTTAATTTCATGTGGCTCTCTCCTTTATAGTAATTATTACTTTTATTAAGTGTACGCTCATTTTTTGTGAAAGTCAACTGATGTGGCTTTCATTATGGAGACAACTGTATTATCATAGGATTAACACAATAACGAAAGGATGTGGCTGTCGTGCCAACTGGACGTATCCTAATAGTTGAAGATGATATTGCCATTCATCAGCTCCTAGTCGATATCTTGAAAAAACATTCCGATTACCATTGTGAATCGGCTTATTCAGGGACGGAGGCATTGATGCATTTGAAGCAAGAACATTTCGACCTAATTCTGCTTGACTTGATGTTGCCGGGATTAAGTGGCGAAATGCTTTTACAACAAGCAAAAGAATTTCATATTGGAGGCATCATCATTCTAAGCGCCAAAAGTGATATCGAAGACAAAGTACAGCTACTTCAATTAGGCGCTGATGATTATTTGACGAAACCTTTCCACCAATTAGAGTTGTTGGCCAGAATCGAGAGCGTCTTGCGTCGATATCAGCGCGCCGGTCAAATAGTGAACGAACAAGCAAATTACGTTTACCGTCAGTTACGCATTGCACCGGATGAAATGATGGCTTACTTCAATGAAATCCCCTTACACTTAACAACAACAGAATTTGAAATTCTCACGCAACTTGTCCAATCGCCACGTAAAGTTTTCTCACGTGAACAATTGTATCAACTGGTTTGGGGAGATAGCACCTACATTGAAGATAATGCCATTAATGTTCACATCTCCAATCTCCGCAAAAAAATCGCCCAACACACGGACGAACCTTACATTGAAACTGTCTGGGGAATTGGTTTCAAATTAAAGGGATAAATGGAAAATAGCCTTTCATTCGGAGAATCGCTCTTTCTTTACAATTTCTTTATTATTCGCTAAAGATTTGTTTATAGTGTGCCAATTATAATAAAGGCAACTTAAATCAAAGGAGCGAATCATCATGAATTCTCGATTCAAGAATTATTTTCCCGGCAAATATTTTGTCATCTACACCTTGTTGCTAACACTTTTTCCTTCTCTGTTTCGTGTAGTCTACGAAACGGGCAAAGATGTCGGCGCGGCTCTCTATCGCGCATTCTTTTAGACAGAAAGGAGCATTCACATGACAGATACAGTCTTAACATTACACAATTTATCGAAACATTTCGGCAAGAAAGTGGCCCTTCAAGACTTTTCACTCAATGTAAAGCGTGGTGACATTGTAGGGATTGCCGGGCGAAACGGTGCAGGTAAAACCACACTCTTACGTTTAATTGCCGGTTTGAGTCCAATTGAAGCAGGTAGCATCAGCCTGTTCGGCTCTCTTGACACTCAAGGTCTGGAAGAAAATCGTAAATATACCGGCACAATTATTGAAGCACCTGCTTTTGTCCCGGAAATGACCGCTCGCCAAAACTTAGAATATTATCGTGTTCAACGCGGCTTACCTAACAAGAAGCGCGTCGATGAATTGCTTGAATTAGTCGAATTAAATGATACCGGCAAGAAAAAGTTCAAACATTTCTCATTGGGGATGAAACAACGCTTGTCCATTGCGCAAGCTTTATTGCACCAACCGGATTTACTTATTCTTGATGAGCCGACAAACGGATTGGACCCTAGCGGAATTATTCAAATCCGTGAGTTACTCCTTCGCCTAGCGAATGAAACACAGCTAACTATCTTGATTTCTAGCCATATTTTGCCGGAATTGGAACATATAGCGACTCGTTTCGTGATTATTGATCAAGGTCGAAAAATTACGGAATTCACTAAAGAAGAGATGAAGGAGCGAACACAACACTATTATGAAATTAAAGTGGATGATGCCACGAAAGCAACCGTCGTCCTAGAGCAAATGTTGCAAACAACAAACTACGAGGTAACCGATTCTCAACTCATCAAGTTATTCGACTTATCCATTCAAGCATCTGACATCGCAGACGCTCTCGTTAGAAATAACTTAAAATTATCGCATCTCACCTTGAAGCAACATCAATTAGAATCCCTGTACTTAAACTTAGTAGAAGGAGGCGAACAGCATGATTAATTTAGTTAAAGCAGAATGCTATCAACTGACACAGCGTAAGAGCGCACGCGCTTGGTTTGTCGCTGCAGTTGTCTTAGGATTATTCGCAGCTATCTTACCGGATATTGTTGCACATTTCTCCGATCTCCCAAAGTTTTCAACACAAGTCAAGACGGTATTGTTTGCCGAATCAATTATTAACACGGCCGTTTTCCTCCTGTTATCGATTGTCGGTACAGCCTTCAATCATGAGTTGAAGAATCGCACTTTGGTCAATTCGATTAGTTACGGCTTTTCTCGTAAACAAATTTATTTGTCGAAACTCATCGGCTCTGCTATTATGACAGCTGTATTTGTTATACTGGCAATCTTGACATTCGGTATCGTTGCGCCTCTTATTTCAGGTGGTTCATCCCTCGCTGTATGGGCAGATTTAGCCCCTATTTTCAAATATGTGCCGATTTGGCTAGCTTACTTGGGATTGTATGTATGGATTGCCTTTCTGTCCGAATCAAATACACCCACGTATATTATGCTCGCTTTAATCGTCTTTGTATTTCCACTCGCCTTTCAACTAGGTCAGTCCTATGACATCAGCTGGTTACAAGCGATTGAACCTTATTTCTTAACACAGCTTAACCCAGACAGAACTATTAACCTGTTCGGCATCAATGCCGCACCTTTTATAGCCTTAGCATACCTCATCGGTTTCACACTGTTCGGTATTCATCTTTTTAACAAAAAAGAAATCAAATAATTAAGTAGCGAGGAGTATCCTATGTCCAACTTAATCAGAAGTGAGTGGTATCAATTAACACAGCGACGTACGGTAATCAAGAGCATTGCCGTGCTCGCTTTGTTCTGCTTATTGGCAACAATCGCTGTACGCCTAATGGAACCTAGTTTTTTCGAATGGCTGGATAGTTTGGATGGCACTATTAATCAAACATTTGAACCATTAAAGTTCTCTCACGTACAATTCATCACCGGCGCCGTCGAGACGATGCTTGACCTACACATTGCTCTGGCTCTAGGTACTATTAACGAAGTATTCAACCATTCATACAGGGATCGACTGTTTGTCCTGCCGATTAGCCACGGCATCCCACGGCACCAGCTATATCTCGCAAAATGGTGCGTCGCACTTCAATACACTGCTTTGCAATTCGCATGCGGACTAGCTTTCTTAAGTTTGAGTTGCCGGCTCATTCTCCCACTAAATTGGCACACTATTTGGCTAGACATTCCTTTTCATTTAATGATTGCTAAATTACCTTTCATAATAATGTATCTGACATTATTTTTAACAATTTTCTTTACGTTTCAGAGAGGTCTGGTGACGTCTATTCTATGTGTCTTCGGCCCCATGTTTGCCATTGATTCGATACGCATATTCTTGCCTATCTTAGAGCATATTACGCCTTTCTTGTTCTACGAATTATCATACGAATCGACCGGCACGCTCCTTAATTGGCACCGCGACAGTTTACTTGCTTTACTTTATACTTTATTTGCTGCCGGGTTTGGCATATATCACTTTAACCACAAACATATTCATTAAGGAGGAGAGTTTATGATTTACCTATTGATTGGCATCGTCATCGGCCTAATTATTTACCATCTCCTTTTGCAAAAAGAAATTCGCAACCTTACTCGGCAATTAACACAATTACGCATACATAAACTTCATCGCACATTGAGTAGCGAAGGCAGTCCGAAACTGCTTGATCCGCTGCTAACAGAATTGAACGCACTGATTGCCACACAACAAGATGCAATCTCCCAATTGCAAAAGCATAAAGTACATCTTAAAGCCGATTTAATGAATATTTCGCATGATTTACGGACACCACTGACTGCCATTTACGGTTATTTACAACTGCTAAACGATGAGCAATTGACTGTTCAAGAACGAACTCACTACTTAGAAATTGCAACGCAACGAACAGAAGTATTGGAAAAGCTCATCCAAGATGTATTCTATCTAGGGAAACTAGAAGCAAACACCATAGAGCATGAGCGAACACCGTTGAGGTTGGATATGATTTTGAAAGAGCAACTGATTAGCTTATACCAAGTCTTTGAAGAGGCGAATATGAATGTGATTCCCGTGATTGCTGAGCATACCGTGCAAGTGAGTGACGAAGCTGCTGTCAAACGTATCTTCAATAATTTGCTTCTCAATGCCGTTCAACACGGGGCACACACCCTAACCATTACCCATGATTGGGATGCCGACCAACGCTGCTACACACGCTTCAACAATCCCCTCAGCCAAAATGTGACACCCGATATCAATCAAGTGTTCAACCGCCATTACACAGGAGCACCCCACCGCAATCAAAGCAACAGCGGACTCGGATTAGCAATCTGTGCAGAATTATGCGCACAATTGGGACACGACATCAACGCTTACATTAAAGAACGGCAGTTCATTGTTGAAATTTATTGGTAGCCAACATTTAAAAGACTTCCTTCTTATTTGCACTGATTGCAAATAAGAAGGAAGCCTTTTCCTAATTTATTGTTTCTCAAGGAAATCACGGAGCCATTCCGGCAAAAATGTTTCCCGCACATTCTCAGGCAACAAACCTGATACTGCCTGTAAATGCGTTTCTAAACTTTGATTCATCAATTGTTGAATTTCTTTCAAACGCAAATCGCGTCCCATCGCCTCAGCTTTTGCAATATGACGCAATGCTTCAATATAGCTGTATCCTAAAGCTACCGTCAACATACTAGCTGTTGTACCCGTCACTAAACCGCCGGATACAGTGCCTAATCCAGGCATTAACTTGAATAAAGAGCCTACCATTATTTTGCCTATATAAGTTGTCCCGCTAGTACCTCCTATCCCTGCCAGCAAACTTACAATTTGTGCCTTATCCAATGACACACCGAAAATTGCCGTCAAATGCGCCAACATTGTAATTTGCATCGGAATCAATAGCGTTGCATCCGCAAAAGGAATCGGAACGAAACCAACGCCAAAGGCAGAAGATACATACGTTTTCGCCCAACGCCTAGCGTTCGCCACTTTGCGATTAATATCTATTTGTTGGGCGTTGATAAAAGCCCGATGTACTTGCGACGGCACTATATTCAATGTTGTATCAATAAGCGTTTGTAATCCAAAGGCGGAAATCACTTGACGCTTCGCTACAACATACGGCTTCGCTAGAACAGGCACCACTGCCGCCACTTTCAACTTCAAATCCACTAAATAGCGATGAAATTCCCGATTCTCAGGTCCTAACACTTGTGTCACTACCAAAATAACAGGAACTTTTGTAGCAAGCGTTTGAATCAATTCGATTTCAAATGGTTCAATCCGTGAACCCATTGCATTGATACAGTAATAAACGACATGAATTGCTTCGCGCTCCCCTTTGTCTTGCTGTGTTGCAATTAAACTTAGCAAATCCGCTTGTACTTGCTGTTGCACTTCCTGATTGAGTTCCAATCCTCTCGTATCGTACAGCGTGAGTGGTACCCCTTCTTTAGTTAAACGAATCAACTCTTGCGTAATCGGTTGCCCGATACCGGTTTGAGCGATATTCTCACGGAATAAGGCGTTAATGAGCGTGCTTTTACCACTTCCAGTTTTTCCCGCCACAATAATGTTAATCGGCGGCATCTTTTCAACTTCTTGCTGACTCTTGCTCAATAAATCTTGTGCTAATTGCGGATTGATTTTACGTCCAGTTAATTTTCTCCATAAAGTCATTCGCTTCTTCTCCTCTGTTAGTCACGACGACGGCTATTCGCAATCAAAATAAAGCGCAATAATTGCAACGCCGTACTAATTGTACTTGCAACATACGTAAGCGCCGCCGCATTTAACACCTTACGTGCGGCTTGCAATTCTTCCGGTGCTAGCAATTGCTGTTGTTCAATAATTGCCATCGCGCGATTACTCGCATCAAATTCCACCGGCAAAGTTACCAACTGAAATGCCAACACTAATGCAAATGCGATGATACCAACATTGACAAGTCCCATCCAACCCATTGCCAGCCCGATAAAAATCATCGGCAACGCTAAAGTTGAACCAAATTGTGTTACCGGCACCAAGAAACTGCGAATTCTTAGCGGAACATAGCCTTTTGCGTCTTGAACAGCATGCCCGCATTCATGTGCCGCGACAGCAACTGCCGCAATTGAAGTGGACTTATCAGTGGCATCGGATAAACGCAACACTTTATTGCGTGGGTCATAATGGTCCGTCAAATGCCCATTAATATGCTCTACACGTACATCGTGTAAATTGCTTTGTTGCAAAATTTCACGTGCGGCTTGATTGCCCGTAATTCTAAACCGTGTCTCCAACTCATCATATTTAGCAAATGTTGATTGCACCTTATGTTGCGCATACATTGCCAGACCTGCTCCCAACAATACTAAAATATAAGTTGGATCAAAATAATATCCGTACATGTTTTCTCTACCTCATCTCTATCTAATTTCTCTTATTCATTATAACAAGATTGCTCTCGTAATGCTATTATACCAATTCGTCTGTTTTTCTAATCAATCTTGAGATGTATTTTTGCACAAAAAACGCCGGAAACAGAATTGTCTCCGGCTTGCCGATTGATTATTCTTCTTCTAAGTTGGTTTGCTTCGGTAAGACGAAGTTCAAGACGACACCAACAATTGCGCTGAGCGCCGTTCCCGAAATAATTAACGATGAGCCTAATTGTAACACTGCTCCGCCTAAACCAAGTACCAACATCGCACTCGCAATAACTAAATTACGCGATTGGTTGAAATCTACATGCGATTTAATCAGGACTTTCAAACCATTACTCGCAATGACCCCGTATAACAGAATGGACATTCCACCCAAAACAGGTTGCGGAATCGTTGAAATTAAAGCGGTAAACTTCGAGAAGAAACTTAACGCAATCGCAATCAAAGCCGCATTACGAATGACTGTGATACTTGCAATACGCGTCATACCGATAACACCCGTATTTTCACCATAAGTTGTGTTAGCTGGTCCACCGATGAATGCCGATACAGCAGTCGCTACCCCGTCACCAATCAATGTACGTTTCAGTCCCGGTGTTTTCAAAAAATTACGTTCGCAAATTTCGCCCAACACCATATGGTCACCGATATGTTCGGCGATTGTAACAATCGCAATCGGCAGAATTGCCCAAGCCTCGGGACCGAAGTACAATTTGTATTGATTGATGCCGACAATGCCACTAGCAAAAGGTAAGCTGATGTTCGGCAGTGCAAACCAAGGCGCATTCTCAACCGGTGTGAAATCAACTAATCCGAAAGCAACCGATGCAATATAACCGCCGATAATCGCAATTAAGAAAGGCACGACACGTAAGAAACCTTTTCCTTTAGTATGAACTAGAACTGCTATCATGAATGTAATAATCGCAACCGCCATATTACGCCAATCGCCATCTTTCACAAAACCGGCATTATTAACCGCCACACTTGCTAAGCCTAATCCAATAACAATAATCATTGGACCGATAACGATTGGTGGCAATAATTTATCAATCCAAGCTGTTCCAACTTTTGATACGATTATTGCAATCAATACGTAAATCAAACCGACTAACATAATACCTGTTTGTGCCGCACTAATATCTCCACCCATTTGCTCTTTCGCAAATCCCATCGCTGAAATATAGGCGAACGATGACCCTAAGTACACCGGCACCTTTGCTTTAGTTGCTACCATGTAGATAAGTGTTCCGACACCGCTGGCTAATAATGCAGTAGAAACAGACATTCCTAACAATAACGGCACTAGAATAGTTGCGCCAAACATCGCAAAGACATGCTGTACACTTAGTAACAGTCCTTGCATCAATTCCGGTTTATCGTTGACATCTAGTAATAGACGTTTTTTTGCTTGTGTGTTTTCCATAAATACGCTCCTTTGTAGGGGCTATTTCTGCATAAAAAATAAGCCCTTATTATGATAGAATAAGGGCTTATGACGATTCAACTTGTCTTGAAGAGCCTTTGTGTCCTCTCTGGAACACATTAAAAGTCCTTATTTCTTTGTAGAATTCTACAGGTTTCTATCTAGAAATGCAAGTGAATTTTATATTTTTTTGTTATTCGTTAACAATTTGCTTAAATCCGTTTGCCAAATCTACATTCTCAGTCGGTTTGAAGTAGAAACCGTCACCCGGCATACCGCCTTGGTTTTGTTGAGAGTGGAACACCATCGGTTCATCCCCGACAAGCGCAAATAGATAGAGATGCGGGAACATCGTCGATTCTTCGTCCACAGCATTTTGCTTGTAACACGCAACGATATTATAAACACCTACAGCACTTCCATCGGTTGACCACTGCGCATTGATAAGCTTGTCACCCCACGCAAAATGTTCAATCGGATAAGAAGGGATTGGGGCACCGTGGAAATCGCCCGGATTATCCGGCGTATATTCTGTGTATGATTGTCCCATACCTTGCTCCCAATTCTTCATGAAAGTTCTTAATTTTTCCTGCTTGCTTGCATTCCACTTAGCATCTTGTGTGATATTCGGCACCGGTAAGTTACTTCCCGGCTCGCCATTCACAATTCGAGTGAAAGCATTCCGCAAGTCTACATTCTCAGTCGGTTTGAAATAAACCCAACCGGTATCGGTTCCTTGGTTTTGTTGCGTATGGAGTACGACAGGCTCGCCGTTATACAGCGCAAACAAATACAGGTGAATATCCATTGCATCCGAATCTTTCAATTCCATGTACGTACCGACAATATTATAAACACCAGGTTTATTACCAGTTGTTGACCACTCTGCGGCAACTTTCTGATCATTGACTGCGATTTTATCTAAAATCTCAGTTGGAATTGCCAGTCCATAGTAATTACCAGTGTTTTCCGGTGAGTAACCCGCATAGCGCTGCCCCATCGCATTTCCCCAAATCTGCATGTAATTCGACAGTTCCACACTCTTCTGGTCGTTCCATTTATCCGGAAGCGTTAAGTGATCCGCGGTTGTTCCTTTGACAATTTCAGCGAAGTTGTTGCGTAATTCAACATTCTCAGTTGGTTTGAAATAAACCCAACCGGTATCGGTTCCTTGGTTTTGTTGTGTATGGAGTACGACCGGTTCGCCGTTGTAAATCGCAAACAAGTACAAATGGACATTCATTTCGCTTTGATCTTTAGTTTCCATGTAAGCCGCTACAATGTTATACACATTCGGCGTAATACCTTGTGTTGACCACTCTGCCGTTACTTTTTGATCGTTGATAGCTATTTTATCCAAAACTTCATTCGGAATTGCCAAGCCGTAGTAGTTGGCTGGATTGTCCGGTGAGTGCTCTTTGTAGTTTTGTCCCATTGCTTCGCCCCAAATTTTCATATAATGCTGCAATTCCGCGCGCTTACTTTCGTTCCAAATCGCTTTATCAACACTTTGGACTAATTGGTCAACAGTATTTTTGTTTTTGGCAGCATCTGTTTTGGAGAAATCAATTGAGAATTGAACCAATTCTGTTAAGTCTACTAAATTTGGATCAATTTGATATTTTTCCAATATAGCATGGATAATAATTTTTGCTTGATTCGCATCAATAGTAATATTATTCGTTACCTTAATTGTAATTTCCTTCTTAATGTCGGCAATGATTTGGTTCACTTGAATATCAGAGAGTTTCTTGTCTTCTTTGACGCGTTCAACAATCTTAATTTCTTTCTCTGCGACTTTAATTGATTGCTTGTTAATCTTCGTGCCTGATTTTTCCAGCAGAGCGTAAACACCCGCCAATGCCCCTTCACCTGTTACCGGTGCAACGGTTGCAATCTTAATCGAAATGTCTTTGGCACCGGAGGTAATCGCTGCATTCTGGTAAGTGATTGGAGTCACTAAAGTGATATTATGTGGTGTAACAATTTGCACTTGCACGCCATGTCCTGCTGACTGTGGCTCAATCAGTGCACTTGAATACACGATTGTATTAGCCGTCGAACCATCACCTAAATAGCGGTTGACTGTCGGTCCGTCTACATAAATGGTATTCGCTTCCGGAACATCGGTTGCACCTAGCAATGTACGCGTTTGAGTAATTTGAGCGCCTTGTAAAGAGGCTCCCAGTGACAATAGTTTCTGAGTGGGTTGTACTGCGAAAGCATTGATTGTCGGTGTGACAACTAAGCTAAACCCGGCTACTGCTGTTAATAGCTTCTTGACTAATCCTTTCATGGAAATCTCCTCCTTGTTTACTCTTGATACTTCGATTATATCACAGCAGTTTTAACAAAAGAGGAATTTCACTATTTTAGCTGTAAATGGTCTATGAATATTCATATTCTTAATTGAAATTCATATTTTGGGCAAAGACTTGATTCTCAATACACAAAAAAGAAGAAAGTCATTACTGACCTTCTTCTTATCAAGTACGATTACTTAAGGATATTCAATAGTTCTTCCAATGATTCCGGATTCGTTTCGTCTACATAACCTAATTTCTCGTCAGTGTAGCCGCGGCCTTTCAATTGGAATTCTGTGATGTTTAATTCCGGATGAGCGTATTCCTCATACAATGCAAGCAATTCGTCGAAGCTAATATTTGTTAAGATATGTTCGTAACGTTTATCAAATGCTTCACGATACTGCTCCATACTTCCTTCGGAGATGAGACGTTGTAAAATAACTTTCATCATCTCTCTCATTCTGGCTTGACGTGCATAATCGCCACCGGAAGTGAAGCGTTCACGTGCATAACCTAATGCATGTCGACCATCAATATGTTGCGGGACATCTTTTTCAAAAAAGAATTGTCCTTCCCAGTTGAATGTGGTCGGAGGTACTACGTCAATACCATTAAAGAAATCAATGATTTTGATGAAACCTGGCATATTAGACACGACATAATTATCAAATTTAATACCTAGCCATTGCTCCAATGTTTGAATGGTTAAATCCACTCCGCCGAATGCAAAAGCATGGTTCACTTTGTCAACACCATGTCCCGGAATTTCAACTAAGCTGTCGCGAGGTATCGTTGAAATCGTTAAAGTATTCGCTCCCTTGTCAAACGTTAGAATCATAATAGCGTCGCTACGACTTCCTTCTAGCTCTTCTAAGCGATCCGCTTCATATCCCGCATCGACACCCAAAAAGAGAAAATTAAACTTCTCCGATTCTTGCGCATGCACTGCTCCTAAACTTGTGACTGCACCAAATAACATTACCAAGGCGCAAACAAGTAATTTTATCTTCTTAATCATTGTGTTGTCCTCCTAATATTGAATTATGAGAGTCTCCTCTACTAATTTCCATTATAACACAAAACACTTAAAGAATGCCAATTATCTTTTTGGATTTTAGGAAAACTATTTATCATTTTATAACAGGGGCTTGCCGCGCTTTTACATGTCAACAAATAAACCCTTGATACAACAGAGCAAACCATTCACGACGTAAGTAATGAATCTGATTTCAATTCATTTCTTCTACCTTCTCCCGGTTTCTGCCCAAACTTTCTCTTCCTTATCGAATGATGTTCTTTGGTACTCCACCAAAACTCTACCCGCTCGGTGCGCCGAATATTCCTTCAAAATAACATGACTCTAAAACACTCACACCCCTCTGCTTCTAGCTGTCGCAGTTGGACACTCATTCAAAATAACATGACTCTAAAACTCATACCCACGCTTATGACTTGAAGCGCGTGTTGGACACTCATTCAAAATAATACGATTCTAAGACATTGGAACAAGTCGGATCCGTCTTATTGAAATCGGGTAGCATTTGACAGATAATACTAAACTAGGTTCTAGCTATAAATTTTACTTCCTTTCAATGTCCTCCAATCACTGTTTCATAGGCCATAATTACTAACGCGATAATTTGTATACCCGTAACATAATCCAATCAAAAATATTTCAACATCATATAGTTTTTCCTAATCTAGGGTAGATTGCATTAACAATCACCTGATAAAAAATTATACTTCACACTAAAGCAAGCTATCACAATCAAAATGATAGCCTGCTTTCTTTGTTGTTATAAAATTGTAACATCGAAATATTTAGTGACCGTCTCCCCTGGCTTAACGAAGCCTACATTTAGTTTTTCCTCGAAGTAATCCGATTCTTCCAACGATGTTGATAAGCCGCTCCACGGCTCCAAGGCGATGAAAGGGCTCTTATTGGGCGTTGACCATATAATTAGATATGGGTAATCCGTAAAATCAAGACGCAAACCTTTCGTATGTTTTGAAGAACGCAGTGAAACACTGCGAGACTTTAGTTTATCTAAAGTTACCGCATCGTGTGCAAATATGGAATAATCCAAGTAAAGATGCTTTTGACGGTCCAAAAATGGTGTGCGATCCAACAAATCCAATAAGCCGTTTTCTGGGAAAGACTTCGGTACAGAGCACGTTTCTTCTTCGTCGAATTCCAAATAGAAATCTTCATATTCATCGCCTTCAAGAAGCGGGCAATTGAATCCAGGATGTCCTCCAATAAAAAATGGCATTGCATTTTTTGTCCCATGATTTGTAATTTCATACGTTGTACGCACCGTTGAATCGCGTAAAGTATAGATAATTCTCAGTTCAAACCGATAGGGATAGTTTTCAATCATTTTGTCTGTTGCTCGAATACTAAATATCACACTATCTTCATTCAATTGTTCCAATTTAAAGTTTTCTTTTCGCACCAAACCATGTCTTGGAATCACACCTTTTGTCCCATCAGCATAAATTGTTTGATTGTTTCTAACACTTCCACAAATCGGGAACAATACCGGCGCTTGTCCACTCCAATATTCCGGATTCCCTTGCCACAGGTACTCGACACTATCTACATCTTTGATTGAAGTTAATGTACCTCCAAATTCGCTAAATTGAAGTGTTAATTTGTCATTTTTCAATTTCATGGATATTTATCTCCTTCTACACATCGCAAACTTTCATTAGACTTCTATCACTTCAATTTCATTGAATAATGTATCAAAGTTGCTCAAGTTTACATGCCCTGTCTGCTTTTCTTGTGCATTCAACATACCTAATACATTTGCCTTCTTCAATAAATCAGCATCAGATTCTTTCTTCAGTAAAGCAGATGTAATGCCCGCAACGGTTGAGTCTCCTGAACCCACCGGATTTACGACTGAAATTCTAGGAATATTCACCTTGTAATACTTATCGAAATGTTTAGCAAACGCACCTTTTGCACCCAGTGACACAATCACCCATTCAATTCCAGAGAAGATATCCCGCGAAAGCGCTTCTTTGAGCACTTTGATATCGCCGGTTACTTCCTCTCCCAAAATCTGTGATAATTCTTCAGTGTTAGGTTTGATAACTGTTGGTTTCGTATCTGCTTTTAATGCATTTACAAGCGCTACGCCTGAGCAATCCAAAACTACCGGTATCTGATGATTATTACATAAAGAAACCATACGTGCATAGAAGTCTGAAGCAATTCCTTTAGGAAGGCTTCCTGAAATAGTCACAATATCCAATGTTGGAAGCAAATCCTCGAAATGTTTAAGAAATCCTTGCCATTCAATTTCACTTACCGTTGGTCCTTGCTCTAAAATTTCTGTTTGCTGCCCCCCGTGTAAAATAGCTACACAATTTCGAGTTTCACCAGAAATTTTATAGAAAGAATGTTCAATAGCTACTTTATCCAATTCTCTTTCGATAAACTCCCCTATTTTTCCACCTAGTAAACCACTCGCAATAACTCTGTCACCAAGCTGAGTTAATACACGCGCTACATTAAGTCCTTTACCGCCTGGTGTTTTATATGTTTCAGATACTCGATTAACCGTATCCAGCTTTAATCCTTCTAATTGATAAGCAATATCAACCGAAGGATTCATTGTCACTGTAAGAATCATACTTAAGCCTCCTTAGTCGTGGTATTCACCACGTTCCCACTTAGCAAGAAATTCATCAAAGAAGCGCGGATCAGCTTGACATTGATTGAGCGTTTCAATGTGGGTAATTTTTTCAATTAATTTTTTATTTTCTTCGGTTGGTTTATATTCCGCATGAATAAAGGCTTCGATAATGTCTGTCATTAGCAAACCACCTGTGATTTTACCACCGAATCCGATGACATTAGCATTCAATTCTTCTCTAGCATAAATAGCCGATGTCATGTCACGTACAAGCGCTGAACGTATACCCGGAACTTTATTGACTGCATTATTAATGCCTACCCCCGTTCCACAAATGCACACTCCCAAGTCTGCTTCACCACTTGTTACTGCCTCACCAACTTTTTTGCCAAAAATCGGATAGTGTGTGCGAACATTATCATATGTGCCACAGTCGATTACTTCATAACCTTTAGTTTTCAAATAATCGACCACAGCGATTTTGTCATTTGTTACAATATGATCACAACCTACAGCAATTTTCATTCTATATCCTCCTTTTTACATTAACACATTTTGTTAAGCATATCTACACGGATTTGATGTCGCCCTCCATCGTAGTCACCTTCAACAAATCCTTTTGCAATATTCTTGGCAACACCCGGTCCAACAATTTCAGAGCCCATCGTAATCATACGTGAATTGTTATGTGCACGTGTCATATATGCTGAACGTTCGTCTGAAACGGCAGCAGCTACCATTCCTTTTATCTTGGTAGCCGTCATGAAAGACCCTACTCCATAAGCATCAATTACAATACCTAAATTATCGTCATTGACTTGAACTGCTGTTGCCACAGCAAGCGTCGTGTCGACAAAATCGTATCCTGCTTCACTCACATCCATTACTTCTTGACCGATTTCAATAAGATAATTTTTGACAACTTCTTTCAATTCTGTTCCTGCTTTATCAGCACCGATAATCACTGTCATTTTTTTATCTCCTTTTCATTCCATTATTCTTCATCTATTTCAGATTTTTTGCGGAAATAATTTTTAATTTTTCACACATCTAAAACCTAGATTGCTACTTGTTGAACTTGCCGTATTCGCATTTCGCGCTGCAACCCTGTATCTATTGCAATAACTCGCATGACACAAGAACGAACCGCCACGTATCGCATACTCACTATCCGAATAGGTCTCGTTTTCTTTCCAAAAATCTTCCGCTGATTTTATATTAAAAGTATTTAAGGATATCCCTGATGGATTGCTACACCATTCCCAAACATTACCAATCATTTGATATAGTCCATAATTATTGGCTGAATATGTATACACCGGAGCAGTTCCCAAGTAACCATCCTTTTGTGTATTCTCATTCGGGAAATCCCCTTGCCATGTATTCGCCATAAATTGTCCGTTCGGTTCCAGTTCATCTCCCCAAGGAAATCTTTGCGTGTTTCCTCCACGAGCTGCAAACTCCCACTCTGCTTCAGTAGGTAATCTCATTCCCGCCCATTTACAATACGCAAGTGCATCATTTCGAGAAACATGCACAACAGGATGATCCATTCTATCAACGATATTACTGCTAGGCCCTTCCGGTTTGTCCCATTTCGCTCCTTCAACAGCTAACCACCAGGGTGTTCTTCCTAACATTGTATATTCCTCTCTGTGAATCTCTGGAATAAGGAGATAGAAAACTGAACTCCAACCGAACTTTTCAGCATCCGTAACGTAACCAGTTTCTACGATAAACTTTTGAAATTCAGCATTTGTCACCGGTGTATCACATATCATAAAATCTTGAATTTCTACTTCACAAACAGGACTTTCTCTATCAAATGGAACACCTTCTTGATACTGATCTCCCATATTAAAAACATGCCCTTTAATTTGTACCTCTTTACTCATTTTAGCTTCCTCAAAAATCAATATATTTTACCTAAAGTATGCAAAATCTCATCAACATGAGACATAAATAACTTTAATAACTTTTGGTAAGCGCAGTTATTCGTTTTTTTGTCAATGAACATCACATCTGTCATTCTTCTACACCCACCTCGACAAATAGAAACAAACGGACAGCGCTCACATTCATCGCTCCACTCTTTTGGACGACATAAAAATTCTCTAGAACGCTTGCTAAGTAATAATTCCTTCAGGCCTTGTTCTCTAATATTCCCCAACTTCCATTCATCCAGTACGTAAAAATCACAAGGATACACACTGCCATCTCCTTCAATGACAAATTGAATTTGGCAATTCCCAACCAACCCACAAGCATTCACTTCTTTGTTGACAAACAAGTTGAACAAATCATCGAATAACTTGATGCTAATGTAGCGACCCTGTAATAAATCTTCAAACCAAAACTTAAACATCTTTGAATAGAACAAATAGAAGCGTCTGGGAGTTAATTGATATTTCGTTCTTGAATTACTATCCAACTTGCCTATACATGGAATAAATTGTACGTACTTGATATTATGATCTCTCAAAAAACAGTATACTTTCTTATATTCTTTAGCTAAAGCATTTGTGACTACACATAAAATATTATAATTAATTTCATACTCATCAAATAATTGTTTTGCTTCCAGAATCTTGTCAAAAGTACCCTCACCTCTAGTATCCACTCGATTTAAGTCATGAAACTCCTTACAACCATCAATTGATAAGCCGATTAAAAATTTGTGCTCCTTAAATAATTCACACCATTCGTTTGTAATCAGCGTACCATTCGTTTGAAGAGAATAATTGACTTTCACACATTTGGATTGCTGCTGGACGACATTGATTAAATTTTTATAGTACTTTATACCTGCTAAAGTTGGTTCCCCACCCTGAAAAGCCAAAGTAAGCTCATCGCCATCTACCAAATCCTCAAATAAATTTCGAATCATATCTTCAACGGTATCCTTACTCATATTCCCGAAAGATCCGACTTCTCTTAAAGAGCACACATTAGCATAGAAGCAATATTTGCAACGTAAATTACAATGCGACGAAGCAGGTTTTATTAAAACTGAAACTTTTTTCATATTGTACAATCCTAACTACAATTAAAAGGCTGGTAACCCCAGCCTCTCACCTATCTCAGTGATAGTCTATCCAATTGTTCTTCAGGAGCTTCGTGACGTGCTAATTCCTTCATCAGAAGATCGCACATCTTTCTTTCCAAAACTTCATCTTGAATTGGATGTTGCTGAAGTGGGTCATTCTCTATATCAAATAATAAACTATCTTTTGTAAACTCACTCATATCTGGCAACCCATCTAGAATTGCTGCTTTCTCAATCGGCACCTTATATACTGGAAAATCTGTTCTCGCTAAAAATCTTCCCATTTCAATTTCTTTAGGATTATTTTCCCCGAGATAGTGTCTAATAGTTGTCGGAATGCCGGCATACTCAAATAGAGGTTTGTTCTCATCATTCGGTGCTCGGAAATATGTGTATTTCCCGTCCGTAATATTCATTGTAATTCCGTGAGCGCCGTACAAAGCAAGACGTTCTTCCCTTGCTCTCCCTTCAATCAAAGGTAACCACGATTCTCCTCTCACTTCACTTGGAATATCTACACCAAAGTAATCCAATACTGTTGGCATTACATCTATATTCTGTGTGACCGTTGAAATCCTTTTACCTGCAAGCCTATTTTGTGGGTCCTTCACATATAACGGAATCGCCGCTATTTCGTTAAAATTATGCATATAATTTTTACCGAACAATTCGCGTTCGCCTAAAAAATAACCATGGTCAGAAGTAACAATAATCAATGTATCTTCATACATGTTAAGTTCTTTCAGCTTATCAATCAAGCGTCCGAAATGGACATCCGTCATTGTCATCAAGGCTGCATATCTTTTCCGAATATAATCCACAGCCTCTTCAGGAACATCAACCGCACCATAGTTTGGCGTTTCAAAATATGGTCCTGTATACGTGCCATCATACATTCCCATATATTTGTTAGGTACATCAAAGGGTTCGTGAGGATCAAACACTTCAACTTGGATAAAGAAATTATCTTCATCTTTGTTTTCCTCTAGCCAATCACATGCAGACTTAAACGTACGAGGCGTTGGATACGCATCCTCATTCTCATGCCAGGTTTCCCGATTCGCCTGATACTGCTTTCTTAATTTGCCATGGTATTGCTCTGGCATCCATTCCGGATCTCTGAGTCTAGAAACCCAGGGATCACCTTCTTGACCTCTGTGAAAATCCCAAGTAATAAACTGATTGATATAACCTTCCCCACCTAATCGGAAATAATGTGTGTGGTCGGTTGTTAAATGAGAAAAGACATCGTGTTTTTGCAAAACTTTCGGCAAGGTAACGTCGAAAGGTTCAATCGGCCCCCAAGAACGCTCCAAAAAGTTAAGTCGTCCCGTCATCAAGTCTCTTCTAGCCGGCATACATGGCGTCGAACCAATAAAGTGATTATCAAAAGTAATGGCATCTTCTGAAAAAGCATCTAAATTAGGCGTCTTAACGAATGTTTCGTTATTATAGCTGGATAGAAAATCTTTTCTTAAAGTATCCATCAATACTAATATGGTACGCATGTAATCCCTCCAAATGTAAAATAATTCAGAGTGGGAACATCACTGCCCCACTCTTTCCAGATTAAACTAAAATTCCAAAATAAGCGAGTACAATCCCTAAACCAATCAATGTAAAGATCATTGCCACAACATGTTTTCCATTCCATTTCTTCATGAGATATAGACAGACGATCGTCAGTAACAATGGCAATAGATTAGGTATTACTTTATCCAACATTTCCTGAATTTGAATCGCACCTTCTCCTTCACCGAATTGTAATCCTAGCTTCACTTTGACTGTTGATGTAATCAATGCTCCTGCAACCATTACCCCCAGTACGTTTGCTGAAGTAGTAATTCGGTTAAGTATTTTTTTACCACTTGATGAAGTTAAAATATCTTTACCTTTTTTGTAACCTAAATGGATACCATAATATTTCAAAGGGAAGTATAGCAAGTTAATCATCAAGAACATCAAGATAGGTCCGATAAAATTGCCCTGAATCGCAAAAGATGCACCGATACTTCCAGCAATCGGGAACCAAGTAAAGTTCAAAAGACTGTCTCCTAAACCGGCTAATGGTCCCATCATGCTTGTTTTAACTGCAATCACCGATTCCTTTTCGTGTTCTTCAGTTTCTTCTTCCAAAGCTGTAGTCACCCCAAGGATAAACGGGATGAGAACCGGATGACTGTTGAAAAATTCTAGGTGACGCTTCTGAGCATTCACTCTTTCTTCAAGTGGTCGGTCTGCATAGAGTCTTTTTAACACAGGTGTGAGCGCAAAAAGTGTACTCAAACTTTGCAAGCGTTCGTAGTTGTGAGAGAACTGGATCATTTGCGAACGCCAAAACATTTTGTCCAGATCTTTTTTCTGAATTTTGTTGGTCATTATAAATCAAACTCTCCTTCCCCTTCGGCAACTACAACTCCAACTGTTTCATCAGAGGTGTTTTCAACTTTTTCTCCACTACCATTATTCATCATAATATCGTATAAAACAGCCGCACAAAGTGCAAAAATCGCTACACCAATTGTTGGAACATTCAAGAATGTTGCCAAGGCAAATCCTAATGTTAAGAACACCCACATATTTTTCTTAAGCATCATAGAAAGCAACATTGCTAAACCAACTGCCGGAATTAGTTTAGAAGCGATACCGAGACCTGCCAATACAAACGGCGGAATAACTTTCAAGACTGCTTCAACTGCCGGTGCTCCAAGGAATACAGCGATAAACACCGGAATTGCTCTACTTAGGAAGAAGAAAAGTCCTCCTGTATACTGTAATTTATCAATCTTCCCAAATTCTCCCGATTGAACGACTTTATCCGCTGCGTGAACAAGAGATACGTTAGTTGTCATAACAACCATACTCAACTGTTGCACCAAAAGTGCTACCGGAATCGCAACTGCAATCCCCGCTTCTTCTCCACCTCCTGATAAAATACCAATCGCTACTCCTACTACAGCACCAGAAATGACATCAGGTGGTTGATACGCTCCTACGTTGTTTGTACCTAGCCACATTAACTCGAGTGTCCCTGCGATGATTAAGCCTTGGACAGGATCGCCCAATAAGAAACCTACTACGACACCAGCTAGCAATGGCTTACGAAATCCTAAGTGTGGTCCGAATTGGTCAAGCGCACAAAAACCCGCCCAAATCGCCACAATTAAAGCCTTAAATAGCATTGCTATTATCTCCTTTCTAATTTTTTGTATTTGCAAAGAAAATCTTTGCGCTAATTGACTTAAATTTTACACAAGTGTCTTGTAATCAACACGTGGATCTTTCGGAACCATTTGAACATTAATATGAATCCCTTTTTCGATTAAATCCAGAAATGCTTGGTGCTCTTCATCAGTAACCGAAACTGCTTTCTCAAGGCGTCGCCGTCCCTCACGGAATCGCATACCTCCTGCATTCACTTCAGAAATTGACAATCCTTCATCCACTAAAAACTTAATATCCAGCGGATTCGTAAATAATAACATTGTACGTTTCTTTATTGCGCTTTTCTTCATCACTTCCGCAAATTGTTTGACCCCAAAAATCATTACTTTAACGCCTTCTGGTACAGCAAAATTTGCTACCGCATGTTGCACCGGATCATTCTTTGCTTCGTCATTCACGATAAGAATCTGCTCAATGTCAAAATTACGCGTCCATGTCGTTGCAACCTGACCGTGGATTAGACGATCATCAATTCTTACTAGTTCTATTGCCATCTTTTCCCCTCCTCCCTTATAAATCGAAATCTTCAGCCGCTGTTGATTCAAGAGCTTGATAATTTACGACGGAAATAATTTTTGTCTTACTTTTTTCCACATATTCCAAAATCTCATCTTTTGTCTGGTAGCTACCCCTCATAAAGACTTCTAATAGCATTGGCAAATTGAACCCGGCTACAATAGATGATTTCGGATTATGCTCTAAATATCGATATGCTGAATTGAATGGTGTACCACCAATAATGTCCGTTAGAATTAACCATTCTTCTTCATCGTACTTATCAGTAATCTCAAAAATTTCCTTAACTGTTGTTTCAATCGTTGAATCTACTCGTATTTCTAAAGTATCAACTGTATCTTGTTGACCCAGAATCATTTCAGCCGACTCCAACGTACTTTTCGCCATAGGTCCATGACTCATCAGCAAAAATCTCATAAATCGTTACCTCTTTTTTTGATAATAAAAACATTAATCTTGTTAGCGCTTACTTAAGATTATGTGTTTAGTTTACAACATTTAATAACAATAGTCAACATAGTTTTTGTAATTTTTTGTTGTTTTTATTTGTTGTTTTTTTTTTATCTATTGCTGTGGTACAATGTTATGTGGGAAAACGCACATGTTATTATGGACTTGTACTCCATTTATTCTCATTATTGTAATTACTCATCTCACAATTGACAGTTATTAGCAATTTCCATATAGAAAGGAGCTATTATTATGCTAAAAGCAGAAAGAAGAGATAAAATTCTGGCATTGCTAGAACAAGAAGGTTTCATTACTGTTGAGGAATTAGTTGAAATCTGCAATGTTACAAAAATGACCATTCAACGTGATTTAAACGAACTCGCTAAACAACAATTGATTAATCGTGTTCATGGTGGTGCAAAAGCACTCAATATGAACCGCATCAATAAACACGAAAAATCTAATTTAGAAAAGCTCTCTGAGCAAATTATCGAAAAAGAAGAAATTGCAGAAATTGCCTACCATCAAATCGAGAACGGCGAAACGATTTTTATCGGTCCCGGAACCACATTGGAATGTTTTGCTAGAAAAATTGTATCTAAAAAACTGCGTGTCATTACCAACAGTTTGCCTGTCTTTAATATCTTAAAGGCAAGTCCAACAATTGATCTTATCCTAATAGGTGGAGAATTTAGAGAAATAACCGGTGCCTTTGTTGGAAACCTTGCTTTGAATAGTATTTCAAGTCTGCAGTTCTCCAAAGCTTTCATCAGCGCAAATGCTATTTCTGATAATAATATCGCAACATATAGTGACACCGAAGGCATTATTCAAGCAATGGCTTTAGATAAATCGCTCAAGAAATATTTATTAGTTGATCACCTTAAATTTGAAAAATTTGACTTTTTTACCTTCTATCAAACGAAAGACTTCGATTACCTAATTACGGATAGTAAATTATCTAAAACACTTTACAATAAATATAGCCAATACGTGAATATTCTGAAAGGTTAGAATTTGTTGAGCAAGAAATACGTCTTACGAATTGTTCTGGAAACAGAATGATAGAGCCTTTCTGATGTGCCTTAAAGTCAAAAATGTTTTATCACAACTCAAATCACTTGATGAATTGAAACGGGAGATTACAGTTTATGTTTTAATACAACAAACGTATTAAATTGCAGTAAAACGAACTTAGTTCTACGCAGTACAGAATGGAATCCTTGAAAGGTCACTCTAATGTAAAAACCCTAATCCAATGCGGATTAGGGGTGTTTTTCTATTATTCCCACTCTAAAATTACTTTTGACCTACAAACTCCATTCTATATGCGCTCTAACAATTATTCAAGTTCTTCTGGCAGGGAAAATGGCAAAAACACATATCAAAAAACGGATATATTAGAGCATCTTCAAAAAGTCCGAATTTAGCTAGGCAATTTCAACTTATGGAACAGGCAGGTGTTGAAAAGAGCTTTAGTGAGCAAGTACGTGGCAAAAATCTTCGACGCAAAGAACTTCATAAATTACTCCAATTTGCTAGAGAAGAAGGTGAGTTTGTTATCACATCACTAGACAAGTTAGGTAGAAACTATAATGACATCCTAGAGTTTATTGGACAACTACAAATTCCAGCCCTAGCCTAAAGGCTCGCTGAACGGGTTTCCCGCTTGCTCCACTTTTACCCGCTGATTTTAAAAAATCATTTTCTATTCTTCTCCCCCGTAAACGGATCATATTCTTCAAACAAGCTCAATTGCTCCGTTTGCTTATCTTCGATTAATTGATTGCGTACATATTCTGGGATTTTCTTTGTGGTTTTTCCTACTGTATCCGCATCATACCCTCTACACCAAAATTTTTGGTCCCGTATCGGTACTTCAAATTGGTATATCGGTCAAATATCATTAAACTGCTTTTCCCTTTGAGATACCCCATAAAGACCGAAACACTTAATTTTGGAGGTATCCTTACCAACATGTGAATATGATTACTGCACGCATTGGCTTCTAATATTTCTACACCTTTTCTTTCGCATAATTACCTTAAAATGACTCCGATACTTTTCTTGTATTTGCCATAAACGATTTGTCTGCGATACTTCGGTGCAAATACGATATGATACTTACAATACCATGTTGTATGTGCTAAACGACTGGTATCCTCTCTCATGAGGCACGCCTCCTTTGTGATGGCTTTAGTGGTCGGAAACCCTACTTTAGTCTATCACTCTGAGAGGATTTTTTTATACAACGCTAAAACTCTTTTGAACCACAGCTCAGCTGGTGGTTTTCATTAGTCAAAAAGACTTTGAAGTGTTACAACATCTCCAAAGTCTAATACATTGAGGTTTTGAACGTTTCCACTAGTGACAACGTGCAATTCATAAAGGTTTTAGACATTTCCTAGAGTGATAATATGTAATTCGAAGAGGTTTTGAACATTAGCATTTTTATTAGTTTAGGATGTAAAGGGGAATTTGTCTATTTACAAACGACGGAAATGGCATCAACAGCAATATTTAAGTTGGTATTTCACACGTTTATCCCTAATCATTAAGACTTTCTTTCTTGCTAAATGGGCTATAAATGACGCTACTATTTGTTTCGAAGAAGTCACAGCTAATCTTGTTGAATTTGATGAGCACCTGTAAAGTGCTAGTATAAAAATTATATTCTTTTTAGGTGAACGTCGGTTGAATTGAAATTAGGATTATAAGAGATCCTGACAGATAGACACGGGGGCAAGAAACTCTTCCGGTCATAAAAAGCAAGCCATATTGAGATTTTCGACCAGATTTTCGCACTAAGAGAACAGCGCCAACAAGCTTCAATGGACACCGTACAGCTTGATGAACAGTTGCAACGTATCACTGAATTACATGATTTCATCAAAGACCAATCTTCTGACCTTAAGGAGTTTGATGAAACCCTTGTAAAATACAGGCTTAAGCAAATCACAATCTGACCAACTCACTGCACCGTAGAATTGAAATCCCGACTCAATGTCGATGTTGAAAGATACGCATAGACGCACAAACCCCTCCTATCCATGATGGTTGAGAGGGCTAATTTTAGTTATTCTACTTTACTTTCAGGAAGGTAATAAATCTTTCCATCTTTTGAAATTAGTTGAACATCTTCCGCATATAGCTCTGATGTATCCACCACATATAATGATTCATGACCAGATGCCTGTGCAATAATCATTTTTGCTGTTTTCTTTTCAATTGAACGGAAATTGAAATCATCATTAAAGAGTCCCGGTAAGAAATGAATTACACCATCAAATCCTGCTCTCTTTCTTCGAATTTCATCTGTTTCAACTCCTAAACGTTGTGTTGTTCCATCATGCCATGCACTAAGACGTTCTTGTGTATCACTTACTTGTTTTGAGTATGTTGGTAATAATGCAACGCACTGTTTTCTTGATACAGATCCAAGATGCAAAGTGTATCGTAAATCTGATATCTTGTAAAGCACATCCAATAATGATTTCTGATACATAAACCAATTTTGAGTGTTACTTAATGCTTTTTCATACTCTTCATAATTCAGACTGGTTTTCTTTGCAAAGCTTGCTAATGTAAGATTTGCTTGTCCGAGAAGCTGAGTACATTCTTCTTCTAAACTATCTAGTTGTGCTATCTTTGAAAGGCGTAACTCATCTTTTTCCAATATTTCAGTTTGAAAATCAGCAATCTTCTTTACATGAGCCACTAATGAAAGCACTCTACTACGATACTCATTATCTTGAAAATTCTGTATCTGAGAAATACCGTCACTGATTTCACCAAGTTCTGCATTTATCTGGTTCATGTAATACTGACCAACGACCATTGATGCAACCCCCATCGCTGCTGCCGCTGTATTCGCAACTACTGCAGTTCCTTTTTGTGCCTCCACAGCCACTAAATTAGCATGACCTTGGATTCCATTTGCGCCTTGATAAAATCCTCTTACTGCTCCTTCCATTGCTTTCGAATCGGTTAGTTTTGCCCCAGTTGGTATCACAGCACGATATAATACTTCTCCATTTACCGCCTGAACTGCCTGTGCAGCATTATGAGCTGCATTCCAAGCCTGAGCCAATCCTGGAATCAAATTATTTATGTGTGCCAGCACCTTGCTATCCGTGATTTCTACTAATCTGGTTTCATCTTCAATAACTTCTGCTGGCAGCATCTCCATCTGGATAATTAGCTCATTGGTTGTATTGACTCCAATCAGCTCATTCCCATCCTGTACAGCAGGCACATTAAATTTTTCTCCAGCATCTGATGAAATATCGTTCCGCTTTGTAATTTTCAAGTAAAGTATCACAACAATCGCAATAGCTGCGACAACGCAAATTACTATCCCTATGTATTCCATATTTTTTGAACCTCCTATTGTTTCTATAATAGGCTTTGTAATTTTTGCGAATATCAAAGATTCTAATATCAATCCATAGTTGTCATCATTTCGGATTCATATTCTGCCCTCATTTCACTTTCATAATCTACAATTGCATCAAGCATAGAATCACAACTTTCAAGAAAGTTTATTATTGCTTTAAGATACGTATACACATTACTCAAATCCATTTTTTTGTTATCAATTCGATATTCTAAACTGTATGATGTAGGATAGCGAAAATTATCTCCGTTTTTATCTAGTGAATTTATTTCATCGAGTAGCTTTTCAACAATATCAATAATCGCGAAATCTTCACCAGAGTCATTCGCATATTTAACCATTACCGGTTTTACGTTTTTCCATAAATCTTTTTTTATATAATGGCTTTTTCGTTTGGAGTAGAATACTTTTAACGGTACACCATCATCGATTCTACTATAAAATAATCTCTTCAAACATAACTCTATTGTATTTCTAAACATAAAAATAAGCGGATGTAGTTTAACTTTGTTTGATATCTGTTGATTTTTATAAATAAAATCAATCACTTCGGTATATCCAGTGACCTTGACGTGGAAGCCTTCATCTGAGATACTTTGCCACAAATAACAATTCCCAAACCCATGTGATGCAAAAACAAAGAATTTGGGCTTTAAGCTCTGGTCAAATTCATCTTCTTCAGAAACAATTCCTTTCTCAATGCATTTCTTTACTAATGCAAATCCTTGCAACAAATTATTAGCAACATCCACATTATCTAAAAACTTATCCCTGTATTTTGAAAGGAAGTCGTCTTCAAATGGAAATCTGAACATATCTGATTTTTTATCCACTTCTTCTAACGACCCTAAATATTCAATCAACCATTCAGTCTCTTCATTAGTCAAAAAGCTTTCTCTTTCTGTATCCAAGTATTTTTTTAATAACATAGAAACATCATGACAGCAGCTTTTAAATGCATCTTGTATATCTCTCTTTTGGGATAAAACCCGACATAATAAAGACTTCAATCCAAGCTCAAGACTATGTCGCAACAAAAATATACCTGTTAGGAACCACATATCCGATTTAACATTGTCGTGTCCACTATCAATCACCTCTGTAAATGTTTTATATCCACACTCATAGAAATGGTACGAGAGTTCCTTATAATCTTCAAAACAATTTCGACTCCACTTAATATTTACGGATGTCTCTTCATTATTGATTTTCCAAAAATCCATATCCGCTGCAGGCCAAATCCATAAAGAATCCCTCATAATGCCCCTCCTTCCATAACATTTAATCCACTGCCTACCGTAATGTCAACAGTCGAGTTTTCGGATTAGACAGCATCTAAATCACTCAAAGTGAGTTTGCTGCCTAGATAAACATCCTATCCTAGTGCGTCCCGATCTAAGCCGTAGCCTAAGCTCTTTGAACCGTTTTTACAGTAGATATGTTTTCATATAAGAAATACGAGCATTCATAGACGTGAGCTATTTCTTAATCTCAAAATAGTCCATAAATACACTCATTTCGCTATTTCTCTTTACTTGATATCAAACGGACACACTCCACATGGATTGACACGACACCTTGTATGTCAAATTGTCTTAACTAGGAAACTGATCTACGAACCTTTTAACGATAAGACCTCTCTGTCGTTATAACATAGTTTGCTACTCATAATTACATTTTTTCACCTTAGCTGTAATTGAATTTCAATTATAATCATTACTGATACAGTACATATCATCTCCATAAAACATAATCTTGTCTGTTTTTTTACATTGTTTTAATACAACCAGGGTATTAAATACATCTGGATACGGAGATGCCATCCCCATACCTGACAAACCAAATAGCACACCGCTCAATAACATATTTACCGGTTCATATAAGATAAACAAAACATAAGGAATAATACCCAATATAAAGGGCAACAAACACATTAGTATAAATCGACTACGCTTCAACGGGTACGAAGCCAGGGCAACAAACAATATTTTTCCTTTTATTTTAGCAATAGTTACCGTTGCCTCTTTAGGATATACAATTGCATGAAGCCACTCATGAACAACCAACAAGACACCTCCACCAGCTAATCCCAAAGAAATGCCTATAAATAAAGGTAACACTTCCACCTTTGGAGCAGTATAAACTTTATAAAATACTGTTCCAGAGAGCAATATACAAATTACAATACAAATAGGCATAGCTATTTTAAGCATCTCTTCTGTTGAAGGGGTATCTAATTTTCTTGCTCCTTGTGGGAGCATACCCATTTGATATTCAGATATATTTTCAATACTATTTCTAAACTGTATCATCTGTTATCCTCCGTAAAATCGTAATTATATTCAACTACTCACTTTGTTTTTTACAGCTCCTCCATACTCATGTCGATGAAATACCGGTATGTTTCATCAAGGATGTTATCCTCTGGAATAAGCAGAATCATTTCTTTTCTTGCTCTTGTGAGAAGAACTCTGAAATTTTTCTCAACAATCATTTCTGAACTCGGGAACTTACTCTTCAAACGATTATCCGTGTATCCATTAGTAAGCCATTTCCCACTCTAGCGTATATACCCTCCGCCAAATATAATAATCAGGCAGTCAAATTCAAGTCCTTGATTACCATAGACTTTAAAGCTACTACAAAACTACTCCAAAATCTCAATCCTATAAATCTGTCCCAAGAGTGATAAAATGAATCTTAACTCTAGAAAACACTTAATTTCAGACTTTTTACGACTTTCAGCCCTATAGTTTTGACATCAGTGCTATCGTCTCAACATGGGTCGAGACGATGCCGAGAATGTCCACAGAACACGGGAACAAATCTACCCCCTATGTGCATGGGAACATATCAACCTATTATTTCATTATAGCATGCCAGTCAAACCAAGAACAGATCTCCACAAGATAATGGAGACCTGTTTACATTACATATCCATCTGTTTCATTGCCAGGCTACTAAGTATTGTCAGGCTCGACAATATAGCCAAATTTACATTGAAGAACATATGACCATATACGAACAAATAAATTCCCCAGTAAGTGAGCATTGCGGCGATGGCAACAATTAATATCTGCCACTTTCCTTTAATAATTGCTCCTACAATCATACATATTAGCCACATTGCAAAAGGGACTGCAAGAATTATCAAATCGTATTTATCGAATGACCATCCATACCCATAAATAATACGGTTAAGAATTGACATTCCATCTGCTAATACAGCGATTATAAATCCATATCCATAATCACGCCGTGTAACACAATATACCATTGTAGCAAAGCCTAATCCACGGATTCCAGCCAAAAACCAATTAAAGCTTTGTTGAACCGTTTCAATGCTAATATCGGCAATATATGTAGACCAGTTAAACGGCATTACCGACATAACACTTAATTTAATGTTCTCGACTGTGTCCCACATTCTGTATAGATTAGTCAATCCTTTGTTACATGCATACGGCATAACCAGGAAGCTAATTATTGCCATCACAACAACAGTCGCTTTATTCTTCACCAAGCAGAATCACCTCCAATCGTTTTTATACAACCATTGAACCAAAAGGCGTCAACGATAATCTTGCAATCTTGAAATGTTGCTTCCCAAAAGGAATGCCAACTATCGTACAACAAAGACTCACACCGATTGTCATCTCGGCTAGTGCCAGTGGCAAACCTGTAAAGCAAATCCATAAAAGATTTAGCAGAAAACTTCCTGTGCCTCCCACTGGACTCAAAACATATTTACCGAACGGAAACAAGCAAAGAGTTCCTATTTTGAAGCATTGTTTTCCCACAGGAATACCAATGATAGTCAGTGTCCAGAATATTCCAGCAAGATACCAAGACAGCCCCATAAATCCGCCCCCCGCAAGAAACCAGATTATGTTACCAATGAAGCTCATCACTACCCACATTCCTTCCTTTAGTCAATAATCTCGTCAGGGAAAAAGTATTTCTCATTGGCTCCATCATCGAGGTAGTCATTGCCATTTTCAACAAGAAAATCTTCTATGTAATCATAGTCAAATCTCATGCCTCGTGCTTGAGGGTAATCGGAAGTTTCCCAAACATGCGTTGTCTTCATCATACTGTCAGGTTGCAAGAGACCACTGATAAAAACACCATCACCTTTTATTCCCCAGGTAGGATCAACATGATAATACTGGCCATCTAGTTTGACGAGATTCCACATATGTCCGGTTTTTAGATCTTCTTTCAAAAAGCCGCTAACACAAATACATTCAACATTCGCCTCATCCATCAACGTTTTAAATGCCCATACAAGGCCACTACAAATGCCACGAAGTTCAACTAATGGTCCGTATGCCAAATGCGGAATCGGGTCTGAAGGTGTTTTTCCTGGATTACTCTCCACCTCATCAAAAGCTCTTTGGTCATAACAACATTCTTGTGTTATGTAGCTGAGAGCAAGAAAAGGCTTTACGAATTGTGGAACTTTTGCTCTGCCAAGGATTTTTTTCCAAATATTCTTTGCAGCGAACATTGCCTTTCCCTGATACTGTCTTAATTCAGGTAAGGGAATCATGTAATTATACCCTATGTTACACAGATTCATTTCGGTCAACTTACCAAAAGAACTAGTCTGTGTACTCCATCCGTTGATACCCTCATAAGAACTTAACAGTTTCCCCATTTGTTCAGACAGTTTTGTCCCAATTTTGCTTGGATCTGCAGTTACAAGTTGAATAGGTTTCGGATTACCTTTTTCCAAGATAGTGGTTGCATCCCAATCTCCGGAATCTACCACAACATCATCTAATGAATCTGGACAATCGTCCTGATATGTGATAGTCACATCATAATCATACATAATCTGCACAAGACCTTTTTTCATGTATGAATACTGGTAGCTTGACAAATATGCCAGTAATCGTGGATCTTTCTTCAGAGCATTCTTAAATACAGTATCTAACGAGCCGACACAATGTTGCAATCTAACTTGTCCTTGTTTTGATGACATCGCACTAATCAGAGTATCTTCAGGAGAAGTAATAATTCCCATATCTCACTTCACCTCTCAATCCAAATACTTGCTCTGCCAATCCATAATGAAACGAGAATCGTAATTGTCTATCGCATCATATCCATAGTCGGCATTATATGAACCATCTCCCTCAAGGACATAAGTAAACGATGTCCAAGAATCATTTGCTTCTTTGCAAAGAGTAAGCAATTCCTTACATAAATCCTCAAGATCAACGATTGCATCGTCATATCGATCTGTATCCCATGATAGTTTTACCAAATCAAAATAATCATCTGCACCTGTATTCAGTGCAAAGAACTGAAGGTGTGTTACACCATTGTCCTCAACAAAATATCCAACAACTACTTTTTCCCAGTTCTCATCCAATACAGGCAGGATTGTATTTCCGATTTTTTGCATTACACAATTCAGTTCTTGCTTATTTTCTCGTATATCTGACATTTTTAATTTCCTCCTTCCTGATTATGAATGCGTTTGGTTTCATTTCGCTCAAAACCGTCTCTGTCTGTTACTTTATATTTCACAATGAAATCAGTTGGGCGTGAAGAATCTCCAGAGTGTCGACACTGGATCTTCACATCAACTGTACTACCTTTGTCAAGTTCTGCGGCCCAATCATCTTCTAATTCCTTGTATTCAACGCCATTAACGTGACTGTCCATCGGAACTATATTATCAACCTTTTCCGACCCACCGAACCTACGTCCTATCAGATGTCCACCTTCATCGTTTTCCAAACGATATTCGCCACCAGCACGAACTTGATGTGCCGTGTTCCTTTTTCCATCTTCTAATCTCAACGTACCTTCACATCTAGTAATACGCCCCAGTTTATCTGTTTCATAACTATAGCCATTGGCATCATAGTTCTCATTCGGTTTTAAAGTATATGTAGATGCAAAATGTTCTTTTTCAAGTTGCTTTCTTTCAGAATCAGCTTCAATCAATTCTTCTGAATCTTCTAAAATATCCTCTTCTGGATTATGCTTTATCATCTACATCACTTCCTTCCTCCAGTACCTGTACTGAAATGATTGATAGACTTCAAGTGATTGTAGGCATTTGCATAACGTTCGTCAGCTGTATAGCGAATGCCATAGCGTTTAAGGATACCATCGTATATTTCCCAGAAATACTCTGCTTTGGATGCATCCAATGGCCACCTATAAGACCTTGCCGGGTCACATTCTTCTGGCATATACAGATATCTTGAAATTCCGTTTCGCACTTCTTTTTCCCACTTCAACACAGCACGTATCTCTTTTGCCGTCAATGGGTCAAGTGTCATTTTTGTATTAACACCAGACAATGCAAATATTCTCATAACGCTCTCCAAACGTATGAAATCAAAAACAAAGTCAAAAAATTCTCGACTCAATTCCTTCAATCGTTTTCCCTTAATAAATACATCATTATTTTCTAGGAAAACCTGAACTTCATCCAACAGTTCCTGCTGTTTTGATTCAGGAAGCACTGGCTTAATTGCACCAACACCTTTGCACAAGAGATCCAACAATTCCTGTACATCATCATAGATGCTGAAGAAATTACCCTCTTGAATATCCTGATACATCAGCTGGACAATCGCTCCTTGGATTTTTGTATATGTACCGTTGTCTAATGCTGGTACACTCTTCGTACGATATCTCTTATCCCAGATATCACCCATTCTAGCCAAAAGAGTATCTGTCCATCCCGCATGGAAAATGGCAGCAACTCCAATGTCAAGCCTGCTCAATTCTCTAATCTGATTATCATTCAAGCTTAATGCTGCACCAATTTCCTCACAGTCATTTTTAGAAGGAAGCCTCATACAAACTTTAATTGCGGTGTTTTTAATTGCGGCTTCATCTACAGCACCTGGAGACTGATCAATAATCATGAAGCCTTCACCAGCACTTCGCATTTCAGCAATACATCTACACAAACTTCCAACTGCAGCACCTTGTACATTACCAGAATCGGCACTTGTTTCCTGAGAGCATCTTTTCAGAATATTATGAGCCTCCTCCAATACTGTCACATGAACAAGATTGCTATTCGGTCCGGTTGTAACTGTCTTGCGATAATTCTTCAATTTAATGATGAGTATTCCCATTATCAAAGAACGTGTTTCATCAGAACCGATACTGCTTAAATCGATAATCGTGTTCTTATTGAACAGAGTAGTATCAGGGATACCAATGCTTCTTCCAAAAATCTGACCTTCGAATCCGTTGCAAAGGGAAGATACGCGGTTTAATAAAGCACCTTTGTAGTCACCTTTGGTTTGGGCAGAATAAGGAGATTCATTAATTATTCTCTCAAGAACTTTCACAAGATCGGCGAATACCGGAAATTTACTACCTCTATTCACTATTCTCTCAGAATGCTCCAAATCCCAACCATGATCCAAATACACCTGTTCAAATGCCTTTTTCAGAAGGCCAGGCATGGCTCCATATAATGGCCAGCATGCACTGACTACCTGTACAATATTATCCAGGTGTTCTCGAATATGAATGCCTGCACTGAATTCAAACGGATTAATCTGAAGTAATCTGTACGGTGTCTCATCAGCAGTAAAAATATTGATTCCAGGAAGATCTGCGAACTCAATTTTGTATTCGCCTTTAGCTGGCTCAATTACCAAGAACGGAACCTTATTGTCAATAAGCTTCTGAAGCAGATTATATGTGGTATTACTCTTACCAGAGCCCGATGAACCACAAATAAACATGTGAGAAGCAAATGTATCAAGGTCAAGGAATGTCTTTGTTTTTTCTTCCTGTCCCATATGATACACATTACCGAATAAAATAGGCCGCTTGACCTTTTTCTTCCATTTTTCTGGAATATTTCTTCCAAACTCAGCCATTCTGTCAACCACAATACCCGGAACTGATTTTCTCGGAAGTCCCATGAGAGTCGGAATCTCTTTTCCAGAAATCATCATGGCTGGTGTGATTTTTTCAGTCTGATATGGTGTCGTAGTCGTTTTTCCACTACCATCCGTAATCTGCTGAAGCATTGTAAGGTTAATTACAGGATGCTGCAGATTGGAAATATACTCTAAAACTCGTTCTCTCTCTGTTGGATTTGTAACATCCCACTGATTGTAGTACGCTCTTGGTGCTGCCTGAGAGTCGCCAGAAAACAGAGCCGCCAGTGTACTAGTACCCATGGTTGCAGTTGCAACATCATCCGCAATGACATAGCAAGCACTATTCCACATACCAAAAGTCTGACTTAGGTTAATTCTCTTGATATGTTCTTCAATTTTGGCAAGCAAATTCTGAACAGCTTTATTGTCTCTGTTCATAGTAATCGAACGATTTGTACCTGTTGTGGTTCCAGAGCTTTGGCTGTCACCGCTTCCATAACTATCAGATGAAGATGCACTAGAACTAGTTCCTGTGGATGTTCCACTTGCAGAAGAAGTTCCAGATGATCTTCCAGATCCTGAGTTAAAATGAATATCAAAAAGCTCATATCCATGTCCACTGTTCGAACTTCTGCCTTCAGAAACACTATTCGTATGGGAAGTACCAAAAGATTTTGAAACTGATCTGCTAATCGAACTATTCACATTACTAGAAATAGAGTAATTTACAGAATCGGAATCACTTTCCCCATAGGAAGCTGTTTCTTTGGCATATGGCGATAAGGATGTATATAACGCTTCAAGACCTTCCAGGTAACCATCCATAGCATCCGGTGAAACACGTTGCGATAAAACCACCAAAGTATAACGGTGTCCATTCATCGCATCGACAAATTTCTCGTATCCCTGTGCGCTAAATTCTTTATCGTGCTGACGCTCGTCTTCACGTCTGCTCGGAATCATACTTAAAGAGCGAACTGTTCTACTAGTCGATATTGCGCCAACCATTCCACAAGAATCTAATAGTTTGTTCTTTTCAGTATCACTCAACTCATCTATTTCACAGCCTGGAAATTGTCCTCTAAGATTATTAGCTAACAAACCGCCAGCAACTTTGCCGTTACCACTAGTATTCGTACATAAATACAATCTCGTTGTATTTCCATCACTCTGAAGGATCAATGCAACAATTCCTCCGAAGCTGTTCAGTGCAGAATAAACACTAACCAACTTTTCAAAGGAATTCTCGTCCTCGTTATACATGAGCTTCGTAATCTGATATACGGCAATACCGGAACGTCCACTCTGAATCGGATTGAATTTACATGCTTCGCTTGTATACAAACTTCCAGAAGTTGCAGGAGACAACATCTCAAGATGCCGACTATTCACGTATAAGCTAGCAATTCGAAGATTATTTTGTAATAGAGATAACTGCGTTGCATCCATCAACATTTTTTTTGCTTGTCTTTGCTTTGTTCCATCTGGGTTACCAATAGGCATAGAACTACCTGCTCCTACTGGCTTAGGAGTAGGTAGACTACCTCCAGATGATCCCGTAGGCCTTTTAGCAGATCGCGATGATCCACCAGAACCTGAATATGAAGGCATAGAAATTCATCTCCTCTCTAATTATCTGCTTCTTCTCAAAACCTTTGCTCCAATTTCATTTTCGCCTGGATCGTCGTCGACACGGTCCTCAGCACCTACTACCTCATCCAGTTTTTCATCAAATGCCTGTTTTTGTTCGTCAGACATTTCATCATAACCATATCTGTCTTTTAACTCTTGACGTAATTTATCACGATCGGATGTTGCTTCAGACGGAGAATCTGTCGTTTCACTTGTATCTGTTTCGTCTTCGTCATCTGAACACTCGATAACTTTATCCAGTTTTTCATCAAATGCGCCTTTTCGTCGTCTGACATATCATCGTATCCATTCTGCTCTCGATATTTTTCTACAACTGCATCGTACTCATCGCGCGATAACTTCATTTTTTCCATAATTTGTTACCATCCTTATTTGATTACCTTATGTTTTCGTCGTCATCATCAATCTCATGTTCCTGAGAATGACCATCTTCAAATTCGCCCTTTTCTACTTCTTCATCGTCAGCGGCATCGCCTTCATCTGTTTCATCTGTCTTGTCACCGACAACAGCCACTTGGTCCATTGTAGAATCGAAGCGTTCTTTCTCTTCATCCGACATTTCATCGTAGTTGTATTTCTCTTCCATTTTGGAACGAAGTTCATCATACTCTTCCTGTGTCACTTTTTTAGGACCTGCCATAACAATTCTCCTTTTCTATTGATACGATTACCTACCGTTCGTCATCGTCAATTTCGCGGAATCCACGTCCACCACGTTCCCGTTCACGATCATTCTCTATTTCTTCATTCTGTTCGTTGGTATCGTCATCCTCTGTATCGCTCTTTTTGTCAATCTGATAATGTTCGTCAAACTTTTTGTCAAAGGTCGCTTTTTCTTCGGGACTTCGTGAATCGTAACCATATCGTTTCTCGTAATCAGAGCGAATTGCATCATATTCTTTCTCGTTCAGCTTTTTGGGACCTTTTTCAGTGCCTTCAGTTGCATCACCAGATGCATCCTTTTTTTCAACTTGATAATGTTCATCAAATTTCTTGTCAAAGGCATCTTTTTCTTCATCACTTCGGGAATCATATCCGTAACGCTTCTCATAATCTGAACGAATTGCATCATATTCTTTTTGCGTTAGCTTTTTTGGTTCTGACATCTACTGCACCTTTTTTCTTATGAGAACACGGTTTCAATAACGCATAGTGAAACCGTGTTCCCTGCATAAAGTATTATTTTCTTCCGAATAAGCCTCCCAGAATTCCACCCAATCCACTCTTAGGTGCTTTTTTGGATGCATCCTGAAGCATATTTATGAGAACCTTCTTTACCTGAGGTTCTCCAAAATTGGCTTTGGAAACCTGGTCTGCAAGATTAGATTTGTAATAATCCGGCAACGCTTTGGTAAAGCAAGCCTTGAGCATATCTGTAGTTTCTTTTACCTGTGCAGCCTTCTTTCCTGGAATCTTATACTCATAGCAAAAGGCTTCACACAAACTAATCATTGAAAAGACTATCTGTTTTCCTTTAGAACCAGACAAAACCTCATCAACATATGCGTTGATATAGTCCTGCTTCATTCTGACATCTGTTATATCAAAAAGATGTAAGAACGCCATATGAACCTCAGAATCGCAGAAGTCAGCAGCTACTTGAGCTAGATTTGCAAAGTACTGATTTCTAGAAAAACCAATCGGCATTTCTAATTTCAGGCCCGCAAATTCATGCATGATTGGAATAACTTTTTCCGGCTTACGTTCACGCTCCATGTTCTTTCGCAATTCATAGAAAGAAACACTTACACATGCCTCTCCGATTTCATTTGCCCACTCTTTCAGCTCTCTGAATGTATATGAAATCATTCCTGATGTAGAATCATATGGAATCGCTTTATCTACAAGATGGAACAATTCCTTTTCTGCAGAAGGTGCTAATCGATTTCCTCTAATGCTACGGATAAGAGAGTCAAAGTGCGAAGGATCTTCAACCTTTATACATGCACCAAAGAATGAAACACCTGTGTTTTTACTCTTCCCCAATTGTTTGATAGAATCATCAAACTCACGGTGAATATCTCGCTCGCATCTACCAGCCTTTAAAACTGCATTTGCCAACAAGTGTTCAATCACATCGATATTGGTCTTAGAAGACTTACATAGAGTCTTACATAATTCCCTAACGTTTCCACCACTGAGATCAATAATGGAATCCCACCACATCTCAGTTTTTGCCGGCTTATACTGCTCGAAATACTGGGATACTGACAGGGCAACGGCATTAACCACATCATCAGAACTGCTAATTCCATTCAATGCAACACGTAATGCATTTCTATCATCAATCAGTGCAATCATGCCTCTACATACAAACTGGTACTTTTCATTGCTGTCCAAAATGGACCTAATGCCATTTCTTTCGAGAGAAAGCATGTCGTAGTACATTTCCAGAATTGTGCTAACAGCAGAAGAAGGTGCCCCATCAAACTGATTGCTATAACTTGTCAGATCTCCATCATTAAACAAATCCTGCAATGCAGGGCGGACAATGCTCTGAACTCCACCGGCTTTAATAGCACTCCATGTACCGGTTAATGCATTTCCCGACGTTTTCAGATTCATCATTCCCGCGCTCAACTGGTCCGCCAAGCATCCAGTGACTTCGCCTGTACGTTTTGCCAATCTGGCAAGATTCCAAAGAACTTTAAGAAACTTGAAGTTGTTTCTCTGATCCTCTGCTGCAAAACGCTGATAACCACGCATACCCTCATCAAGAATATACATATTCAATGCATCATTCTTTGGAATGCCGTACTGCGTAATGGACTGTAACCCTGCAATCGCTTCTCTGTATGTCCATCGTTCAACTCGGTGGTTAGAATCCAGAAGATACTTATACGCATCATACAATTCTGGAATTTTATCCGTTATCGAATCCACAGGTAAACTCGGAAGAACAACACTTGTGAAATCAATGATGTCGGCATCATACTGAACAGCAGCGTTATAATATGCAGAACGAATACTCTCATCCGTCGCAAAGGATGCTGTATTAGTGGTGCCATCAATCATCACAAAGTTGCTTGTCGGCATCTGCTTTACCGATGCACAGAAATTATCCTTTGGATGATAACCGACGATCATATTGTACGGATGTCTAGTCTGTGTAACACTGTTATTACGCATCGAATAAAACTTGCCTGAATCATCAGTGTAGAAAAACAGAATACTATCAATCTGCGTTCCAAGCTTTGTCTTATTGGTTGAAAAAGTAATCTTCTGAGCCATTTCCGCACTGAATGCGTATTCAATAGCTGCAATCCACAGTTCTACATTTTCAGGGACATCCTTGATCAAGAGAATCTTTCTCTCATTCTCGGGTTTCACATATTCATGTAAAAGGAACCAGATTCCCGCTTTAACAGCCTCTGCACGACCATCATTTACAAACTGCTTAATTCTTTCAACAGTAATATATGAACCATTAGGCATATCTTGTACCGTATTAAGCCATGCAGGTTCAACACTAGGATTCTCATCCATATAATAGTCATTTTCAGACTTTAAGTGTGCATCCCACACAGATGCACCAAACCACTTAAATGGATAATCACCCGGAACACCAACCAAACACTGTTTGATATATGTTCCAGTTCTATGACCCCGTCCATTTTTTCTAGGTTCTTTACAATGGGGTCTCGCAACCTCAAACGACATAGCATATACCTTAGAGGCTATTGCGGTGTACTCATATGAATTAAACAAGCCAGTAACGGAGGTTTCTTTTGCTCCATTCTGTACAGCTAAACAAGTCTGTAGGAAATCATAGTTTGATACAGGTGGGTTAGTAACCAACTCCTGACTCATAGAAAAAACGCCAAATCCATCTGCACGTACCACTTGTCCTTTGTTTTTCAACTCACGACGAGGCATGCATCGTGTATATATAAGTTGATTAAGCATTATATCCCCTTCCTTTCTTCAAAACACCATTTTCACAGAGTAGGAACAATACCTTCCTTTGAAAGCATCCAAATTAACGGATCAAGAACTCTATGAGGCATTACTTTACCTAACTGATTACTTCCTGTTGGCGGCTGTCCAAAACTAGACACACCAAAGAATCTGACGCTTCCTTTTTTGAAGTTTGTGTCGATTGCATCCAGGAATGTATTTTCTCCCTGACTTTCTAGCCAGTCTCTAATTTCAGCATCAACTGCGTCAGCATCTGATTTAACAAATCCCTTTCTTGCCAGATGAGGACTAGGCTGCATAACCGTTGCTGAACCAAAAGAATCTTTAACAGCATCAATTTTTGTAAACACAACTGCAACATCCCTATTAATCAGCTTTCCCAGTGCAATACCACAGTTCTGTCGAATATAGGTTGCAAGTCCTTCAACCATATCGGCAGATGCATCTGCATCATGAGGTGAGGAAGCAGACCAGCTGAGAATATTCTGCGGAACACTGGATGCTACGCCATGTAATGCAAGCGGATCAATCAAGATTACAAGAACCTTAGAACCCTCAATATAGCGGCTAATTTTCGGTTCAATACGCTGACAGTCTTCTCCAGCACCATCAAAAATAGTCATGGAATATGAGGGGATAACAGTATTGGTCATTCTGTTTTTGTCTTTAATTTTCCACAGTTGTGGGGAAGGTTTTTCGCCTGGTTTTGTAGACCCTACAGGCTGTCTCTTGTTATAAATTGCTCTATCATTTTCCTGAAAGGTTGCAGTTGTGTCTGAATCCATCGGAGAAAGAACCCACGGAGACCCTGCAGTATGTCTCAATTCATGAAGCATAGTTGTCAGGAAATTAGTTTTACCAGAACCTGTGATTCCCAAAATACTAAAACGCAGGTATTTTTCATAATCAAGAATATCTGAAGGCAATTTGCTGTCACAATAAGTGCACTGTCTTGCACTAGCAAATCCTCCGCAATCAGATCGCTTACATTTAGGTGTTTTCTTAAGCAAAAGCTCTGTCTTAGTTGGTGTTGCTGGTGTTCTACAAATGTTGCATACCATCTTCAAGTCCTTGCTTCTGAGTTCTTGAAGACAGTGTGGACAAAGAACATCTGAATGTAATAAAGCCATATTCTTCCTCCTTATGGTACTTTGCAGCTTTCGATATCACTCGACGCAATTTCGAATTCTGCCATATCATCATCTTGTATAAAAAGTCTCAAAGGTGTACCGGACGTAATTCTTTCCCATGTGTTGTCCGGGAACTGATAGACATATTCATTGTTCCTAAATCCAGTATCCGATTCTGGAATAGTATGAATCACAACAGCTTTCGGATCTTGCAGCTTCATTGGAATATGTCCATCCGATTTGTATACTACATATATTTCTGGCGTTTCTTCTGCACTTGAAGTAATAATCAATTTACAATTTCTTGCTCTTGCTCGGCTGAAGAATCCACCCGTAGTCCAGGTAAAACGATATGTTACTTTTTCTTTTGGTTTATTGCTGAGGCGGAGTTTTGATGCTTCAGAGTATATAATGCTTCCATCAGCCATTCTGTACTGACCAATCACCGATATATAAAGGTCTGCTTTTGGTAGTGGCTCTACAAGAATCATTCCATCACGCTCATATTCCTTCAACGACAGAATCGTTAAAGATTTATGCTTTGCATCTTCGATTGTGGCCCAAGGCACGGTTGATCCTGTCTTCTTAGCAACGATATAGTGTATTTTTTCAAGATTTTTCGGCTTATTCGCCAAAGTAATTCTCAAACGATTTCCTTCAATTCTCGTTTGTTTCTTGTCAATTTCACACTTTTCGACACTCGAAACGCGAACAATATCTGAAATAATACCCTTGGAACCAGCGACACAAACAACTGCAAGTGCAACGGACATGTTCGGCGGAATTTCAAACTGGGCTAGCATGGAAGTACTCATTGTATTTGCATAATTCCTTCCAGATCCAATCATCGAATTAATATCCGACGTAGGAATAACCTGACCAATCAAACTATTGGCTGCACTAGAAGATACTTCTCGAATTAGCACACTTCTTTGTGCATTGTCTGGAGAATTCCATCGAATAGTCACCAACCGCCCCTCGATACGCGATGTGATATTACGTAATGCAACTGGAGGCTGCTCCGGGGTTAGCATTACTGTGACACCCTGACTATATCTAAAGCTGCTTTCGTATGGATATACACACTGGAGTCGATACCCATAGGTATTATTATTTGATACTCCAGAATCATCATAGTTTGCAGATGCCTTAGCTGCTACGACAGTACTCACAGAATTAGGATTCTCTGCCGGAATTGCATTCGTACTCCTAAGAATACGTACACCGATACAGTTTGGCGGCAAAACCCAGCTAAAACGACAAACACCATTTTCTGCAGAAGTTCGAAGATGTTTTGTATCTAGCTCACTGAAATTTGCGATTTCACATGTAGAAGGATCAGAAAATACATTTCTTCTGCAAGCGAAAACTGCATATCCATAACTAATACCTGGTTGCAACGAAGTGTCTTTATAGCTAAGATCTCCAATATCTGTAGCTAACACTTCTCCATCTGACTGTCTCTGCGGTACACCATTTTTCTTTCGTACAACCTGGTATTTAACCCCTTTATCGCCCGTTGCATTCCAAGAAAGCGTACATGTCAGAGAAGATGTACCCATAACTCCTGCACTTAAGTTCAACGGTTTCCTCGGTCTTAATGAAATCAACACATCTATTGCAGGTTGGTAATCTTCAACAATCTGAAGAATTTCAACGCATCTATTAGCTTTATCTACAGGAGAGAGTGATCCTGTTGGCATCAGTTGCTTAGCCTCCGTCATCTTTTCATCAATCACTTTCTTCTGACTATCTAACCTTAATTGCGGCATGGATGCGCTTAATGTTCCTAACAATATCTGTGCTTTGCTAAACATTCGTGCAGCTATTAACGCTTTTAATTCATTTAGCGGTCTGTCATACTTATCTCGTTCTGCCTTGATTCTTTGTGATAATGCTGAAAGCTTTGGATGACCTGGAAATGCATTCTCGGCATTCGCATACTGCTTACTTGCCTCTGCAAGATCCATTTCTTGAAGCGCAAATTCAGCAGCCTTAATATACTCATCAAAAAATTGCATCTCTGAAATCAAAAAGCCACAGGAACAACGGTCTGCAGTTGCAGGTACTTTCTTATGACACTTCGGACACTCAATATAAAGAGAAGCACCACAGACAGCGCATTTTCCTCGCTCAGCCTCTTCTCTAGTCCTAAACTCTGCAGGCGTTTTACACGAACCACATGTTAGGTGGATTAATGCCTCCAATGGCTCATATGGATCCTGCATTAGTCCAGCTTCCTGATTATATAAAGCTAACGATAAATTATAATCAGGAAAACTCTTCTGGATTGTTCTAATACAACTATCCGCAAAATAACGATCCTTTTTAAAATCTTCTGGTGCAGCTTTTAACAACGCAAAAAATTCTTCCAGCTTTTCACGTTCTAACGACTGATCATATTTCTTTCGATTAGCCTCTGTATTAAAGACTTGAGTCGTTCCAGCTGTAAACAAGTCCGCTAATAGGTGACCTTGTGTACTCATATCACTTGCAAACTGTGCAGCCCATGACTCCATAATGCTATATAATTCTGTCGTTCTTTTTTTATGATAACTCCCAGTATCACTATCGCTGCCTCCACCAAAATAGCATGCCAAATCGTATAAATCTGACACTTTCGATGTCCAAGGGTATTTCGGAATCGCCATTGCTTGAAGCTGAGAAATTTTGCTGCTGATATTTCCTGCTACAACAGAAGTCAAAAAAGCATCATTAAGATTGACCGCTTTAATCACTTGTTGAACAACAAACCCTTTTTTCACATATGTATCTTCTATTGTTTTAGGAGACAACTTTAACTTAAGATGTACATTTCTTATCTGAGCGTTTGTCACTTCAGGGGTTCCTGACTGACCAACAAGCATGATATCAATCAGTTTTTCCAACTGCTGAGTTCGCACCTCTTTAAATGCTCGTGCCTCAACATTTCTTGTCTTGTTCTCGCGTAAAGTCTCAATCATGTCATCGTGAAGAGACAACTCATCTGAAAGAACTGCTCTACGTGTAGCGATTGTTTCATTTGCAAGCATATCTTCTGTACGCTTTTTCCACTCCGCAATCGCTTTATCTATACGTCGCTGGTTTTTTTCAGGCGGATCAAAATCGAGACCAAGGATTTCAAAATAATTCCGTCTGTCCATTGGTCAAATACCTCACCATTCTTATTCGTTGATTGCCGGCCATGTTGCAACTGATGTTTCTCCACCTGTACGACCGCGTTTTCCGGCAGTTCCACCGCCACCAATTTCCTGAGCAATTTTTCCAAAGCTTTGTGTCAATTCACTCTGGTCAACAAGCATGGAGTCGATATCTCCGGAACTGATATCTCGCAAGAATTTTTCATCAGCGCTTCCGAATCCAATTCCTGTAATATCAATATCCATACGATGACATTTTTTTGCCTCACTTACAGCCAAAGGCTGATTGGCCCACATGCCGTCTGCGAGGACAATTCCAAGACGTTTACCTCGAACTCTTCCAAGCATGGACTGAATGTCATTAAATGGATGCCCTGCATTACAAACACCGGTCATGCATTCAGTAATTGATCTGATAGATGCCTTACATCTGTTTAGATCACCGGTCAAAGACTGAACAACTTTTGAAGTATCAGAAACAGCTATAACGCCAATCTCAACGTCACCTGGATAATCCTCAAAATTATCTACAAAGTGACACATTGCATTACGAGCATCATCAATCGGTTTACCTGACATACTTCCTGATACATCCACCGCCATTACCACAGATAACGCTTCTGCCGTTGGTTTCATTTCCTGCGGATCGATTGGCATTCCAAATTTGCTCATATCTGCTGGTACAGATTCCTCACGAATAGGTAAGTCTGTGGTGCCATTACCTTGACGTGCCTGGACATGAACCATTCCATTTATGTCATAGCTATACTGAATTTTAATTGTTGTAGGGTTGTCGTTTCTGTCATGCTTAATTCCCGAAACGACATATTTTCCTATAATTTCGCAATCCAACGGTGCCTTTGTTCCTTGCAGAACATAAATTTCCACTTCATTTTCTCCACGTGCTGAGGTGTAGTAATGAAGTGCCTCTGCGCATTTAACAGGAATCCTCTGATTTGCCGGAACAATCGTTTTATTGATGTAATGAGTTCCTTCCGCATTTACAGCAATTACTCCCATTGCATGTGCAACTACATCCACATGACTCATGCACAGTGCATTGTTCAAGGCCGTTTCTTTCCCCACAGTTCCAGGTAACGAGTATTTAGGTGCTGCCTGCGGAGCTGCTTTTGTGGTCTGTTTTCTAAACTTAAACAACCCTGAGCTAGAATTGTTATCTTCTGCCGGAGGGACCATTGTAATAACGCTGTATTCTGGCAGTGGAAGATGCACCTGAATAGCAGCGCCGAGCGCAACCGCTTCATCAGGATTTACTTGGACGAGGGGAGTATGACCACTAATTCTCTTCAGATATGTTGAAACCTGACGCATTCTCGTTGAACCTCCAACCAGAAGAATATCGGTGATATCTCTCCAGCCAATACCCAATCCTCTCAAAAGGCTTTCACAGAGTGTTCCTGTTCTTTCAATCAAATCCGTCGTACTCTGTTCAAAATCTTCAAGCGATATAGTTGTTGAATACCACCCATAGCCCGGAAGATTCAGTCTGACATTTGCAACATTTCTAGTAGTCAACTGTTTCTTTACATTTTCCGCGTTCTGGGTAACTGTCTGATGGATTTCAGGATACTCAGAAACATAGTATCCTGTTTCACTCTCAATTTTGCTTTCGATAGTTGCGCAAATACGAGCATCCCAGTCTTTACCGCCAAGCGTATGATCTCCTGTAGTCTGAAGCGATTCCATCTGATTATTCTTCTTCATCTGCACAAGAGTTACATCAAATGTTCCTCCACCGAGGTCATAAACCAGTACTCGTGCATTCTCGCGCCAATGATTAACGCCATAATTCATAGCTGCCGCTGTAGGCTCATTGATAATCTGACGTATATTTAGACCGGCTTTCTTAGCAGCCTTCATAGTGGCTTGGCGTTCTTTGTGATAAAAATATGCTGGAACTGTCACAACAGCTTCATCTATTTTCTGATGTGTTACAGCTTCGGCTTCTTCTTTAAGGTATCGGAGCAGAATTGCAGACAAATCTTCCGCTGTATATTTCTTTCCATTAAAGGAACAGTATGTATCCGAATTACCCATGCTTCTCTTAAACACAGAGGCGCATCCAGATTCTCCCGCCTCAAAAGCTTCTTTTGCTTCGGAACCTACGATAATTTCATCATCTTCCGTAAACTGGATTACAGAAGGTGTAATTCTTTCTCCCAATGTATTAGGGATAATAACAGGTTGCCCTTTTTTCTCATCCATCATTGCGACGGCAGAAAAAGTAGTACCTAAATCTATACCAACTTTAATTCCCATTCCCTTGCCTCCTTCGGTACAAAATATGGACGTCAACTAAGAAATGCTTTATTCGGCAGAAATACTCATCTGATTAACTGCGCTTGTAGCCGCGTCAACATCGGATTCCATTCTAAGAGTTGTCTCAACGATTTCTCCGGTAGAAAGATTAACAGCCTTTACATAAACACCAACTGCATCTACCTGGAAGGTTACCTCGATAGGAGAACCCTTCTTAGTATTAGGAGGCAACAGCATTTCCAGTTCACCCAGCAGTTTTACATTATGAGCCGGATCAGTCTGCTGAGGTTCACCCATATTATCTACACACGGTGTAAGACTATCATCCTGAGACATATTCTCAAAAGCACGAAGAACAATCTTCACCATATTATCAGCAGCTGTATAGTATGTTTTCACAGCTGTTGCCGGCATGATTTCGCCCATCTTAATGATGTTATCGATAATGTAATCTCCGACCTCGTTCAATACACCAGGTCCGAAAGAACGCGGAGTCTGATCCTCAACAACAAAGCTTGTAGAAAGACCACTCCCTGCATGAGTTATCTGAGGGCCAGTTGTTCCAGTGGAGCCACCCTCTTCAGGCTTATCGCCACCACCAATAGGTGCAGGTACACTGCCTTCAGCCTCTTCCACCAACATACTTGCACAAATTGCAGCACCCTTTGCAACCGCACGATCAGGATCTTCAATCTGCACCTTACCAGGGAAGCGAGCTTCAACTGCATTGCGGATCATAGGCATAAATGTTGAACCACCAACGAGCAGCACAGTATCAATCTCGATATTACCCGCTTTCTGCAGTGTATCTTCAACATACGTCATAGTTTGCGCCACTTTATCAGAGGTAAGATTCTCAAATTCTTCACGTGAAATGTTAATTGTTGTCATTGCACCATTAACATTAATCTTAACCTTTGCTGTCTCAGCATTACTGAGCTTCTTCTTGGTTGTCTCAACACGGCTTCTGATCAACTGACGAGTCTCTACATCGATTTCTTCTGGAGTAAGACCATTCTCATCACAACAAGCCTGAAGAATATGATCGAACAGTTTATCATCCCAATCCTTACCGCCAAGTTCATCATTACCACCAGTGGTGATAACTGTTACCTTCTGAACCTCGTTACCATCAGCATTCATCACCAGAGACATCTTTACGATAGTAACGTCAAATGTACCACCGCCAAGGTCATATACCAGAATTGTACGTTCTTCCTGGAACTGACGAGCACAATAACTAAGAGCCGCCGCTGTAGGCTCGTTGATCAGATTCAGAACATTCATACCAGCAAGTTCGCCAGCCTTTTTAGTAGCATTACGCTCTTCAAGACCAAAGTAAGCAGGACAAGTAATAACAACATCGTCTACAGAACCACCCTGCTCCTCAACCATCTGCTTAAGACGTCCCAGAATAAGCGCGCTGATTTCTACGGGAGTGTATGTCTTACCATCAAATTCATATGTACGTGCATTAGGCTTACCAATTTCACGTTTTACAAACTGAACAACTCTTTCACCGTCGGTTTCAACCATATCTTTCGCACTATTACCAATCACAACATTATCAGCACTCTCAAAAAACACTGCAGATGCCAGGGTGTCGCTTGCATCAGCCTGGTTTCTAACAACTTCAGGATTTCCGTTACGATCTAAAGTTGCAATACAAGAGTAAGTTGTTCCTAAATCAATACCATAAGTACTCATATCATTTCTCCTTATCCATTTGTTTGATCTGCATTTTCTGCAGCTATTTCTTTAATCCTCTGCGCCTTCCGAAGTGTCAGTGTTAATCGCCTCAGATACCTCACCCGCCGCATTTTCATCTGCAGCAATTTCACTACTTTCAGTTTTCATCATTTCGTTACCTTCCAAAACTGTATCCTGTTTTTCTTCTGTAACAGTTGTATCTGCAGCAGCTTCAGACTCAATGATTATCGTTGGATCGTAAACAAACACATCTACGAATTCGGGATACAAAACCGTCCGTCCTCTAAGGACACCAGGTTTTCTACTCAAAGCAATAGTGTTGTGCTTATTTTGCTCCGCTGTAGGCACTTTTCCGATTATCTTGGTGCTTCTAGTTTGTCGAACAGAACCAATTTCACTTCTAATAATCTCGGCATCGTAATCCGTGAGTAAATCTTCAAGCTGTTCAAAAAGTGCCTTAAGATTCTTTCTAGACAGGTCCAAAATACTTTCGTCCTCAAGCAAGCCCTGATATTCTACATACATAGACGCAACTTCTTTTAGAATTGGGTTGAATTGCTCTCCGCTCTGCTGTTCTTTTAATGCATCAATATCTCTCTGCATTCCCTGACGAACTTGAATTTGGAAGTTTGCATTTTCTCTTAGCGTCTGTGCTAACTGTCTATCATTTCTGTCCTGTTTTTCAGTAATAGCAGCAATCAGTTCTTCCAGTTCCGCAATTTTTGCTACTAATTCACTGTCGCTTGCACCCCCCTGAGTACTACTAACACTTGCAAGCATTTTTTCAATACTACATCTTGCAGAATCGATCTTAGAAAACACAACACGATAATCGGGGTTTTTACAAGCGCTAACTTCCTGCTCTAAGTCCGCTACACTTTGATTGAGGGACTTAAGTTGCTTCTCGATAGCTTTTAAAAGAAATTCAGTTGTGTCTTGCGCCCCCTCGTTAGTAATCGGCTGTGAAGCTGGAGTTCCTTTTGAAGCTCCTTTTTCCTCCTCACTCTGAGAGCCCGGAGCAAAAGAGTCAAACACTGGTCGAGAGGTTGTACGTTCTGGAGTTGGTGCTGTTCTACTCTGATCTGAATAAGTTGCACCACTCGCCATTTCTGACTTCAATTTATTATCTAGTGCCATACTGGTCTCCTTTCTTAGCCGTTTTCCACACTAGGTGGATTAATTAAGTCTGCCAGTTCCTTATCTGCTAACAGTAGCATCCAATCAATTGCGTCGGTAACGCCCCAAGGTTCATATTCACTTCCATCCGGTGCATGTCCCATAGCACTTACAGGGAAGTAATGCAAGTTAGAAAACTCAGTTTCCAAGTTTTCCACTGTTGCAGATAAACCAATATCCATAAGGAATTTTCTGCACTCGCCGTCACGAGCCTCTTCATAAGTTGTATATCCATTCTGATTGTTTCTGAATACACTAGAAATTTTAGCTGGACCAATCTCTCTTTTAATCTCTCTCACATCAGCTTTAGCAATAAGAACTGCCATCGGAATAGTACATCTTGCATTTGCTTTCTTATGCCCCGTAGTAACAAGATAGTTAATGAAGTTGGTTACTACATCTTCAACTGGCATATCGCTGAAATCAGACATATCTTCACCAGAACTAATTCTGTCATCGCGAAGATTTCCACTACTAAATGGGTCGATCAGGAACAGCAGACCATTACAATAATGGAACTGTTGCTGAAGAATTTCGCTTTCTGCGGTAAATCCATCAAACATTTCGCCTGCAATATCATAGATGGAAAACTGTCGCTTAACACCAAGCGAACTGTTTATCAGCAGAGGATACATTTGAGAATTAAGCTGTGCAGTAGCAGGGCAATCAATACCACTGTACCACTCTTCCAATTCCGCAAAGAAAGGCTGATACTGATCAGAAATTTCAACTTCAAGGTTTCGATTTCTTCTTAATTTTTCAAGATATTCATGGAAGTATGCTGATAAGAATACTGTCTTGCCTGATTTGCTACCACCAATAAGCTGGAATACTACCTGTCTAGCATCAGATGCAACCAACGGAGAAGCACAATCAGGACAATATGCATCAAGTTTTGATCTTCCATTCAAAAACGTTGAAGGGCTCTTATGTCCACATGTACATTTATGTTTCCAAATCCCATAAGGACCGGGTACAAGTTTCTTATGCATAGCACCGCATTCAGGGCACATAAATGTAGGAATCAAAAATCTACTGTGACAAACCGGACAATCCGATCTGATTTTGTTTTTAAGCAAATAAAGTCTGTCAATAATCCATACAATAGTGAAGATAATGTATGTAAGCACCATTACTGCTGTGGTAATCACGCCGTGAATCAATCCGAATACCGCACAAAGAATAGTTCCGATGACATAAATACAGATATCTGCAATAATCAAATAAATTACACCAAAGATGGACTTTATGCCGCCCCAAATGCCATCACTATCACCCTTAAAACTCTTAGCAGTTGCACTTACTTTTTCACCGGACAAGGAATTAAGTTCAAAAGCTTTCTTGATGGTACCTGTCAGCTGAGCATACCCAGGGCCAAAGAAATAACTGCGTTTTGCGGGTTCATCATCCTTCTTCCATTCCCAGTTTAAGAAATTGATATTTTCTCGCACAGCCTTAAAATAGTTTGCAATCGCCGTGCAAAAACCGACAAGCACCGCTACCGCAGATACAACAACCAGCGCAACACCACCCACAACAGCACCTACGGGTATTAACACCTTTACGATTAGCAAATACGCCAAATAAATCAAAATAATTGCAATAATTATTTCCATATCTTTTCTCCCCTCGCTCGTTCTATTTGAAAACTTCACCCATCAGTTCGAACAAATGAGTGTTATTTTTCATCATTTCTCTCGTTTTGCTATTGCTGCTAAAAAAAGTAATAAGTGCAATGCATACACTCCAAGGAATCGGTCGTTTTTTCGCTTCATACGAATTATAAGTCTGCCTAGACACTCCAATTTTTGCTGCGACATCTTCTTGGAGATACCAAGGCGTGCACGTAGTACTGGCAAATCATTAACCAATTGTATAGAGCACAATTCTTTTTTTGCAGTTGACACGATATCCTGCATATTTTCCTCCTTTTCGCAGAGTATCAAACTCTCGGTAAATGGCTTCATTTTGCTTGGAAATACGGCATTTTTCTTAAATGCCGACGGCTTATTTGACGGCAAATAACTCAGAAAGCTTATCCATGTTTCTCTGTTTCAGTTCCATGGATGGGTGGACATAGCGATTCGAAGTTATGTTGACATTGGCATGTCCCAGGATTTCACTGAGGGTTTTTACATCGAATCCAACCTCTATGCATCTGGTAGCAAAGGTGTGCCTAAGTGTATGGAAATGAACATCTCTGATACCGCATCGTTCCGCAATGGCCTTGAAGCGATTTTGCATGGTGCGCGGTTCGACATATTTGTTTTTATTTCCGGTCAACACATAACCCTCTTTTATCGGCTGCTTCATCAGCTTTTCACGCAGAGTGCCTGTTATAGGAATATCGCGGATAGAACATTGGCTCTTTGGCTCGGCTATTAGAATTGCAGTTTTCTTCTCACCATCTGGTGTCTGTATACGCTGCATTGTCCTGTGAATATGAATCATGTTGTTTTCAAGAGAAATATCATCCCAGGTCAGCGCACACAGTTCACCAACTCTTATCCCTGTAAACAGACAAATATAGATGCCTAATCCTGTGAAACCCAGTTCTTCTGTAAGCTCCGAAATCAGAATCTGCTGTTCCTGAACGCTTAGCACCCTAAGAGGTGCGTTTTTTACTTTCACGGATACATCCAAAGCGGTGCGATCCGTCAGATATTTCATTCGGGAAGCATATTTAATGACGGCTTTGGTGAGAGAAAGTGCATCCGCAACTGTTTTGGTGGCGAGGCCACTCTGATCCTTACCGCCGAATTCCATCAACTCGTTGCATAGGGCAGAAACTGCAGAATAATCAATCTCACTCAGGTGTGTATTTCCGAGCCGTGGAACAATACTGCATTTTAGAATGTTCCTATATTTGATCCAGGTTGATTCCTTTACTGATGCTTGAATCGAGCGGAGCCACATCTCCGACAAATCTGAAAACTTTCCGTCTTTCATAACAGATGCTGACGGCTTATTTTCTTCCAAAGCGTACTCAGCTCTTTTCAGTATCAGCTGTTTTTTTACCTCAGAGTATGATTTTGAATATACATATCCATATATTGCTTTCTTGCCGTCTCGGCCTTTAACATATCTGCCTTCCCATCTGCCGTCTTTTCGTTTATAGATATTTTCGCCTTTTCTCGGCATGAGATCACCTCCAGGTATGACTATAACGATGACGGCAAATGGAAGTAAGCTTCTCATATAAAATGAATCGCAATCAATAATACGAGCTATATACCCTGAATTTCGCGGCGATATATTGACAAAAAATGCGACATTATGCATAATGTAGGAGTAGCATGGTTGAAATATGCTATTCATTTGGTTCGCAGATTTTGATACTCTGCGAAATTTTTTAGCCGTCAAAACCCATCTGCGCGTCCGTCTATAAGTCACTCTGAATAGGCGTAAAGTCAAGTTATATCTGCATAATAAAAATCACCCGGAACTGACCATCAAAAATCGGCTCCGGGTTTCGTTTTGTGTCCATTTTTTACGCTTCCACTTCCAGCTCCAAGCCGGATTTCAGTTCCACCACGATCTTCTTATCAAAAATGGTGACCTTGTTTACCAGCCTATGTGTAATGACCTCATCGTACTCCGCAATGGCTGATGGCATCTCGTCCAAGAAGGAGATCATGTCGTTCATGCGGCTCTGCAGGTCGGTTCGCTCTGCCGCCTCGGAAAGGATGTCCTGATGCTCTTCCCGCAGTTCTGAAATCAAATCTTCGATTCGAGCTTCTTCTTCCTTGTTGCCATCGGCATCGATCAGTTCCTGCTGACGCTCTGCAAGCTGTGCATCCACCGCCGCAATCCTTGCTTCCAAGTCATCAAAGACCGTTTCCTGAATGTTCGTTTTCAGAAGAGCGATGACGGCGTTTCTTCTTGCATAGGCATCATTGACAGCCGTGACAATGGCCCCCTGCAGGACTTCTTCCTTTACTGTCCTTGCCGGGCAGTCAAAATCCATCTGCCCCTTGAGAACTCTGCTGACGCACCGCCAAACCGTGGATTTGCAGCCTCGGTTGTTCCATTTCACTCGGCGGTAGATGTCACCGCAGTGTCCGCAGAATACCATGCCGGAAAGAGCGTACTTACTGCTGTAAATTCTGCGTTTGCCGTCAGGATTCAGATTGGCTCGTCTTGCAATCTCCGCTCTGACCTTCATGAACACATCTCTGTCGATGATGGCTTCATGGCTTCCTTCCACATAGTACTTCGGCATCTCACCGTTGTTGGCGGCACGCTTCTTGTCAAGGATGCTGACCGTGTAGGTCTTCTGCAGAAGAGCATCGCCGATGTACTTTTCGTTGGTAAGAATCTGCTGGATGTTGCTCACATGCCATTTGAGATGTCCCGCTCCATTTCGGATGCCGTCTGCTTCCAGGCTTCGCTTGATCTGCAGGAAGCTTGCACCTTCCAGGTACTCCCGGTAGATGCGGCGGACGATTTCAGCCTGCTCCGGGTCAATAACCAAGTTGCCGTCTGCGTCCTTCGTGTAGCCTAAAAACCAGTTGTGGTTGATTTGAACCTTGCCCTGCTGATTGCGGAACTGGATGCCCATTCGCACGTTGGCTGACAGGGATTCGGATTCCTGCTGAGCAAGGGAAGCCATGATGGTCAGAAGCACCTCACCCTTGGAATCCAGGGTGTTGATGTTCTCTTTCTCAAAGAAAACGGCGATATTCAGTGCCTTCAGCTTTCGGGTGTACTTCAGGCAGTCCAGCGTATTTCTTGAAAATCGGCTGATCGACTTGGTGATAATCAGGTCTATTTTTCCGGCTTCGCAGTCTGCAATCATGCGGTTAAACTCGTCTCTCTTGGCGGTGTTGGTGCCTGAGATGCCGTCATCGGCGTAAACCTCAACCATCTGCCATTCCGGTTTGCTCTGAATGTACTCCGTGTAATGGCTGACCTGTGCCTCGTAGCTTGTTTCCTGTTCTTCGGAGTCCGTGGAAACACGGCAGTAGGCGGCCACTCTGGTCTTCTGCACCTGTGTGGCTGCTCTCTGTGAACCGACTCTTCTTCGTGCCGGAATGACGGTAACATTCTGTGCCAATGCCTGCATTTACTTCGCCTCCTTTATCTGACTGTAGGAATATTCTGCCTGCTTGACAGGGTCTTGGTATTTCGATGCGGTTCGCTTCACGGCAAACCTTGAGGGAATCACCGTGACCGCAGCTTCCTTCGTGTATCTCTTACCCTTGTAAAGGGCATCTCTTCTCAGCCTTTCAGCTTCTACTGCTTGGGCGATTTCAGCGGTCAGAATTGCCGGGTAAAAATCGTCTCCAAGGTAGCGTTTGTTCTACATAAGTCTTTTGACACCGCTGTGCTTCATCTCCAGTCCCACATCCTTTGCCGCCTGAACAAAGGACATGCCGGAAAGGTAGTTCTCACACAGCTTTCGCAGGTTGGCAGCCTGTTCTTCGTTAATGACCGCCGCACCGCCCACAATGTCGTATCCGTATGGTGTGTGCTTCATAATCAAATCCTTTCCCGGAAGATGGGTCCGCATTTCATGCAGAATCCAATCTCCGTTCTGCTGTAAACGATGACCCTGTCCACAAATCTTGTAAAAAGGTCTTCGTCAAATTCTGTCAGCATGGAAGCTCCTGATGTGTAGTGCAGGATGTCTTCCAGGGCTTCTTTCTGATTTGTGCCTCCGCTGATCTTTGCAATAATGGCATCTTTCTCCGCAGTGAGCCATGCACTTACATTCAGAAGCTCATCGTTCTGCTTCGCATAGACCGCTGGGTCAAGGAAGCCCCTGGTAAAGAGCTGCGTGACCTGCTGCCTTTTCTGAAGGTTCTTCTCAAGTCTGTCTTCCAACTCATCCAGGACATCCAGGTATTCTGCCTTTTCCTCATTTTTCAGTGCATTTGAGTAGGGAAGAAGGACCTTGTCCCTTGCAAAGATCAGCTTGTTTATCATGGTGACAAACGCCGCCTTTACCACATCCTCTCGGATAGATTTCATGCTGCAGGAATCCTTGTCATCCAGGTGCGTGGTGCAGACATAACCGAAATAATCTGCAATCTTTCTGCGCTTCCACACCGCTCCGCAGTCTCCGCAGATAATCCTGCCGGAGAAAGCGTATCGGTTCTGGTACTTCCTGCTGTCTGCGTAGATGCCTTTCTCAGCACCGTTTCGGAAGATGATGTCATTGGCGGCATCGAAATCCTCATGACTGATGATGGCTTCGTGATGGTCTGCTGCAAAGAACTGGTCTCTCTCACCGTTGTTCCTGCGGCGGGTAAAAGTATCATCGGAGTAGGTTTTCTGAAAAATCACATCACCCGTGTACTTCTCGTTGCGGATCATGCCGTTGACTGTGTGGCCTGTCCACTTGCCGCCTCGCTTGGTGGCAATGCCTCTGGCATTCAGCTCCTTTGCAATATGTGCCGGACTGCTGCCGGAAAGCACCTGTGAAAAGATCCATTTCACAATCTCGCTCTGCTCCGGATTAACCACCATCTCACCGTCAATGTAATCGTAACCATAGGGAGGATAGGAAATCTTGTAGGTGCCGTTGCGGAACCGCTTCTGAATACTCCAGGTCTCATTCTCCGAAATCGATCGGGATTCGCTTTCCGCAAAGCTTGAGAGAATAGAAAGGAGCAGTTCGCCTTCCATCTTTCCGGTATCAATATTTTCCTTCTCAAAGAAAATGTAAATGCCCAAGCCGCAGAGCTTTCGGACTGTCTCGATGCTCTCCACAGTGTTTCGTGAGAATCGGCTGATGGATTTTACAATGATGTAGTCAATCAGTCCTCTCTCGCAGTCTGCCAGCATGGTTAAAAGCCCGTCACGCTTTGCCATCTTTGTTCCGCTGATACCTTCGTCATAGTAGAGTCCTGCAAACTCCCAATCCTTACGGGAGCGGATCAGAACCTCATAATGATTCTTTTGTGCATCCAGGCTGATGAGCTGTTCATCGGAATCCGTGGAAACTCTGGCATAAGCAGCTACTCTGAGTTTTCTTGCCTTCGCAGGCTCTGCCGCTTCAATCTTTGTTATTCGCTTCATAGTCTCGCTCTCCTTTCATTCAGGGTAGTCTATATATCACTCTGAAGTGTCTAAATAGCAAGTTATATCTGCTCAGATACGGGAGAATAACGGGGAGAAAGTTCGCCTATTTTTCTCCATGATCTTGTTGAATTCATCCACAGAAATCAGCCCTTTTTCCAAAAGTTTCTTTGTAAGGCTCTCTGCCAGGATGTAGTCATATTCATTCTGCTGTTCGGCTTCGGTCGGACGGATGATCTCCGGTCTGCTGCCGTCAGCTGCTTTAATCGTAGTAATATGCATAGAAAAACACCTCCTACCTGGCAGCCTTGGCAGGAGGTGAAAAAGGACGTTTCTGTCAGTCTTTTTTATAAAAATTGCATTTGTAGCCATCAGCACGAAGTAATAAGCCCTCTGCCCAGGACGGCACCCTTGCCATCTGCTCACAGACGGCTTCCAGGCTCATACGGGGATCTGCTTCTATAATCAGTTCATCATGCACATGGGCAACGATACTGCAGCACCGAAGTGTCTGCATGGCATACATCAGAATGTCACGGGAGGTTGCCTGGACGATATTCTCCACAAACTTAGGTCCGTAGCTCTCCAGGCGTTCCCATTTCTTTGTGCCGCCGACACCTTCATAGGTAACAGACTTACCGCCAAACTTATTCTCTCCCATACGTGGTTTTACATAGGAAAGGACTCTGCCCGATGGAAGGGAAATGAAGAGCATCCCGCTCCTGCAGTCAAACTGTATGCCGTGAGTAGTCTGCACCGTTTTCTGCTTGATTGCATTCTTTACAGCAGTGTCCACATCCCACCAGAAGCGGACGATCATCGGATTGGACTGTCTCCATGCCTGAACCAATCCCGGAAGTTCTTCTTCGGTCAATCCCATCTCTAATGCCCCCATAGCCTTCAGCGCACCCACAGAGCCGCCATAGCCAAGTGCCAGTTCTGCGATCTTGCCCTTCTGTCTGAGATGACCGTTGATGCCATGCTTCTCTACCGGAACACCAAACATCTGCGATGCCGATGCACAATAGATGTCACCGCCGGATGCAAAGACTTCTGATCTCCAGTCTCCACCTGCAAACCATGCAATGACCCTGGCTTCGATTGCAGAAAAGTCCGCTACGATGAACGATTTGTTCACCGTTGGAATGAAGGCTGTACGGATCAGCTGTGAAAGTGTATCCGGGATATCATCATAAAGCATATCCAGAGCATCATAATTTCCGCTCCGTACCAAGCCTCTCGCTTCTGCCAAATCGGACATGTGGTTCTGAGGAAGATTCTGCAGCTGCACGAGCCTTCCGGCAAAGCGCCCTGTTCGGTTTGCACCTAAAAATTGAAAGCATCCCCTGATTCGGCTGTCCTCACAAACGGCATTCTGCATAGCTTGATACTTCTTCACCGATGACTTGGCAAGCTGCTGACGAAGAGCAAGCACCTCTGCCAGATGGTCAGGAGCCTCTTTCATCAGTGCCGCCACAGCCTTCTTGCCGAGGGTGTCCGTTTCCATGCCGTTGTCTGCAAGCCAGCCTTTCATCTGTGTTACGGAATTGGGATTATCCAAACTGGTCAGCTCCTGCATTGCGGCAGTCAGGCTTTCACGGGACACACGGTCGATCTCAATGCACCGATCCACGAATGGCATGTCCACCATAATGCCTCTGTCATTGATTTCCTGGTCAAGGTGGTATTCTTCCCAAATGCTGTCCGGCACAGGGAACTTTTTCAGCCTGTCCTGTATCTGCATCTCCGCTTCCACATCACGGATGTTGTATGCCTTGAATCGCTGCCACTTATCCGGTGCATGAGATGGGAGGTTTCTCGTTCTCTGACCGTTAGCCTTAGTCGGACTGCAGGGAACACAGAAGTAGCGGATGAGGTCTTTGCCTTCGGTAAGCTTCTGTTTTTCAAGTCCAAGAACAGCACCGACTCCTTCCAGGGATAACGGAAGTCCCCTATAAGCAGACCATACCATACTGCATTTCCAGCTATCCGGTTCAAGATACTCTCCGGTCGGATAACCTAAGAATCTTGAAAGACAGATACGCTCAAACTGTGCGTTGAATGCCCACTTGGTTATGCTCTCATCTTCCAATGCATCGTGTATTTCCTTTGGCAGCTTCTCTCCGGAAGCCAGATCGACCACTTTGACCTCACCGCCGTCCACGCTGTATCCGAAGAGCAGGATCTCGAAGTCAGGCGCTTCCACATAGCGGTACACACCGGATTTGGCAAGGTTCACCGAGGAGAAGGTCTCAATATCAATTTCTAAATTCTTCATATTCAGCCTCCAATGAAAAAAGAGGCGGTACAGAATATCCCTCCATACCGCCTCAGACTTGTGTAAAAATATCCGATTACTTGTCCAGCTGCTCTATGCGCTTCACATGATATTCGGCATCACGCTTTGCGGATTCCTCTTCACGCTTTTCGCGCTTGCGGTCATGGATGAAGGTCTCCACCCCCACAAACACCCAGGAGAGAACGGCGAGGGAGAAACATCCAAGCAGAATGTTGACAAGAACGGTGCTTACGATAACAGAGTCCATATCCGCACCTCCTTATGCCAGGAAATCGTCATCAGCGAGAGTGCTGAAGTCATCTGCTGCAGAGGTCTTGCCGCCGAGAGGCTCACCGTCACGGATCTTCTGGATGTTGCCCAGACCGCAGGCGATACCTTTGTTGCCGTTGGAGTTGAATGCATAGAAGTTGAGAGAAACACGGGCATAACAACCGGAATATACCTCACCTCTGTCCAGGATAGGCTTGACCGCGCGGTCTACGATCTGCGGTGCCGTAGTGCTGTTGGCGTTGATGAAGTAATGACCCTTGTAAGCTTCATCGTCACGCTCCACATCGCCGTCACGGAGCGGAGTCTTGATTGCAGCCTTGTTAGGCTTCTTGCCGCCGAATTTGGCAATGCCCTCTTCGATGGCAGCATCGATCGCAGCGTTGACTGCATTCACCGTCTCAGTATCAGACTTCGGAATGAGAACGGAAACGGAATACTTCTCCGCACCGCCGTTGATGGAAACAGGCTCCCAGCCGTGGAAGTAAGAGAGACGGGTGCCCGTGCCGGTGATAACCTTAGTCTTGTTAATAGAATTTGCCATGATAAAAATCCTCCTTAGATTTCGTTAAAGTCGTTTATTGCGTTTGATACGTTCATAGCCGGACGCTTGTCCGATGCCGGAACCAGTGTCGGCTTGCCCGGTGGTTTGTAGATGAGGTCACCGAGAATTTCCTCAAATTTGCTCTTGCCCATCAGCTTCTGCATCTCGGTCATAGGTATGAGGGACTGACGGTAGATGTCTGTGTAACCGTGTTCCTTTGCGGCTTCTGCAACCTTTGCTTCATCGCGGTACTTACGAACGGAGCGCCCTTCGACCACCTTAAATCCGTCCCACTCCTTGCCGTGATTTACGGCAGCGTCAGTGGCATATGCTGTGATCTCGTTTGCCCATTTCGTAAGGTCAGGAATGATAGCAAGAATCTCTTCGATTTCCGCATCGGTAAGCAGTGGCGGGAGTCTGAACTCCGACTGTGCCAGCTTCAGCTTTTCTTCGGCTCTTGCCCTGCATCTTGCAGAGGCTCTGCAGAAGGTACACCATTCGCCGGGAACATAAGCACCCTCGCCGTTGTAAGCAAGAACTGCTTTCGGCTTCAGTGTGTTTTCTGCCCAGTCCCTAAGCTGTGCGGTGGGAATCGTCCAGGTGCTGACATTTTCACGTCTCGGCTGGAAGATGCTCACGGATACCTCTTTGATATCGTAGAGGGCATCATAAAGTTCCAGTGCGCCCAGTGCATACAGCATCATCTGCGGATTCTCTACCGCATCCACCAGAACCCCAAGGCCATACTTGAAATCGATGATGCAGTCTCCCGTACCGAAGCCGTCCGGCACATAGCAGGAGAAGTCAAGGTGCTGTTCGATCAGGATGATAGGGTCCTGACAGGTCTGTTTCGCCGCTTCGTACTGCTCCATCACGAACTCCACATAGCCGTCAGTGCATTCTTCCATCTCATCAGAGTCATACTCGGATGTTGGACGTCTGCTTCTCTTTTTCAGAGCCTTTTTCAGCTTGTGTTCGCACAGAGCGTGTGCGGCTGTTCCTTCTTTTGCCGCTTCCGAAGAGGTGTTCTCAAATTCCAGTTCCAGTCTTGCCGACGGGGAACAGTTGAGCCAGCGGTGTGAACCGGAAGCGGACAGTACTGCGTGTTTTGCCATCAGTTCAGTTCCTCCGCATCCTTCAGAACTGCCGCATAGTCTTTTGCATCGATATCACTCAGACGGCTTGCACCGTATTTCTGAATGATGGCTCGGACTTCTGCCGTATGTCCTGTCTGGCTTTTTTCTGCGAGAACACTGCGTACTTTCTCAAGAGAGACGGCAGGCTTCTCTCCCTGCACAGGCTTTGCTTCAATAGCCTTCTGCTCCTGCACCTGCTCTTCCGACAGACCTTCCGTGACGGCTTCACATACCGCCTGGACACTGTCAGATAAAGAACGCAGATCCTGAACTACCTTAAGCATCAGCTGGGCAACGTCGAGAATCAGTTTTGCCTTATTCATGTCCTGTACCTCCTTTCATAGACTCGCAGATGGCAACCTCGTCCACGCTGTCACCCGGGATGAGGATGGTGATGCGTTGCTTGCTGCCGAACAGAAATCGTAAGAAACGCTCCCTGATTCCGACACTTCTGCAGGTGACCACACCGCCTGTCTGCGGTGCTTTTGAAACACTGATCTTCAAATTGTGCTTCATGGCTTTTACCTCACTTTCCGAGGGGCTTTTTGCTTCCCTCTATCGTTTAGCCTTGGGAAGGCGGTCAAAAGGATGCGGTCTGAAAACTTTTTTATTTTTCTTACCGAGGAGTTTGCCTTCCTAACGAGTAGCCTTGAAAGCGGGTATGAAAGGACGCTGTTTTTGAAAAAACTTCAAAATATAAAAAAAGACCCATAGGAATCTCCGAAGAGAAACCCATGGGTCAAAAGAAGCGTATTCAGTTTACACTCTGACTGCGTAATCGAGGGCGATCCATCCGGCACCGGATTTCAGTCTGCCCCAGCCTTTCGCAGAGCCTATTCCTGCCTTCACCTCCATAATGGTGAACACACCCTTTCCGGTGAATTTCCCGGTTCTGGCATAGTTCGTGCCTGCACCCTTGCGAATGTTGAGGTCATTGATGCTAATGCGTACCAGGAACGGGCAGTCTGCATTCGTCATGCCGTTTCCGGCAGGCTTTGCAGGTTCAGCAGAAACTGCCGCATCATACTTGGTGAGATTCCATCTCTCGATGATACTGCACAGATTGCTGACATAGGTGCTGGAGGTCGCATAACCGCCGTCCTTGATGATCTGTACTGCCTTCTTGTAGTCAGTGCATCCCTTAAGGCCGTTATAGCGGAGTGCGGAACCGTTCTTTGCACCAAGCAAATATGCAGAGTGGTCGGCAATGGAATCCTCCACTTTAGAATACTTGCGGAAGTCGGCAGTGATGGTGATCAGCTTGCCGTTTTCCTCTTCCTGCGTCTTCTTGGTGTAGATGCTCTTGCCGTCCCAAGTAGAACCGCTCCAGGTGTTGCCGGAGAGAGACTTCTTCATGCCGAAGCAGTTATTGGCATTCTGGGCAAGTTCGCTCTTGCCGTAGCCGGACTCCAGAATAAACTGGGCAAGAGATACAGATGCCAGGATACCGCTTTTCTTCTGGTCAGCAGTGAACAGCGATCCCACCTTGGCAATCACATCTGCATCAGACATATTCTTAAATGAAGATGCCTGAGTTCCTTTTGAAACTGCGGATGTTCCGGAAAGATTTGCTGTTACCCTTGCAGCTACATCACCAAGTCTTGCATAGAGCCAGTTGCCTGGACAGCTTTTATTCGCAAACCATCTGTGAACTGTGATAAGCATTTCATCAGACTTTGGTGCATAGTTTAAGGACTTGTCCTTATCTGCAAACCATAGAAGTTTCTTCTTTCCGTATCTCTTGCAGATATCGGTACAAAGCTTGATAAGAGTTTCATATACAGTGTTATTCATTGTATATGGCTCTGTTGTATCACTTGCACATTCAATTGTAATTGCTCTCTAATCATTAGCATTGGAAGAAGAACACCAGGAACGATTCTTCTCTTCGACATACATACCGACTCTGCCATCAGAACCAATTCCGTACTGACAGCTTGCCTGTTTTGAAGTCGGATAGAAGATGTTTCCTAATGTTTCAACACTGCACTGTCCAACAACGCAGTGTGGTGTGATTCTGTCAATTGAATGTGTTCTCTGTCCTGAATGATTAGGACTGAGTTTGGTATAAGCCACCATTGAACTATTTGTGTATCCCATGTTTTTATTCCTCCTCATCTGTTTTGTCATGTAACTGTTTCAGCACAACCTTTAACTTTTCTGGCACAGGAAGTCCCAAATGTGCCGCATTCTCAAGAAGGGATACGCCTTCGTTGGAAATATAGAAGAAGATAATTGCTGTACGAAGAACACTGCCTGTTCCAATTACCTGGACATCAAGAATATTTGCAATGCCCACAAGAATGAAAATAAGTACCTTTCTGCAGATACCCTTGAATCCGACTTCGCTGGATAAACTCTTATCTGCAACGGCACACATCACACCAGAGATGTAGTCCATAGCAACAAACATCACGAGTGCAATCAAAAGACCATCACAGCCGCCAAGAAAATATCCAAGCCAGCCACCGACCACAGTGAATACAAGCTGTATTCCGTTCCAAAATTCCTTCATCGAACTGTTCCTCCTTTTCTAAAATTAAGTATGAAAAAAGCACCTCCGTAGAGATGCTTAATTCCGAAATATAAATGTTACGCTGTCCTTTTCCACATATAGCAAACAATATAAGGCTGTAGATTTGAGTGAGAATCACCTCCACCGGTATTCGCATTTGTACCTTTTGCAGTAACTGTATGTGTGTGAGCACCTGCAGAAGCTGTTGCTTTGTTTGTAAGCTCCGTATATCCTGATGTCGCATCTACAACAACACGGCTGCTGGATGACCCCGACCAGGTAGTCTTTTGGAGATTCAGATTATGGGTATGCGCTCCAGCACTGCTTGTTGTAGCAGAGCTGCCTGTGAAGCTATGTGTGTGAGCTGGCATTTGTGATGTCGTTAGGGTTATGGTTGATGCACCGCCAGTTTTTTCTACTGTTGAAAAATTAGAGTCTGCCGTATTAATACCAACTGGAACTCGACCGCTTCCCCAAGCTACCCAAGTGCCTCCAAAATATGTCGATGGATTTGTATTTTTTACACTCATGTATATACTTCCAACCGGGTATATCGCATTTGTAAGAGACGTTATATATTCAGACAGCAGTTTCCCATACACACGCACATTCCAATCTTCCGAAACTTCAAAAGTCTTATCATACTCAGATACCTTTCCGATGGCGATTCCTTTGCCTCCAGCTTTAAAGTCCATCAAAACTGCAGCTGTTGAAACAGTATCTACAACAGAGACCGAAGTAAAGGCATCTGTTACAGTAAGTCTGACATCATAAGAATTCTCAATAGAAATCCCTCCGCTGCCAAATGTGAATGCAGTACCAGATGAAAAACTTGTATTTGCATTTGTCCATGATGATACTGACGATTTCTTGTACTCTACTTTCCTTGTGACAGAGTTTTTACTGCCGCAGGATGAATAACTAAAAGAAGCAAGCCCTCTGATATATGTTCCGTCATCATTTACTGTACCGTTTGACAGTGCCCTTTGGCAGAGTACATTTGTAAAGGTAGGTGCAGAATAATCAACAACAGAAACAATTACTGTCTTTTCGTCAGATGTTCTTCCTCTGGAATCCGTAACTTTAGCTGTAAAAGTAATACTTCCAGATGTATTCAGAAATCCAGTAGTAAAACTGGAACTCGTACTCGAAAATCCACCGCCGGAAATAGAGTATGAAGATATGGTTGAACCGTAACTTCCAGCAACATTATTGATAGTGAGTTTTGCTTTGGATTTTGTTTTCACATAAATCCCCCAACTGGAAGGCACATCACCATCCACTCTTACAGCTGTAAGACTTCCTATTGTCGGCTTTACAGAAAGGGGAACGCTTAATTTCATCGTACAGGTCTTAGTACCGATTTTCGTATCTCCGTTATATGTATCACAGGTAATGGTACACGTTCCGCTTAGCGCACTCGGAACTTGGCTTGCAAGAGATAGTGGCACGGACCAGGAATAAGAAGTCGAGGTTGTCTTTGTTACAATTGTTCCCGATGCACTGCCAAAGCTGTATGAAAGCGTATGGGTGAAGGAAGAAGATGCTCTTGTAATGGTTATACTTGATGTACTTCCCATATCTGCAGCTTCAGCAGACACACTAGATGCCCTTGGAATAGTCGTTAACGTATGTGTTCCACTTGCTGTACAGTTAACGGCATAGTTATATATTCCCGCCTCACAGCTTAGGCTAAAGGACTTCGTTCCATCTGCGCTATGAGTAATTTTCAGAGTGCCGGAAGCTACAACTGTCCCATTTCTAAGCTGAATACGGTCAGCACTGGAATAAACTGTAGTACCATTAATCACCGCCTTGAAATTACCGGACATATACCAGCTTGTCGCAGATCCAGAGCCCTTCAGTGTCCATGCAATCGTTGATGTGTTATTTGCAACATCTTGACTTGAAAGACTCCATGATAGCGTAAGAGAGCTGTTTTCATATGCATTTGTTGTAATACTCCCGCTAGAAGCCATAATTCATCACTCCTTTACGATACTGGATTTCTCCATTTTATGGAAAGATTTCCGTTTGTTCTTGGTATAAAATCAAACCATCCTCTCGCTTCATTTCCAAGAGACAGCTTGTTTCTGATTTCTGTATTGGTAATAACTAAGCTGTTATTTGAAATGTATGCGATTTTCTGACCATTTTCCTTGAAGGCAAGTTCTACATTAGAAAGCTCGGCAGTGAAGGCATTACCAACTCTGCCAAGCTCAATAAGCGCACCCTTAAAACGGATATACTCTTCAAGCAACTCTTGGTTATATGCAACGTTTCCTTTGATTTCATCCGTAATAGACGTAAAATCCATACGTATCTCACTGCTGTTCTGTGTGATGCTGGTTTGAAAATCCTGCCGTATGGATTCAAGATCGGATTTGGAAAGGTAGGTGTCCTGGACGGTACTGATGATCTCACTGGAGGTTTTGGAGATTTCGGCATAGCACTCATGCACCTGCACCTTGAGATTATCCACATCACCGAGCATTTCCTCATATGCCGTTACATTCTGAAATGTCTGCTGACAGCAGGTCAAAAGTGCCATTCGAACACCTCCTTACCCAGAAACGTCGCACTGCAATGTCATGATGCTGTCGATATCCGAGGCAGACAGATAGATTACCTTTCCGCTCTTGCCAAAGCTTATCTCTCTGCCATCCTTGTCCTGGGCATACCAGGTGTAGGTCATGGACTGACTGTCCGCTGAAACAGTCCAGGCGGAACCGCTGCATTTCATCAAGGTCACAGTCTTTGCGGAATGGTCAATCTTATACCAGTAATCTCCGCTTTTCGGAGAAGAAGGTGCCGTCTCGCTGATGATACCAAGCAGAGGGTCAACTTCTTTCTGATTGGTACGGACAACGACATACGGCACTACACCGCCGAGATTGTTCTTTACGGTGAACCCACCTATGGAGAGCATTTCAGAAACATACGGGTCAGATTTGTCCTCTACGGTAATAACATCCACATAGGTTTTGCCAGAGTATGTCATGGTACATCTGTAAGACTGGATATTTACGATATCCGAACCAGAAACTGTCAGTGTGGAAGAAGTCGCACCGCTGATGTTCGTCCAGCTGCCGTTCACGTACTTTGCCCACTGATAGGCTGCAGAGGTGATAGCAGTCGTACCGCTGTAGGCTGAAGTGGCAAGCTGAAGTGTGCCTGACTGGTTTTGCACCACTGTGCCGTTAGGTGCATACACAGAGAACACAACTGCGGCAGTACCATTAGAGCCTGCCTTCGCCTTGATCCAGGAGAATACTTTGGTCACGGTCTTGCCGGAAATGGCGAAGGTCAATGTGATATCGCCGGACAGAACAGAACTGCCACCAAGACTAGAGGATGATGCCACAGACAGTTCCAGTTTTCCGACTGCAGATGCTGTTGCCGCTGTATTGGATTTTACAGTAATACCAGTCGGCAGGGTCCCCACCGTGCAGCTACAGGCAGTCTGGGTAATACCCACATATCCAGTAAATGGAATCGTGATGGTCGATGCCGCCGATGTTGTGCCGCTAGCTGTACACGCAATGGCCTGAGTCTCATTGCCCAGAATGACGGAAAGTCCGCCAGTTCCCGCTGCACCCGTACTGCCCGGAGTGCCGGGATCGCCCTTGGTTCCATCATACATCTTGGTGATGGAGACGGTATCGTAGACATCAGAATCGGAGGTTACCACTTTGATCTGTGCCACGTTGTTGATAAAAACAGAATGAGCAGGCTTCACTACAAGGGTGCCGCTCGTAATATTGGTATTGTCCGAAGTGGTCGGATAATCCGCCCAATTGCCGGAGCTGTTCTTGTACTGCCATTTACTGATAGTCACACCCTGCACCTGTGCAGAAAGTGCTGCCTGTGATGCTCCAACAAGGGAACCGGAAGTATCGTACTTGAATACATAGGTATCAGCGGTCACATAGGCAAGCTTTGCATTCGTTGCATTCTTAACCAGCGTATAGGTGATATCCGAAGAGATATTGACCGTATTCTTCGTTTCGGAATCATAGTAACTGATATAGCAGATGTAGGTAATCATGCCGGATGCGGACGCAGACAGCTTGTTCTGTGTGACCTTAAGAATGCCGTTGGTCACGGTTTCTCCGGTAGTCAGGTTGGCTTCTGCACTGGTGCCGTCCTTTCTCTTCCAGGTGATTGTCAGACCTGTGGCATTTAAGGCCACACTGCTCTGATCTAGGAAAACCACAGGAGTCAGTGTCAGATTGGTGGATGCCCAGCTCGGTGCATAGGTATGCGGCAGGACATTGGGATCTTCGCTCTGCGTCTTAGGCAGATTGGAAGTGATATAAGCCGACAGTTTCCTCTGGTCTGTAATATCCACAAAGGTCTGCTGGCTCGATGTTAATACTGTAGGCATTTGCATTTCCTCCTTAAAGTGTTACTTCACAGAAAAAAGATGCGTTGTCCTGCACATCCTCTGTGGTAATTGTGATTGTTTTCATGCCGATATGGGAGGCATCCCACTGGGCGTCTGTTTCAGAATTCCCGGAACGGCGGTGCCATACAAAGGCAGATGCAGACAGCGTATCCGTGATGTCCTTATCCCAGGAATAGACCCTGTACCGCATGGTGCTTGCCTGACCCTTATCCCGGAAGATACTCACACCGTCCACCACCAGTTCTGTGCGGTACATCTTCTGCGCATTGATGTCATCGATTCTGCCAGAAATGGATTCTATCTTTGAGGTCTGCCCGAAAAGGTCATCTTCCAAAGCCTCGATATTTCTGTTCTGCTGTGCTGTTGCCGAGGTCAATGTCACACCGCTTGCTCCAATGGTGATGGTATTGCCAGAGGGATTCAGATAATCTCTCGTTCTGCTCACAACAAGATATGTTCCATTGATACCATGCGGTTTTGAGATACACTCCACATACATCCTTGCACGGATATCCCCGATGTCCGCACCGGTATCGGACTCATCCACGATGGTGAGTTCAATACTGGTGACTCCCTTGATGAGGTCTGCCAGTCTGGTCTTTGCCTTACGGAGAAGATTGCCCGGAAGGGTTACATTCTCCCAGATCTCACTCGTCCATATCCAACCGATCTCTTTTACTGCATTCTCATCGCAGATATAGTTTTTGCCGCCGTTGACGGATGTGATGTCCACTCGCTCATCAGACTCGGTTTCGTTGCCTTCCTCATCGGTGGTCTTTTTCTTTGCCCCCAGCGGAATGAGAGCCGTTGCCCGTTCCGTATGGTCACGGGTGATCTTCACATCCAAAAGGTTCTTGCCAAACTCTACGGTCTGCAAAGTCCTTAGATTAAAGTCCTCCAAGTAATCCAGTACCTTGCCGCTTTCAGTGTATCTGATCTGCAGATAGCCGCCATGGGTATCCAGGAGCTTATTCTTGATGGTATCCATGGTGACGGAATACTCGGAATTGCTGTAGGAAATATAATCGTTGTCATCCCTGACAGTAACATTCCCCAGAACAAACCTTTTCTGCTCTTCCACCGCTTCGTTATGAATGCGAAGGAAGTATTCAAGCAGACCTCTCAGCGGACCCTTGTAGGAAAACGGCGGCTGAATGGTATCCTTCAGATAAGCAAGACAGTACTCACAAGTCCAGGTATGGGTGTTGTAGAAATCACTGCCCTCATCCAAGGCGCGCCCTTCAAACACCACATCCTCATCCTTTTTGCAGACGATAACGGATGCCATTGGACGGATGGTATCTAGGTACGGATGATTATAAGGAGCCGACAGGGTAAAGCTGTCGATACTCTCTGCATCCTCGGAGACCTGTGCATGGGTGATGGCAAGTTTTGATAAATTGGGATGATAGAACAGACTGCCATCCACATAAATACGAAATATGCTCATAGCCGTCCCTCCCAATAGCGGAAAGTGGTATTCCCGGTTCCAACAATAACGATGGAATTATCACCATGCTGCAGTTCCATTTCCGGGAACTCCCATGTACCCGCACTGACTGTTTTGCTGAAAGAATCCTTACCAACCTTCCATGAAAAACTTGTTTCAGCTGTGGTTTTTATAACAGGAACCACTGGCATAAAATCGTTTGTCAGAATATACGGTCTTGGCTGAGTTGCAGGCGAAATCGCAATCACAGTCTCATCCGTATGATAACGATAGGAATCCCCATCCGAACAGGAAAGCGGATCATACACCGGAGAACATTCAATCGTTCCCACCGCATACAGTTCCGGTTCTTCGATAGTGGTAACCCTGCACAGCTTTCCTGCGAGGAAATTTACCGTAGCGGATACCATAGCATTATATTTTTCTCTGCTGCCAAGCATGGTCAGTATGATTTCAAAAGAACGAGGCTCATAGGAAACACGTCCCAGAGCCTCAGTGTATCTGATTGGGGAATTACGTCCCGGTACAGTGATCATCTCCGACTGGGACTGCGGAGTTGGAAAGTCAATGCTCTCACGAAGCCTGCCGAGACTGCTCATCCATATATCATTGATCTTAATATCCGGTTTTCTCATAGGCTCAACCTCGCATTCAGTTTCTGTGTCTGTCCAAGACCGCTGTCGATGGCAGGAAGAAGCCTGCCGACCAGTGTGCCGTCATCTAGGTAGATGCCTTTGCCGCTGTTCGCTGCAATGATGGACAGATATTTCTCCACGTTATCGTTGTTAAATCGGCTTGCCATGATGCTCTCAAGTTGCTTATAGAAACTGCTGAGCGGCAGAACCGCCTCTGCTCCTGCTTCACCGCCTGCCATCAGAGAACTGCCGTTCATTCCGAATACAGTAGGACGGGTAAGGATACCACCCTCCTTGTACCAGGAAATCGACAGATGAGGCACGCTCGGAGGAGCGATGGAAAAGCTGCCGGAAATACTGAAATGCGGCAGCTTGATATGTGGCAGCTGAAGCTTCAGACCGGAGAAGAATCCGCTGATCTTATCCAGTGCCGACTTTACGGTATTCTTTGCTGCTTCAATCGGTGTGGTAATGGCACTCTTAATGCTGTTCCACACAGAGGTAGCTGTGGACTTGATTCCGTTGAACACAGAAGATACCGCACTCTTTACGGATTCAAACACGGAGGATACCTTGCTCTTAATCCCATCCACCACAGTGCTGATAGCAGTTTTGATGCCGTTCCACACTGTCGCTGCCACCGACTTGATGGCATTGAATACTGTAGTCACCGTGGTTTTGATGCTGTTCACGACCGTAGTGACCGTTGTTTTTATTGCATTCCATACCGTGGTGAATACCGATTTGATGGCATTCAGGACGGTCGAAATCACACTGCTGACGGCATTAATAACCGTGGATACCGTATTCTTTATGGCATCCAACACAGAGATAATAATCTCTTTGCAGTTCTCCCAGATAAAACGGAACGGCAAGGTGATGATGTCAAATGCCGCCTGCAGGATTGCACCGATGAACTGGATTCCCACTGAAACCACGTTCGTGATGGTCTCCCAAATACCAGTGAAGAAAGATACGATTCCGTTCCAGATATTCGAGAAGAATGTAGTCACGGAAGTCCACAGTGCATCCCAACTTGTGCCGAACCAACCAAGAAATACATCTGCGATGCCTTTCAGCATATTTACCGCGGCAGTGAGTATTCCGGTGATGCCATTCCAGATACCGGAGAAAATCTCCTTAATGCCGTTCCACATCTGCGACCAGTTCCCGGTAAAAAGTCCTATGAACACATCCAGGATGCCGACTATGACATCAAGGACTGTACCAAGAACCGTAGAAATTACAGAGAATGCCGCCTCAAATATCGGAGCAAGCAGACTGCAGAAGCCATCCCATATTGCTTTCAGCACCTCTACGATATTCTGAAAGTCAAAGCCCAGGGCATTGAGCCTTTCGGTAATAGCCTGACCAAACTCCATGAACTTTGATTTGATGCCTTCCCAGATACCAGTAATGGCATTACGGAATTCTTCATTGGTATCCCACAGATGTTTAAAAGCCGCTGCCAAGACGGCAATCACTGCCACGACAGCAAGGACGGGACCCGCCGCAGCTCCAAGTGCACTTCCAAGGGAAGTAATAGAACCGCTGCTTCCTGCAATCTTCACGCCGAGTTTTGCCACGCCCTTCGTCAGAGACGAGAAGGTTTTCATGGTCGTACCAACGGTCGATATGGTTTTGCCCAGAATAATCAGAAGCGGTCCCAAAGCAGCGGTGAATGCCATAATCTTGATAATGGTCTCCCTCTGTGCATCGCTCATGCCGTTCAGCTTATCAACGAATGCCTGAATCTTCTCCACGGCACTTCGCACCATCGGCATGAGGATTTCACCAAAGGAAATAGCCAAGCCTTCCAGTGCAGATTTCAAAAGTGTCAGCTGACCGGAAAGGTTATCCAGCTGTGTGTCCGCCATCTGCTGTGCGGCACCGCCGGAGTCGATGATGGACTGCTGAAGGTCATCCCAAGTATCTCCGGTATTGGCAAGCAAGGCATTTACCGCGGATAGGTCAGTCTTGTTGAAGATCTTACTGATGATATTGGATTTCTCTTCGGCTGTCATACCATCCATAGAGGTGTTAAGGTCTCCGAGGATATCATTGAGGGAACGCATATTGCCTTCGGAGTCATAGACGGATATGCCAAGGGCTTCCATCTGTGATGCAGCCTTATCCGTAGGATTCTGCAGGGACAGAATGACATTTCGCAGGTGCGTACCGCCCTCTGCACCCTTAATACCATTGTTGGCAAGGATACCCAGTGCCGTGTTCAGTTCAGCTGTGCCGCCCTTTACCGTTCTCGCTGTTGCACCGATGGTAAGGCTACCCTCGCCAAGCTGTGCCACAGAGGTATTGGTAGAAGATGCGGTCTTTGCCATCTGATCTACCATGGTGTCTGCTTCAGAGGTTTCCATACCGAGGGCAGACATGGCATCCGTGACCATATCCGATGCAGAAGCAAGGTCGATACCGCCTGCGGCAGCTAGGTTCAATACGGTCGGAAGCGTATCGTAGATTTCCTGGGTACTGTATCCGGCAAGAGCCAGATAGTTCATTGCATCCGCACACTCACTTGCGGAGAATGCAGTTTCCGAACCCATCTGCTTTGCCAGATTGCGGAGAGCGTCCATTGTATTGACGGACTCTCCATTCAGGTCAGACATGGCATCTTTTGCAATGCCCATGGTAGCCTGCACCTGGCTCATGGAAGAATCGAAGTCAGCAGTGGTCTTTACCGCTGCCGTGCCGAGAGCCGTAACCCCGGCAGTGACAGGGATGAGCTTCTGACCTACTCCTGTCATCTTATTTCCGACAGTTTCTAACTTGCCTCCGACTTCTTCAATTTTTGCCAGAGCTGCATTGGACTCGATAGCCTGCTCCTGCAGACGCCTGAGTTCCTGTTCGGTCTCAATGATCTCACGCTGAAGAGCATCGTATTTATCCTGCCCAAGGTCACCGCTTTCAAGCTGTGCCTTTGCCTGTTCCTGCGCCGTCTTTAAGGACTGGAGCTTTTCGGATGTGGCGGCAATGGCATCCTTTAAGTGCTTCTGTTTTTGTGTCAGCAGCTCCGCATTGGACGGGTCAAGCTTCAGCAGCTTGTTCACATCTTTAAGGGCAGACTGCGTATTTTTGATCTGTGAGTTGACGTTTTTTAACGCATTCTGCAGACCTGTGGTATCACCGCCGATCTCAACGGTAATGCCCTTGATTCTGCTTGCCATATGCGCTCCACCTCCTTTTCCTTAAAATTTGTCGAATTCCACCTGCCCGGCAACTACAGTATGGTTATACTTGGCGCTGTCATTGCCTTTCTCCGTCCACATATCCATCACGATTCCGATGGTAAGAAGGTCAAGGTCAGCAATGCCAATGCCTATCTCCGTACAGCGCAGGAGAAATAATGGCGTTGTCATTTCCCGGTCACTGCGATTAAGTTTTTTTTAGACTGAACATCCGTGATGAGGTTGGTGCCCCACAGTTCCAGGATTTCCGGCAGAACCTCATAAATGGAGAACATTTCAAACTGGTCGAGCCAGTCATCAATGTTGTCCGGAATTGTGTGGTCTGCATGGAATGCCATGATGTAGGCCACGTTCTCGAAAATCTCCAGATCTTCAATCTCAAAAGACCCGCCTTCGCTGGTCTTGCCCTTATAGGACTGTTCTAGCTTAGACAGGTCTTTGAAAATATCCCTCTTGAACTTGATGCGGTATAAACGAGGGATGGTTGCGGAGGAGCGGAACGCTACCTCCTTGTCACCGACTTTTACTGTTTTCTGAAGCATATCTCACACCTCCATTAACCCTTGGACTCTTCCACAGGGATATACACCGTCTTATACCAGTTCTGATAGGTATCCGCAGCAGTGGTATCTCCGGTACGGCTCTTAACCAGGCCATCCTCACGGGGATCTGCGGTAAGGGACAAGGTCTCCGTGCCAGGCTCGATCTTATCTTCCTTGGTCTCAGACTCAATGGAAGGACGGGATGCGGTGCAGTTATACATGACATGACGGATGGCACGGACATCGCCATCAAACTCGAAAAGCAGTGCAAACTTCACGCTCTCAGCGTTATCAGACTTCTCCACAAGCACACCATTGGAATCAAGTAGCTCCTGGAGAATCTCGGTACGGAACCACTCAGGAATGAGTGCGATTTCCAGATCACCGGAGTATCCGTTGTTGGATACGGAACGGAAATACACGATGCCGTCTGCATAGAAGGGACTGGAATCACCCTCTGCATCCAGACTGATGCTGACTGCACCGGGGATAGCCTTCGGTGCTTCATAGGTGTACTTGGTCACACCGTCAACCACAGATTCCTTCAGCTTTGCCGCATGGACATTCTTCAGATTGTATTTAACTTTATTACCCATAGCTTTTAAGCCTCCATTTCAAAAGAATAAAGGACTTCATACAGTTTCTCGCTTTCGATCCATACCTCGGAGCGGTCATAGAAAATGCCATGCTCATCCAGAACGGCTTCCAGCTTCCCCTCCACAGACAAGTCCTTGGTATCTGTGTAGAGTTCAATATGCACTTCATTGATTTTGTAATAGACCCTGCCGTCTGCGGAAAAGTGATCCGAATCCGGCAGCAGATAGCAGATAAAAGGCGGGTCGGGTGACTCGCCCTCAGCGAAGTGGTCATAGGCAAAGGGAATACCCGCTGCCCTTAAAATTTCCAGCAGTTTATCCATTGCGTAGACACCTCTCAATTTCCTGCTCCAGCTGTTCAATACCCGCCTGTTCCGCAGCCGCAATATGCGGTCTTGCCGACACACGACCACCGCCTCTCTTTGCATGACCATGTTCCAGGAGATGGGCAATCTGATATCGGTTCCTTGAATACACGGTGACCTCCAGCTTATGGGAAGATTCAGCTGTATTCTTTGTTGACCAGCTTTTCTTATAAGCGCCTGACTTCACAGGTGCGCCTGCCTGTATCTCCGTCTTCACGGTTTTTGCGGCTTTCTGTACCGCAGACTTCACACCGTCCGCAGAGGCATCCGCATAATCGTTCAGTTCCTTCATGATGGCATCTGCCATTCTGTCGATGGATACCTTAGAACTGCTCATGCTTACCGCCTCACTTTCTGGCAGGAAAGCTTGATGCACTTCCTTTTGTAGTTCATATGATTGACGGCGATGATGTCATAAACCTCACCGTTAAACTGAACACGGTATCCGGTGGATGTAATGGCAGATGCTTTCTGACACCAGCGGATGGTGAAATCAATCTTGCTGTCATCCACCACCATACCTGCATCGGTTTGTTCCTTGCCTGCTTCCGCACTGACTGTGGCATAACAGGTATAGTATTCAGACCATAAGTTTTTATGGTTGCCGATGGTATCTGTGACCACATCATTTTTCGATATAAAGATGCGGATATTCAATAGTTCTATCTTCATCAGAAGCCCTCCTTCCGAATACCAAACAGCAAAGAACGCAGGTCGAGTGTCAGCTGATGGTGGTCAGCCTCCTCACGGTGTTCATAAAGATATGCCACTGCATACAGCACCGCCGTCCTGGCATTATCCTCAGGCAGTGCCAGATATTCCTCCATGGAGAGCCGGGCTACGGAAGCGCACAGCTCCTCCGCAGAGGAAATCAGCGTACTGACCAGGCTGTCATCGTCGGGATAATCCACACGCAGAAACTGCTTCATTTCTTCAAGTGTTACCATGTGACATCACCTCCGGGAAAAAGGGATGGATCAGCGATTCGTGACCCCATCCCAATAAATGGCTTAGGCAGAAGCAGTGCCCTTCATCTGAAGGACCTTCACTGCCTCAGGAAGAACAAGCTTGCCATCCACACGGTGGGAAGCAAGGAAGCCGACCTGACCCATATCCGCATAGCGCTCATTGAGACGCTTGAAGGTAATGCCCTGGCGGTCACCGATCCAGTAGTAAGAGAAGTCACCGAACAGGATGACCTTCTTGCCGGCACCGATCTCAGGCACATACGGAGAAGTGATGATCTTCTTGCCCATGAGGGTATCATGCTCACCCTCGTGGATGGCAGGCTGCCAGAGGTAATTGCCGTTGGCATCCTTCAGCTTTCGGATGGCACGGACAGTGGAATCGTTGAGCATCCACACAGCCTTCTGACGGTAAGGAGCCTTCAGACTATAGTAGAGGTCGATGATCTCATCTGCAGTGATAGCCTTATCGCTTGCCGCAGTCACGCCGATCTCTGCACCGGAAGCGTGGAGAATACCGGTAGGCTTCTTGCTGCCGTCACCGATAATGAATGCCTCCTCTTCCTTGGAGCCAAGGCGGCGGGCAAACTCATCCTGGAAGTACTGCTCAAGGTCGAATGCGGAATCGTTCAGAAGCTCCTCGGATACCTTGATGATAGTGCCGACCTTGTGAGCATCGATCTGCTCCTGGCCGAACACATCATCGCTCTCACCGTAAGATCCGTTCTCATCGATCCAGCTTGCATTGCCCTTAGTGCGGACAACAGGAATCTTGTGGACACCGTTGGAAATGGTGAACACATGGGCAAGGGTACGGACAGCACTCTCTTCCTCCATGCCGGAGATCAGAGTACGCTCGAACTCGTCAGGAACGAGATAGCCGCCCTCGGAATCCACGCCTTCAGAAAGTGCATTCTTTACCTCATAAGTAGTCCGTTCTTGGAACGTACCTGAGTCCAGAATGCCTTGTTGTAGGAATCCGCTGCAGTACCGTTCTTGGTATCCATCTTCTTAGATGCCTCAGGCTTTGCAGTGATAGGAGCCGCAACAGGGGCAGCCATCTCACGCTCCATAGCATCAAGACGCTCCTGGCGCTCGATCTCATGACCGAGGTTCACGATGTCCTGTTCAAGAGCCTGATAGGTCTCGACATCCTGCTGGGAAAGAATGCCCTTGTCGTTTCGGTTGGCAGTGAGGAAAGCCTGTGCCTTGTCCCATGCCTTTGCGCGCTGAGCGCGCAGTTCATTTACTTTACTCATAATAAAAATCCTCCTTAAGGTTTGAGAAGATTGAGCCGACTCATCAGCTCATCGTAGGTTTTGCCTGCAGATGCAGGAGTTTCGTTTACAGGGGCAATCTGTGCCGCCTGTGCGAGTGTCTGTGCCTTGGGCTTAAAGTGGGCGGTCAGCTTGTTTACAAGCACCATCTCCACCTCTTTGCCGGAAAAGGCATAGGCAGGAATGTCAGCTGCGTCCTTTTTGGTATCGGTAAGGATGTCATCCGCGAAGCCAAGTTCGATGGCTTTGACCGCATTCATCCAGGTCTCCGAATCCATGAGATGCGACAGCTTTGCGCGGGACATACCGGTTCTAATCTCGTAGGCATTGATAATGCTCTCCTTGACCTCGTCCAGCATTTCGATGGCTTTTTCCATATCTGCGTGATTGCCATAAGCCATGGTCATGGGATTATGGATCATCATCAGAGCAGTCGGTGCCATCAGGACCTTTGTGCCTGCCATGGCAATGACAGATGCTGCGGAAGCTGCGATGCCATCGATCTTGATGGTCACATCATCCTTGTAATCCATCAGCATGGTGTATATCTGACTTGCCGCAATGCAGTCACCGCCTGGGGAATTGAGCCAGACCGTGACAGGACCGGAGCCTGCGAACAGTTCATCGTGGAACATCCTCGGTGTGACATCATCGTCAAACCAAGAAGCTTCCGCAATGGTGCCGTAGAGTTCAAGAACCCTCTCCGACCCTTCTTCGGCCTGGTTTTTCCATTTCCAGAACTTCTTCTGTTTCTTCATGGTCATCCTCCATTTCTTTAATTTTTGCATAAGCTGCCCCGGCCTGCGGCAGAGGAAGCATATTACCGTTTACAAGGTAGAGATCGCCGCCAAGCTCTGCTGGGATACGATCTAGGTCTTCCAGTTCCCGGATGTCGTTTGCACTCATCCAGCCGTTCTGCCTTGCGGTCGCATATCCGTTCATTCGGCTTGCATAATCTCCACGGAGCAGACCTTCCACATTGAATTTGAAGAACACCGTCTTCTTTTCCTCTTCGGAAAGAAGCGTCCGGTAAAGTGCCTGTTCCCACCGGATGACCCAGGGATCCAGAGTGTACTTCACAAATTCAAGGGACTGCTGCTCAATATTAGAAAAGCTCGACTTTTCAAGGTCACCCACCATATGGGGCGGCACTCTGAAAATTCGAGCAATTTCATTGATTTGGAACTTTCTCGTTTCGAGGAACTGTGCCTCATTTGGCGAGATACTGATTGGCGTATATTTCATGCCCTCTTCGAGGACTGCCACCTTATTGGCATTGGCACTGCCGCCAAATGTGGACTGCCAGGACTCACGCACACGGGCAGGATCTTTCAGCGTTCCCGGATGCTCCAGCACACCGGAAGGTGCTGCACCGTTGGCATAAAACTTACTGACATATTCCTCTGCAGCAATGGCAAGACCGATAGCATTCTTCGCCATAGCAATCGGCGAATATCCCACAAGGCCGTCAAATCCAAGACCCGGTATATGCAGCACATCAGAAGGGGACAGAATCACCGAGCCGTTCTCCATGGTCGGGGCATCGTCACCGGACTTCGTGTATTTGTAATACAGATGCCCGTTCTTATCCCTGTCTACAGTCATGCGGTCGGGCATCAGCGGATACAGTGCGATGATCTCGCCCTTGCCGTTACGGATGACCTGTGCGTAAGCGTTGCCCCATAATAAAAGGTGCGTCATGAGGGTCTCACGGAAGATGAAGGAACTCATCTCCGGATTTGGCTCGTCATGCAGGATGTGATACAGCGGATGCGTGATGGCTTTTTCCTTGCCACCGCTGTCGGTATATCTGAATGTGTTGAGAGGCAGACTTGCGATCGCCTCTGACAGGATACGCACACAGGAATACACCGCCGTCATCTGCATGGAAGTGCGTTCATTGACATGTTTGCCGGAAGTACTGCCGCCCATGAAGAAGCTGTAGGCGCTTCCGCTTGTTCTGTTGATGGGTGCATCCCGTGTACGGAATAATCCGCTGAAAATTCCCATAACAATTTTCCCTTTCTCTCTTGATTTTACAGCCACCTGGATGTATATTATATGCAGCCAATTGGCTGTTATTTTGTTTGGAGGTAATTACAAATGATCGAAACAGTAAGCCTTGACGGCTTTCAGACCATTCATACCAATGACCGCAGCATTCTGTTTGAACGCCGCATCGTTCTGGGCCTGACCCAGAAGCAAGTTGCGGAACGTGCCAATATCCCGCTCCAAAGCTATCAGCGTTTTGAGAGCGGTGACCGTAAGCTGAGTTCTGCATCCTTCAATATGGCATGCCGTGTACTGGAAGCACTGGAGATGGATATCGCAGGTTTCTACCACGGTGACTATATCTTGGGCGAAGTGATGCGTGAGACAAAAGACGGTCTTCGCTATGAGACCGGAGGCAACCTTGTCGGTGTTGATATCACAGATGAATCTGCATCAGAAAACAAGTAAGCCTCTCGTATCATAAATGCTCTCGCTGGTGTCATTGCCGCAGCGGATAGCACGGTCAAGTGCCATGATGCAGGCAATCGCACCGTCAATCTTCTCCGTGGATTTTGCCTTGTCTGCCTTAATATTTCCGGCAGGGGCGGTTCGGATGAAGATATTGTCCATATTCCAGCGGAGAACCGGATGTCCTCCGTGCGCCAGCTTCTGTTCCAGTGTCAGCTTCATCAGCTCCTTGGTAGGCGGTGACATACTGGCAAAGCCCTGTCCCATCGGAACGACCGTAAATCCCATACCTTCCAGGTTCTGCACCATCTGAACGGCATCCCAGCGGTCAAAGGCAATTTCACGGATATTGTATTTCTCACCGAGCTTCTCGATAAATTTCTCAATAAAAGCATAATGGACTACATTGCCTTCCGTGGTCTGGATGTATCCCTGGCGCTCCCACACATCATAGGGAACATGGTCGCGGTTTACCCTTAAAGTCAGGGTATCTTCCGGAAGCCAGAAGTACGGCAGAATGTAATAAGGCTCCTCATCATCTTCGGGAGGGAACACCAGGCAGAAGGATGTAAGGTCGGTGGTGCTTGAAAGGTCAAGTCCGCCGTAGCATACACGCCCTTCCAGATCTTCCGGGTCAGCAGGTAATGCACAGGCATCCCACTTATCCATCGGCATCCATCTGACTGCCTGCTTCACCCACTGGTTCAGACGAAGCTGACGGAAGGAGTTCTCCTCGCCAGGATTCTGCTTTGCAGATTCACAGGCAGCTTTGACCTTGTCCATGGTGATGGTTTCACCGAGGGATGGATTTGCTTTCTTCCACACTTTTGGGTCTGTCCAGTCCTCATCCATGCCTGCACCGTAGATTACAGGATAAAAGGTCGGGTCATTTTTTCTTCCGTTAATAATATCCTCTGCCTTCTGATGCAGTTCGTAACAGATGGAATTGGTATCCGTGCCTGCAGTGGCAATAAGGAAATACAACGGCTGTTCTCTGGCATCACCGGAGCCTTTGGTGAGGACGTCGTACAGTTTTCTGTTTGGCTGGGCATGGACCTTATCCAGCACCAATCCCGATACATTCAGACCGTGCTTGGTCCCGACTTCCGCAGAAAGCACCTGATAAAAACCATTATTCGTTCTGCAGGCGATACGCTTGTTTACCGTCAGTATCTTGCTCCTTCGCTCCAGTGCAGGTGTCAGCCTGACCATCTGCGAGGCAACATCCATAACAATGGAAGCCTGTGCACGGTCTGCCGCCGCACCGTAGACTTCCGGGGAAGCCTCACCATCACCAAAGAGCAGATACAGCGCAATGGCGGCTGCCAGCTCACTCTTTCCGTTCTTCTTGGGTATCTCGATGTAGGCGGTCGAGAACTGTCTGTGTCCGTCCGGCTTTAGGATGCCGAACACATCACGGATGATCCGCTCCTGCCATGGCATCAGGATAAATGGTTTTCCTGCCCATCGTCCCTTGGTATGGCACAGGCATTCAATGAAGCTGACCACATAGTCGGCTCTTGCCTTGTCATAATGAGAGGTCTTTGCCATGAACCTGGTCGGCTTGTAGTTTTTCAGTTTTCCCATGACTGCACCTCCTTCCGGGCATAATAATACCGCCCTGTCGGCGGCGGGAAGAGAAAGAGGCTGAACCTGTCAGCCCCAATCCCGTGTATTTCTTTGTTTCTTAGTTCTCTACGCTTCGGTGGATGGTCTCCAGAATCCTGTTCTGTTCTTCCTTATCCACACCGATGCTCTCCAATGCTTCTCTGACACCGCAGTCAGGACAGATGAGCGATTTGTTATCGTCCCGGCTGAGTGCAGGTCTGCCCTCATAAGGCAGTCCGCATTTCGGGCAGATGCCCTTTAGTAATTGATTCCCCATGTTTTCAGTGCCTCCTCCTTTGAAAAGTCATAAGCGTCTGCCAGAATGTCTTCGTCAAAACCGAAGTCTGCGTAGCCTTCACGGCAGGTCTCCACATACTGATAGGATGGGATACCGAAAAGCCTGTCTTCATGCATGATGTACACGAAGGCTCTGACCTTTCGCAGCTTTTTGCTGACCAGTCCCTTGTAGGTGATATCCAGCTCCGTCTTGTAGTAGAAGGCTGGATAGCCTTCGTAGCGGTCAAGTCTTGCCTCATCTGCTTCCGTTACTGCCCACACGCCAACCGGAACCGTGAATCCGTCCGCTTTTTCGATGGTGAGATAAGAGCCTGTTCGGCTGCCCTTAAAAAGCAGTCGGTAGTCTTTGATCTCAGCCGTACCGAGCGGAACTGCTCCGGGGCAGCGGTAAGTCATCTGTGCCATGTTCAGGTTGCTTCCGTAAGCAAGGTAGTATCGTTTCTTTGCCATATGATGTCCGTCCTTTCCGAAGGGATCACCCTTCTACCACCGAAAGCCCGCCGCAGCGGGTAGTCGGGGGCATAAGGCTGATTCCTTTGTCTTATGCTCTGCCGTTTCTGAAGGATGCGTCTCCGGCAAGTCTCTTTGTCAGGACCTCTCTTGCGGTGGAGAACTCGTCTCCGATGAATCCGAGGCGGAGGAGCCAGGTTCTCATGGCGTATTTCGGGTTTTCATTCTGCTGCGGCTTCGGCGATGCGGTTCTGACCGTCTTTGCCATCTGGCTGAGTGCCAGGCAAAGCTGAATGTAGCTTTTCAGCTGTCCAGCATGAAGACCGTTCATCTTGCCGTCTGCAGGGGCATCAAACTGGAAAAGTCTGAATTCAACCGTCCCCTTGGTGAAAGTTGCGTGGAGGTTCAGCATGTGGTAGCGGCTGTCGTTGTAATGGTGGCTTCTGCCGTAGTTAGCTCCGTTGCCTTCGTACCAGATGTCTGCAAGCTGGCTCATGCTCTTCGGCTTTCTCTTGTTCAGGCGGTCAAGGAAATCGTGGTCAACCGGGCGGCAGTATCTTCCGACTCTGTAATGGTCAAGTGCAAGGCTCTCGGTGAGGAGGCTTTCGTGGCTTGCCATGATGTTGGCGAGGTTTCTTAAGGTCTGCGGTGTGTGTCCCTTGGCTCCAATGTGGATGTGGACTCCGCAGCCTCTTGTCGCATCGCTTCTTGCCCCTGCCTTGCGGAGGCGGCGGATGAGTTCCTGCAGAAGCTCCATGTCATCGTAGGTGAGAATCGGGGTGACCATCTCGCATTTGTGTGCATCGTCTCCGGCAATGCTGACGTCCTTCTGCATCTTCCATTCTCTGCCCTGTGCGTCCCATGCGCTCCAGGTGCTGTAGCCGTTGCGGTGTGCGGTGTCTTCAAATCTGCCTGTTCCGAAGAACTCTGCGGCAAGCTTGGCGGCTGCCCGGCGGGTGATGCTGTTCATCTCGAACTCTACGCCGATGGTCTGCTTCTTCATTTCGATAACCTGATTCTGTGTTCTTTCGCTCATTGTATGTTCCTCCGTTTTCGGTTGTGTATTTCCTTTCGGTAGTGACATATTCGCTCTACTTGCACACTATATCAAGTTATTTATGAGCCATATAACTACAATATATTGTGGTTATAATCGGCGTGAAATTGTGTATATTAGCCGCTGATTTTTCTGCAGGAATCCTCACCATACACCACGCCCAGGCTGCTTCCGTTGTCCCATCTGACATGAATCGTGCCAGTGTCATCCACACAGGAAACGGTGCCCTGCAGTCCTTCCGGCATCGGTCGGTAAGGGTCATTCATGCTGACAAGCTCTACACGGCATCCAGCCGGATACTGTGCTTTGATACGGTCAACGACCTCTTTTCTCGGAAAAAACATTACTCCTCACCGCCTTTCTTGTCTCCGCTCTTGAATGCGGATGAGCCGGAAAGGTTCTCCAGGAGCAGCTTTCGGTTCCGCTTGTACTCATTGCCGATGAAGCCGAGGCGAAGGAGGAAGCATCGGAATTCGTACTTCGGATTCACCGCTTCCTTTTCTTTTGCGGTCACTCGCTTTGCCTCTCTTGCCATCTGACACATGGCGGCGATGAGGCTCGTGTAGGCTGCGCAGTGTTCAGCATCGATGTCTCCCGTAAACCACGGGAAGGAAACCTTCTCGTCCGTGATTTCGATAGGAAGTTCCTCTGTCTTGAGGGCTGCCTTCAGAAGCGGTGCTTTCGCCTCCACCAGTTTTTCAGATTTTCAAGCTGACCATCCGTGAAGGTATCCCTCGGAAGCGCCACTGTAAGCCCCAGGTCTTCGCTATCTGCGGTTTCTTCGGCTTCCTTTGGCAGTTCTGCCTCCGGTGCATCCGCTTCCGTGTTCTGCGCCCATTCTTCCGGCTCAAAGCCTGCCATGACGCAGGCATCGATCACCGCACTGCTCTCGGAAAGGTCGATGTCATCTTCAAAGGAAAGGCTGCCGTCCTTGCTGACGGTATAGCTTCCGATCTGATAGGCTACACTCGGCATCCCTAAGTATTTCGCCTTGGTGTTCAGTTCCTTGCTGATGGCTTCCACCATCTTTTTGCGGTCTGTGCCGCTTACATGAAAATGCAGTTCCATAAATGAATTGCCTCCTTTAATTTGGTAGTACATATATCACTCTGAACTGCACAGATAGCAAGTTATATCTGAACACCTCGGCGAAGAATATGTGCCTTATTTTTCAGACTTTATTTGTGAATAGTACACGATGCCGGAAAGCACGAAGTAAACACAGGGAAGAGCCACACCGTTACCCCACATCTTGTACTCAGCAGAGTCAGAATGGGGATTCATAAGGAATGCCCTGATCTGCCTGTCCGTCTTCGGCTTGGTGCTGCTTCCCATGATTTTTCTGTGGATCTCGAATATCTTGTACCACTCATATACTTCCGCATCGGTCGGCTTTTCTGTTCCAAGGTCACTGCACCACCAGTCAGGGAAGCCCTGCAGTCTGGCACATTCGGTTGGGGTAAGTCTGCGGACGATGTATTCCGGCTCGACCACGCCGTTCTGATATCCGGGATTTGTACCATTGACCAGTGTGCCGGAGGTCTCTTCCGTGACCGCCATACCCTCTGCTTTCATCTGCGGATAGAAGCCATAGGAAGGTCTGTCATTTACAAGCGGAGGATCCTTGTAATCCGTAGCTACCAGGGTATTTGCCATCTCCTCGGCAGCTTCCGTAAAGAAAGATGCCTTGGAAGCACTGTATGCAGGCTGTGCCACAGCCACCGGACCTTTTGCCACCATAGTCGGTTCAACTTCCGTTTCCACGGCAAAGCCGAATTTTGCGTTCTGTCCCTGGTTGAAGGTTGCTCGGTCAATGCCGTAAGCCACACCATGCTGTTCCGTAGCATTGAGGGTGTACATGACCTCTGACTCTTTGTAGCCGTCTCCCTTATGGGAAGGTCTGCTGCCGTTGCCCTCGATGACAGCCATACCGCCCTGATTGCAGGAGGGATTGCCGCCATTGGCATCTAAACATCTTGTGGTCTTTGCTTCATAGAATCCGCTGTTGGGATTATCCGACTTCATGCTGTTAGAGTCCTTGGAGCAGATGCCATACACCACAGGATTGATGTAGTTGAGACTAAAGCCACCGTTGTTCTTTGCCTGCAGGGTACCGGACAGTTCCGGGTTGACTGCCATGTTTCTGCAGTCCAGGCTTTCAGCAGGCTGAAACAGCGTCTGGTCATTATTGCAGGATAATGTTGCGGAACGGTCGGACTGGATCAGCGGACCCTTGCCGCCGCCCTCACAGCCTGCTCTGATCTTCAGAAGCAGAGGCACATTGTTGCCGCCGGTTCCCATACGTGAAGTCAGCGTCTGTACCTTGCCGTCTGTCTCTATCTTCACTCTGCCGTCCGTAGGATGGTTTTCCACGGCAACGGCATCCTCCAGAACAACAGGCGGATGATGGCTCTCTGCACGGAGGGTGCAGGTCATCTCTTCCGTCACATCCATGCGATTGCCGCCCTGGTCGTTCAGGACAAGAAGACCGTTCCTTCCGGTAGAGTCCCCGCAGTTCACACCCAGCGTGGACGCCACTTCATCCATGGAGGAGTTATATCCGTCTACGCCGAAGCAGCCTGTCTCTCCAGAGCCTTCTGCAGAAGCTCCGGCAGTTTCTTCCCACGAGCGGAAGCCCTGCGGAGTATACCCAGACACGCCTTCTGACTCAAATAGTATTTTTCCGGCACACCCGTCTGCAAAATCTGCGACAAGAAAGATTCGTTTTCTGCGTTGGGGAACTCCCCAGTACTGAGCATCGAGCTGTCTCCATGCCACGGAGAATCCGTCTCCCAGGATTTCTCCTGCGTATGGCCACTTCGCAGGTCGAGGAACAGACATATCTTCGTCTTTGACCCTGCAGATGCTTTCGAGGACGAAGCGGAAGTCTTCGCCCTTGTTTGAGGAGAATGCTCCGGGGACATTTTCCCAGACGATAAATCTCGGATATTTTCCATTGGTCTTACACCTCATTTCCTTCACGATTCGGATGGCTTCATAAAATAAAGAAGACCTGGAACCATCCAGGCCATCGCGCTTTCCGGCCACCGACATATCCTGACACGGCGAACCGAAGGTGATGATATCCACAGGCTCAATCTCTCCGCCATCCATTTGGGAGATATCGCCGTAATGCTTCATAAAAGGCAGACGCTTTGTGGTCACTCGAATCGGAAATGGCTCCACTTCGGATGCCCATACCGGAGTGATCCCGGCAAGCAGACCTCCCAGCGGGAAGCCTGCTGAACCATCGAAGAGACTTCCCAGGGTAAGATTACTCATTGGCAGCCTCCAGTTCTGCGAAGGTGATAGGCACGCCGTCACGGAGGACGCTGACATTCTCGCTTGTGCCGACCTGCTCGATGTACCGCTTCACAATGACATCCGCATACTTTTCATCCAATTCAATGGTATGGCAGATACGGTCAGTCTGCTCACAGGCGATCAGGGTAGAACCGCTGCCGCCGAAAGCATCCAGAACGATGGTATTGCTCATGGAGGAATTGGTGATGGGATATGCCAGAAGCGGGATCGGCTTCATGGTCGGATGGTCTGTATTCTTTTTGGTTTTCTCGAACTCCCATACCGTTGTCTGCCTGCGGTCGGAATACCACAGATGCTTGCCCTTTTTCTTCCAGCCAAAGAGACAAGGCTCATGGATCCACTGGTAAGGACTTCTGCCCAGCACCAGGGAAGGCTTCTTCCAGATACAGCAGCCGGACAGGTAAAAGCCTGCGGCATCAAAGGCCTTGCGGAAATTGAGTCCCTCCGTATCTGCATGGAACACATAGATGGAAGCATCATCCGCCATGACCTTCTCGATATTGGAAAAAGCATCGAAGAGGAAATCAAAAAAGGCATCGCTGGCAAGATTGTCGTTCTGAATCTTACCGGCAGTGCCTTCGTAATTCACATTATATGGGGGATCCGTTACCACGAGATTCGCTTTTCTGCCCTCCATGAGGACTTCATAGGTTTCCGGCTTCGTGGAGTCCCCGACCATCAGACGGTGTCTGCCAAGCGTCCACACATCTCCCGTTTTGGAGAAAGTCGGCTTCTGAAGCTCTGTGTCCACATCGAAGTCATCCTCGTGTGTCTCATTGCCGTCATCAAACAGCTTGGAAAGTTCCTTCTCATCAAAGCCTGTCAGGGAAAGGTCAAATGCCTCTGCCTGCAATGCTTCAATTTCCACTCGCAGAAGTTTTTCATCCCATCCTGCATCCATTGCCATGCGGTTGTCCGCAATGACATAGGCTTTCTTCTGTGCGGGAGTCAGATGGTCTGCGAACACACACGGCACTTCCGTAATATGCTCCTCGCGTGCGGCAAGCACTCTGCCGTGTCCGGCGATGATGTTATAGTCACGGTCGATGATGACCGGATTGATGAACCCGAACTCTCTGAGAGAAGAACGAAGCTTGTTGATCTGCTCCGGGGAGTGAGTTCTGGCATTGTTTGCATAGGGAATCAGCTTATCAATGCCAATAAGCTGCATATCCTTTGTTGTAGTCATCATACCAGCCCCCATTCTGCAAACTTCTCAAAACCGCCGATAGACTGGATATAGTTTCTTGCCACTTCAACGATCTCGGCATAAGGCACACCGTCCACGGAATCATCCCCGATTGCACAGCAAAGCTCTACAGGCTTTCCGGTCTCCTGTGCTTTGAGGAATGCGTAGATGTTGACAGACACATCTGCCTTGGATAAGTCCTTGCCGTGAAGACCGCCGCCTGTCACGCTGTCTGCCATATCAGAGCCAAGCTTTCGGTTCGTTGCTCCGGTATCCACATCCGTGCCGCCCGTCCAGTCACCCAGAGGATTGATCTCAGCGCCCCTGTAGGTTTCACGGAGATGTACACTTTTCGCATTGCTCTGGCAAATGATGAGACGAGCCTGGTCAATAATGTACTTGCCGTCATAGGGATAGACACTGTAGATGTCCCTTGCGATTTTGGAGAGCGCTTTCTGCTCCTCGGTCACAGGCATTCCCTTAAAAATGCCGTTGTCTCCGCAGTGTACATTTACACTTTGGTTCTCTGCCAGAATCGCATCCTGGGGAACAATCTGAATATCCGCACGGATATCTCCTGCGATTCTGTGAATGACTGCGGCGATATCTTCTTTATCAAGTTTGGCAGAGGTCTCAATGATCACATGTCCCTGACCGTGACCGTTCAACACTTCCACCGCAATTTTCGGGTCTGTTTCTGCTTTATAAGCTAGGTCGACCACCGCACCTGCAATTCTGTCTGCCATCTTATCGGGATGGCTTGGATTTACTTTCTCAAACATGATTTAGCCTCCTTAATTTCTTCCGTTTCTCAGAAGCCGCTCCATAAGGTCATCCTGCGGATTGCCCACAGAAAAATCCTTCGAGCAGTTTTCTCTGACAACCTGGAATATCTGATACCAGATGGTGTTCACCTGTTTCTGGTAGTTCTGCGCCATGGCTACAAATGGGGAAGCGCAGGCCGCCCCGGTCGTTGGATGCTTGGAGAGGAAACCGTATTCTGAAATAGCCTCCTCACACTGAATCAGTCGGGATACCGACATCGCATACTGCTCTATCAGCTGCTGACTGATCAGCTTCTCACATCCGCACTCTCTGAGCCACGTCCATGTTTTGTTGTAGATGCCTATCGGGTCATAAGAACCGAATGCCTTCTGCTTTGATTTCAGATATGCGGAAGGCTCCGGCACATTCTCACCGACAAGCTCTACGCCGTCCGGTAAATCCAAGACCTGAAGCTTTCTTCCACCTGGATTTCCTTCCGACAGTTTTTCTGTCAGACCTTTCGGCCTGCGTCCGGCACCGACTTTGATATTAGAGCCTCTGGCCGTACCGTCTTTTGCCATAAAATCGGCACCTCACTTTCCGTTATATTTCACCGCCGGGCAATACCCCGTTCAAATACGCTGTTTTTCAACACGTGACCCCGGCACCGTTATCCGGGACCTTGATGAACAGAGATTCAGACCGCCCCCTGGGGTCACTCCGGCTTCTTGTGGTTATGCCATCTGTCACCGCGTTCGGCATGAATTCTCGCATGGCAGGACCTACATAAAGAAATGAGATTATTTCTGTCATGCGTACCGCCCTCTGAAAGCGGTTTGATATGATGCACCTGTTCCATCTGCACCATGCGTCCTTCCTTGAAGCACTGCTCACAGTAAGGATGCTGCTGTGCATAGGATGTTCTTATCCTGTGCCATGCTCTGCCGTAGCGTTTCCTTGTCTCCGGGTTTCGTCCGTACTTTTCATACTGCCTGTTGGTCAGCTGTTCATGCTCCGGGCAGTAGCGTCTGTCTGTCAGTTCTCTGCACCCAGGGTAGCCGCACGGATGTTTCGGCTTTCTTGGCAACGCAAACACCTCCTTCACTTTGAATCGGAGGATGTACCAGCACTGCTCGGCATAGGAAACCTTTCTGTACGGCATAGGTCCTCCTTGCATAAGAAAAGCCCCGGAGGACTTAGGTGTGTCCTTCGAGGCTCTGTTCATGTTACATTTTCACTAATGCCATTATAGCACGTCTACATAGGAAAAACAGTGAAAAACTATGAAATCATTCGGTGCTTCAATACCTTTTTGATTGCTGGTATCAGCTTTGTCACGTTAGTATTGATGTTCTCTGTTCTGATTCGTATGACCTGCCAGCCATCACCAAGAGCCTGGCATATAAGTTCATCACGGAGTGCTTCGGAAGGCTTCTTCTCCTTGCTATGAAAGATTGTCCCGTCAATTTCAAGAACCACTTTGAACTGAGGAAGCATAAAATCCACACAGCAGCCAAGCACTTTGACCTGATGGTATGCAGTCACATTCCTGCGGATCAGTTCCAACGCTACCATTATTTCTTCGGTGCTTTGGTACCACCCAGGCTTATTCAACTGAGAAGAAACTTGCTTCATTGCAAACTCGTATGGTTCAAGGCGAGCAACCTTCCCGATACGTTTTATCGCTTCACGGTATTTCCTGTCCTTTTGATTTTCACCCTTCTGCTGAACAGCAATCTCCGCAAGGAACTTCTTGCAGTCGGGGCAGGTATATTTTACTCCGCGCATATAATTCCAGGAGGGAACAGCAGAACCACACACATGACAAGGCGGAAAATACCATGTACTACCGCTGCCGTCTTTCTCTCTGATGATTCCGTCCTCTAATGCTTCTTTATAGCTCATCAGCACTCCTCCTGTCCGTTCTGCATGGGTACCATCTGTAATGCCTTACCGTGAAGCAGATGAACATTGCGGACAGTATAATTCATTTCATCAGCAATGTCCTCCCATGTCTTATAACATAGATATCGCATCTCTGATAGGATACGGCAGTCAGCATCCGCAATGCTCTGGATACAATGCGTAAGTTCCACTTTGAGGTCTACCAGTCTGTCAATTTCGGCATCAATCTCTCTCTCGAGGTCGATAATCTTAAGAATGGTACGCTCCATCTTATCTGTGACTCTATTCGGGCTTCCTGGCATATCAGAATAGTTGACACTGGTCTTTGTTGCCAGATCACGAAGAGCTGCAACCTGTGCAAGCTTCGCATTAATATGCTGGTCAATGTGGAAAGCCTGAGAAAGATATTCTTTTGCAGTCATATTACTTTTCCTCCTGTTGTAGTTTTTTTATAAGCATTTCCGGTCCTATCGATGTCAGCATCCCGAACCATGATGAGCGAAAGAATCGCTCACAACTGGCTTTTTCCTGCAAAGCATCTTCGTTCTTCGGATAATGCTTCAGTTTCTTCAATACTCTGCGGTAATCTTTTACCGCAGAAAGAACGATTTCATTGGCAAGGTTCTGGTAAGGGTCGGTCATCGGCGCACCTCCAGTTTTGCCTTCACGGCATCGATCAGAGCGTTCTGTATCTTTTCCTTTCTCTGCAGTGCCGCCATGACGTCTTCATCAATGGTTCCTTTAGCAATGATATGATGGATGACCACCGTATCGGTCTGCCCCTGACGATGGAGTCTTGCATTGCACTGCTGATACAGTTCCAGTGACCAGGTAAGTCCAAACCATATCATGGTCGAGCCTCCTGCCTGGAGGTTTAAGCCGTGACCCGCAGAAGCCGGATGGATGACCGCCACAGGAATCCTGCCGTCATTCCAGTCCGCAATATCCGCAGAGGATTTTATCTCTCGGACATTGAACCTTTTTCGGATACGCTCAAGGTCATGCTGAAACCAATAGGCAATCAGAACAGGCTTGCCGTTGGCTGCTTCGATGAGGTCTTCCAGAGCATCCAGCTTGCGGTCATGGACATGGAGCATTTTCTTCTCCTCGTCATAAACACAGCCGTTTGCCATCTGCAGAAGCTTGCCGGAAAGCACTGCGGCATTGGCGGCATCGATCTCCTCATCCTTAATCTTTGCCACCATATCCTCACGGAAGGATTCATAGATATCCCACTCTGCAGAGGACATCTGCACCGGCACTTCGTTGATAACACATTCCGGCAGTGTCAGGTAATCCGCAGACCTCATGCTGATGGTAATATCGGAAATGCGGTCGTATATCATTTCCTCTGCACCCTCTGCAGGCTTGTAGGAGAAAATGCGTTCCATGTTCCTTTTGTCGGGAACAAAGTAAGCATTTCGATAATGGGTGATGTATCTTCCCAGACGCTTTCCTCCATCTAGGAGACGGAATTGCGCCCACAGATCTATAAGACCGTTGCTTGAAGGAGTGCCGGTCAGACCAACGATTCTTTTTACGAAGGGTCTTACTTTCAGCAAGCTCTTGAAGCGTTTTGCCTGATGGCTCTTGAAAGAGGACAATTCGTCAATGACTACCATATCGTAGTTAAAGGGAATGCCGCTCTTCGTAATAAGCCAGTCCACATTTTCTCGGTTGATGATGTAGACATCCGCTTTTCGCATGAGAGCCTCTATTCGTTCACGCTCAGTACCGATAGCGATACTGTAGGTGATGTGATTGAATTCATCCCATTTTCTAATTTCATCTCTCCATGTGTTAGCAACACGCAGCGGACAGATTACCAAAACCTTCTGTACCTCAAAGCGGTCATACATCAGTTCGTTGATAGCTGATAAGGTAATGGAGGTCTTACCAAGTCCGCAGTCCAGGAATAAAGCCGCAATAGGATGACTCACCAAGAAGTCCGCAGCGTATTTCTGATAATCATGTGGTATGAACTTCAAAGGGCATCACCTCCAATCTTTTTCAGTACAGTTTCTATCTGTTCCAGGCTGTCCACGCAGTAAACCGAAAAGCCGAGCTTTTCCAGCTGTCTTTTTCGCTTTACCTGCAGGGGACGCATTTTTTGTCCCGGTGCTTTTAATTCAACAAAAGCGAATCTTGCCATAGGGAGAAGAACCAGACGGTCAGGCACACCATCAAGACCGGGACTTACAAACTTGGGTGCAAAACCTCCCATCTTCTTCACTGCCTCAACAAACTTTCGCTCGATATATTTTTCATTCATGCCATTTCCTCCGTGACACAAGAACACACGAAAGCACAACCTCTCCCTATATTTACTTACGCGCGTATACCACGGGTTACATATCCCTATACCTAAAAGAATTGCATTTTGAATATAACGAGAATGGTTGTGTCTGTGTCGCATTCCTGTGTTCCTGCTTATGTGGTCTTTTTGTAGAGTCGCTGTCTTCCATAGATCGGCTGACGCTTGATTGATGTGCTTCGCTCCCAGTTTGGAAGCTGTGCCATCAGTGCCGCAATGGCATAACTATCCGTGGGCTTCAGCTCCTGGAGGGACTTGCCATAGCACTCGCACCAGATTTCAGCATTGGATACCTCAGTGCGAAGAACAATGCCTTTGTGGTCAGGCATACCGAACTCACTGCCCTGGAGGAAGTTCCTTCTCTGGAACAGATCCATGTCCACCCAGTCCTCCGGCAGTTTGGTATTCAGGTATTCCTCGACCATGCCGACACGCTCGTCCACCTCCATAGCAGACTGCTGTGCTTCCTCTGCAGCTTCCAGAAGATCGCCTTCGAGGTACAGCCTTTCGCCGGACTTCCAGATTTCTTTTGCCTCTGCCCAGAACTGTGCGCGATAGGCTTCATCAAAGTTCCATGTCTTTCTCTGCTTTTTCTGATGCAGCTTGATGATCCAGAAACGGCGGTTGCCTGTGATGTCACGCAGGTATCCGCGCTCACCGTTGACCGTGGCAATAATGATGCACTGGCGGGGATGGGACTCTACTACCTTTCCATAGGATGGTCTGTACTTGTCATCGCAGGTGGAAAGAAACGCTTTGACCTTCTCGATGTCAGCTTTCTTCATGCCCGCAAGCTCACCAATCTCCACCGCCCAGAATCCCTGCAGTTTTTCCGCACCGGACTTGTCATCCATATCGGTAAGGGACAGGGTCTCCGAATAATAGTCGGAGGTGACCAGGTCTTTTACGATAGTGGACTTGCCGATCCCCTGATCGCCGTCAAGCACCGGAACACAGTCAAACTTGATGCCCGGAGCATATACACGGGCAACTGCCGCCGCAAAAGTCTTTCTGGTGACAGCACGGACATACGGAGTATCGTCTGCCTGCAGATAGCGGATAAAGAAGTCTTCCACACGAGGAATGCCGTCCCATCCCGGAAGCCCGTCCAGGTAATCTCTCACCGGATGGAAGTGGCGGTCATCAGCCACCTTGGTAAAGGCAACATCATGATTTCGGCTGGAAAACGGCAGATAGCGGATGTCGATGATGGATTTAAGCTGTGCCGTGTCCGCATCCCTCCAGAACGCATTTCCCTCCGGGCGGTCCCATGGCAGCGGTCCCGTGATCTGAATACGGTTTGCCAATTCGTTGAAAGCGAAATTTCGGAAATCCGGGTCATTGTTGAGAATAAGGTTCAGATTGTACACACTGTTTTCAAGCAGACCCGACCTCGGCTGATACTTAAGCCGGGTCATCCAGTCACCATCCGTGGTGTTAAAATCAACCTCCGCCTGTGCCAGCTTTTCTTCCATAGCAAGCCTTCTGACCGTTTCATCCTCCATTGCCAGTTCGCACATGGCATTAAATGACTTCTTCACGTCATCGTCACCGAACTTGTGGATGCGGACGAGGTCAAAGGCATTGCAGAGTTTCAGGTATGCAGGGTCTTTGGCGTGGTGGCTGTATACGAACTTGCCGCCCTTGATGATTTCCACACCCGCCATACTGGAGGACTGCACGAAATGCCAGCGGTTCTCGTTATCGGTCGGTTCATATACATCGGAGAGATATTTTTCGATTGCACGACTGATAGGGAAGAATGCACGGTTGAAGAAACCGACAGCACCTTCCTTATCAAGCGGATCCTGCACCTTTGCCGATGCAGTGGTATTTGCCCTGCTCTCCCTGGAGGAAGTAGGCAGTCTTGTAGGGTCCGTCCATTCGGGATGGGCAGACAGCATCTCATCCGGGTCAAGCCACTGCTTTTCCACATCTTTAAAAACAAAGCTTCCGTTCGCCGGAGTGGATGGCCAGTACATCAGCTGATTCGGCAGATAGGAACATTCATCGAAATAGTTGATGCCCAGCATCTGTGCCAGGTAACGGCTGACCGCCACGAACTCTTCCGGAGTAACATCCCTTGTCAGCGGATAGAGCAGACGGACTCTCGGATTATCATCCGTACTGCTGTGAGTGGTATAAAGCAGAGAGGTATAAGGAGCATTGGCTTCATAGTTTTCAAGAAATGCCCTGTCAATGCGGTCACCGTCCAGAGCCACCATGGAACGAAGCTCCACGGTATCGATCTTTCGTCTGCCGCCCTTCAATGCTCCGGCAACGAAGCCGCCATGGTCTTTGACGGCATCGCGCTTTGCTTTGTTGAACTTCGCATACTCTTCTGCAGATTCCGGGGTACGGATGGTCACCTTGAGACGCTCTTTCAGCTCCTCGAAAGTAATGGTCTTATTGACCCAGGTCTTAGCCTGACGGTTGGTGCCGTAGGCGATTGCCAGATTGCGCATTATCTTACCCTCCTTGCTCTAGGGGTCTCCCCATGTTCAAACCTCGCCTGACGTGCCAGCTTTCTCGCACGGAAAACACGTCCGTTCACAAAGTTCTTGTATTTATAGGTGCCGTATTCCGTAGTCAGCATAGGAATCATTTCATCTTCCATGTCCTCACCAAAATGAGTAAAGAAGCTTCTCTCTCGTCTGTCGTTATAAGCAAAAAGGAACGGCTCATAGGTATCTGGATGGAAGCCGATAGTGACATTGTCCTCATATCCGCCGCCACCACCGTCATCGGTCTCCTGGCAGAAGATATACATGTCATCGTCCATAGGATCTCCGAAGCAAATGATGCCTGCCCAGGAATCTGTCCATTGACCATTGCTGATCTTCGCCATAGCTATTTTTTCTTCTTCGGTGCCCTTAACACTTTTGCGCTTTACCTCGAAGTAGCACTTAAAATCAGGAAGATAAAAATCCGGCAGATACAGTGTGCCGTCACTCAGCACGATGCCTTCCGGCTCATACTCGTATTCGATGCCCATTGCATCAAAGAACACTGCCCATCTGGCTTCCAAGCGGGATCTGAAAAGATAACCATTGTATTCGGTTTGAATTGCTGTAAACTGGCTCATTTCTGCACCTCCTCAAAACTGTTATTGAAATAGCGCACGGTCTGTCTGCGTTTCTTTGCTTTCTCGATTTCCATACTCATGCCATGGGTGATCTTGTCTCCCAGCACCCACACCTCCTGACACTTGTCCATGAGAACGATATCCATGAAAATGGCATCTCTGCGTTCTGCTTCCTTGCTGTCATCCATAAAAGGGAACAGCAAATGTGCCGTGAGCGGGATACAGCCGTTGCGGTATGCGTACTCTGCGAAATCCGCAGCCTTCTTTTTATTTGCTTCAATGTCCCCGGAAAACGGCGAGCAGATATAGACCAAAGGACGGAAGGCAGGTTTTGACGCTGCCTTCGCCTCACGGTCAATACCCGAAATCGCCTGAAAGGGAACTGTATCCATATAACCTTCTGAATTTCTGATATTGACTCCCATTTCTTAATCCTCCATCTCGATCTGCGGCAGGATGCCTTCCTTCTTCAAACGGTCGTAAAGGAAGAGTCTGCCTTTCTGTGTCCAATAGGTGTGCATTACGCTCTTCTCGCATTCCAACGCATAGGTGCGGGACTGTGTGTAGCCCTGCTCTGCATATTCCTGATACAAAAGCCAGGTCTTGCGGAATTTGTACTGGATGCCCAGCTCGTGAAGCAGTGCGTTGAACTTTCTGCCGCTCATGCCGTAGTCCTTGGCAATCTGCGTAACAGGCACAGTGTCCTTATTCTGAAGAATCTGGTCGTAGTAGCTGACCTTCGGCTTCATCTCCGCAATCTGCTGTCTCTGAACCGCCGTCATCAGTTCCAGGTTCTGTCTCTTCTCACGCTCTTCCTTCAATGCCTGCAGTGCTGCAATGGCAAGATCGGGATTGGCGAGAATATCATCGATTGCGTACATGCCGTGTTTTCGGATGGCGGGAAGAACTTCTGCCGTTACCCAGCGTTTGAACTGACGTGCCTTGGGAAGCTGACTTCTGAGGATCATGCTGTAAAGACCGGATTCGTTGATCAGGATTCCCATGGTGCCGTTGACGGTGAACGATTCGTTCAAGGTCTTGTCCTCATCATCCACATGGTCGCGGAGCGCTTTCTGCGGATTGCTGTAACCAAGAATCTCCGCTACATCCTTGCCCACGAAGAAAGGTTCGCCGTTGATAGCTGTTGTTCTTACAGAGCCGAACTCTGTATTCTGAAAAATCTGTAATTCACTCATCTGAATTACCCTCCTTAAATTTGTATTGGAGGTTGTGCCTCCTAATGGGTAGCCTCGGGAGGCAGGTTAAAAGGACGTTCTCGGAAAAATTTCTTTACATTTTCTAATTGCACGGCAGTAGCGGTGAGAAACATTGTTAGGCTTGTCCCCGATAACAGCTGCGTACTCTTCCGCGGTCATGCCGTCCAGGGCGATGGCGATAAGCATTTCGGCTGTATCTGCGGGGAAGGCTTCACGGATTCTGCCGCACCAATACTCGTAGGACATACGATTGTCGACTTCATCCAAAGTTCTCGTGAATACCGACTTATCTGCCGCTCTGTCCATGATGGCTTCTTCGGTATTTACCTCAACGGATCCGTCCTTGCCCTTCATTCTTGCAACACCTGAGTGGCGGTCATGTTTGTGCCAACTGTTGTAGTCCGGCCTGTTGAAGCGTTCCTCAAAGGTATCCTGGATAAGCTGCTCTCGCTCTTCCTGGGAAAGCCCTTCTCCTTCAAGGGACAGGCTGACCCACATTGCTTCGGTGTCCTTCTCTCCAAGGACGATGGTCTGGTACTCGTTCTCGTAACGAATCTTCAGTTTCATAAAATGCATTCCTTTCCGTCCTAGCTATGGGCGGTGGAATGCAAAAAGAGCCTGTGCCGAAGATGGTCACAGACTCCGATTAGCCAAAAATGAGCGCACGAAAGTAAGCGGTGGACGCATCTTCGTTCCTGGTACAGCTGTAACAGCTGTAGTTGAACGGTCTATGCACCCCATCGCCCTTATAGCGCTATTCGGACTATGAGATTAATATTGTTTTTGGAAAGTCAATCCGCACTTCACGGATTTTGATATCGCGTTCGCAGAATTGACATTTACAGAACCGGTAGAAAAATTCATAAACCTGTGATATACTTAAGTGTTGAAGAAAGATAAAACACAGATATTAATTTTCCAAGCTTGTCCGCAATGATCCGCATCGCTGAACTCCTCTCCTTAGGTTCGCTTTCATTATAGGAAATGAGGTCGGTAAACCTTGGCATCACAGGGCAGCCTTGGATAAGCTTGGGTAAGGATGGATAAGAAATGATTTTCAAAGACTTTATTCAGAGACTTGCATCCGTATTAAGAGCCGAAAGCAATACTGCAGTATTCACCCGAACAATATTTGAATCGATAATTCCAGAAGAGAGATATGATTCATTGGATGAATATTCACCTAGTTCATTCAAGTCTTATTACAACGGAAGTGCAGGCATAGGACGAATTTCACGTAAAATAAACAGTTTTGCAGACCCGATGATTTTCTCTGCTTTTATCGATGACCAGGAAGATGCCGCTGTTGAAAAGCTGTGTACCGTTTTTAAGGATGCTCTCCCTGATATCCACACTCAAAATGCAGGAGATCAGATAGCAGCCCTTTTTTCCGAAATCATCACTGCTGCCGCCGGAGCAAAGAAAAAAAGCGCCCCGAAGGACGCTAAAAAGATAGAGGATAACCCGTTTGGTGCATTTTCAAATGTCGCGCCTGAACTCACTGCTGAGAATGCAGGGAACATTTTCTTCATTGACCCAGTATTATCTGCCGAATTGTCAGAAGATGAGGCTGGCGATGAAGAAGAGATAAATCCTTTCGAGAAATACCTGTATGCGGCCGCCGCATACTATTCCACAAAGAAGACCTTACTGTATGCAGAAAAACCATATCCGTTTTACGGAATGTATGTTTGCAATGATATCCGCTACAGAAAGTTCCGCTTTACAGGAGCCCGTGATTTCAAGGAAGAAAAAACTATCAGCAATGTGACTGTACCGCTGCTTGAAGCTGAGTCCAAGTACGCCATCATTCAAGGCATTGGCGGCATTGGAAAATCCATGCTTCTTACGCATCTGTTTCTTTCCTCTGCGGATTCTGCAGAGATCGATGGTACGCCGCTTCTGCTCTCGTTGAAGGATTATAAGGAAAACACCTGCAACATAGTCGATTTCATCTGGAAGTCGATAAAAGAATATGATGCAGATATTGCTCAATCGGATATTATCGATGCCCTGCAGAACAGGTCGTTAATCCTGCTGATGGACGGTCTGGATGAGATTCAATCCTCTGTTAGGGATGCTTTTGACCAGGATTTAGAAGCTTTCATAAAGTCCTATCCTGGCAATACCATCATAATGACTTCTCGTCCCGTTTATTCGTTTGTATCCTATTCGAAGTTCTCTCTTTTTGATATTCAGGAACTAACAAAGCCACAGGCAATTGAACTTGTGGAAAAACTTGAGTTTTGGGATGAAAGCGGTAAGCAAAGCTTTTTGGAAGCGTTGGACAGAACCCTTTATAGCTCCCACAGGCAGTTTGCAAGCAATCCGCTTCTTCTCACCATCATGCTGATGACCTATTCATCCTTTGGTGAAGTACCTGCCAAAATGCATGTGTTCTACTCCAAGGCGTATGAGACAATGGCACGCCTGCATGATGCCTCCAAAGGATCCTTCAAGCGTCCGCTTCATACGGAACTCACACCAGAGGAGTTTTCAAAGCTTTTTGCTCAGTTCTGTGCGAGAACATATAGGGATGAGGTTCTTGAGTTCGATTTCCGACTGTTTTCTGCTTATATGAGCAAAGTTCTTAACAAGGCAGACAAGGAATTTCAGGATATTGCACCGAGATATTTTCTTTTAGATTTGACGGACAACCTGTGCATCATGTATCACGAAGGAGAAAAATATTATTTTATTCATCGCTCCTTCCAAGAGTACTTTGCAGCACTGCATTTCGCATCTGAGTATGATGCTAAACTAGATAAAGTCGGCAGATTTTTCGAGTCAATGAAAAACCGTTCTTTCACTGACAGAACTTTTGAAATGCTCTATGATATGATCCCAGAAAAAGTAGAACGCTTTATTTTTCTTCCCTATCTGGACAGATATATAACTAGGATTAACCAGAATGGAACGGATGCTGAATACTGGGAGTTTCTTGAAAGTATGTATCCAGTCATTTACTACGAGGAAGGAAACGCCGGAGAATGCTATTTTAATGAAGCCGAGTCATTCCTATATAAGCAGATTGTTAATGCCAAATCTCTGGAAGCATCTGTGGGCATAGACCATCACGACTGGCCAAAGCAAATATACGAGCTGCCTACCAAAACATGGGTATCTGTTTATAATGTGTTTCTTGAGTACTCTGCTTATAACGAATACCCTGATCCGAATTTGATACCTGATAAAATTCTTGATGAGACAAGCATCGTTGTTATTGATGAACTGCCTTATAAATACTCTGATTATTTTGGAGAACCTGATACTGAGGGCATTACGATTGAAATCGATATCTGTGAACTGCGAAAAAATCCTCACAGATACTCTGTGCTGCGCAGTCACATGGAACAGCCGGGATTCCCGCTCCTGGAGGAGTTTCGGAATCTAAAAAAATATTATGAGGAACTAAAATCCCGAACTCAAAGAGAAGAAGAGTCTGATGATCTTTTTGATGATTAAGAAAGCGAGTGCCTTAAAAATGAGAATAAGTTATAACAAGCTCTGGAAGCTTTTAATAGACAAAAATATGAATAAACATGATTTGAAAGTTGCATCGGGTATCAGTTCCGCATCTGTTGCAAAGCTGGGCAAATGCGAAAATATCACCACTGATGTTCTGCTGAAAATCTGCGAAGCGCTGCACGTACACTTAGACGAAATCATGGAAACGCTTGATGATTAAGGAGGGGCTATTATGAAAATGTTATATTCCAACATCCTGCCGCTCGGTATTGATGATGAACAGCAGACTATTTCTGACTGCTTCAAAGAGCAGCTTGCAAAAGCAGATCACCTTGAAATCGCAGTAGGATATGTATCTCGTGCCTCTTTGGATGAACTGGATGTACTGGTATCTGAAAACAATATTCAGAATGTGTGTTTGAATATCGGTATGTATTATATTGAGGGTATGCCAGAAGGCTCCTACCACACTGCTGTAAAGCTCAACAAAAAATGGTCGGCTGAAGGTATTGGCGAAATCCGTCTGATTCGTTCCTTCAAATACCACGGAAAAATTTATTGCTTCTATAAGAACGGCGAACCGTTCGCAGCAATCATCGGCTCTGCTAACCTAGGTGTATTAAAGCTTGAGGCATTCAACCGCAGACAGTACGAGTTTGCTTCTCTGACTACTGCAGCAGAGGAATGCTCTGAAATTGCTGCATTCATTGAAAAACTCAAACAGCCAAACTGTTCAGCTAAGATTGATGAAATCACCAATATGCCGCTGATTTTTGAGAAGAATACCGCTCTCACAGGCATCGAACTCGTAACGGAAGTACCGCCTTCAAATGTAGAATTCTACAGAAGATGTATGGCTTATGCTTCATTCCTGCTTCCGCTTAAGGTTCCTGCTGCAGATGAGCGTTACATGGATGACGGCAAGCATTACACAAAGTCCAATGTCAATGTCTGCTATGCCGCTCCTAGAAGCAAACGCAAGTCTCGTGACTGGTACGAAACTCAGCTTACCGTTGCAAAGAAAATCACCCGCATTGAAGGATATCCTGAGAAGAATGTTCCGTTCTTTATCATCACTGATGACGGATATTGGTTCAAGGCACATACCACAAGTGACGGCAATAAACAGTTCAGTGCTGTCGGTGACGAACTGATTATGGGAAGATGGCTCAAGGGAAGACTTGCCGCCGCAGGTCTGATTTCTCCAGTTAATGATACCCAGCTTGATACCGACCGAACAGGTATGATCACCAAAGAAATCCTGCAGGAATATGGCTGCGAAAACCTGTATCTGAAAAAGACAGGACAGACTGCTTTGGACGAAGAAGGAAATCATCTGGATGTGTGGATGCTCTCCTTTAAGCCGGAGGATATGGAAGGAGCGGATGAGTAATGCAATATCTAAAGAAATACCTCGATAAGATTATCAGCAGAGGCAACAGTGGTCTGGCAGAATCCATCTCCGCAACAGCCGATGAAGTTGGCAATCGTTATCTTAAGAATTTTTCTTTTACAAGCCATGAGATTGGCTTGCTGTTTGGTAATGTACAGTCCGGTAAAACCGGACAGATGTTTGGAATCATGTGCAAGGCTACCGATTTGGGATTCCCGGTCTTCGTTCTTCTCACTACGGACAATGTTGTTCTTCAGCAGCAGACCTTGGATCGTGTAAAAGCTGATCTTGAAGGCTACTGCATCTGCGGTGAAAATGATGCAAAGATTTTTGCTGATAATAGCCTGATGCTTCCGACCATCGTTGTTTTGAAAAAGAATGCCCGCATACTGAAGCTATGGGCTAACATTTTTAACTCTACCGGATTCATGCGCGGAAATCCTCTCTTCATCGTTGATGATGAGGCTGACGCTGCATCATTGAACACTCTGGTAAACCGCAGCAAGCGGTCGTCCATCAACAAATACCTGGACTCTATCAGAAGCGGTGCCGCAAGCAGTCTTTATCTGCAGGTAACCGGAACTCCGCAGGCAATCTTCCTGCAGACAATGAAATCCGGATGGCATCCTCTTTTCACACACTATTTCAAACCTGGAAAAGCCTACCTTGGTGGAGATTTCTTCTTTCCAAAGACCGGCAAGCCTGACTGCGTGACCTTTGTTGATTCACTGAAAACACCGGAGCGTGATGTAGTTATTCGTCATCTTCTGGTTACCGGACAGATCTTCGCTTCCGGAGGAACTGTGTCTAACTGCCTCGTTCATCCAAGTGTCCGCCAGGCAGCTCATCAGAAGTTTGCCGCAAGCATTAAGACTGAACTGGAATGGTGCAAGGCAAATCTGACCGGTGCTTTATCTGCTGAATTGAAAAAGCAGTTTATGCTTCTGAACCCAGATAAATCTGCAAAAGTCACCTTCAAGCAGCTCATGGATGCTGTAACAAAGATTCTCACCAATGATGAAGCCAAGATCATCATAATGAACGGCAAGACGGATGTTGAAAGCGATGAGTATGCAGAGGGCTGTAATTTTGTTATTGGCGGCAACACTTTAGGTCGTGGAGTTACATTCCCAAGTCTGCAGACCATTTACTATATCCGTACCGCAAAGAAACCGCAGGCAGATACGATGTGGCAGCACAGCCGTATGTTTGGTTATGACCGTGATCCAGGAATGATGATGGTCTATATTGATGAGCGTCTGTATAAACTCTTTGCTGATATCAATGCGACTAACAATGCTATCATTTCTCAGGTTGAGCAGGGACTAGACGATATAAAAATCTACTATCCTGAGGGGCTTAATCCTACCCGCAAGAATGTTCTCGATACAGACCACGTGGAAGCAATCTCCGGCGGTACCAATTATTATCCGTTCTATCCTGACAATGATACCATCGATGATATTTCCGGCCTTCTTGCTGCATTCTCGGAAACTGAGCCTTATTATCAGGTAAGCCTTCGCCTCATGAAAGAAGTACTTTCTCATGTAGTTTCAGGACCTGACTTCAAGCTGAAATCCTTCATATCCATCATTGATGTGATGCTTGCTGAAGCTCCGACTACACAGGGAATACTCATTGTCCGAAGAAACAGAGACATCGCCCAGGGAACCGGTGCTTTGCTGTCACCAAATGACTGGCAGCTCGGCGGTTCATTCCCACGCAAGATTGTCCTTACCATGTACCAGGTTACTGGAACAAAGGGCTGGGGCGGCAAACAGCTTTGGGTGCCTAACATCAAACTTCCTGACGGTTCCGTTTACTATGATGTAATCGAGGACTGATATGGCGGACACACATTCAAAGGAAGTACGAAGCAAGAACATGTCCCGTATCAGGAGTACCAACTCCAAGCCGGAAGAAACCATCCGCAAGTATCTGTTTTCAAAAGGCCTTCGGTATCGCAAGAATGTCCGCAAGCTTCCGGGATGCCCTGATATCGTTCTTTCCAAATACAAGACCGTCATATTTGTGAATGGATGCTTTTGGCATAAACATGACTGCGGTCGTTTTGTATGGCCGTCCAGCAATGAGGAATACTGGCATAAGAAAATCAATCGGAACATCGAGAGGGATGCCGATAATCAAAGAACTCTGACAGAACAGGGATGGCGAGTCCTTACCATCTGGGAGTGCCAGCTAAAGAAAAAAGTCGCTGAAGATAATCTCCTGCGACTGTATAATGACATCATAAACTAATTTAAGGGTGCAGGCATTGATTTGTCTGCACCCTTTGCTGTTAATCTTCATCAGCGATATTCGGTTCTACGGAGTCGTATTCCACTCCTGCGAATGTCTTAAGAACGGCTTCAAATATAAGCTTTGCACCTTCACAAGGAACTGCCATACCAATCTGCTTTCTGACCTGTTCCTTTGAACCTTCAAAGAAGTAATCGTCCGGGAAGGTCTGCAGTCTTGCTCTTTCACGATTCGTCAAGGCGCGAGGCTCCGACCAATGATAGATGTGAGTGCCGCCGCCACCGGAACCCGTTACAGTGTAAGAAGGCTTTTCAGGATCGAGTCTCTTATAAATCTGACTGATTCTTGTTTTGCTGTTAATCTTGAGGTCATCAGGCAAGTCTGCGTCCCAAGCATTCTGTCCAGGCTTAATGTAGGACAATCTGCGGACAACCTGTGCAGACTGTTTTGTCTGCTCGTTGTTTGCTGCATCAGCAGGAATCGGAGGTTCTTCGATAGCCTGACGGCAGGTCTTCATGACTCCGGTCGGTGCCGGAATTCTGAATTCGTAAGGAAGATCATCTCTGATTCCGATGATAATGATTCTGTGTCTTGCCTGAGGAATACCATATTCCTCGAATTTATAAAGGTTAGGATAAATGCGGTATCCTGCTTCTTTCATGTCAGACATGATTTTCTCAAAGGCTTTGCCTTCATTTGCACTTCTGAGTCCGCCGACATTTTCTGCAAGGAACCACATAGGACGGTACATCTTCAAGGTCTCAATACCGTATGTGTAAAGAGGACCGTACTTGCCTTTGAAGCCAAGCTTCGCACCTACAAGCGAGAAATCATTGCAGGGGAAACCAAAAGCCAGCGCATCGATGGCACCAAGCTTTTCAAGATCAAGTGTATGCACATCCTCGCAGTAAACACTGTCAGGATTGTCAGGGCAGATGTTTCTTCTGTAAGTGCGGCAAGTGGATTCATCAAAGTCGTTAGCCCATTGATGAACGATGCCCCATTCGTCATTTCCTATATCTGCGTTGGTTGCTCCCCATCCGATTCCGCCGGGACCGCAGAACAGTTCTCCAAGATGAAAAATCATTGCAATTGTCCTTTCTTCTTAATGTGAAAATCGATCTGATCTTGAATGTGCTTCTTTTCATCCGCATCAAGAAGATCTGTGTTTTTGAATCCCGATCGATACTCTTCCAAATCTGAATAATCAAGGTAACCCGCCATGAGGTACATCGGCACAACAGCCACTCCATAAAGAGCCGCCAGCTTTTTGATCTCAGCCGGATTCAGAATTCCATCTGCGCCGTTTTCTGCTCTGCTCAGTCTTGAATTCGTAATTCCGGTCGATTCATGTACTTTTGCTAAACTGAGTCCTTTATTGTCTCGCTGCGTTTTCAGATAACTGCCAAATTCACTCATAGTGTCACCCCTTACACTATAATAGCATATCCGCTGCGAAAATGCAATATGTTTTGCAAATTTCGCTGCGTTATCGCAGCGATAAAAGCATAAATTTTGACAATAGCCCTATCGTCTCAACAGGCAAAAAAGTAGTTTGATGTCTCAACCTATCCAAAGCCAGACTATGACGCTATTGTCAAAACACGAAAAAAGGGATTCCAGGAGACCGCCAAACTTAGCAAATCTCCTGGAATCCCTTATTTTAAGCCTATTTATGCACTTTTTTACTTGTTTCTTGACAGTAGAACTACCGTCTCCACATGCGCGGTCTGTCCAAATAGGTCAACGGGTTGGACCCATTGTAATTGGTAGCCGGATTCGCATAATTTTTTGCAATCGCGAGCGCATGTTGCAGGATTGCAACTGACATAGACAATGCGCTCGGGTGATTGTTCAATCAAAGTTTGAACAAAGGTTTCATCCAAACCTTTGCGTGGTGGATCGACAACGGCTACATCGAATTGAATACCGGATTCGTTCCATTGCGGTAGAACCGCTTCGGCTTTCCCAACTTCAAATACGACGTTTCCAATAGCGTTGTGCTTCGCATTGAGATTTGCCATTTGAATGGCTTCGGGAACAATTTCCATTGCGTACACTTGTTTTGCCTGTTGAGCGAGCGCTAAGGAAATCGTACCGATACCGCAATAAGCGTCTAACACCACTTCTTCGCCTGTTAATTGTGCGGCATCAATCGCCACTTGATACAAAGTTTCAGCTTGTGGCGTATTCACTTGATAGAACGAGTTTGCGGAAATATTGAAACTCAATCCCAACATCGTGTCACTGTAGTAATCTTGCCCGTATAGCACCCGATTCTCTCGTCCCATAATCACATTCGTATGCTTAGTGTTCGTGTTCAACACAATGCTAACCACAGCAGGAAGTTGTTTTCTTAGACGCGCAACAATGTCCGCTTCATTCGGCAATTGCTTATCATTGACGACTAGAATAATCATCATCTCGCCTGAATAGTGCCCCCGTTTGACAACGACGTGACGCACCAAACCTTGTTGTGTGGTTTCATCGTAGGCGGGAATCGCTAATGCGCGCAACACATTTCTGACAACGACTATCGCACGGTCAATTTCCGGATGTTGAATGTGAAAGTTCTCCACCGGAATTAAGTCGTGACTGTTTTTGCGGAAAAAACCGGTCTCCAACACGCCGTTCACCTGACGAACCGGAATTTGTGCCTTATTGCGGTACTGCCACGGGGTGTTCATGCCGATAGTAGGACACACCTCAACATCATCGAACCCACCAATCCGACGGAAAATTTGGTCAACTTGTTGCTGTTTGTAACGCAATTGTGCGTCATAATTCATATGTTGCAAGGTCATCGTGCCGATTTGGCATCCAATCGGGTCAGTGATTTCCACACGGTCCGCACTCGGTTCCAGCAATTCAACCAAACGCGCAAACCCGAATGATTTGCCAACCTTCATGACTTTCAAACGAATCAATTCGCCCGGAATCACTCCCTCAACGAAGAAAGGATAGCCGTCTATTTTGACGACGCCGGCTCCTTCGGACGTCAAATCTTGCACCCGTCCTGTCAGTTCTTGATTCTTCTTAAATATAGTCATCATCGTATTTGCTCCTTTATCAATATCGTTTCTATCATATCATGTTGCCGCTTCCTTTAACAACCTAAAAAAAGTCGACAAATGTCGACTTCTAAGGTAATATTTCCACTACAAACGGCATTCGTTTCAGTAGCTTAATGATGAGCGTGGAAACAATGAAAATAAGCACGCCGCCAACCGTTCGATAAACGATGGAATAACGATACCTGCTACATAAATTACACGTCTAAAGCGAACGGATAATGGATAACAATCAATATAGTAGCCGGCTACCACAAACCATAAATAGCCGCTGAACAATGGTAAATGGAAGTTTGAGTTAAAGTGCACTACATCTGAGAAACTCAAGACGAATCGCAACACGAAATCGCCGAGGAATACAACGAGTAGACCCCAACCGAAAACGGACTGTCGATTGGTTGTGTCTATTTTTGATAGGACAGGAATCGACAGATACATGGCGAATAATGGTATAAAGAACCAAAAAATCGGCACATATTGCGTGTGTAGTAATTGGTTAATGACATTCAAAAAGTTCGTGCTCTCGCTATCAATGAGTCGCATACCGACATATACAATTGCGAGCCATGTGGTGACTTTCACACTTGTTCTTATAGGCGTTGTGCTACTTTGATATGCCTTTTGTGCCATTAATATAAATACCAAACCAACCAATAGCAATGCATGCACCCAATTGAAGGTCGGCAACTCTTGTCTGTGACGTATAATCATGTAAAGTTTCCCAATCAGCGACCAAGCAAGAAACGGAATAAATGTGCGTTCAATGCGCTTCACGAAATAAGCTTCCGTTGTGTAACGTTGATTGTAATCAATTAATGTGACACCCGATATCATGAAGAATATCGGCACTGCAAAATAAAACACGGCTTCAATTATATTAGCCGTGTTCCAGTAGCTTGCTTCAGCATAAGCCCAAAACTTATGGTTCGTATGCAATAATACAACTGCTAAAGCTGCGGTCACATTCAAATAAGATATATAGAGTTTCTTCTCCATAATACTCCCTTCAAATGTTTTATTTAATTGCTTATTCAAAGACAATTACCGGTGTCCCGTATTCAATCTGCTCATAGAGGTAAGCGACATTCTCGTATGGTGTATTCACGCAACCCAATGAACCTGACCAAGTGTACGTGTCACCACCGAATTGCGGTTGCCATGACGCATCATGAATTCCTTGCGCATTGTGGTCGAAACGAATCCAATAACTTACATCCACCGCATACTCTTTCTTATAGAATGGATTGTAACCTCGCAATTTCGTGTCGGTCAACATTTCAATAACTGCGTTCGCCCCCGGAATCGTCGGCGCACCGGGTTGACCCGTTACGACATTCGATGATAACATCGGTTCGCCATCAATGTATAAATACATCATCTGATTCGAGATATCTACTTCAACATATTTTCTACCGATATCATCCTTGGCATTCGGCACTCCGCCTGTACTATAAATTGCCGGTTCGCGTTTAATCTCTTGCTTGTTGCCATACAAATCTGCCAACAGTTGCGGCAATTCTTTCTCGATATCAATCTCCCAACCAAGAATCCCCGGCGGTACAGTCACTTCTCCTTGCAATGTACTTTGGAATTTGCGTTCCTTGTTGAAGGTACTGTATTTATCATTCAATTCTGCTAAGTAACTCTCGACTAAGGATTCATCTAACACTAACTTATTATCATTGTCGAAATGAATCCAACTTTCAATCAATTTACTCGGGATTTCCACGTCTTCTCCCGCTATGTTTAGGATGACTTTTTTGTTAGCGACTTGGTGGATATTCGCCATAACGGTTGTTACAACATCGCTATCTTCACTGATTGTCGGTCGTGCATAGCTTTGCGCTAAATCAATGGTGGATTGTGATTCTCCTGCTTGATTCAGCAATTGCTCACTCAATGCAGTGAAATCAATCTGTGTGCCGATTTCCCCATTGATGACATGGTAACCTTTCGCATCATCATAGGCTAATTTCGCATCTACAGGCGCAATTCTCAACGCATTGTCAATTCCTTGCCCCGCCAAAATCGTTGCCAACTTCTCAGCGTTTGCTTTGGCCATTTTGCTAGTGACGCCATCGAAACGGCTTCCTTGTACGAAGTTCATCGCCCAACCTACAGGGTCTTGAGCATTGAATGCCGCTGTAACACTCGGCTCTAAATCATAATGCGTTTCCAAATCGCCGAGCTTGACAGTCGCCAAAGAGGCGCCGTCTTCATTAACGGTTAATTCACGTGCATTGGTTTCACGTTCGATTTTTTCCACCGCTTGTGCGACAGTTAGACCACTGACATCTACTTGCCCGAAATGTGTATTTGCAACGAATTTATCTGAGTAATAATAAATACCACCCAAATAGCCGGCAGCTACCAATAACACAACAAACAATGCTACTAAGAATTTCTTCATCCCTGCTCCACCTCTAAATCAATCTATCGTACATAGCATAGTACAGTTATCGCCTTGTTGTCAATCTTTCTCCCCTCAAAAAATACCTTGTTTTGCTAAGATTCTATTTAGTGATTCAGCCGACACTTTAGATTCTTTTGCAAAGGGAGAGTAACCGCATCAGAATGCGATATCCTTTGTCGTGTCGCTCGCCTTATTCAGTGCTAGAATAATCCCGTTACAACACCTTGTTCGTCTACATCCATCGCCAAGGCGGCAGGTTGTTTCGGCAATCCCGGCATTGTTAGAACATCACCTGTCAGTGCGACGATGAAGCCGGCGCCTAATTTCGGCACTAACTCGCGAACCGTCAAGGTGAATTGAGTTGGTGCGCCGAGTTTCTTCGGATCATCGGATAGAGAGTATTGTGTTTTTGCCATGCAGACAGGTAAATGATCCCATTGGCGTTGCGTAATCATACGTAATTGTTGCTGAGCTTTGGGAGAGAGCTGCACGTCGGCGCCCCCATATAATCGTGTCACAATGGTGTGAATTCGCTCCAACAACGGTTCTTCTCCCAATAATGGACGATAAGTGGTCGTTGCCCCTTCAATTGTGTCTACAACTGTTTGAGCAAGTGCGATACCGCCTTGCCCACCATGTTCCCACACTTTCGTTAACACGCATGATACACCACATTCTTCACAGAGTTCGGCAACTAGCGCTTGCTCCATCGGCGTATCCGTTACAAAAGCATTGAGCGCAACCACGCACGGCACTTGGTATTGTTGCATGTTCTCGATATGTTTGCGTAAATTGGCAAAACCGGCGCGCACTGCTTCACAATTTTCTCCGGTGTGTAAATCCGCAAGCGAAACGCCTCCGTGGAGTTTCAGTGAGCGAACGGTTGCAACGATAACAACGCAATCCGGCGCTTTGCCTAATTGCGGCACTTTGATATCCAGAAACTTCTCGGCGCCCAAGTCCGCTCCGAAACCAGCTTCCGTTACGACATAATCCGCTAATTTGAGGGCAGTTTGCGTTGCCAATACACTATTGCAGCCATGAGCAATATTCGCAAAAGGTCCACCATGTACAATTGCCGGCGTGTGCGCCAATGTTTGTACTAAATTAGGTTCCAAGGCATCTTTTAACAAGAGCGTGAGTGCTCCTTCAACACCCAAATCGGCAACATAAACCGGCTGACGATCGTAAGTTTCCGCAATCAAAATCCGTCCTAATCGTCGTTTCAAATCCACTAAATCCGTTGCTAAACATAGAATCGCCATTATTTCACTTGCAACAGTAATATCGAAGCTGTCTTCACGCGGAATCCCGTGACTGATACCACCTAAACCGATAGTCACATGCCGCAAGGCGCGGTCATTCAAATCAAGCGCACGTTTCCATTTGATGCGGCGCGGGTCAATGTTCGATGGATTCCCTTGAAACATATGATTATCAATCAAAGCCGCCAACGCATTATTCGCCGCCGTAATCGCATGCATATCTCCTGTAAAATGCAAATTAATCTCTTCCATTGGAATGACTTGTGAATATCCGCCACCGGCGGCACCGCCTTTTACGCCCATTGTTGGTCCTAGAGAAGGCTCACGTAAAGCGATGGCTGTTCGCTTACCTAGTAGCGACAATGCGTCCCCTAAACCGATTGTACAAGTCGACTTTCCCTCGCCCGCCGGCGTTGGGTTAATCGCCGTGACTAGAATTAATTTACTTTCGTTACGTTTAGGCAACTTCTTGATTGTATTGAGCGAAATTTTAGCTTTCGTATGTCCGTAAGGTTTCAAATCCGCTTCTGTCAAGTTGAGTTTGGCGGCAATTTCCTTAATTGGCAGAATCGGGGCATTTTGTGCGATTTCAACATCTGTTTTCATGGTGACCTCCTATTGTTCGAGCGCTTTTGTACCGATATCCTTTCGGTAAAAAGTCTGCAGGAATTCTTGTTGTTCTAACCAATCATAAACTTCTTTTCTCGCCATATCAATGGTTTCCGCTTGCGCCGATACCAAAAATAATCGCCCACCCGCTGCGACGTAAGCGTCGTTTGCTTTTTTGACGCCGGCAGCAAATAACTCCAACTGAGCAGGAACTGCCAGAGTTCCTAAACGGAACCCGGAAACCGGCTTATTCGGATAACCTTCTGCTGCGACAACAACCCCAACAGTCACGGAATTCTCGCGCCATTGAATCTCCGGCTCACGTTCATGCAAAATATCATCAATGTTCCTCGCCAAATCGCTCTCTAATTGTTGTAACACAACTTGCGTTTCCGGATCGCCGAATCGCGCATTAAACTCAATAACCTTAACACCCTTCTTCGTCAACATCAAACCTGCATACAAAACGCCTTTATAAGGGATTCCCTCCTGATACAAAGCGTCAACAATCGGTTGAACGACCGTTGCCATACTTTCTTCAATAATTGTATTCGGCAAATGCGGAACAGGTGAATAAGCGCCCATTCCGCCTGTATTAGGCCCCGTGTCGCCGTCATAAGCTCTCTTATGGTCTTGCGATACTCCGGCAAAGTAAACTTTCGTTCCATTGACAAACGCAAACAACGAAAATTCTTCCCCCTCCAGAAATTCTTCAATCACAACGCGTACACCATCTGCATAAGTATAATTTGCATCAAGGAAAATAGCGTCCAACGCCGCTAAAGCTTCCGATAATGTTTGTGCGACAACAACTCCCTTACCTGCTGCCAAGCCGTCTGCTTTGATAACGATAGGGGCACCTTTTTCCTTGACGTATGCGCGTGCGGAATCTAAGTCCGTAAACGTCCTAAAATCAGCTGTCGGAATGCGATAGCGCGCCATTAATTGCTTGGCAAAATCTTTGGAATATTCCAATTTAGCTGCCGCTTGCGACGGTGCGAAAACCGGAATACCCGCTCGTTCCAATGCATCGCTAACTCCGTGATACAAAGGCAACTCCGGACCAACGAACACCCAGTCGATTGCTTGCATTTTGGCAAAAGCGATTAAATTCTCTGTATCTGTTTCGCCAATCGCCACCAATTGAATGCCATCTTGCGCCATTCTGGCATTGCCGGGCGCACAATATACTTGTTGCACGTGCTGTGAAGTGGCAATTTTCTTGGCGAAGGCATGCTCGCGACCTCCGCTACCAATCACTAATATCTTCATGTTGTCCTCCTTTTAATGACGGAAGTGGCGAATGCCGGTTGTCAACATTACCATCTGATGTGCATCTGCTGTCGCAATCACTTCTGCATCTTTAATGCTACCGCCCGGCTGAACAATAGCTTTGATGCCGTATTCTGCCGCCAATTCCACCGTATCCGACATCGGGAAAAAGGCATCGCTTGCCAACACGGCTTGCGACAAATCAATATTGCGAGCGCGTGCCTGCTCCAATGCAATGCGCGCCGCTCCGACACGATTCATTTGTCCGGCACCAATCCCTAAAGTTTGATGTCGATCCGCAATGACAATCGCATTCGACTTCACATGCTTAACGACTTTCCATGCCAATAATAAGGCTTCTAATTGTGATTCATTTGGCTGACGCTCTGTGACTATCTGCCAATTTGCCACATTCATATCCGCTTCCGTTTGATCCTCATCTTGCACCAAAAAGCCACCCAACACAGACACAACTTCTGGTTCATTCGCAGCCGTCTGACTGAAATCAACGGTTAGTAAACGTAAGTTCTGCTTTTGTGTCAGAATCGCAAGTGCATCCTCTTCAAACGAAGGAGCAATGACAATTTCCAAGAAAATTTGATGCAGTTTCTCGGCTAATGCCGCTGTGACAGGACGATTGCACACAACAATCCCACCAAAAATCGACACCGGATCCGCATCATAGCAATGCGCAAAGGCAGCCTCAATAGTTGCTCCCGTTCCTACACCACAAGGATTCATATGCTTTAGCGCAACGGCACATGGCTCTGTAAATTCACGAATAATCCGCAAAGCAGCATCCGCATCTTTAATATTGTTGTAAGACAACTCTTTCCCATGCAATTGTTGAGCCGCTGCAATTGAGAAAGGTGTCGGAATCGGCGCTTGATAAAAATAAGCTTGTTGTTGTGGATTCTCACCGTAACGCAACACTTGCTTCAATTCCCCTGTAATAGTCTGTGTTTCTTGTCCCGCATTTTCTGTTAAATATGCCGCAATCATCGCATCATAATGTGCGGTATGACGGAATACTTTGGCAGCCAGTTTTTGGCGCAAATCTGGCGTTGTTGTGCCACTTGCTGTCACTTGCTCAATGACGCTGTCATAATCATTCGGGTCAACAATCGCAGTAACAGAGGCGAAATTTTTGGCAGCGGAACGCAACATGCTCGGTCCGCCAATATCAATTTGCTCAATCGCCTGCGCTAATGTAACATCCGTCTGCAAAATAGTTTCCTTAAACGGATACAAGTTGACAACCACATAATCGATCATTGCAATTCGATGTACTTCGGCTTGTTCTTGATGTTGAGCAACATCACGTCGTGCGAGTAATCCACCGTGAATCTTAGGATGAAGCGTCTTAACACGCCCGTCCATCATTTCAGGAAAACCGGTCCATTCATCGATCGGAATGGTTGTAACCCCGGCATCATTCAAGGCTTTCTGAGTGCCACCTGTCGAAATGATACGCACGCCTCGTTGTTGCAATCGTTGTGCGAACTCGACGATACCTGTTTTGTCTGAAACGCTAATCAATGCATATGTCATAATGAATCTCCTTCTTGAATGAGTTGTTGAATATATGTTTGAATCACTTCGGGATACAAGCGATGTTCCACTTGATGAATACGCTCTGTTAAAGAGTCCAAGCTTTCCCCTTCTCGAATAGATACACTCGCTTGTTGCAAAATCGGTCCCGTATCCACGCCGGCATCTACGAGATGTACTGTCACTCCTGTTGTTGACACCCCTGCGGTATACGCATCCAATATACCCGATTTACCGGGAAATGCAGGCAATAACGACGGATGAATATTAAGAATACGTTGGGGATATGCGTTCAATAAAGTAAGCCCAATAATTTTCATATAGCCTGCTAAGATAATCAAGTCCACTTGAGCAGCTTGTAAATGTGATAAGATGGTCATTTCGTACGCTACTTTGTCCGGATGAACTTTCAAGTTGACATAATGAGCAGGAATTTGCGCCTGCTCTGCCCGTTGACGCACATAAGCATCTGCACGATCATAAATCACACACGCAATCGTTGCTTGTAGTTGCCCTGACTGAACTGCTTCGTGAATTGCTTGGAAGTTCGAACCATTTCCACTGGCAAAAACGGCAATTCTCATATAAGAACCTCTTTCCCTACAATTGTGTCATCTTGCGTGCTGACTACCGAGCCAATCACATAAGCTTCCGTCCCATATTGACGTAACACGTCCAATGCGTGTTCCTTATCAGTAGCTGACACGGCAATCACCATACCAATGCCCATATTGAACGTTTCGTACATCGCTTGGTCCGTCACATTGCCTAGGCGTTGTAATACATGAAATATCGGCAACACGTTCCAGCTGCCTAGCTGAATTTTGGCTTGCAAATGTGATGGCAACATACGAGGAATATTCTCTACGAAACCGCCGCCTGTAATATGTGCGACACCGTGCAATAAACCTAATTGATGCAAGGCTAATATTTCCTTTACGTAAATACGCGTTGGCGTCAGTAATTCCTCTCCCAACGGACGGGATAACTCCGGAAACTGCGCGTCAAATCCATACGAATGGTCCTTGAAAAATATTTTGCGGACAAGTGAGTAACCATTCGAATGTAAACCACTGGAAGCTAAGCCGATAAGAATGTCACCTTCTTCAACCAGTTCCGGCTTAATGAGGCGGGATTTTTCTACGATGCCGACGGCAAAGCCTGCCAAGTCAAAGTCTGTTGCTTCGTACATATCGGGCATTTCAGCTGTTTCGCCACCGATCAAGGCGGCACCTGCTTGAACACATCCTTCCGCTACGCCACTGACGATACTTTCTATCATAGCGGGATTATTTTTGCCGACGGCGATATAGTCGAGGAAATACAAAGGTTCTGCGCCTTGCGCAACGATATCGTTGACACACATCGCCACACAATCAATGCCGACTGTGTTGTAACTTTGTTGCTGAATCGCCAATAGTAATTTCGTACCGACACCATCCGTTCCCGATATGAGCATCGGTTGTTCATAAGTTGACAGGGCGCTCAAGTCAAAGCACCCACCAAAACCACCGATGGCGCCGAAAACGCCCGACCGCTCTGTTCTAGCAATATGACGCTTCATCCGTTCCACAGCTTCGTACCCGGCATGAATATCTACTCCGGCTTGTTTGTATGCGTCTGACATACTTGTCCCTCCTTGTTAAAAAATTGCGGATGTGTCGCTAAATATGTTTGTTGAATAGGAGTTAAATTTGCGAGATAATTTTGTTCGTAATCATATAATCCGGCCGGATAATCTCCGGTGAAGCTTTCGACACATAGACCGGAATATGGCGCATCCTCGTTCAATCCAATCGACTGAATTAATCCTTCTAAGCTGAGGAAAGCTAAAGAATCCGCATCAATGTAGGTACAGACTTCTTCAAAAGTTTTGTGCGCTGAAATAAGTTCTGCTGATTGAGATACATCAATGCCGTAGAAACACGGAAACAAAAATTCCGGTGAGGCAATGCGAACATGAACTTCCGCCGCGCCGGCATCTTTCAAAAGACGCACAATACGTTTCGATGTTGTACCGCGCACGATGGAATCGTCAACGAGAACGATTTTTTTGCCTTTGACGATGTCGCGAACGGCAGATAGTTTCATGCGGACGCCTTGTTCACGCAATGCTTGAGCCGGTTGAATGAATGTTCTGCCGACGTATTGATTTTTAACGAGACCCATTTCATAAGGCAATCCACTATATTCTGCATATCCGCTGGCTGCCGATAAAGAAGAATTCGGTACGCCGATGACCATATCAGCTTCCGGAGCGGGCGCTTCTTTTGCTAATTGCTTGCCGGATTGTTTGCGTGCCGCATGAACATTGATACCGGCAATCGTTGAATCCGGTCGCGCAAAATAAACGTATTCCATGGCTGAAACAGCTGGTGTAACAGAATCTGCATAGCGTTCAATGCGGTAACCATTTTTGTCAATGACTATATATTCTCCGGCGCAAATATCACAAACAAAGTCAGCGCCGACAACATCAATGGCACAAGTTTCACTCGCTAACACATAGCCGCCTTGTCGGAACTTCCCGAGAATTAACGGGCGAATGCCATTCGGATCAACTGCACCATACAATGCTTCATTCGTCATCACCAAGTATGTAAAGCCGCCTTTCACTTGTCGCAAACCTTCCTTCAAAGCTTCTTCAAAAGTTGACGCTTGGCTGCGACGAATAAGATGCATGATAACTTCCGTATCGGAAGTTGAATGGAACACTGCACCGTTAATCTCCAACTCACGTCTTAAGCTGCGTGCATTCACAAGATTTCCATTATGGCAAATTGCCACACTTCTATCATAGAAATGGAAGAGGAACGGTTGAATATTATGCAAGCTATTGCTACCTTCCGTTGCGTAGCGTACATGACCAATCGCATGTTGCCCACTCAAAGCGTCCAAGTGATTCGGATTGGCAAAAACTTCCGACAACAACCCTAAATCACGATGCCCTTTTAGGCGTTTTCCGTTGCTCACAACGATACCGGCACCTTCTTGCCCACGGTGTTGCAAACTATGCAAGCCGTAATAAGTGAGTTGTGCTGCTGATTCATGTTGCCAAACACCGAAAACTCCACATTCTTCATTCAGTCGTGACATTTTCTAATCTCCTTAATACTTCTTGATAACCGTCTAATAGTGAGCCTAAATTTTGGCGGAAGCGGTCTTTGTCCAACTTAACAAGGGTACCAACTTCCCACAAGCGACATGTGTCGGGAGAAATTTCATCGGCTAAGACTAGTTGACCGTCCGGTGTTCGTCCGACTTCGATTTTGAAATCGACCAGAATCAACTGTTGAGCCGTGAATAATCGGCATAATGCCTCATTAATCGCAAGCGCCAATGCACGAATCTCCCGTAATTCTTCCACCGTCACCAATGCCAATGCTAATATATGATCTTCTACCATCAACGGATCGCCCAATTCATCCTTCTTATAACTGAATTCAACTGTCGGCTGTGCAAAAATCCGCCCTTCTTCAATGCCATAACGACGACTAAAAGAACCCGCTGCCCGATTGCGCACAATGACTTCCAACGGAATAATGTCGACGCGTTGACAAATTTGATCCGTTTCGTTTACTTGCTCAATAAAGTGCGTTGAGATGCCTTCCTTCTCTAAATAGCGGAAGATTAGTGCCGAAATCCGGTTATTCAATGCGCCTTTTCCGCTGAATTCTTCTTTCTTCTCGCCATTGAAGGCAGTCGCACTATTCTTGTAGTGAACATAAACCTGAGTTGGATCTTCGCAAGCAAATAATTGCTTTGCCTTACCTTCATATAAGAGTTCCATTTAATTACCTCCTTGGAAATATTGAACGCCATTACTGAAAATATCTTGTCTGCCCGCTAAATAATTTGTTTTGTATAAACCTGTTCCGTAACGTTCGCTGTGCCCCATTTTGCCTAGAATGAGCCCGTTCTCGCTGATTAATCCTTCTATTGCCAGTGTTGAACCATTCGGATTATGAGCACTATGCATGCTTGGTACCCCTTCCGTATCGCAGTATTGGAATGCTGCCAAATGTTTGAATCGCTCTACGCTTGCGCCTACCAAGCGTCCTTCTCCGTGACTGAACAACATCTCGTGCAAAGCATCCAATTCAAATCCTTGTGTCCATGGCGAATTCACATTCGCAACGCGCGTAATAGCTGTCCGAGAAATATGACGGTAACTTGTATTGTGATACAAAGTTAAATCTTGTTCCGCAACATCTTTGATTTCACCGTATGGCAGTAGTCCAGATTTAATTAGCGCTTGGAATCCGTTGCAAATACCGAGAATGAGTTTCTTTTGTGCTAAGTGTTGATGAATCACGGTGGTCACTTGCGTATTTTTGAGGAAATTGACGATAAATTTCGCACTGCCGTCCGGCTCATCTCCGCTTGAGAATCCTCCCGGGAAGGCAATGATATGCGCCGTTGTCACTGCTTGAACGAAGTTCTCGATAGATTCTTGAATCGCTTGTCCATCCAGATTGCGAATGAGAACCACTTCTGTTATTGCACCGGCATCACGAAACGCTTTCCCTGTGTCGTATTCACAGTTCGTCCCCGGGAACACTGGGATGACTACTTTCACTTCATCTACGTACTCCGGATAGTAACGTTTCGGTTGCACCGGTTGCGTTAATGTTTCCACTGATTGAGTATCTGTATCATGCCAAATTGGATAGAGTTCGTCTAATGTGTTCGTGTAAGCTGTTTGCACTTGAGTGCGTTCCAATTCGATGCCGTTAATGGATAATGTTCCCGTCGTCACTTCTCCCAAATAATCGAACGTTAATGGCACGGTTGCTTCCACCACCAATGAAGCCGGAGTAAAGTTTAGGGCTTTATCCGATTCAATCGCAAATCCTAAGTCGGTTCCCAGCGCCATTTTAACTAGGGAACTGGAGAGGCTGCCGGCTTCTTGCACATAAGCCGATACGATTTCGCCACGTTGGATATGGTGATGAACTTGTTGGTAATTCTCCATGGTTGCTTGAATGTCCGGATAACAGCGCTCATCCATCACAACCGGCACATGATACAAGCGATTGCCGACGCGCTTCAACTCAGGTGTTATCACATCCGCTATCTTCATCGGCACGCATGCAAAAGAAATGAGGGTTTCAACAACATTTAACTCATTGAACGTTCCTGACATACTGTCCTTACCGCCGATGCTTGGACGACCAATCGCTTGTTGCGCATAAATTGTTCCCAGCAAACTTTGTGTTACCTTGCCCCATTTAACGGGATTGTCGCCTAATTTCTCGAAGTATTCTTGGAATGAGAAGTACAAGTCCTCTGTATTCCCACCCACTGCAAAAACTTTCGCAACTGATTCAAGTACAGCATATATCGCTGAAATAAACGGTGAATAATGCGAAATTTTCGGTACGAAACCGTACGTTAGAACCGTTGCTGTGTCCCCTGTCTTATATAAAGTCGGCAACGCTTGGACACTCGCTTGAGTTGGCGTCAGTTGATGCTTACCTGCAAACGGCATTAAGACAGTTGTGGCACCGATTGAAGCATCGAATTGCTGTATAAGCCCTTTTTGGCTAGTGACATTTAAGTCGGTTAATTCCGCCAAAATCGCTTCTTTGCTCACTGTTCTCGGAACGAACGGATTCGCTCCTTCATTGTCATGAATCTCAACGTCAGTGTTCTGACGGACACCGCTCGTTGCGAGGAAATCTGCATCCATATCAACTACTTTGTCCGCATGATAATACATTTCCAAACGGCGTCGGTCAGTAATTGTCGCAACATGGGCATATTCAATGTTTTCTTGGCGACATGCGCTAAAGAAAGCCTTCGCATCACTCGGATTGATGACTACCGCCAAACGCTCTTGCGACTCACTCGTTGCTAATTCAGTCGCATTCAGACCTTGATATTTCACTAATAAACGATCTAAATGGATTTCGATTCCTTCCGCCAATTCGCCGATAGCAACGCAAACGCCGCCCGCACCGAAGTCGTTACATTTCTTGATTAACTGTGTGACAGATGGATTCCGGAATAGACGTTGTAACTTACGTTCTTCGATTGGGTTGCCTTTTTGGACTTGGCTGGCAGCGGTATTCAAGGAGTCATTCGTATGGCTGACACTGGAGCCGCTTGCACCTTGAATGCCGTCACGCCCCGTCCGTCCGCCAATCACGATAACCCAATCGCCGACTTTCGGTACCTCTCGCTTGAAATCGCCGACTTTGACCGCACCGACAACTGCGCCTACTTCCATATGTTTGGCAACATAGCTATCATCATACAATTCTTTGACATGCGTTGTAGCAAGTCCGATTTGGTTTCCGTACGAGGAATACCCCTTGGCTGTGCCAGTTGCAATCACACTTTGCGGTAGTTTGTAAGGTAATGTTTCCGAACGTTTTTGCAAAATATTGCCACAACCTGATACGCGCATTGCTTGATAGACATAGCTACGACCTGACAGCGGGTCACGAATCGCGCCGCCGATACATGTGCTGGCACCACCGAAAGGCTCGATTTCACTTGGATGATTATGCGTTTCATTCTTGAATTGAATCAACCACTCCTCTTCCTTGCCATCCACTGTAATCGTCGTGTAAAAAGAGCACGCATTCACTTCGTCACTGACTTCAATCGTTTGATCGCCTAGTATTTGGCGATGATATTTCCCAACAACGCTTGCCATATCCATTAAAGTTACCGGTTTCGCACTTCCTAACGCTTGACGCATATCCAAATACGTTTGATACGCTGCTTGCAACTCCGTTGCAAATAATTCCGAAGAAAAAGTAATCTCATTCAACACGGTTTCAAACGTCGTGTGACGACAATGATCACTCCAATAGCAATCTAGCACGTATAATTCTGTTTCGGACGGATCTCGTTGCTCGGATTGGAAATACGCTTGTGTAAATTGTAAATCCGCTAATGGCATCGCTAGATTCATCTCTGCTTTCAATGCTTGCAAATCTTGCACAGATAAGCGAATAAACCCAGTTAAATCACGTAGAGGCGTCATCGCCGTTGATAAGGTTGCCATCGGCAATGTCAAATCTTTCTCACGCGATTCAATTGGGTTTACTAAATAAGTGAGCACCTTCTTTTTTTGTTCGGGAGTCAATGGCGCATTGAAGACAAGCAACTGCCCTGTCTTGACAATTGCCTGCGTTGAGAAATCCAATAAAGCTAAACACTGCATGGCGCTATCTGCACGTTGGTCGTATTGCGCCGGCAATGTTTCAAACGCAATATAACAATCGTCCATTAACGTTAATGATTCAAAGACTTCGTCTGTTACACGTTCAGCAAAGACAGAATATTTCGCTTTCTCGAACAACGCTTCGTCAATATTATCAATATCATAGATAATATATAAGGCACATTCGGTTGCTTGCAACTGACATTCCTTGCGTAATTCCGACAATAATTGTACGGCAGACTGGGCAAAATCGGCTTTCTTCTTGACAAAAATTCGTTTGTACATAGCTCCTCCTTAAATAAATGCTTAAAGTCCTTCAACATTATTCCCTTCGATTAAACACTAACATTTTTATAAGATAAGTCAATAAATGTTTGTGTTTTTATCAGAAAATAATTCTGAACGTTCGCCTTTAAACAGTTAGCAATAAAGATAAACACCGCCTCACCCTCCGAAATCAACAAAACCGCCTCAAATTATCATTGTTCGTAAAAAAGACCACGAGAAATTCTCATGGCCTTTCGCTTCAATTATTGATACGGTGCATACAGTTGCTCAATATGCGCCAAGACTTCTTCACAGTTATCTGTTAGAATCGTCATGTGTCCCATTTTACGATTGTGTTTCGCTTCATTTTTGCCATAGTCGTGGAAATGCCACATTGCTTGCTCACAGCGTAATTGATGCATCAAAGAGAGGTGCTGCCCTAAGACATTGACCATCACAGCTGAACTTAACAGGTGAATATTCGGCATCGGCAACCCACAAACCGCTTGAATCGACGTATCAAATTGGGAAAAATTACACGCCTCAATGGAGTAATGTCCTGAATTATGCGGGCGCGGCGCCAACTCATTGACAAACACCTCACCTTCAGCTGTCACAAAGTACTCAATCCCTAGTGTGCCAACTAGTTGGAAAGCATTGGCAATCTTTTCAGTATAGCGACGAACTTGCTCAGTCGTTTGCTTCGATAACCGCGCCGGCACCATACTGGTATGCAAGATATTGTTCACGTGCACATTTTCAGCCACAGGGAAAAACGAACACTCTCCTTGCGGATTGCGGCTAACCATCACGGACACTTCCTTTTCGAAAGTCAGCCATTCTTCCAAAATACACGCTTGTTCGTTCAATAATTGGGTTGTTTGCGCGATGTCCGCGGTATTTTTGAGCACAACTTGCCCTTTACCGTCGTAACCAAAGCGAGTTGTTTTCAACACGCAAGGATAGCCTATTTCAGCAACAGCTTGTTGTAATTCTTCAACGGTTGACACGGCTCGCCAATTAACGGTCTGAATACCTAGCGCATTCAAGCTTTCTTTCTCGCGTATACGGTGCTGTGTCAAGCGTAATAGATGCGTTTGTTGTGGCAACTTAGAGTTAGGAATGCACTGGTTTAGTTTGTCACTGTCAATATTCTCAAATTCAAACGTCACTACATCTGATAATTCACCTAATTTTTGTAAAGCATTGGCATCATCAAACGGTGCCATAATGTGTTCATCACACACTTGGCTAGCCGGACAATTCTTTTGTGGGTCTAGAATAATGACTGTGTACCCTTGGCGTTTTGCACTCTGAGTGAGCATTCTTCCTAATTGTCCGCCACCCACAATACCAATCACTTTAATTTGTGTCATCTGCATACAATTGCTCTCCGTCTTTCATGGCTTTAGTTGCGTTATTTTGGCGGTAATGAATTAAGTTTGCTGCCAATGCTTCATCATGCAATGCTAGTATTTGCAGCGCACATAAAGCAGCATTGATTGCACCCGCTTTACCGATTGCCATAGTCGCAACAGGTACTCCGCCTGGCATCTGCACAATCGACAACAGCGAATCCATACCATTTAGCGCCCGTGATTGCACCGGCACACCAATCACCGGGACAATGGTTTTGGCTGCCAACATTCCCGGCAAATGAGCCGCTCCGCCTGCACCCGCAATAATGACCTCGTACCTGGCATCCTTTGCTCCTTCTGCAAAAGCGAACAATAAATCCGGTGTGCGATGAGCCGACACCACTTGTTTATGATAAGCTACATCAAAAGTATCCAATACTTCGCACGCATATTGCATGGTCTCCCAATCGGAGATACTCCCCATTACAATCGCAATCTTCTTCATTTGATACCCTCCTAGTTAGAGTTGTCCTTATTTTATATGATAGCATATCTCATTCCCGAAATTGAAGTTATTTGCGAATCTTTTTCATTTTATCTGCCCTATTGTTCGGATTATGACAAAAAGACACCAAAAACCTCCACAAAATCGTATTGACTTTGTGGAGGTTTTTTTCAAATTAAGAAATATAAACTATAAACGCTCATTTAGTTCTGCAGCTAACGCTTCAAATCCAGGTTTACCTAATAAAGCAAACATGTTTTTCTTGTAAGCTTCAACACCCGGCTGGTCAAACGGATTCACACCGTTCAAGTAACCGGAAATCGCAACCGCAATCTCAAAGAAGTACACCAAGTGCCCCAATGTATAGGCATCCATTGTCGGAATATTCACTACTAAGTTCGGTACTTGACCGTCTGTATGTGCCAACAATGTCCCTTGGAACGCTTTCGTATTCACGAAGTCAACCGTTTGTCCTTCCAAGTAACCTAAGCCATCCAAATCTTCCGCCAATGTAGGAATTTCAATATCATGGCGCGGCTTATCCACTTTAATAACCGTTTCAAAAAGATTACGACGCCCTTCTTGAATGTATTGACCTAATGAATGCAAATCAGTTGAAAAGTTTGCACTTGATGGGTAAATTCCTTTGAAATCCTTCCCTTCCGACTCACCGAATAATTGTTTCCACCATTCGTTGAAGAAGGCCAATGCCGGCTCATAGTTAATAAGTAATTCTGTTACTTTACCTTTGCGGTATAACACATTACGAATCACTGCGTATTGATACGCTTCGTTGTCAGTAAGTTCAGCCGATGCATACACTTGCATTGCATCTTGCGCCCCTTGCATTAAAGCATCGATATCACCACCGGCTACCGCAATCGGTAATAATCCCACCGCCGTCAAAACAGTAAAACGACCGCCGATATCATCAGGAATTACAAATGTTTGGTAACCTTGTGCATCTGCTTCTTGCTTCAAAGCCCCACGCGCTTGGTCAGTTGTCGCATAAATACGTTTAACCGCTTCTTCTTGACCGTATTTCGCCACTAATTTCTCTTTTAACACACGGAATGCAATGGCCGGTTCAGTCGTTGTTCCTGATTTAGAAATCACATTGATTGAGAAATCACGATCTCCAATTAAATCAAGCAAATCATGCAAGTAAGTAGAGCTGATGCTGTTCCCAGCAAAAAGCACTTGCGGCATACCTTTACGACCGGCCTTCAAATTATAGAATGAATCGCTCAAGAAGTCGATTGCGGCACGCGCTCCTAAATACGAGCCGCCGATGCCGATTACGACTAATACATCCGAATCCGCCTTAATTTGTTCTGCTGCTTTTTTGATTGCGGCAAACTCAGCTTTATCATATGTTTGCGGCCAATCGACCCACCCTGTAAAGTCGTTTCCCGCTCCTGTTTTCTGGCGCAATTGCTTATCCGCAACTGTCACGTAATCTTGTAGTTGTTTGAGTTCATGCTCACCAAAAAATGGCAACGCTTTGCTGTAATCAAAATGAATATGCTTCATCTGTTAATTTGCTCCTTTATCTGTTTCTGTCTTAAATTTTTTGCGCTTTTCATATTTATCTTGGTCGATAGCTTCCAATGCGTTCGCTATCCATTCCGGCATTTTTTTGTCGACGCTGGCAAAACCGATATTCGGTAAATAACGCTTGCGTCTTTTTTTGGGGCGCGCCGGAAAAGGAGGTGTATTTAATTTAACGAGTACGCGCATGGATAGACTGATTTTGTGCGTATATTCGTCAATATCAATGACCATCACTTTCACGCGATCACCAATCTTGATATAATCGCCTAATTCCGTCATGTAGCCGTGCTTGCATTCAGAGATATGAACCAAGCCTTGTTCTGTTTCGGATAAACTGACAAAGATGCCGTAATTTTGAATACCGGTTACTTCACCTTCGATAATGTCACCTATCTTGAATTCTGTCTTCATGGTTCCTCCCTCTTTTCTTATGACTTCCTTATTCTTCGCTGACTGTTACACGTTCAATGCGAATCTCGTCTGCCGGTTTGTCTTGGAAATCCGTTTCCACAGCTTCAATTGCCTCCACAACATCCATTCCCGATACAACTTGTCCGAAGACTGTATGACGTTGATCCAACCATGGTGTACCGCCTTCTGTCGCATACACTTCAATCGCTGCTTCCGGATATTGCGGCAAATCTTGCATTTGCGCAAGCATGCGTGTCGGCACTTGCTTCGCCGTCACAATAAAAAATTGACTACCATTCGTATTCGGTCCGGCATTCGCCATAGAAAGCGCGCCTTTGAAATGGAAGAGATCCTCAACGAACTCATCTTCGAAGCGTTCTCCATAAATACTTTCGCCACCCATTCCAGTGCCGGTCGGGTCGCCCCCTTGAATCATGAAATCTTCAATTATTCGATGGAAAATTACGCCATCATAATAACCGCGCTTCGCCAACTCAACAAAATTTTCCACCGTTTTCGGTACTAATTCTTTGAATAAAACAAACGAAATATCTCCCTTGCTAGTATGTAAAACAACTGATGTCGTTGCTTGATTCACACTCAATTGAGGAAGTTGTGTCATCTACTTCACCTCTCTACTCTATTAGATTATATCCTTTACTATTTTACACCAAATTCCAAATTTATCCAAAATATTTTTGTAGTGATTCTCGTTTTTTTTTGATATGATAGAGAGTGATGAATATCAATTTGAGATGAAAGGTCTTATGAGCATGTATTTACCTCTAGTCACATCGTTTATTGCGATTATTTTTACCCAACTCATTAAATATCCGATTGCGCTTGTTCTGAATCGTAAGCGCGCCAGAATTAACTTAGTTACCGCAACAGGTGGTATGCCGAGTTCACATTCAGCCGCTGTCAGCAGTTTAATTACAGCGCTCGCACTTGAATACGGCACCGATTCACCTTATGTGGCGATTGCGACTGTCTTCGGTGTAATTATCATGTTTGATTCGATGGGCGTGCGCCGCCAAAGCGGCGAACAAGGTGTCGTGCTAGATATGCTATATCATCACCACGAATCTGAAATGGAACATGACAAACGCAAGCAATCCACAAACACAGATACAACACACCCAATGATTGCAGAGTACAATCTAGATAATTACGACGATCTAATCATTACTAAATATCTCGGACATAAACCAACGGAAGTCATTGTCGGCGTGCTGACCGGCTATCTCGTTGCACTCGTTTGTCGCGCTATCTATTACGGACTCTTCTAACCAAAAAGATTTTTGCCTTCGTAATGAAAAAACTTTGATAAAGTTGTTTACGACTTTATGTTGGGCGGTCATTGAAATGCAACTCTATTTAACACCCTACTCACAACCTAAAGGAGCGAGACACCCCACCCAAATATCAGGCTTGTTTTTGGGTTTGTCCTGCTCCTCTATTTTTTATGAAAGGACTTTGTAACATGGAACTTTATGATATTACAATTATCGGTGGCGGTCCTGTCGGTATGTTTACTGCCTTCTACGCCGAGCTTCGTCAAGCTAAAACCAAAATTATCGAGAGTCTGGAACTGCTCGGAGGGCAACCCGCACATCTTTACCCAGAGAAACTAATTTATGATATTCCAGCTTTTCCGGCTGTTACCGGCGAGCAATTGACGCATCAACTCGAGGATCAATTAGCTAGGTTTGAAACAACCATTTGCCTCGGAGAAGAAGCACTCAATCTCTCACAACAACAGACGCCAAATGGCGAGTCATACTTCGAGATTACAACAAACAAAGCAACCCATTACTCGCGCACGGTGATTCTCGCAGCCGGCAACGGTGCTTTCCGCCCACGCAAATTGGATTTGCCGAACGCGACGTCATTCGAAGAAGCAAATTTGCATTACTTCGTCAAGAATGTCGACCATTTTGCCGGCAAAAAGGTTGCCATCTGTGGTGGTGGTGATTCGGCTGTGGATTGGGCGCTCACCTTAGAACCGATTGCCGAGAAAGTCTATCTCATTCATCGTCGCCCACAATTCCGAGCACTTGAACATAGCGTTCAATTATTGCATGAATCAAGCGTGGAGGTATTAACACCGTTTGTACCTCACGAACTCGTCGGAAACGAGCGTATCGAGCAACTAATCATCAATGAAAGCCGCACCGAAAATTATCAAACACTGGACATTGATGAATTTATCGTCAGCTACGGCTTTACCTCTTCTATCGGAGCAATTAAACATTGGGGATTCGAAACGCAACGCAATACGATACTAACCAACCATCAATTCGCTACGAGTATACCGGGAATTTTTGCAGTGGGTGACATTGCACAATACGAAGGGAAAGTGCAAATTATCGCAACCGGCTTCGGCGAAGCGCCGCTTGCTGTTAATCAGGCTTTACAATTTATCAATCCTGAGCGCAAGCCGCAACATATTCACAGTACTAGTCTGTTTGACTAATGAAACTTTAACAAAAACCCCTCAAACGATTCAACCGTTTGAGGGGTTTTGAGTTATCAGCTTGATAGAGCATTCTGTCAATTACACCGACTCATTTTGAAACTTTTTTCCCTGATATTCAAAGTAAATTTTTTTACTGAGCTTGCTCGCTAATGATGTCGTATAGAATTGAGTTGCCTTCTTTATCCACGAACTGCAAGCCATTTTCGGTAAATGTAATAACGTCCAATGAAATGCCATAAGTCTTGGCAACATTTACCAATCTTGCATAGAAAGTCTTCAAATCCAACCCATACATCGCGGCTCTGCGTGCCATTTCTGCTTCATATTCATCTTCCTCGTCCTCTTCTTCCTCTTCTTCGTGGTCCTCGACCTCCTGATTATTATCCACAGTTTCAGTTGTCGAGCTCGTTTCAGAAGTATTTGATGTTGGATTATCTGTAGAAGAGGTTTCTGTTTCTTTATCCGTATCAGATGATTCCTCCGTGGCATTAGTTTCCGATACATTAGTTGGTGGTGTCGCCGGCTGAGTCGCAACTTCTGTTGCTACTTGACGTTTGTAAATTGCGCTGTCAACTCCCCAACCTTTTCTGGTAGCAGGACGCTCTTCCGGATGCTCTATAAGGTACTTCACTGTTGCAAAAAGTTGCTCTAACGTATAACCGGTCGGTGGTGAATATGGCGGTTCCTCACCACGCGTGAAATGATCAGGTTGTACATAATGGTAATGGTCACGATGCGGTACCATGATACGCCCATCTTTGTACCCTGTTGCATACGCCATGTTGTACGGCAATACTTCAAGCGGCACTAATTTTTCTGCTTTTACGCTTGCATAAATTTCTTGTCCTGTCTTTTTGACAATCGGCTCAGTGACTATCGGCGCTGAAATGACTTGTTCATTGATGATATCATAATGAACCAGGTTGCCTTCTTTGTCACGGAACTGCAAATGATGGTCTGTGTAAGTAATCTCCGCCCACGAAATACGATATTTCTTAGAAATTTTACCTAGACGCTCATAAAAAGTTGTCAAATCTAAACCATATACAGCTGCCTTCTTCGTCATTTCGACTTCATACTCGTCTAACTCTTCTTCGCCATCATCTTCATGGTCTGTATTCGAATCCGTTCCAGACCCCTGTTCCTTATAAATATCGCTGTCATTCCCCCACCCTTCTGTTGAACGCGGACGCTCGTCCGGGTGATTGATAAAGTATTTGATAGTGGCGAACAATTGCTCAAGCGTATAACCTGCAGGCGCTTTGTACACCGGAACTTTCCCCGCTGTAAAATAGTTCGCATAGACATAATGATAGTGGTCGTGATGCGGAATGATAAAGCGCCCATTACGATAGTTCGTCGTATAAGCTAAGCTATACGGTATCACTTCTGCCGGCACAATGTTTGCTTCTGCCACACTTTCATACAGTTCAATTCCGGTTTTCGGAGTATTGTTTGGTGTAGCATCTGAAGGTGTGTTTGGTTTTGTTTCCGTAGTAGGTGTATTACCTTTTTGGATGCCTTTAAGTTTCGTATAAGCAAGTGCTTGTGCCAATTCAACAACTGATAACTCTGATTTCGGAATCCAGTGCATATGACCAACGTGCGGCGTCACATAACCGTCGCCAGTATCTTCGACAATATCTTTCGCGTCGAAAATATAGCCGTCAGAAGTGGTGTACTTTCCTTCCGCTTTCGCTTGCGCTATCTCTTCTTCACTGTAAATAATTTGTGAGTTCGGTTTACCAACACGTTCATCTAATGGTGTTGGTTTATGCGCATGTTCATCGTGGTCAGTCGGAGTTTGCTCCTTTGGATTATCTGCTGTCAATGGTTTCTCTGTTGCAACCGGTGGCTTCGACTGATAAAATGCCGGCAACGAGCCGAAGTGTTTCAACAAATAAACACGTGTTGCTTCTAATTCATTCACAGATAAATCTTTCAACGGAATCCAGTGGAAATGCGAATCATGTTTCACAACTAAACCATTATCATCAAATTTAACAATCGTCTTTACATCGAACACATAACCGTCATCTGTTGTGTAGACATGATTCGCCAGCTTACTTGGTGTAGTCAGATTGTTTTCCGTTATAGTTTGGGAGTTTGTCGCTCCCTCAGTAGCGGCATTTTTTTGCGCGCGTTGCTGTAAAGTAAGATAAGATTGACTCACTTGTTCCGGTGTCAAATCTGCTTTCGGAATGAAGTGGAAGTGGTCACCATGTGGCACAATAAAGCCGTCACCTAAATCTTGAATGACATCTGCCGGACTAAACATGTAACCGTCGTCTGTTACATAAATGCCTGTTGCACGTGAATTTACTTTAGCAGATGTCTGCTTAGCTGTCGGTTTCACTGCTACAGATGTTCCACCTGCCTGTTCATAAGCATGAATATTTTCTTGAAGGCGCGCAACGGTACGCAATAATGTCGCTGTTGTACGGTCTTGTAAGTACAATTTATACATATCGTTTACTTTAACGATAAATCCTTCTTGCGTCTTAGCTACAACATCTTTCTCATCAAACGCATATGCCTTATCCACCAAGACAACTTCACTGAAAACCGCATCAATCGGCACTTCTTTCGGAAAAACATATAAATCCAAGCCATATAGTGTAACATAACCTTTTTCCATTAAATGGACGACAACATGTTCAGATTCAACATTCTGTTCTTTGGCTACTTCTTTAGCAACTTGTTCCGGTGTGCGCTCCAATTCATAATGAATTGCTGTTGTTTCCTTTAATTCTAAAGTTTCTTTCAATTCAACGATTGCCTTTGCATCTTTAGGATGAACGCCATAAGATTGCAATACAATCTCATCTTGTGTGCGAAGATTTTTCGCTTTGTTGGCATCTTGGTAATACAATTGATACGCACCTTCATGCAACACTACATAACCGTCTGCCACTTCCGTGATGACTTCTTCTTGCTTAAAGGTGTAATTTTTGTCGACTAATAATGCATCACTGAAAATTCCGTCGAAAGGAACTTCGCCGTTGTAGTAATGGTAATGATCGCCATGAGAAGTGACGTAGCCATTGTCGCTGATTTGCACAATAATTTGCTCTGCGGCAATACCTTCTTCTTGGTTTATCATTTCAATTGTCTTTTCTTGCGTTGAAGATTGTTTATCATCTTGTGATTGTGTGTAGTTAATTTCTGCCAATGTTGTTAAAGGCGTTTGCACCAATCCGCTAATTAAGCCGGCGCAAAGCAATAACAGTGTCTTTTGATGTTTCATTTCATTGTTTCCTTTCTACTTACTCAGTGCTTGACTCAACACAGAGAGTTGTTGTTCTAAATTTTCCAAGAAAGTCAAATCATTATGAGGGTCGCTTTCCAATGGACTCAAGTTGACCAGTTTGACGCCTGTTTTTTCCGAAATAATTTTCGCAATTTTGTCACTGACATTCGGCTCTATAAAGATAGTGTCTACCTGATAGCGTTCCACAAACTGCATGACTTCTGCCATTTTGCGAGACGATGGTTCCTGTTCTGTTGAGATACCGGCAATGCCTAATTGCTGCAAACCGAACCTCTCTGCTAGATAATAGAAAGCGGTGTGTTGCGTCACAAATGTCTTCTGCTCCAAACGCTCAAAAATCGGCTGATACGTTTCCACCAATTTCTGAGCTCGCACTTCAAATTGTTGCGCTCTTTCCTTATAAATTTCCGCATTGTCCGAATCCACTTCACTCAATGCCTCGGCAATGAGATGCGCTTCTTGCGCGGCTTCAATCGGGTCCAACCATGTATGAGAGTCATACAAATTCGCTTCGTCTTTACCGGCAATTGACGTGATGTTCTCTAGACCGGGCACTTTCTTCATCTCTAATCCGGCAGCAGCTTGAATAATATGAACTGAATAATTTCCTTTGTTCGCTTCTAGATTCTTGGTCCAAGACTCCAGTTGTGGCGAATGATAAATAAAAATATCCGCTTCATAAATAGCGGCAATATCAGCCGCAGAAGGCTCATAGCCATGAATGCCATTGCTTGAATGAATCATTTGAACTTCATGCATATCTTGTACAATTTCTTGTGTGATCGCATACATCGGATAGAAGCTTGTCACAATTGTCAAAGGCTTCTTTTCCGCCAAAACAGGAGACCAACTGTTCATCAAGATGGCGCTCACTAATAAGAAAAAGCCTATCAATCTTTTCTTCATTATTTCCTCTCCTTTCAATTTCGTCTGCTGTAAATAGTAACAATTACTCTTACGGTTGTCAACTATTATCTTTTTAGATTCTTCAAATCAACATAAAAAGCACCATAATGAAGTCGTTAGATTATCATTATGGTGCATATTTAATTGGAATTATGGACGCATTTCAAAAATTGAATGTGCAAAATTATCCGTCCGGTCGCTGTATGCGCGAATTAGAGCAAGTTTCAGTTGCTGTCTTTCAAAGGCTACGTTACCTTGTCCCGCTTTGAATTTAGCCACATCTTTCGCTAAGGCTTGTTGGAATAACTCTTTCAGTTTGTCATAGTTATCTACGACAATGTTCTGTCCGTTCAAGTGAATTGTCACGGATTTGAGTTGATCTTTCTTAGCTAGACGCTCTTTGTAGGCTTGTTGTTTGAATTCGGTATACGAAGTGACTGTACCGTTAAAAATCTTGTTGAAAATATACGTGTCACTCAATGGTTTGCGTTCTTGCTGCGCTTGCGCTAAATATTGGTTTGTCACATAAGGAATGAATCCTTCTTCCCAACCTTTTTCTGCTAATAATTCGAAGGCTGTTCTTCTGAATTGCAAACCGCCAACCGTTCCTTGATCGTTGAGATATCCACCGTACATCGGTACATAAAGCGGCAAGAAGTAATAGTTGTTTAATAAATCTCGCACGTATTCTTTTTCAGGGTTGATACTGTTTTTCAAGATGAGATTGTTCGCAACGAAGTCATCGATGCTCCGCAAATCCATTGTTCTCCACTCTTCCGGCGTAATTGCGCGCACGACATCAACCGCATCATAGTATAGCGCATTATTCTCATAAACTGGATCACCCTTCTTCATCACAATCTTATTCAAAAGACGTTGACGGTCGCTTGAATCCAGTTTCAGCATTTCTTCAACTTCTGCCAATTCCAATAGATACGTTACATCAAACATACCTTTCATATAACGCTGTACATCAGCCGGCGTCTTAAATTGATTTGGCGTCTTATTGTAGATTGATGATGCATTGCCGAAGTCAAAAATAGCATTCATCCCGTAATAGTACGCTGTCGGTGAGGCAACAGATTCTAATAAACCTAAAGCATAAGATTCAGAGCTTTGTCCTCTACGACGTCCGTATCCATTCAACAACACTTCCTTATCTAGACTGTGAACCATTTCGTGGCTGAACGTGCTCGTTCCTTCTGTCGATAATAATTCTTCTTCAACAAAGTAGATGAAACTGCGCTCATTTGCATAAGCACCAATGCCATTATTATGTCGATACCAGCGATTGATGGGTCCGAAGAATTCGTTGACCGCTTGGTAAGAATCTCCAAACTCCGCTACCCAGCGTTTGTTCATTCCATCTTTGATATAATAACCGTCCCAAACCGTGATATCGCGATTGAGGAATTCAGGTTTCACCTGTTCTGCAACTAATCGATACCATAAATCTAGGAAATTCGCCCAGCGTTGTGCGTATTTTGGAAGTTCTGTTGTGTTCATTCGTTCCACTTCACGGCGGTGCACTTCAGGATTGCTTGCGCGCAAAGTTTCATCGACATGATGACCATAGCTACCGAATGTCAATGTTGTCATTGTGCTAACGACATAGACACTGTTATCACTCACGTTCAACAAAGGTAAAATGTAATTGGCATAATTTTCTCTGCGACTGAGGCGAGTATACACATCAATCGTTGCATCCGGAACCACTTGAGATGGCGCTTCATAAATGAAAGCTTTTGTTGCTGACTTGAACCAGTCAGAAAGTGACTCGTTCGGCGAAAACAATCGAATATTCTTGTTAAAATACGTTTCAAGTGTTGTCGCATTCGGTATCCATTTAGCTATTTTGTCAGCGAACGTTTTCTGATTGTTCATAGCTTTCAAGGTGTCACTGGTTTCCGCCAGCGATTCTAAGAATGAGAACATGTCGACTTTTTTGCCGTAGAAGCCTACGTTAGACATCATTAATTCTTTAACGTTTGTGTCGTCGAATTGTACTCCGTACCACTTATTCAAATACGCTAAACCAAGCAGTAGTTTCTCCTTATTCGCTAGAATGCGTTGTTTCAAATAGCGTTGTGTTGTGGCATGACTCAAATCCAAGCCTTCTTGATGTGCAATCAACTGTTCGAGGTGCGTTGCTAAATGGCTTTTCACCGTATCGAAGGAATCCTTGAGATATAAGCTGTTGAGTTTCTTATCTTTCTCGTCCGTAATAGACAAGGCGTTTGCCACAGCATCGCTGAAATAATCAACTGAACTTAACGGTTGTACCAAGCTGGCTACAAAGTCGCGCGCCTCGTTAGCAAATTGTTCCGGTGTATACAGTAAGTCATCGCCTAACTGATACTCCTGTACTTTTGTATCCTTGTAATTGCCCAACCAAGTCAACGCTAACTGTTGACTTGTTCCATCCACAAAATGTAGCAATAATTGAGTTGCTTCTTGAGGATTACGGTATACATTGATAAGGGCGCCATCATTTTTGCGTGCAATTACTGACACTAAACGTGTCGTAAATAACTTACTATTGGTATCCACTAAATTACCGTACTTGACAATTGTGTGGCGATCGTAGAACGGCAACAGCTTCGCAACGTTGGCATAGGACGTTTCGTAACCTGCTTTGGCATTTCGCACACCACTGTAATCAAACGCTACATCTGCAGATGTGGTTTCTTCTGTGCTAGATTCGGTTGTTGACGTTATTAAGCCCCATTGTTGCAATTTCGCGTCGGCATCTGCTTTGGCTATTTGCCCTGCATAGTAGTCCGAATTCCCTTTGGCAATGCCTGTTACAATCTTGGCTTCGTTGAAGTTCGAACCATAATTATAACCGACCAATTGACTACCATTCGTAACCGCTACTTCGCTGATGAGGTGATTCACTTCAGAAAAAGCAATCTTTCCGATTGCTCCACCGACATAGCCTTTCGTGCTAGTGGCAGTAATATTTCCGCTAGCATAGTTATTTTTAATTTGAGAACCGGAGGTGGCTCCCGCTACCAACGCTCCAATGGATGTTCCGGGTGCATCAATCGGTGCATCAATCTTGACATTTGCTTGCGAGTGAGACAGCGTACTTCCGAATAATGTTCCTACAATCCCTCCGACATTATAGGTTAAATGGCGTGCCGAATTATGCACAGATAAGGTTACATCCGCTTTAATATGGTTCAATGTGGTATTATTTTCAGCTTTGTATACCAAACCTGCAATGTCTTGCTTGCCATGAATTGTGCCTTCCACTGCTACATTGTTAATGGTTGCTTGATTTGCTGTTTTGGCAAGGACACCGAATTCTTTTTGACTCGGCAAGTTTAGGTTTGCTTTTTTGAAAGCGAGGTTGGATATTCTCGCATTGGAAACTTTGTTAAATAGTGGCTTATCCAAGCCGATAATCGCGTAAACTTTGTTGCCGTCAATACTTGATAAGCTTCCTGTGAAATCTGTTGTAATGTAAGTTTCCGTGTCAGCTCCACCTTGTGGTACTATCATGTCTGATGCTAGGTAATGAGTGCCATTCGGCTCTTGCTTAATGGCATTTACCAATTCTGCAAAGGATGTGTACGCATTTGGTTGGAGGACAATTTTGTCGATATCAAATGAGTAATTCTCGACCGTATCCGTGTTGAGGTTATTAAATGTCACTAATCGTGGGTGCGCGACAGTTACCTTAAAAGCAGACTGATCATCGGTTTGGGCTATTTTTGCCACAGGTAATATTAAATCTTGGTGATGGCTTCGCTTCAATTTAACAATATACTTATCAACATCCTGTGGTAGTGTACTAAAGCCTGTCACGCGTGTTAAAGTGCCATCTTCTTCAACGCGATATAGTTCTTTGTCTGATATATCTCTGAATTCTAAAAGTTTTGGAGCAATCATAAATTCTTGGCGTTCCGGCAACGTTTCACTTTGCGTTTCCGTGCGTAAAGTGTAATCGTACACCGTTTCGATTGCATAATTCACGTAAGGTTGTAAATCTGGCAATGTCGCACTTAGGTGATTCACGTCTACGATAGCAACCTCTTTGATAAATGTATCGCCGGCATACAATTTCACTACAATGCGTGTTAAGGCATTATCGTTATCTTGTACGCGATAATGGATACGTGCTTCCCTTTCTTGTTCATGAATATCTATGTTAGCTAATTCAACTGTTGGTTTCTCTTTTGCTATTGGTCGCGTCCCTTGCTTGATAACTTTATCAATTGGTGTGCGGGTTACTTCACGTTTAGTGGATAAAACTTCGCTTGTTTTGACACCACGAACCGTGCGATATTCGGTCGTAATAGTTGCTTCGCCTTCGCTACCTGCCGTCACTTCTTGTGTTTGACCTTCGTCTAAAGTTGCATCGTCTTCATAACGGGTGTTGAAGTCTATCGGTTCCGTGTGAATTTCAGTCACGCTACCGTTAATCGGTTTGGTTCCGATACGTTCTACTTGATGTGTCGGTGGGGTCAGCTGAGTTTCTTCGATTGTTGGTTCGCCGACTTTTTGACCGTTTTGTGATGGGTAGGTTTTGGTAATGCGTTTGCGACCCGGTTGTCCTTGCGTGACAACTTCGCGATCGCCTTCCCATAATTCGTCGCTCTGTTGAGTACGCGTTTCGAACGCAATCTCTACTTCTTCCGTTTCGATAATCGGTTCTTCCGGAATTGGACGCGTCCCTTGCTTGATAACTTTATCAATTGGTGTGCGGGTTACTTCACGTTTAGTGGATAAAACTTCGCTTGTTTTGACACCACGAACCGTGCGATATTCGGTCGTAATAGTTGCTTCGCCTTCGC
>JAMXJH010000001.1 GCA_026131555.1 Aerococcaceae bacterium NML190073 | reverse complement strand
CCCCACCTTGGCAAGGTGGTGTTCTACCACTGAACTATTTCCGCGTTTCAATGCCGGCTAAAGGACTTGAACCCTCGACCCTCTGATTACAAATCAGATGCTCTACCAACTGAGCTAAGCCGGCTTAAATATACAAGGTAGTTACATCATCATGAAACGACCAATGCCGGCTAAAGGACTTGAACCCTCGACCCTCTGATTACAAATCAGATGCTCTACCAACTGAGCTAAGCCGGCGCCGCTATGCGAATGAGTCATACAGGGCTCGAACCTGTGACCCTCTGATTAAAAGTCAGATGCTCTACCAACTGAGCTAATGACTCGCTAACGACTTCACTATGATAAGGTATTCTCCCCCTGAATGTCAAGCCTTAATTGCAAACTTTATGAACTTATTTATACCGGCAAAAAAGGAGGTTTACAATGAAAATGACTACCATTTATTTCGCCACCTCCATTCGAGATGTTTCTGTCACAACTCTGTTACCGTACATATTTGAAGTGGATGGCTACTCGATGTTCCAAACGATGTCAATGCCGGATGTTTTTTGTGCGAGGTGGGATGGTTACCGTTTAACATCGCTCACTCATGTTCGAATACCATCACTTACGGCATAATAAATTCCCCTTAGTTGCGATTGAACTAAAGGGAATGATTGATCTATGGGCGTCCGGATGAACTGCGGTAGCGTTGATAATGGGCGGGTTCCTTCTTATAGAAATCTTGGTGGTAATCTTCCGCATCATAGAAAGGTCCTGCCTCTGTAATTTCCGTAACAATCGGCTTATCATAACGTCCGCTTGCTTCTAGCGCTGCTTTCGACGCTTCTGCTTTCTGCCGTTGCGCTTCATTTGTATAAAAAATTCCCGGACGATACGACGTTCCGCGATCAACAAATTGACCGCCACTATCTGTTGGGTCACTAATCGCCCAATAAATATCAAGCAACTTCTCATAAGAAATCACTTCCGGATCAAAGGTGATTTTGACTGCTTCGGTGTGCCCTGTCGTCCCGCTGCACACTTCCTTATAGGTTGGATTCACTGTATGACCGCCGGTATATCCGGACACAACAGATTCAACCCCATCCCACTGATCAAAAGGATGCACCATACACCAGAAGCATCCCCCTGCTAAAATTGCGATTTCTTTAGCCATTTTGTCCTCCTAATTAAATAAATCTGTGAAAAACTTCCGTGTCGCTTCCCACGCTTGTGAAACGGCTGATGAGGTATGTCGCCAAAACTGCGTATACCATGCAGCTTCTTCAATCGGTTCACTAATTTTGACATTGACGTGATTCGCTCGCGCATCATCCAAAAACTTCATTGGATAATCTTTAACATTGACCTGAATGCTGCCGATTGTTGTATCTTGTTGAACCGGGGCGATTAATTGCCGCGCTTCATTAAACTCAGTCGCATTCGGCATAAACGTGTAGTCATATCTCGGCGTGGTGTCTGTCAGCGGCACTACCAAATGTAATGTCTCCGCATACTGAATCGGCGCATACATACTTGCACCGTTGGCGACTGATATTTGCCCGATTTGCGTAACGGCATCTCCTTGTCTAACGATGGTTTGCCGAGAATACGCCGCGTAAACGTAATCTAATAGCTTCTTTGCTTCTTGATAACGGGTTTCCGGCTTGTCTGTTCCGAGCACTACCGCAATCGTGCGCATATTGTTTTTGTTAGTGGTGGCAACCATGCTTGCACCGTCTTTATGCGAGTACCCAATATGCCACCCGTCCACAGCTTCGTACGATTCTAAGAAAGTATTCGGGTTGGTCATGTCAAATGGGTCATCCGTCTTATCCTTAAAGCGTTGCTTACGTTGCTTAGTATACTGCAAGTAATCAGGATAGTCTTGGTACAAATGGTAAGCGATTTTTGCTACGGCTTCCCCTGATAAACGATTCTGTTTGCCCTTCGCAATGCTGTCAACATCCGTCGGCGAATATTTATCCGTCAAACCGGTCGCATTCCACAATTGCACCTCATCAATGTGCCATTCTTGTAATTGCGCATGCATGAGCTCCACGAATTTCTCTTCTGAACCTGCGACTTTCTCAGCGAGCGCAATCATTGCACCATTTGCCCCTGTTACGCCAACTGCTTCCAACAATTCCTCAACCGTGTAGTCAAAATCTTGGCGCAACGGCACGTTCGGGATATCGTAATCTTGGCTGACAGCATATGCTTTGTCAGAGATGAGCACTGGCGTATCCGACTTTAATTTGCCTTCGTCTATCGCTTGATACACCAAGTAGACACTCAACAGTTTGGTTACATCTGATAATTCGACTTGGACTTTTGCTTCGTGTTCATACAAAATCTGCCCATTCTCGCCGCTAATAATCATTGCTGATTTCGCGCTTGTTGCCGGTGGCTCAGCTTGCGCATAAACTGAGGATGTATGGTGAAATCCCATACTCAACATCAGCCATGCTGCCATCCATTTCTTTAATAATTTCATATCGTCACCTTATTTATTGTGGTAATGTGATGCGAAACACCACGAATCCATCAACATTTTCTGCTAATACCGTTCCTTGATGGAGTTCGACAATATTCTTCACAATCGCAAGACCTAAGCCGCTCCCTAATTGCTCGGCTGTTCGTGATCTGTCCGCACGATAGCTCCGCTCAAAAATCATGTCCAATTCGGCTTCAGGAATTGCTTCCCCGTTGTTTCGCACTTCAAATTCTACCACGTCTTGACATTTTTCAGAAGAGGTTTTGTGATTTTTTTTGTAAGCGAGCAATTCAATTACACTGGCACCTTTGCCGTACTTTAAGGCGTTTGACATCAAATTGTGGAAAACGCGCGCCATTTTGTCAACATCAAGATAGGCAACTAAATCAGATGGCTGCACTTGAATATTCACCGTAATCTCTTTCTCGCTCGCTTCCAATTCAAAATCAGCCACCAATTGCGCCAAAAACAAATCGAGACGAATCGCTTGTGGTTGCAATCGATACGTTGTTTGACGCAAAGCGGTGTAGTCAAATAAATCGTTGACTAATGTTTGCATGTGGAGCGCTTTTGTATAGGCGATATGCGTATATTCGAGCACTTCTTCTATCGATTTGTATTGCTGATTCTCAATCAATCCGAGATAACCAATAATGGAGGTCAATGGTGTCCGAATATCATGCCCGATGTTCGTAACCAATTCATCTTTCGTCTTCTCTATGCGCCGTTCTTCCTCCATCGCCTCTACGGTACTGTCCACTAAATGATTGATACTGGTAATGACTTCATTCATTTCCCCTCGATCTACTTCCGACAAACGATGCTCGTAATTCCCTTTAGCGATATACTTCAGTTCTTCCAAAATATGTGCTAGCTGCATTTGTTGAATGCGACGTTGAACTCGCCAATTCGTAACCAAAAAACCAAAGATAAACGTCACTACCATTGACCCATAAAGCAATGCTTGCGTCGTCGCCGGACTAATCTCTAAACGTTCCTGCAATGACTTCGTTTCACCCAAAAAAACAAACGGACGATCAATCAATTCACGGTACAGCAACACAACACCTAAATACAGAAATAGGATAATCCCAAATGTGACAATTGCTTCAATTAAAAGTTCTCGTCGTTCCGATCGCGATAAGCGCATCGTGGATACTTCATATTGTTTAGCTTTCAATTTTATAACCTACTCCCCACACGGTTTGCACCACTTTCTCGCCACCGGTGGCAGCTTCAATCTTGTTGCGCAAATGGCTGACGTGCACCATCACCGTTTTGGCGCTGACAATGCTCTCTTGGTTCCACACCGCTTCAAAAATCTCTTCCGCACTGAATACACGGTTCGGATGCGTTGCCAATAAATACAAAATACCGAACTCCAACGCTGTTAACTGAATGGATTTGCCTGTAATGGTCGTCACTTCGTGAGAATCCTTCTTGATGATTAAAGGACCCACCTCAACAACATCAGGTTCGACCACTTCCAAATATTTATGTTGCCGACGCAAAATAGACTTCACACGCGCCATCACTTCCAATGGATTGAAAGGTTTCGTCACGTAGTCATCGGCTCCGGACATTAACCCTTGAATTTTGTCATTGTCCGAAGATTTCGCACTCAACATCAAGACAGGCACGTCGTAATTCCCTTTGCGCAACTGCTCGACAACGCTCAAACCGTCTGTTTTCGGCATCATAACATCGAGAATAATCAGTTGAATGTCGGCTTCAGCACGTATATAACTGAGCGCTTGTTGCCCATTATATGCCTTCAGTACATCATAGCCTTCATTTCGCAAATAGATATTTAACAATTCCACGATTTCGCGATCATCATCTACTACAAGAATTCTCATCTTATTGCCTCCTTCGACCTCTTTCTCACATTCCATTATACACCTTTTGACCATGGAACACGAAAGCTTTACTGAAACTTAAATTTCTCCTCATACACAAAAAGTTCCCAACTGCTCGTTGAGAACTTATTGTATGGTTTATCTTGAATAATTAGGTGCTTCCTTGGTAATTTGCACATCATGCGGGTGCGATTCAATCAATCCGGCACCGCTCATGCGAATGAATTGCGCTTCTTCACGCAATGCTTGTAAATTAGCCGCTCCGCAATAACCCATACCGGAACGCAAGCCTCCTAGCATTTGGAAGATAATATCCGACACGCTTCCTTTGTATGCCACACGTCCTTCGATTCCTTCCGGCACCATCTTGTTCGCTTCGTTCTTCGATTGGAAGTAGCGGTCGCTTGACCCTTTTTCCATGGCGGCAAGGCTACCCATTCCGCGATAAGTCTTGAAGCGACGTCCTTGGAAAATCTCGAATTCGCCCGGTGATTCATCTGTACCGGCTAACATGCTTCCTAGCATAACGGCATGTCCACCCGCTGCTAAAGCTTTGACAATATCGCCTGAATATTTGATACCACCATCCGCAATAATCGCTTTGCCGTATTCCTTAGCGGCTGTTGCGCAATCATAAATCGCCGTTAATTGCGGTACACCTACCCCCGCTACCACGCGCGTTGTACAAATAGAACCCGGACCGATGCCGACTTTGACCACATCGACGCCTACATCGAATAATTCGCGAGTTGCTTGCGCGGTCGCTACGTTTCCGGCAATGATTGTAATGTCCGGATATGTTTCGCGGATTTCTTTGATTTTGCGGATAACGCCGGCGCTATGTCCATGTGCAGTATCCACCACTAAGGCATCTACTTGTTCTTTAATCAACGCCGAAGCCCGCTCGAACGTGTCGCTTGTAATACCGACCGCTGCCGCTACCAGTAGGCGACCGTGTTGGTCTTTCGCTGCATTCGGGAATTGAATCACTTTCTCAATGTCCTTAATCGTAATTAAACCGGATAATTTACCTGCTTGGTCGACAATCGGCAATTTCTCAATGCGATGTCTGTGCAAAATTTCTTCCGCTTCTTTCAAAGAAGTGCCTTCCGGTGCCGTTACCAAATGCTCATGCGTCATATATTCGGCAATCGGGCGACTGAAATCAGAAATGAAACGTAAATCACGATTGGTAATAATCCCTACTAATGTTAAATCGCCTTCTGCTTTAACAATCGGCACGCCGCTAATACGATATCTCGCCATCAACGCTTCCGCATCTTCCACTTTATGTTCCGGCGTTAAATAGAAAGGATCGATAATGACACCATTTTCTGAACGCTTTACTTTGCGTACTTCTTCGGCTTGCTCGGCGATTGACATATTCTTATGAATGACACCTAGACCACCTTGACGCGCCATTGCAATCGCCATATTGGCATCTGTTACCGTATCCATACTCGCACTAATAATTGGAATGTTCAATTTCAAATTAGCGGCTAATTCGACTGACAAATCCACATCGTTCGGCAACACTTCACTTCTAGCAGGTACTAGCAACACATCATCGAAAGTATAGCCTTCTCGCATAAATTTTGTTTCCCATCCAGACATTCTAATTCCCCCTATTTTTTTCATTCTCTTTTACTTAAAAAACACGCGCTACTAATAAATATTGTTATTAAGATAACACCTTTAGCCACAAGTATCAAGATGAAATTCCCATCCTTTATAATTCTTTGAGTTTTCTAATGCAATCGGTCGTCTTCTCATCGAATTATTGATAAGTTTCCTTCAAGCATGTCACTTCTTCATCGTCATTAAACCCTGTCACATGTTAAGACAGACTCACTTCAAAAAAACAATGCCCAGCTAAGCGGTCAGCCAACGGGTTGCGCAACAAAAGTGACTCTGGCACGCCGAATGACAGCCGTCCTCGAAATCAAAGTGACCCCGGCACGCGAAATTTCAGCTCACTTCAGAAAAAAGTAACCCCAGCATGCCGAATTTTCGGCTCATTTCAAAAAAAGTAACGCAGGCACGCCGAATTTTCGCCTCACTTCAAAAAAAAGTAACGCAGGCACGCCGAATTTTTGCCTCATTCAGAATCCAATGATACTATCGTGCGAAATTCTCGTGAACTTGAAATCGAATCGTACTATCTCACGCAAAATTTTCGTTCCCCTTAGCGTTCTCGCTCCCCGAATATCTGAGTAGCTGAGACACTCCATCTTTCCTCTTACAAGCAATCCCCGTATTTCGGAAGCTTCCGAAATACGGGGATTAAGTGTTGTGAATCGCTTGTTAAGCTGTTTCGTTTGCGAGATATTTTGTCAGGAGTTCGTTGCAAGATGATGAACCGTGATAGCGATAAGCCAATCGAACATGATACTGCTGAATCGTATCTCATTCTCAACCGTCTACAAATGCCTGTGCTCTATGTACGGTTCGTCAGGCTTCACTCCTGAAACATTAGAATAAACCGCCTTTAATGCGCCATTTCTTTTTGAGATAGAAACGTAGAGCCAACCCTACACCACCAATGAACAAGTAGGCTTCGTATGGCAACATCGGATTGATACTACTTGGTAAGAAGACAGAGGCTAACGTGATGACGGTTACCCACACAATCATCGATAAAGTCGATACGGCAAAATATTTGAAATAGCCGCGCTCGCCTTTCGGAGCGTCCATCTTCGGTAATACCTTAGCTGTTGCCAACATGGCACCGCCGGCGATAATATAGTTCAGAATCAAAGTTACCAAACCTAAGACCAATCCTGAGGTTTCACCTTTGGCGTTCATCAAAGAAATACCTGTAATTAAGGTGAAGATTGAACCTAAGATTAACCCACCGTCCAAGGCAATTTGCCAATCCGGCGAAACCGTTGCTTCGCCTTCCGTCGGAAACTGTTGCTTCATAATCGTTTCAACGCATTCTGTCGGTGTGCCATATAATTGACGCGCCGTTTGTCCGGTCTGTTGTCCTTGTACTAATGTCTCCATCATTTCATTGTAAATCGCTGTACGTACTTCGCTTGTCAAATTCGCGGCAACGAGATTTTTGTCCACCGCCATCAAAAACTGCTGATTACGTTTCGTCAACTGATTGAATTGAGCCGGTTCAATTGTTTCGCCCGCACTGCCATCAACGAGAGCTTCGCCGACTTCCTCTACTTCCATTACTTCTTGTTGTACATCTTGTTCTGTCATGATTATTCCTCTTTTCTTCCGGGACTAGACATTGAATCTAAACAACATGATATCGCCGTCTTGCACAACATATTCCTTACCTTCAGAGCGAACGCGCCCTGCTTCTTTGGCTGCTGCCATACTTTGATACTTCATTAAGTCATCGTACGAAACGGTTTCGGCACGAATGAAGCCACGCTCGAAATCGGAGTGAATAATCCCTGCTGCTTGCGGGGCTTTCATTCCCTTGCGGAAAGTCCATGCGCGTACTTCTTGTTCGCCCGCTGTAAAATAAGTAGCTAAATCTAATAAAGAATAAGCATGTTGAATCAAGCGATCTAAACCGGATTCTGTCAAACCGTAATCTTCCAAGAAAGCGACTTTTTCTTCTTCGTCGAGTTCCGCAATTTCTTCTTCCAATCGAGCGCAAACCGGCACGACTTGAGCACCTTGCTCATTTGCTAATTCAATCACTTGTGCCAAATATGGATTGCCGCTTGGATCTGCTACTTCATCTTCGCCAATATTGGCAACATAGAGCATTTTTTTGCGAGTGAGGAGGAATAAATTCCGCACATATGGTAACTGCTCGTCGTAAAATTCAACCGAATTTGCTAATTGGTTATTCTCGAGCGCTTCCTTGAGCTTCTCCAACACTTCCAATTCCGCCATTGCATCCTTGTCCTTAGATTTCGCTAGTTTCGCCACACGCGCGATACGCTTGTCAACCGTCTCCAAATCCGCAAAAATCAATTCCAAATTGATGGTTTCAATATCGGAAATCGGGTCAACTTGTCCCGACACGTGTGTGATATTGCCGTCGTCGAAGCAACGCACTACATGACAAATTGCATCTACTTGGCGAATATGACTCAAAAATTTATTTCCTAAGCCTTCGCCGCGACTAGCACCTTTTACGATGCCGGCGATGTCGGTAAACTCAAAGGTGGTCGGAACTGTCTTCTTAGGTTTGACGAGTTTGGTAATGTCGACTAGGCGGGTGTCGGGCACTTCCACTACACCGACGTTCGGCTCAATCGTTGCGAACGGATAGTTTGCCGCTTCTACTCCTGCTTTCGTAATTGCGTTGAATAAAGTTGATTTCCCAACGTTTGGTAAACCAACAATTCCTGCTGTTAATGCCATACTTGTTCTCTCTTTCTCTAATTGTTTTCTTCTTCGGGTACGTGACGTTCTAGTATACGCTTCATTTTTTTGTCGAAATCACGGCGCGTCATTGTCACGATATGTCCGCAGTGGACGCATTTGATACGAATGTCCATGCCCATGCGAATGATTTGCCACTTATTCGTTTGACAGGCGTGTGGCTTCTTCATTTCTACTATGTCGAATTTATCATACACTTTCTGATTCATAAGCAACCTCCACTATAATTGGATTTGCAATAAGTCCAGAATCCGAATTAAATCCGACTCTGACAGGAATTCGATTTCGATTTTGCCTTTGTGTCCACGCTGATGAATCGTTGCACCGGTTCCGAAGCGCTCTTGAATGCGTTGCTCGCAGGCGACGATGTGCGGCGGTTTGGGCACGGCTTTCTTAGTCGGCTTGTCGGTTGCTTCCGGTATTTGTGCTTGATTGTAACGTTGCACTAACTCTTCCAGTTGACGGACTGTTAACTGTTCATCCATCACGCGTTCCGCCACTTGCAAAATCAAATGCTTATCTTTCAAAGCAAGTAAAGTCCGCGCTTGTCCCATTGATAATTCGCCATCTGTCACCCAATGCTTAATCTGGTCAGGCAATGTCAATAAGCGCAAATAATTGGCGATATACGGGCGGCTTTTGCCAAGACGTTCCGCCACCTCCGCTTGCGTTAAATTGAGTTTATTCATTAGCATTTCATACGCTTCCGCTTCCTCAAGCGGACTCAAATCTTCACGCTGTAAGTTCTCAACCACAGCGATTTCAATCATCACTTCTTCATCCAGTTGACGGACAATGGCCGGAATCGTTTCTTTGCCTGCCATGCGACTCGCACGCACACGGCGTTCACCGGCAATCAATTCGTATCCTTTAATGACCGACTGACGGACAATGACCGGTTGAAACACCCCGGTTTGTTTGATGGATTCGGCAAGCTCTGCCAATGCTTCCTCGTCAAAATGTTTCCGCGGTTGATACGGATTCGGACGAATATCGTCAAGTGGCAACTCCACCACTGCTTCATGCTCATTCGGTGTTTCTTCATAGGAACTGAATAAAGCTTCCATTCCGCGACCAAGACCGCCGATTTTCTTCGGTTTATTCGTCATTTGCAATCACTTCCTTCGCTAAATTGACGTACATTTCGGCACCTCTCGAACGTGGGTCGTAATCAATCACAGATTGCCCGTAAGAAGGCGCTTCAGATAAACGGATATTGCGTTTGATAATCGTTTTGTAAACTTTATCTTGGAAATATTTGCGGACTTCTTCCACAACTTCATACCCCAAATTCGTCCGCGCATCTAACATCGTTAACAAAACGCCTTCAATGCGGAAGTTTTTGTTATAAGTGCGTTGTACTAAACGAATGGTATTCAATAGCTGACTCAAACCTTCCAATGCGTAATACTCGCATTGAACCGGAATTAGAATCGTATCGCTCGCGGTAAACGCATTGATGGACAACTGACCTAACGAAGGAGGACAATCCACCAAAATATAATCAAATTCATCACGAATCGGCGCTACGGCATTTTTGAGGCGATTCTCACGGTTGGCAACGCCCACCAGTTGTCCTTCAACAGCCGCTAATTGAATATTCGATGGTACCACATACAAATTCTCGCGGTAAGTCGGCACAATACACTTTTGGATTGGGGTTTCATCGACTAACACTTCATATAAGGTATTCTGACTGTGCGGTCGCTCGACACCTAAACCGCTCGTTGCATTTCCTTGCGAATCTGAATCAATAATCAATACTTTCTTACCTTCTGCCGCCAAAGCAGCTCCAAGGTTGACAGTCGTCGTGGTTTTGCCGACGCCACCTTTTTGATTACCGATTGCAATCATTTTTCCCATTGGTCGACCTCCTTATATAATTGGTTGTTTGGCAGGCTTACCTGCTCGTCTCGGATACTTGTTCGGTGTTTCCTTCGTCTTCTTAATCAAAATGATATTCCGCTCGCTCTCTTCGATTGGCAAAATACCGGTCGCTTGCCTGTCTAATTTAGCACCTAAAACCGCAATCGCATTGCGGGCGTCTTGAAGTTCTTCTTCTGACTTTTGTGCTTTTAACGCCATGAAGTTGCCGCCTTTTTTGACGAGTGGCAAGCAAAATTCACACAAGACATTCAGCGCGGCAACTGCACGCGCTGTCACTAAGTCGAATTGCCCGCGATACTGCTTATCTTGCCCGACTTCCTCGGCGCGTCCGTGAACACACGTTACTTCTTGCAACCCCAATGTTTCAGCGAGATGCGTCAAGAAGGTGATACGCTTATTCAATGAATCAACAATTGTCACTTTCAATTCGGGACGCACAATCTTCAAAGGAATACTCGGAAAGCCTGCCCCGGCACCCACATCGCATAGCTGAATCTCGTAATGATCTAAAGGCATTAACCATAATGGCATTAAGCAATCGTAGAAATGCTTCAAGTACACTTCTTTCTTATCGGTGATGGCGGTTAAATTAATTTTCTCATTCCATTCCACCAAAAGTTGATAGTATGTTTCAAACTGCTCTAATTGCGTAGGCGTTAGTTCAATCCCGTTTGCACGTAGTTGTTCAACAAACTCTTCTACTGTCATCTCCTATCGCCCTCTCTATCAAATTTGTGAAACAATAAATGTTTCACACCCATACATACTTTACCGAAAATTCCCCTCAATAGCAACTATTTCTTCCTTAAATAACTCATACACATTGTCATAAATCATCGATTTTTCCTTACTTTTGAACTTTCTATGAACAAAGTCTGCTTTTTGTGTAGTATCTAAGCAAAGACCAAGACAGGCTCTCTTTGGTTTGTTATACTGAAAAGTGTATCGAACAAAAACTGAAAGGAAGATTTACTTATGAAACACTTATTACACAAAGCATCATTTACTGGATTAGTTGTACTCTTGTTAAGTACGACCACGCTCATCAATATTCACGCCCAAGAATCATCAAGCAGCGCCTCTCCTTCTGTTCATGTCACTTCAGAACAACTTAAAGGAGAAATCAAAGTTCCCTTGGAGGACGCTATCAAATTGTATCAAGAGACTTTTCCGAATGTCTCGATTACTTCCATTGACCTCACAGCCAAACTCGGTCGTTACGTGTATCAAATTGAAGGCGTTGATGATGACATGGAATATGAATTAACAATCGATGCCCAAACGAAAGAAGTCTCCGGCAAGCGCGACTATCCGCTCGAATTAGACGAACGCAATGGCTTCAAACGCAAAAACGACGCCTTAAATCTAGAGAAATTGAAAGACTTGGCTGAAATTTCTAAAGTGGTTGAGCAAGCGACCGGCTCCGGACAAATTGTTGAATGGGAACTTGATCGCGAACTAAATGTCACTTACTGGAAAGTAACGCTTATAAATGGTCCGGAAAAGCTTGAACTCAAGATTGATGCGCAAACGGCAGAAGTGCTAGAAGCCGAATTGGATGACTAAGACAACACAATATACAAGCTAACATAAGCTGAAGGGAAACCTTCGGCTTTTTTGTGTATACAAAAACCACCAAGGACAATGGTTCTTGGTGGTTTTCATTATATGTCAACTGCTTCAGTTAGAGTATTTAGTCAGTTTTTCTGGCGATTTTTCCTTGTTGGATATATACCGATAGAATTGCGATATCTGCCGGGTTAACTCCACTGATTCTGCTTGCTTGAGCAAGGGTACTCGGTTGAATGAGTTTCAAGCGATCGCGCGCTTCGTTGGCGAGGTTACCAATCGCATCATAATCAATATTAGACGGAATTTGTTTTTCTTCCATCGCTTTGACTTTGTCCACCTTCTCAATCGCTTTCGCAATATAGCCTGCATATTTGATTTGAATTTCCACTTGTTCGGCTGTTTGGCGATCCAATTCACCTTCTGGGCGTGGCACTAGCTGCACAACTGCTTGATAACGGATTTCCGGACGCTTCAATAAGTCAGCTGCAGAGATACCATCCCATAATTGCGAAGAGCCGACGTTTTCTAATAGTTCAACTAATCCCGGTGTTTTCGGCGTTAATGTCATTTTGTTCAAACGCTTGATTTCAGCTGCGACTTGATTTTTTTTGTCCAAATAGCGCGCGTAGCGTTCGTCGTCCACTAAGCCGATTGTCCGACCTATTTCGGTTAAGCGCAAATCCGCATTATCATGGCGCAATAGTAAGCGATATTCGGCACGTGAAGTCAGCAAGCGGTACGGTTCGGTTGTGCCTTTGGTTACTAAGTCATCAATCATGACACCGATATAACCTTCGCTTCGCTTCAATACAAGCGGTTCCTTACCTTGCACTTTCAACGCAGCGTTGATTCCGGCAATCAATCCTTGCCCGGCTGCTTCCTCGTAGCCGCTCGTTCCGTTCATTTGCCCCGCGGTAAAAAGATTGGCGATTTTTTTCGTTTCGAGCGAGAGGCGTAGCTGGTGCGGCACAACAATATCGTACTCAATGGCGTAGCCCGGACGCATTAAACGCGCATTCTCCAAACCGGCAACCGAATGCAACATCTTGAGTTGCACATCTTCCGGCAATGATGTCGATAGCCCTTGTACGTACATTTCATCCGTTGACAAACCTTCCGGTTCGACGAAGATTTGATGGCGCGGTTTATCGCTGAATCGTACAATCTTATCCTCTATCGACGGGCAATAACGTGCACCAACTCCTTCAACGATTCCTGTAAACATCGGCGCACGATGCAAGTTCTCACGGATAATCTCATGCGTGTCTAGGCTGGTATGCGTCAACCAACATGGCACACTCTCATACTTGTATGCCTCATCGTCCGTCATATACGAAAAATGGTTCGGCGTTTCATCACCCGGTTGAATTTCCATCACCTCAAAGTTCACCGAATCGTGATGAATACGTGGTGGTGTCCCTGTCTTAAAGCGTTGCAGTTCCAAACCGAGTTCCAACAAATGTTCAGACAACTTAATCGACGGTAAGGTATTGTTCGGACCGGAAGAATACTTCAAATCGCCGATAATAATTTGTCCACGCGACGATGTCCCCGCTGTCAAAACAACCGCGCCCGCACGATAAGTCGCACCCGTACTTGTTACGACACCGCAACATGCACCATTTTCAATCACAAGACGTTCGACTAAACCTTGCTTTAATTCTAAATTAGCTGTCCGTTCAATGACTTGCTTCATTGACTGCGCATATAGATGCTTATCTGCTTGCGCGCGCAACGCTTGCACAGCAGGACCTTTTCCTGTATTCAACAAACGCATTTGGATATATGTTTTGTCAATATTTTTGCCCATTTCGCCGCCGAGCGCATCAATTTCACGTACAACGACCCCTTTAGCCGGTCCGCCGACAGACGGATTACACGGCATAAAAGCAACCATCTCTAAACTGATGGTCAACAATAAGGTTGAACATCCCATGCGAGCCGATGCCAACGCCGCTTCACTTCCGGCATGTCCGGCACCGACGACAATTACGTCATAATTTCCTGCTTCAAATTGTTCCATGTTAGACTCCTTTATTAATAATATGTTCCAACTGCTGCCATTTTGGCAATTTATCTTTAAGAAAACTTGGTCGTAAATCAATTTCAGCTAAGTGATCAAAGTCCACCCACTCACATTGTTGAATGGTTCCATTCTCATTCATTCTCATCTGCGGGTTGTTTGCCAACTCTACTAAATAATGAAATTCAATATTATGGAAATTTTCGTCATTATGCGTAAAAAAATTCTCGACAATAAATGCCAACTGACTTGATTTAATTGTGCCACCAACTTCTTCCTGAACTTCTCGTTGTAGGGAATCGCTACTAATTTCATTGATCGCAACTCCGCCGCCGATTGTATAATACACGCCTCTATCGTCGCGCGTTACTAATAAACAACGATTATTAACAATCAAAGCAGTTGCTCTTACACCACACCGAGTATCATCAATTTTTACTCGAAAATCATCCATAGAACCGCACCCCATACTCCATAAAGTTTCCGTCCGCATCATAACAGAACTTCGCTGAGAAAAAAGGACGATTTTCCAACAGCCAGCGAATAAAGATAAGGTCGCCTTCCCATGTCGGTTTGTCCAAAATCTTATCATAATCGACCCATTCAAGCGTGCCTTCCGCACAGTCCGAACGCACCTCGCCATCGAAAGCTGTCGCCCGAAAAACATACGTATACCAGTCATTGTCTGGCGTAAATTCCGGGAAAGTAATAATGCCACGCAAATCTAACTGCGTTGCCGTCAAGCCTGTTTCTTCGTAAATTTCCCGAATCGCACATTCTTCCGGCGTTTCGCCCGCCTCCATCTTGCCGCCGACACCAATCCACTTGCCTTGATGCACATCATTCGGCTTCTTATTCCGATGCAACAACAGAAATTGCTTCCCATTGTCCACATAACAAATCGTTGCTAATTTGACCATTTGGCACCTACTTTCCTAAACAGAATTGACTAAACAGCTTCGTCAACAACTCATCTTGAACGCTCTCTCCGGTAATTTCACCTAACAAGTCCCAAGCCTTTGTATAGTCAATTTGAATTAAATCCACAGGTAAACTCATCTGACAAGCAGCTATCACTTCATCTAGCGCTCGAATCGCTTGCGTCAATAATTGCGTATGACGTGTATTCAACAAATAATTGACATCTGTACTTTGCACTTCTCCAGCAAAAAAACGACGCTCAATCTGTTGTTCCAATTCATCTAAGCCGGATTCCTCCAACATCGACGTCGTAATTAACTCCGAATCATTCACCCATAGAGATAACGCTTCTGCCGTCAAGACAGGTGGCAAATCTTGCTTATTGAGTATAACAATACGATTCTTATCTTGAGTTAGGGACAATAGCTCTTTATCAATAGGATGCAACTCCTCAGCCATGTTCAATAAGAGAATAATTAGGTCTGCTTCCTGCATCACTTTGCGACTTTTTTCCACGCCGATAGCTTCTACTACTTCATCTGTTTGACGAATTCCGGCTGTATCAATCAGCTTCAAAGGTACACCGCGCACATTGACATATTCTTCAATCGTATCGCGCGTTGTGCCTTCAATATCTGTGACAATTGCCTTATCTTCTCCCGTCAAAATATTGAGCAAACTTGACTTTCCTACATTCGGGCGCCCTACAATAGCGGTTTTGATACCTTCCCGGAATAATTTCCCGCGCTGTGCTTGTGCCAGAATTTGTTCAATTTGTCCTCGAACATGTGTCGCCGTTACGCTCATTTGATTCAGTGACATTTCTTCAACATCATCATACTCCGGATAATCAATCGTTACTTCCACTTGCGCTAAAGTTTGCAACATTTCTTGGCGCAATGTTCGAATTTTGCCTGATAAACTTCCATTCAACTGATTCATGGACGCATCCATCGCTTTAGCTGTCTTAGCCTGAATCAAATCCATAATCGCTTCAGCTTGCGATAAATCAATACGTCCGTTGAGAAAAGCGCGCTTCGTAAATTCGCCCGGCTCTGCCAAACGAGCGCCCGCCTGCAAGACAGCTTCAAGTATGCGCTGTACCGCCACAATCCCACCATGACAATTAATTTCTACGACATCTTCCACCGTGAATGAACGCGGTCCACGCATCACGCTGACCATCACTTCATCAATTAGTTGATTCGCTACCACAATATGCCCGTAATGAATCGTATGACTTGCCACCTGCTGTAAATCTCTGCCCTTGAACACAATGTTGGCGATTGCCACCGCTTCCGGGCCACTCAAACGCACAATCCCAATTGCTCCTTCTCCCAACGCCGTCGAAATAGCCGCAATCGTATCCGCTTGATACATCTTCCTCGCCCCTTTCTCTACAAAAAAAGTGCCTACACTACCCCCTATAACATCAACGGCGAGTAGTAAGCACTTTGACTGCTAACTGCTATAAATCTAGCCAAATTATAACGAAAAGCAAACGAAATTGCAATCATCAGCTTGGACTCTCCGCAAAAAATATGAATTTTCTATAAAATTTTATCGAAAAATGAAGTAAATATCTTTTTGGAATAGGCATATTATGATAAAATGAAAAGAGGGGTGTTAATATGAATAAATTCGAAAAAATCTATTTGGATATTGAGCACAAAATCAAAACCGGACATTATCCAATTGGTAAGCTAATCCCAACCGAACACGAATTAGCTAAAATGTATGACGTATCTCGTGAAACGATTCGTAAAGCACAAAAATTATTGCTGGAGAATGGTTTCATTCATAAAAAGCAAGGTCGCGGCTCAATTGTATTAGACTTCACACGCTTCTCATTCCCAATCACCGGGCTTGTCAGTTACAAAGAACTTCAAAAAGAGCAGAACATTGAATCTGAAACCATTCTTATCAAAAATGAGATTGTTCCTGCACCGGAGTTTCTAATCGGACAATCCGGCGTAACCGAAGATGAGAAATTTATTCACCTAATTCGCACACGCAACATCCAAGGAGAAGTAATGATCGTCGACGAAGACTACATTCGTTGCTCGATTGTTTCACACATTCCGGATGAAGCAGCTATCAATTCTATTTATGAATATTTCGAGAAAGATCTGAAGCTAGAAATCAGTTATGCTACTAAAGATATTATCGCTGAAAAAGCTTCCGAACTTGAGCTCTCATTGATGAAGTTAACCCCAATGGACTATGTCATCAAAGTCAAGAGTCATGTTTTCTTAGAAGATACTCAATTCTTCCAATACACGGTGTCACACCACCGTCTTGAGAAATTCCGCTTCTCAGAGTTTGCACGTCGTAAGCCGAGAATGAGGTAAATAATCCTATTGATAGATTATCCTCTCGTACACAGCCTTAGCTGAGAGCGAGAGGATTGTTTTATTATTAAATTGAAATCGTTTACAAAATAAATGGTATTGTGTACAATTTAATGTAATAATAAAAGTGGTCGAATATGCTTAATTGTTCACTAATTGACTTGCTTTTATTAAAAAAATAATTAAGGAGGATTGTTTTATGAACACTTTCATAGACAAGTATTTGATGCCAATTGCCACCAAGCTCAGTACCAATAAGGCGCTAGTTGCCATTCGTGACGGTTTAACACTCGGTATGCCTTTGATTATTATCGGTTCCTTATTTATGATTATTGCCAGTTTTCCTGCACCTGGTTGGGAGGAATGGCTCGGTCAAATCGGTATCGCCTCCTATTTATGGAAGGGAGTTGACGGTAGTTTCGGAATTCTCGGTTTAATTGGAACATTTGGAGTTGCTCACAGTTTAGCGACTCAATATAAGAAAGATGGAGTTGCCGCCGGGGTGATTGCAGTGTCCGCCTTCCTCACCGTCACACCGCAAATGAAAGGTGATGACGGCATTGGTATTCCGGCTGTTTTCTTCGGTGCTAGGGGCGTCTTCGTTGCGATTATTATCGCCTTGTTATCCGCTTATATTTTCCACTGGTTTATCGAACGTGATATTCAGATTAAATTGCCTGAAGCCGTTCCACCTGCTGTATCACGAAGTTTTAGCGCCATTATTCCGGGGGCTGTGATTATCTCACTCGCTCTATTGGTTTACTCCTTACTCGATGCTTTTTCGCTTCCGCATATTCACGACATCGTCCAAAACATTCTCGGAAAACCGCTCAGCGCTCTCAGTAATAATGTATTCGGAACCGCACTCGTAGCCGGTTTGAACAGCTTATTCTGGTTCGTTGGAATTCACGGCGGAAATGTTGTTAATTCGCTCTTCTCGCCTGTTTGGATTGCGAACTTAGATGCCAATAAAGAAGCCTACAGAATAGGCGAGGCCTTACCAAACATTATTACCGGACCGTTCATGGATAATTTCGTATATATCGGCGGTGGCGGTGCAACCTTCGGTCTTGTAATCGGATTGGCGTTGCTCGCTAAGCATCGTCATGCCAGTCAACAAACGAAAACATTAGCGCCACTGACAATTGCGCCGGGTATTTTTAACATCAATGAACCGGCTATGTTCGGGATTCCGATTGTCTTAAATTTACGACTTGTCATCCCGTTCATTCTCGTACCGATTGTCAATGTCTTCATCGCCTATACCGCCATGTCAACCGGATTGGTGCCGCTCACCCGCGCAGTCGCATCATGGACAATGCCACCTATCCTCAGCGGTTTCTTGACAACGGGTAGTATCGCCGGGGCATTATTACAAGTAGTCATCATTATCGTAGACATCTTGCTCTACCTACCATTCTATCGCTCAGTCGAAAAAGAATTTCAAGCAATGGAACATCAATCATAAAGGAGATATCATACAATGGTTAAACGATTAATCAGTGCAAATGCCTCAGAAATTCTTGCCATGTCAGCTGAAGAATTGAAACAAAGCATTAAAGCTTGCGAAGGACGCGTCATCCTCTCCGAAAATGTCGCACCGTATCCAACCTCTATTGGTGACATTACCAATGCGGAATTAGCGCGTGCTTTCGGTGCCGATTTGATTTTGCTCAATGGTGTCGATGTCTTGAACCCTGTCATTTGGGCATTGGATGCTGAACCGGAACATTTCGTTGATCGGCTGCATCAGTTAACGGGACGCCCTATAGGTGTCAACTTGGAGCCTGTCGACCTCCATGCCAAAATGAATGAGAATCGCCTGGACATTAGCCAAGGACGCCAAGTCAACGAGGCAACGGTCAAAGCAATCGAAACGCTAGGCTTAGATTTCGTTTGCTTGACCGGAAATCCGGGAACGGGTGTAACCAATGCTGCCATCGCTGACTCCATTCAGTTCGTCAAACAACATTTTGCGGGATTGGTTATTGCTGGAAAAATGCACGGTGCCGGTGTTGACGAACCGGTTGCTGATTTGGAAGCTGTCAAAACCTTCATCCAAGCCGGCGCTGATATCATTCTTGCCCCCGCTGTTGGAACTGTCCCCGGCTTCGATGCCGACGACTTGAAACGGATTGTACAATGCGCTCATCAACATCAAGCGCTTGTCATGACCGCAATCGGCACAAGCCAAGAAGGCGCTGATGCGGAAACTATTCGTCAAATCGCTATCCAAAACAAAATTTGTGGTGCAGATATCCAACATATCGGCGATGCCGGTTACGGAGGACTCGCACCTGTTGAGAATATTTTTACCATGAGCAAAGCCATTCGTGGACAACGTCATACCGTATCTATGATTGCCCGCTCAATCAATCGATAAAAGGAGAATTCTTATGACCAAGAAAATTATGTTAGTTTGCGCAGCAGGTATGAGTACCAGCCTATTAGTTAACAAAATGAAAAAAGCCGCCGAAGAAAAAGGCTTAGCTGCCGATATCTTCGCAGTTCCCGTTCCTGAAGGAGAAGACTATTTGAAAAAACACCCTGTTGATGTTGTACTCTTAGGTCCTCAAGTACGTTACCTCTTAAATAATTTCCAACAAGTGTTGGAAGGAACAAATATTCCGGTTGACGTCATTCCAATGACCGATTACGGTATGATGAAAGGTGACAAAGTATTGGAACTCGCTGAATCGCTGATGAAATAACTACTAATCAATTCACCACAAAAAATAAATCCCGCAGTTAGCAATTCCATACTAAACTGTGGGATTTTTTATCGATAAATAATCATTACTCGCCTAACCACTGAGCATCCACTTGCCAAATGCCATCAGCAGGTACCGCTAATCGATCAGGCGTCAAGATTAATCCGCCGACTGTCAAACGTACGTGTTGCACTTGATAATAATCCGCCAATGTTTGTACGATTGCCGGTAACAAACGTTCCTCTTGACCGACATATGCATTAACGGATGCAACAATTCCCGGGGTGAAATCAACTGTTACAACATTGTTATCCAACACCAATTCTTGAATGCTTACTTGGTCATTGAGCCACCCTTTTTCTCGGAAAAGTGAGGTGAAAGCTTGGGCCAATGTTTCATTCGTCTGGCGATTCAACAAAGCACTTTCTCGTTGCAAAATCGCGCCGTCACCATCCCTAGGGATAGCCATTGTAACCTCGTCTGTCCATTTCACACCGTGATAATTCTCAACCAATTGCCACTGCTGCTCAGCCACTCCTTCTCCCGTCGGCACAATCCAAGTCAGAATTAAACCTTCTTGAGCAGCGTAGTATTCCTTCAATGTGTACGTTTCAAAATTTGTTGAAACTTCAATAATATTACGGTACTCCAATTGATGGATGATCCCTTTTTCATACAAAGCTGTAATCGTACTCTGACTAACGCCATCACTGCTCCACGTCGTGCCGACCATAATCGGTTCTTGTAACATAATGCGTGGCGAGAGCTCATTTTGGCTTGGAGATTGAAGTAAGTAAGGCATTACTGCCGTGCCGGCATATTCCGCCGACTGCATCAAAGCACCCTGTTCAAAAGCAAACACTTTCGTGTTCACATTGTTTGTGCCTAAGTGTTCACTTACTTGCAATAAAGTTCCGTTCTCATTGATGAAATTCAAATACATCATATATGTTTGCTGACCGTCCGAATACACTTTTAATTGATTCGGATAAATTGGGGAGTAATCGTATAAAGACAACACGCTGCCTTCCGGCAAAAGTGTAAAAGTATTCAAATCAACTAAAGACGTTGTTGACGCGGGTTCTTCTACGGATGAAGTATCGTCTGATTGCTTCACCTTGGCATCTAACGACGCTTGTACACTGCTGTCAATCTGAATCATCGGCTCGCGACTACAACCCGCTAGACACACAATTATCATAAACAGCAATCGTATAACGTTCTTCATATTTCCTCCTTATAGTTCTTCTATAAATCAAACTCACCTTCATTGTAGCCGATTTCCGTATAAATTTTAATACTTTTTTGTCTCTTTGGCAAAAAAAGAATGGGACACACACCAAAATTCGCTAAATCTCGGCGTTTATCCCATCTTTATTGTTCATGCCTTTTATTTTGTCATTAAGAAAGCGACTGTTTCATACGGTCCTAATTGGAGTTCATTGCTGATAGCTTCAAGCGAGCCGTTACCAATCAGTTTGTATGCTGAACGGTTCTGAAACTCTCTCGGTAATGTAATGCTCACTTCTCCCGCATAAAAATGGCTTAAAACTAATAATTGTTGTCCTTGATGTTCGCGAACATATGCCATTACTCGCGGATGGTCCAGCATTAATCCTCGATACGTTCCCTCACTAATGAGCGCATATTGCTTACGTAGCTGGATGAGTTGCTGGTAGTAGGCGAATATTTTACCCTGCTGTAATTCGTACTCCACATTGACGGTTTGATAATTATCCGCCACTTCTAGCCATGGGGTACCCGTTGTGAAACCTGCGTGTAAGCTATTATCCCATTGCATTGGCGTCCGACTATTATCACGGGATTTAGCTCGGATAATTGTCATGGCTTCCTCATGAGAATAGTTTTTTTGGCGCATGAGCTTATAATTATTGTGTGTTTCAATATCATCAAACTGTTCAATCCGCTCATAATCCGGATTCGTCATCCCAATTTCTTCACCTTGGTAAATATATGGGGTGCCGCGCAATAGATGGATTGTTTGCGCTAACATTGTTTGCGTTTCGTACGGATAATTCACCACATCACCGAAGCGACTGTTCGCCCGCGGTTGATCATGATTGTTCCAAAATAATGCATTCCAACCTTCTCCATCAGACATTCCTTGCTGCCAATGGTCAATAATGCGTTTCAATTCAAGGAAATCAAAAGGCGGATTGCTCCATTTTTCGCCGGATTCATAGTCCACTTTAAGGTGATGGAAACTGAAGATCATCGATAAGGCATGCTCATTAGGATTCGTATAACGAATGCCACTTTCCACCGTTGTCGAAGACATTTCTCCAACCGTCACAATGTCCGGATACTGACCGAAACTTGATTGATTGAGTTCCTGAATCCATTGATGCACAATCGGCGTGTCGGTATACAATGCTTTTTCTTGGGCGGAATTCGGTGCTGGGCTATCTTCCAATGTTGTTGCTTTCCCGATAACATTCAAGACATCGAATCGGAAACCTCTTACCCCTTTTTCTAACCAAAAATGCACCACTTCATACAGTGCCTGACGGACATTCGGATTATGCCAATTCAAATCGGCTTGAGTAACATCGTAGAGATGTAAATAGTACAAATCACTGTCCCCGAACGGTGCCCATGCCGGTCCTCCAAATTTGGATTCCCAGTTGGTCGGCAACGAACCATCTGCTTTCAAAGGTCGCAAATAATAGAAGTCTTGGTAATACGGATCTCCTGCCAAAGCTTTCCGGAACCATTCATGTTCTGTCGACGTATGATTGAATACCATGTCCAACATGATACCGATGCCTCGTTTCGCCGCTTCTTTGACCAAGCGTTCGAAATCCGACATCGTTCCGAATAAAGGATCAATCGCACAATAATCTGACACGTCATAGCCATTATCATTTTGTGGAGAGGGATAAAAAGGATTTAGCCAAATCATATCAATCCCCAATTGCGCTAAATAATCGAGTTTGGCAATCACTCCTTCTAAATCGCCGACTCCGTTTCCCGTTGAATCTTTGAATGATTTTGGATATAGTTGATAAATTACTTGCTTAGAAATATCCATTCTAATCGCCCTTCTATTTTATTTTTTGCCAAAAAGATTGGCTTTCTTAAACGAAATTGTCAAGATAAATGGTACTACAATCGCAATCGCCATGCAGACAAAGAACATTAACATTGATTTCGGTTGAATCACCAGAAATCCGGGCAAACCACCGACACCGATGGAATTGGCTGTGACTTTGAATGTCGTTGCGACTAAGCCGGCTACACCAGAACCAATCATTCCGGCAACAAATGGGTAAACATATTTCAAATTTACCCCGAATAAAGCCGGCTCGGTAACACCTAGGTACGCAGAAATCATGGATGGTAATGTAATTTGTGTTTCTTCTTCATTCTGACGCGTCATCCACCAAACGCCTAACACGGCTGAACCTTGTGCAATGTTTGACAGTGCAATCATTGGCCATAAACCTGTGCCACCCGCATCGGCAATCAATTGTGCATCGATTGCGTTAGTCATGTGATGCAAACCTGTAATAACCAATGGCGCATACAACGAGCCAAAAATAGCCCCGAACAGCCAACTGAATGTTCCTGTCAAACCGGCTAACACTACTGTTGAAATCGCTTGACCGATTTTCCAACCGATTGGTCCTAACACTGTATGTGCCAAAATAACTGCCGGCAATAGAGCCAAGAACGGTACAAAAATCATCGACACGACCTCAGGCACAACACGGCGCCAAAATCTTTCCAAATGACCAAGTGCCAAACCTGCTAATAAAGCTGGAATCACTTGCGCTTGATAGCCGATGGCATCTACCTTGAAAAAACCAAAATCAAAAAATTTTAAAGTGCCGTTCGCCATTGCTTCTGGTACGGCGTAGGCATTGGTTAATAAATTAGGTGATACCAAAGTAATACCCAACACAATTCCTAGGATGGGCGTACCACCCATTTTGCGTGTGACAGACCAAGTAATACCAACCGGCAAGAAATGGAAAATTGCTTCACCCGGCAACCATAAGAAATGGTTCACCCCGCTCCAAAATTGCGACACATCGGTAATTGTATTATAAATCGGCTCACCTGTTGCCGTCGTCAATGCTACGCCATCAACAATCTTCTGACCAAGTGCTTGAAATCCAACGCCTTCCAAAATATTACGGAATCCCAAAATTAAACCACCGACAATAATTGCCGGAATAATCGGTGCGAAAATCTCTGCCAAGAACGTCATCGTGCGTTGCAACACATTCTGATTGCTGACCGCCGCCGCTTTCACATCTTCTTTCGATGCCTCTCCCAATCCCGATACCGCTTGAAACTCTTTGTAAAACTCGGAAACACTATTTCCAACAATCACTTGAAATTGTCCTGCTTGCGTAAAACTACCTTTAACAGACGCCAATTGCTCAATCGCAGCAATATCTGCTAGCGCCGTATCTTTCAAAGCAAAACGCATCCGCGTCGCACAGTGAGATACAGCTACAACATTGTCTTTCCCGCCAATCAATTTCACCAATTGCTCAGCATCCTGTCTGAATTGTGACATGTGAGGTTCCTCTCTCTCTTTTTTATTTTTTGTCTATACAACTACTAACAACTTTATTGTATAACGCTTTCATTAAAAAAACAAGTAATTTTTACGGATAACCTTCTCCATATGCAAAAAAAAATTTTTTTCTCTAACAAATATGTTTTACAAACAATACCTGATAATATATAATCGAATTTATGTGAAACATAATAATATCTTTTACTCATTAAATTTTTACTTGCCTTTACATTCATAATAGAGAAACACCCTGATGGTTGTGTAATAAAGATAAGACGCAAAGTGTATGTCTTAGCTTTATTGGGCAACCTCATTAATATTTTGGAGATGAATAAACAATGATTAAGAATATGAAATTATGGATTGCTAGACATTATGTCTCAACTTTACTCACTTTCTTCTTCGCGGTAACTGCCGCCATCATGTTGATGATAGTCGTGATGGAAATGTACTTTCCTACTTTAAGAGTGGACTATTTGAACACATGCGCCCAATTTCTAGCTGCTTTGCTCGGCGGATTATGCAGTTCAATTGTCGTCATTTACGCCTCCAATTTGCAAAATAAGGTACAAAAGAAATTCATCAGCAAACAAGAAGAAAACGAAAGAGAGCGTATGCTCCTAACGTTCTATATTGATAAAATAAAAGAATTCGAACAAAAGCATAAGACATTTATTACTCTTTCTAATGAATTCATTCAAAATAGTTCTCGCATGCGCAAACAGGAAATTAAAACATACTTCAATCAAATTCGCGATGAACTGGTTTTAATTCATCGTTTCAAATATATTTTCAAGCATGTTGAATTGACTGAAGAATGGCAAACATTGAGCATTTATGTGACGAGTTTACATGATTTTTTCGTCACTGAAGCTGCTAAGATTGACAAGGAACAGCAGAATCCTAATCTCAATTTAGACTTCAAAGATCAGCATTATTTTAAGATTACACGGTTAATTTCAGAGATGTCTAATAAATTGCTTGAATATCAATCAGATAAAATTTTGAATTTAATTCCTTGATTGCTGTCCACATCTAAGAATGCATAAATTGAGCCCATGACAAATTGTCATGGGCTTTTCTAAATTCACAGCATGATTAACTTACATACTCTACAACTAAATAACGATTTGGTTCCGTTCCTTCCGAGTGCGTTTCGATATGGTCCACTTTACTCAAATACGCATGAATTTGTTTACGTTCATAAGCAGGTAATGGATCAAGGATTACCGCTTGTTTAGTACGCAATACTTGAGCAGCTGTTCGCTCAGCAATACGTTCCAACACACCGGCACGACGATCACGATAATCTCCCACATTGATTAAAACCATTGTACGACGGTTATTATTATGATGAACCATCACTTGTGCCAGCGTTTGTAATGCGTCAATTGTTTTACCATGCTTACCGATAATTAATCCTGATTTGTCAGTTGTAATATTGAATGTAACTTGACGTGCTTTACTTGTTACCGTAACAGTTGAGTCAGCGCCATAAGCTTTGATGACACGCTCTAAATAACGAGCGATTTCCTCGAGTGAAGCTTGATTGGAAGATGTCTCTTCTTCCACTGAATCTTCTGAAAATTCTACCTCATCTTCTTCTGTTGTTACTTCCGTTGCAATCGTTGCTTCTACATCGGCTTCAACGGGGACTTCTTCTACAACTTTTTCCACCACAATTTCTTCTGCTTCTTCAGTGGTCGATACAGAAATTTCTTCTGTTAAATCTGCTAAAGATGCTTTCTTATTTGCGCTCACTTCAACGATTGCATCTTGACGTCCGAAACCGAATAAACCTTTTTTACCTTCGCTAATGACATTGATAGTCGCTTCTTCTTGCGTCAAATTGAGTTTAGATAATCCTAGACGAATCGCTTTTTCAACCGATTCTGCTTTAATTGTTACGCTATGTTCCAACATTATTGTCATGTCCTCCCTTATTTGCGTCTAGTTGCGCGCTTCAAGGCGCGTTTTAATTCACGTTGTTTATCTCGTTCTGCTTGTGCTTTTGCTTGGCGTTCCTCAATGATTTTGTACGGGTTATTCAACATAAACGTTTGAATAAGTGTTACTGCATTTGATACAACCCAGTACAATGTTACCGCTGCCGGTAAGCCGACTGAAATCAAGAGAATCATTGCCGGCATCACATAAGTCATTGTTTTCATTGCGCCGCCTTGAGATGGGCTTGATTTCATTGTGAAATAAGAATTGGCAAAAGTGAGCACCGCCGCCACAATCGGCAACACAAAGAACGGATCCATCTGTCCTAAGCTCATCCATAAGAAGTGTCCTTCTTTTAAGATTTCTGTACGACCAATTGCCTGATACAATGCCATCATAATCGGTAATTGAATCGCAACCGGTAAGCAACCGGCAAATTGATTCACACCATTTGCTTCCATAATCTCTCTTTGTTCGCGTTGCATAGCTTCCATTGAAGCGCGGTCACGTCCCGGATATTTTGCTTTCAATTTATCGATTTCCGGTTGAATTTCTTGCATTTGACGCTGCGAATCGAATTGCATTTTGGTTAGAGGTACGGTAATTATGCGAATTAAGACGGTGAAAATAATAATTCCTATCGCATAGCTTCCACCAAAAATATTCGACAACCAAATGATGAATTGGCTCAAATTGTAGATAATATATCTATCCCATAAGCCGGTACTCTCACTCGTTATTGCTTCCGTTCCGCAAGCTGTCAAAAACAACATAACAACTGCTAAACCAAATAAATGTAACCACTTTTTAGTTTGTTTCATGCTGACCTCCAATAAGTGAATTTAGTTGAGTGGTATCAAGAATATTCGCAAGTTTCATAACATGAATGAGTGACTGTTTCACTTGATGGAACGTTTTGTCACGAATATCTTGGCGCGCAATCAACAGAATATCCACATCCGGACGAATAGCAGAACTTAATTCATATACCCCTTGACGTAAATAACGCTTAATTTGATTTCGTTTTACAGCATTTCCATTCTTTTTGCCGACCGATAATCCTACACGAAAATGTACTTGTTCAGGTTTAGGATACACATAAAGTACTAACTGGCGGTTAGCAAAAGATTTTCCTTTTTTGAAAGCAGCCTGGAATTCAGACTCTTTTTTGATACGATATGTCTTTTTCAATCGAATTCCCTCATTACTTTACTTGTAAATAATCTCTTCTCATCATTATACCGAAATTCTACATACAAAAAAAGCACTTTCTATTTAGAAGGTGCTTTTTGCATCATTTTATTACTTTTAATGAGCAATCATTTCATCGATAATCTCGTATACATCTAAATCTGCCGGATAGTAAGTTGGCCAGTTCTCCAATTCCTTCAGCAATTCTTCATGACTTTCATCGCCAAAATACAAGTAGAAGTGATGGGCAATCGTCGGCGAAATTTCATGGTCACTGAATTGGAAGTGTTTCGGCGCACCGTTCGTTTCTCCAACTGCTGTAAAGAGATAACGAACCCCCTTTTTACCTGATTCATAAGTCAGAATCTTGTACCCTACATATTCGTACTTCGCTGTTTTGACATCATCGCCACGATAGAAACTCACTTCGCCGGTTTCTCCGTCAATGACAATGCGATCTACATCCGTTTCGTAACCTTTCAAGTAATACTCCTTATACTCCTCGAAAGTTTTCTTTGCATCTTCCGCATTTGCCTTATGACGCATTACCATATCAAGCTCGTTGTTCTTCAAATATGGGTACACAGATTGCCAATCTCCCGACCAATCCGTCAAAGCACGGTCTTTCACTTCTTCATCTTCAAAAATCCCTTCCTGATGCGGTTTTTTCTCGTGATGATGGGAATGGGATCCATGAGCGAACGCCGGGTTTGCTCCACCAATTACAACTGTCGTCGCTAAACTAAATGTTGCAAGTAAGACTGCAAGATTTTTCATTTGACTCCTTCTCCTTTTTATTAAATAGTAATAACTACTATTATAAAGAAGAGGCTTCTTTTTTGCAAGTCAGATGAATTAAAGCTGATAAATTTCCTTAAATAAAGCTTCGCTGCCGATATTTACCGGGTCAATCGCGCAAACCCCATTGCCGGATTGATGAATCGCTCTCAAAGTAGCATCTAGTTGAGATTCCGTTACAATGAGTTGTCGATCATTCAATACTTCTACAAATAAATCGGCAACTCCCCAATTTTTTTGCAAGCTGATGCAATAATATTTTGTTTGTAAATGAGTCATATCACGCTCAATCAATTGACTATCCTTCAAGAAAAAAATGCGTGATACAATGCGGTCTATTTCATCTAAATTATGTGACGACATGAAGATTGTAACGCCTTTCTCACGATTCATCTCCAAAATTAATTGACGAATTTTGATAACATTCGTTGGATCCAAGCCATTGAACGGCTCATCTAATAATAAAATTTGCGGTTGATGAATCGTCGCAATAGCAAATAATAATTGTTGTTTCATTCCGAGTGAATATTCTTCCACTTTTTTATGAAGAAAAGGTGCATTGCCTACACGTTCAGAAATTGTTTGAATTGTTTCCGACGATAAACCATGTACTTTAGCTACAAAAGATAAATGGTCATAGCCGGTTAAATGCGGATAAAGAATACTATTATCTTGCATAAACCCTACCTGACGATAGAACCCTTGTGTTGTGTTCGAGAGTTGATTCATTGTTACAGTTCCTGCATTGGCGGTAAGAATTCCCATCATAATTGACATTAAAGTGGTCTTGCCTGAACCGTTTGGTGCAACTAAACCGATTGCCGAACCACTTTCAATACTGAAATTAATTTGATTTAAGACACATTGCTTGCCGAAATATTTTGTTAGTTGTTTTACTTCAATCATATTAGTTTGACCTCCTCACTTTGCGCCATCCAATCCATGTAAACAGTACTCCCGTTCCAAACTGAATGATGCTTCCTGTCATTGCATTCAAGTACATTAAATTATATTGCGTAGCAATCGTTCCATTCAGTACATTTGGGATATCAATGTAAGTAAACGGCACAAACTGTCGCCAACTCTCAGGAACAGCAATAGTTGTACTTATACCAATTATTATTACGCTAAAAGTTGCTAATAAAACATGCCATTTCGCCTTAATAAAACTGGATAAACAAAACATCAATTGGTTAATCATCCACAGTATTGAGATTAATAATACTATACCTTTCAACAAATACTCCCACAAAGGTGCGAAACGATAATAATAAAATTCATATGGCGTCACCAAAAAAGTTCCCTCCGGCGCAGCATTGCCAACAATTTTTGCAATATATTCCACATAAGGAAAATTCCAATTGCCGATACCATTCAATAATGTGCCTACTCCAAACATCAGAACCATACCGACACCTACTAATAATAGTATGTGTGAGAAAGTTGCAGACATTTTATGCAACCAAATTTGCCAAATTCGAGTCGGTTGGACTAATAACAAATGCATAGTCGGATTATGACTATCCCATTCCTTTACATAACTAATACCGTAAAACAACATAAGCAATAATACAATTAACAAATAGTAGTATTGATTTAACCATTCTACCATTAAGTTTAAGCCACTGAGATGTGTGTGTTTATCCGTGTAAAGCGTCATGTATTGATTATATTCTTCAGGAGTCATTTTATATGCAGATTTGTCAGAATCACTATTCTTTTTATAAGTATTATCAAAGCCGGGCGTATATAATGTTCGATAAAAAGCACCCGGAAACACATAGTCGACATGATGATGTTGTTTCCACAATACTAATTGATAATTGATAGCAGCATCTGCAACAAAACTTTGAACACTCGGACTGATAGTATCCTTGTGTTGACCTGTAAAACTCTCATAGTGGTCTGTGACTTTGTGTACTTCTTGTTGCGATAGACTATCATATTGACCTGTTCGTAAATCTTGATGTACTTTCTCCAACTGTTCAATCTTGTCAGATAATTCTATAATCACCTCGTCTCTAATGGGATCAATTTCTCCCCCCTTTTTTAAGGTTTCGAGAAATTCCAGGTAGTGTTTACTGTTGTCAATTTCTTCTATTAGCTTATTTGAAGTCTCAATTTGAGATTGTACACGCCACTGCCATTGACTTGCTGTCAAATAACTGATACTCACAAATAATAGGATGATGCTATAAAGTAGTTGATGATTTCGCTTAATTTTTAGCCATTCAAAACGAGTAAATGATATTTTTGAAAAAGGAATCGGTGAATGTGTGCGACTTTTACGTCGAACATCACCTGTTGCATAAAGTAAAACAATTAAATTAACTAATATGAAAAGAGCTATTCCTAAACCAATCAACAATGTACGGTCAGAACTAAATAAAATAAAGGCTTCAATATTAAACCAACTGAAGAGATTCCAAGGAACATATCCGCCATTCACACTGCTAATTAACGCACCAATTGTTACGATAAACGTTACCAAAATCGCTGAAAACAGCTGGTTGCGGAACAAACGATTCACTAATAATACGAGTGACAATAAGAGTAACAACAAAACACTAAAATAAACCACTTCAAATAAAAGAACTTCCCATAAAGGACGAGAAAATACCATCCCAGTTGCTGTTGTAGCAACAGGATAAGAAAGTTGAGCAATTATTGGAATACGGTCGAATAGTCCGTGAAATAATAAAGTTGTACCAAATATAGATAGGAGATATATGCCAATTAAAGCTAGGAAAATTAATAATTTATAGCCAATCACCCTGATAAATGACATCGGAAGAACTTTCAATAAACGAATCTGTTTACTTTCCAAATCGGTAAAAATAGGTAACCCAAATAAAATAATAAACATAAACATAGCAAAAATGCTCAAAAAAATTGGTAAAGATTCCAATAGCAAAAAGCCGCTTTCCGTTGTTTTATCAACATCTAAGTAGTCAATCTGATGTTCCACTAACCATTCTATTTGCGGAATGGTCCGTAGAAGTTTCTCTTTTCCCATTAGAGCAATCGGTTCCCCATTATCAATCAATTCTACTAGTTTATGATACATGTTCAATTTCGATTGATTTACTTTTTTCCAATCTTGATGAAATGCACCGACACTATAATTGAATCTTGCCTGTTCCGCTTCTTTCAACAATGCGTAGTTTTGTTGTTGCGTTTCATTCAATTCAACCGGTTCTATTACGGAATCTGCCGGAGGATTTGTTAAATAATCATAGCTTGTCAAACGATTTAATACGTCCATTTGAAAAATATTTGCTTGGCGTTTCTCATATTCTTGATAATCAAAAGGCTGATTTGACCGATATACATAATTCATACTTAATAAAAATACCGGCGCTAATACAATAATTAAGCAAAAGAAAGGTTTTCCCAGCTTTTTCCATTCAAAAGTTAAATGATGCATCTCATCGCCTCCTCATTTTTCTTATAATTATATCATATAAAATAAATGTTAACATTAAAAAACGCAATACCATTCCTTTCTAAGGAACGATATTACGTTTGAATGTATATTTAGCTTACCAACACAAATGAGAAATAATTGTATGGATAATTGCTATACGCTCTTTATTTCTTAACCTTTTTAGCCAATGTTGTTACCATAAGTAACGCACTTAATATAATTGCCAACCCGGCAATCATTACGATACTCAATGGCATGTTTTCACCTGTTGAAGGAAGATTCTTTTTAGTTGATTGGACAGTAGATGTTGAAGACTCTGTTGATTTAGTTTTATTTACCGATAATTGGCTAATAGATTCTTCAGTTTTACTTTTGCTCACCGAAGATTGCGTTACACTTTCTGAGGTTGACTGTTCTGATAGAGATTCTGCTTGATCCATCAATTTTTGTTTAACCGGAACGGTCATTTCCATAGAAAATGCTTTAATTTCGCCTTGATCGGTTGCAAAATTTTGCATTTCAGTGCTGATTGGCTTAGATTGGTAAGCATGATTTACATCAACGATATATTCCGGAAACTTATCTTGGAATTTATCAGAAGCCATTGTCAATAAATCTGTATTGTGATCATAGTATACTAAAAAGTGCTCAGCATGTAGCTTAGTGCCGCTTTCATCTTTAAAATTAATACTTATGATAATTTCGCCATCAGAAATAGAAGGTAACACTGGTAATTCTGTCACACTTGATAACTCTAATCCAGTTTCTCCAACAACGGGGACTGCATCAGGATTCGTTAATGGGATATTCACTGATACCAATTGCTTAGTAAACAGACCTAAGTTAGTTTTATACTCTTTAATTTCACTATCCACCTCTGCAATTGACATATTCATCATATCAAGTTCGATATTTTGAGAAGATAAATCTTCTTTAATTTGACTGAGTGACACATCAGAAGTGTTAGGTGTTAAATAATATAGTACTTTGTGCACTGTACCGTCAGAATTATTAACCAAACTAATTTTCATTAAGTTTTGTGTTTTTGGTATGAATCGAACTTCGCCAACCAAATCATTAACAATAATAGAGGATGAATCGGATTGTGCATGAGCATTCAGTGGCATAGCACTCAAAATTAAAAACAACGCTAAACATAACTTCACCAATTTTTTCATAGGAAAATTCCTTCTTTCTTTATAAATTTGATACTTATTTGTAATCTTATCGTATCATATTGTAATACTTTTGTAAAAAAATAAACTGGTAATATATTCTATTTTTTATCTAAAGTGAAATCATTTCATATCATTCAACTCCCTCGCATTCATTTTTCTATAAAATCTTAACACGCGAAGACTCACTCTTGTCCAAAGATGCCTAAAAGCAGACAATATATTCCTAAACGTTACTAAAAACAAAAAAACAACGTTTGAGAATAGAATCTAAACGTTTAGGCATGTTTTTTTTTATTCTAAAAATTTATAAGATAATGCTCGTAGAAAAAATTTTATAGGAGGAATATTTATGAGTTTGCTATCAAAAAAAGACTTGCTAATTATCATAGGAGGAAATAATGAGAAAAAGCCGGATGGTAATGTTTTCACTTGTATATTCTCTTGGTTTAAACAATGTCCCTAAATTCGTTTAAAATGTGATAAAATACTCTCATAAATTAAAATGGGGGTGTTTTATTATGATACCGAGTTCTACTATTGCAACAATAATTGATTTGTTCATAGAAGTTGTTTTGTGGTACAGCATTTTTATCTACCTTTTTTGTCAAGAGGAAAAAAAGAAAAAAATCCTTATTTACTGTCCAACGATAATAATTGGTTGGGTGATAGGAGCTATATTAAACGATTTTTTCGGTGCTATGGTAATCACAGGATTGGTTTACATGTTGTTATTGTATGTGTTGTTTTTCAAGACCTTTCCATCAATACGTTGTATCAATAAAATCCTTTTGTTTGTGGTAATAGAAAAAATTATTGCCTTCTTTACGAATTTTCCAGTTAATATTGCGGGACTATACGAATTTCACCAACATATTTTTTGGATATTATTTTCTGAGATATTTGAAATGTTATTGTCTATATTATTTTTTAACAAAATATACCCCATCATACTTAATAATTTATTGTTTGAAAAAGCTAATAAAGAGATTTTCATCACTTTATTGTCTTATAAGACAACGATAGCTTTGTATTATATCTATATGCATCACACTGGCAAATATAATCATTTTTTGTTGATTACTTTTTTGATTATTACGCTATCTACTGTCATACTAGGAGTTGTCTTTGTAATCTTAAAAAAATATTTTGATGCTCGTTACAAAGAACAACTTAGCCAACAACAACTCAACAGTATGGTGCAGTATACAGAAGTCATCGAACGTAATCAGCTACAATTACGTCGATTCAAGCATGATTACAAAAATATTTTGCTAGCAATGATTACGATGGTGGAAGAAAACAAAATAGATGAATTGAAACAATATATGGCTTCATTGACAGAGTATTCTCAACATCATCTAACTCAATCAATTGAACAGTACCGTGATTTACATAATATTCGTCATCAATTATTAAAAAGTATGATTACGATGAAATTGATGGAACTTGATAGTTTGAATATTTCATTTACTTTTGAATGTTTAGAACCTATCGAACAGCTCGCTATTGATGATTTTGATTTAGTTCGAATGGTCGGGATTCTACTAGACAATGCAAAAGAATATCTACAAGAAATTGGAACAGGACACGTCAATTTTTTAATTATTAAAACAGATGAACTCATTGAAATTTCAATTGCCAACACCTATTTAAGCGACGACAAAAGTATTGAGCATTTCAAAGAAATGCATTACTCTTCTAAGAGTGGACATGATGGACTAGGGTTATCCAACATAGAGGAAATCAAACAGAAATACGATAATATCTTTATTCAGTACGAAAAAAATGATACTTTTACCGTTAAAATTATTCTACTAAATCATGAGGGGAGATAAATTTATGTATCCTATTATCATTTGCGAGGATTCCCACGAACAATTAGCACACATCACAACCTTAGTGAACAATTATATTTTATTTCATGACGATCGTTTTAAATTAGTTTTGGCGGCAAATTCGCCAGACGACGTTCTGACCTATCTTCATAAATTTCAACCCAAAAAAGCTGTTTACTTGTTAGATGTTGACCTAAATCATTCTATGAATGGGATCGATTTAGCGGAACGAATCCGTAAAAATGATGTGGATGCTAAAATTATTTTTATTACCACTCACGAAGAAGTCGCTCCATTAACTATTAAGCGTAATCTAGAAGCCACTGACTTTATTGAAAAAGGGTATTCCATTTCTAAACTAAGAGATGCGCTCTACCAAGCACTCGAAATTGCTTATGAACGACTAACGCATTCATTAACTGAGCGTAAACAGATGTTTGTCTTTAACTTTGCTTCGCAAACGTATCACATCAATTTAGAAGACATCATGATTTTAGAAACAGCAGGGCTCTCTCATAAATTGGTTCTCAAAACTATCAATGGTGAATATAACTTTCCAGGAAATTTAAGTGATTACGAACAAAAATATCCCCAATTATTCCGAATCTCTAAATCTAGTTTAATCAATCCTGATAATGTATTTACCATTGATTATCGCACCAAGATGATTATTATGAAGAATAAATCATCTGTGCCTTTTTCTATTAGAATGACGAAAAAAGTAAAGGAAAGATTTTCAAATAACTAAAAAATTAAGAATATATACATTAAAAACGGCAAGATTGCCGTTTTTTTGTACGCTCAATTAATAATTTTGTCCGCAAAAAAAACGAGCAACCACGATTCTATCGCAATTGCTCGCTCTGTTAATGGTCAATATAATTAACCTAGCATTAAGCTGCTAATCTTTTACGTCCTTTTTGACGACGTTTTCTTAACACACGACGTCCATTTTTAGTGCTCATACGTTTACGGAATCCGTGAACTTTTTTGCGTGTACGTTTCTTTGGTTGGTAAGTTCTTTTCATAATACACACCTCCTACTTAAATCTAATGTAAACAATACTAGATTAGTTTAATGAAGACTTACAAGAAAGTCAAGGTTTAAACGAAAATTTCATCATAAATCTTTCAAAAAAAGTGAAACACTTTTCCACAGAGTTATACACAAATCCAAAAATAATGTGTATAAAGTAAATTTTTAAAATTTTTTTGCACTGGCTATATAGAGAGTTATCCACAAGAATAAAAGAGGTGGATAAACTATCAATTATCCACATCAACAATGTGTAAAACTCATTAAAATAGCGTGAAACTTACTCGTATAGATAACGCGACTTTCATTATGTCGGTGCATAACTTAATTAACGGTGCACTTATCCACCGTTTTTATTTACAAGTGGATACTAATTTCAGTGGATAATTGGATAACTTTTTTGCAGTTTCTCACTTGTGGAAAACTTTTACTGTGGTAAAATACTTATACGCACTAAAAAAAGAGACGAGGTGATTAGATGGAGAAAGATTTATTTTGGGATGACTTTACTAGCTATTTGAAGAAAGTTTTGCCTCAAACTTTCGACCGTTGGATACCGCTCATCAAACCGATTCGTCTGGATGAACGTGCTATCTCATTATCCGTTCCGAACCATTTAACAAAGATGTACTGCCAAAATATTCTAGCAGATTATATTTTGAAATATAGTTTACAAACTTACGGTGAAGAGTATACGCCTACTTTTGTCATCGTTCCGCCGGCGGAAGAACTGGAAATCAAATCGTCAATTCCGCCGATATTAGTCGATGATTCATCTGCTGACTACGCAACGCATTCAGATGAGTTGAGTGATAATCAATTAAATCCTTCTTATACATTTGACACATTGGTTGTCGGAGAAGGAAATAAATTAGCAAACGTTGCTGCACTTGCTGTTTGCGATCGACCAGGAACTGTCTACAATCCTTTGTTAATTTATGGCGGAACCGGTTTAGGAAAAACACACTTAATGCATGCGATTGGTAATGAAATCAAACGTAAGAATCCTCACGCTAAAGTCAAATACGCAACAAGTGAATCTTTTATGAATGATTTCCTTGCCAGTTTCCAAGAAAAACTTGAGAAACAATTTCGTAATATATACCGCAATACGGATGTCTTACTGATTGATGATATTCAATTTTTTGCCAATAAAGGTAAAACACAAGAGGAATTCTTCCATACATTCAATGAACTTCATCAAAGCGGTAAACAAATTGTATTAACTTGCGACCGACCGCCACGACAAATTGCCAATTTAGAAGAACGTTTGGTCAGTCGCTTTAACTTCGGTTTAACAACAGAAATTTGGCCTCCTGATTTAGAAACACGGATCGCCATCCTACGTAAGAAAGTTAACAGCGACCACTTGGATATTGATTTAGCAACTTTGACTTATATTGCCAATAATATTGACACGAATGTCAGAGAACTGGAAGGTGCTCTAACGAAGGTACTCGCTTACTCTGTCACTTACAACCGGGACATTACAGTGAATCTTGCAGCAGAAGCACTCCATTCACTCGTCGACCCGCAAGGCAAAAAAACGTTGTCCATCGATGAAATCATCCATGAAGTCGCTAAATTTTACCAAGTATCACAAGAAGCATTGAAAGGACCGAAACGCAATAAGGAATTCGTCACACCACGGCAAATTGCGATGTATTTAACACGTGAGTTATTGGAAATTTCCTTTGCAAAAATTGCTGAGCATTTCGGAAATCGCAATCACACAACTGTCATGCATGCTTACGAGAAAGTAGCAGCATTATTAAATGAGGATGCCAAAACTAAACAAGACGTTCTACAACTGAAACAAAGCTTCATTCGCTAAACTGTGGATAATATATGGATAACTGATCGATTTATTCACGTCATTATCCACTACAAAAAATCAGTAATATTAAAGTTTCAATCAACTTTTCCACTATATCCACAGCCCCTATTACTACTACTATTTACTTATAAACTATTATTTATTATTAAAAAGGAGTACGCTTATGAAATTTACGATTCAACGTCAAGCCTTTATCAATCAATTAGGGAATGTTTCGCGAGCAATTAGTTCGAAAGCAACAATTCCAGTATTGACCGGCTTGAAATTACAAACATCAGCTGAAGGGTTAACTTTAATCGGAAGTGATGCCAATATCTCTATTGAAAGTTTCTTACCTATTTCGGATGATGCTTTGCAACTGAATATTGAAGCACAAGGAAGTATTGTCTTACCTTCACGTTTGTTCAATGAAGTGATTAAAAAATTACCAACCGATCAAGTAACGATTGAAGTAGATAATCAACACTTAGCGACAATTACTTCCGGAAAAGCTGTTTTTCAATTAAATGGTGTATCTGGAGACCAATATCCTAAATTACCGGAAGTAGATACCTCACAAACTTTGAAATTACCTACTTTGCTGTTCAAACAATTGATTCATCAAACAATCTTTTCTTCATCGAATCAGGAAACGCGTCCGATTTTAACTGGACTTAATTTAACGATTAAATCGGATTATTTAAGTGCCATTGCTACCGACAGTCATCGTTTGAGTAAACGTGAGATTCCGGTAGAAGCCGATTTTTCTTTGGCAGAATCAATTACGATTCCTAAGAAAACCGTAAGCGAATTAGCGCGGATCGTCGAAGATGAGGCTGATTTATCAATGGCTGTTACACCTCAACAAGTTATCTTTATGACGAAAAATTTGACGATTTATTCACGTTTATTGGAAGGTACTTATCCAGATACTTCACGTTTAATTCCAACTACTCACAATACGGAATTAGTTGTCAAGACAAATAGTTTTATCCAAGCGATTGAGCGGGCTTCCTTAATGGCTCACGAGGGCAAAAATAATGTCGTACAATTGGATATTGCTGATAATCGAGTGGAGTTATCTGTGCGTGGTATCGAAATCGGTCATCTTGCTGAAGAAATCAATTACGAAGCTTTGAGTGGTGAGAACATTCTTATTTCCTTTAATCCGGATTACATGCGCGAAGCCTTGCGTTCTTTCGGTGACACGCAAGTTAAAATTCACTTCCAGTCAGCTGTACGTCCATTATTATTAAGCGCAGAAATTGAAAGCGAGTTACCACATAATAGTTTGGTTCAATTATTGACACCGATTCGCTCACATTATGGCTAAAAATGAATATAAAAGAAAAAACAGTCGTTACAGGCTGTTTTTTCTTTTTAGATAGTTTTGTTATCAAACGAAATAAAGCGAAAAAATCGCCTTTTTTTTGGCGAATAATTGCAGTTTCCTTAAAAATAGCGTATAATCAAGAGAGAAATATAAACTTGTTAGGTGGTTCGAAATGGCACAAGAAATTATTCGAATTAGTGATGAATTCATTACACTTGGTCAACTGCTGAAAGTTGCTTCCATTATCGGTAGCGGTGGGATGGCGAAGTGGTATTTGAGCGAGCATGAAGTGTATGTTGACGGCGAATTAGAACAGCGTCGTGGCAAGAAACTTTATGATGGCGCTGAAATTTTTTTGCCGAATGAATCATTAACTTTAGTGATTGAAGCGTCAGCATCATGAAACTGAAACAATTAAAGCTTCAACACTATCGGAATTATGCTGATTTATCATTGGAATTTCAAGACGGTTTAACCATTCTAACAGGAGAAAATGCCCAAGGAAAAACCAATCTCCTTGAGGCGATTTTTTTGTTATCATTAGCGAAAAGTCATCGAACGAACCATGATCAAGAGATGATTCAGTGGCAGCAAGAAACTGCTCGTGTTGAAGCTTTGATTGAAACTGATTATTATGAATTTCCTTTGGAGTTGATTCTGAATAAGAAAGGTAAAATCGCTAAATTCAACCATATTGAACAACCGAAATTAAGTGCTTTTGTCGGAAAGTTGAATACGATTTTGTTTGCGCCGGAAGATTTGCAATTAATTAAGGGTGCTCCTAGTTTGCGTCGGCGTTTTATCGACAGTGAGTTGGGGCAGTCGCATCCAGTTTATTTAGGGCATTTGATGGCATATCAGCGTTTACTGAAGCAACGGAATAGTTATTTGAAGCAATTTGGACGCAGTAATCAATTTGATGCGCTTTACTTTGATATATTGACTGAACAATTGATCGATGAAGCTGTGCAAGTTATAAAGCAACGTTTAGATTTCGTTGACCAACTTTCACTGTTGGCGCATCCGATTCACCAGAACTTATCAAATCAGCGTGATGAGTTATTTTTACATTATGTGAGTAGTGTGCCACAGGTTGATTATAGGCAAGTGGAAACGTTGCGAACAGCTTTGTTACAAGCATTCAAAGACGTTCTTTCTAGAGAAAAAGAACAAGGAACGACATTGATTGGTCCGCATCGTGATGACATCAGTTTCCAATTAAATGACAAAAAAGCACAGTTTTTCGGGTCGCAAGGTCAACAAAGGACGATTATTTTGAGTTTGAAATTGGCTGAAATTGATTTGATGAAACAGGTGACGGGGGAATATCCTGTCTTATTACTTGATGATGTTTTATCAGAACTGGATGATGATCGTCAACATTTACTGATGAGTTATATTGAGCATAAGGTGCAGACTTTTTTGACGACGGCGACAGTAAAAGGATTAAAATTGCACCAATTGAAGCAAGCGGATATTTATTATGTGAAGCAGGGAACGGTAAGTAAAGGAGAGAGCATGTAATGGCAGAAATAAATAATTATAATGCAGACCAGATACAAGTACTGGAAGGCTTAGAAGCAGTTCGTAAGCGTCCAGGAATGTATATTGGTTCCACAAGTATAGCTGGTTTACACCATTTGGTTTGGGAAATTGTGGATAATTCAATTGATGAGGCCTTGGCAGGTTACTGTGATCATATCGAAGTGACGATCGAACCGAACAACAGTATTACAGTCCAAGATAATGGTCGAGGTATTCCGGTAGATATTCAAGCCAAAACGGGGCGTCCGGCTGTTGAAACAGTCTTCACGGTCTTACATGCCGGTGGTAAATTCGGCGGCGGCGGTTATAAAGTTTCCGGTGGTTTACACGGGGTGGGTGCTTCTGTTGTTAATGCTTTGTCAACTGAATTGACTGTACAAGTTGCACGTGATGGTAAATTATACCAACAACGTTATCACCGTGGTGTTGTTGAAGCGGATTTGTCTGTTATCGGAGAATCTGAAACGACTGGTACTAGAGTGAATTTTTTACCGGATCCGTCCATCTTTACTGAAACTACCGAATATATTTATGAGCGCTTGATGAAACGTATTCGAGAGTTGGCTTTTTTGAATAAAGGATTGCGTATTTCGATTGAGGATAAGCGTCCGGAACAAGAAGCAACGGATAGCTTTTATTATGAGGGTGGTATTAAGAGTTATGTTCAACACTTGAATCGTCATAAAACAGCTATTATCGAAGAGCCTATTTACATTGAAGGCGAAGTCGATGATATTCAAGTTGAAATTGCAATGCAATATACAGATAGCTATCACACAAATGTGCTCTCTTTTGCAAATAATATTCATACGCATGAGGGAGGCTCGCATGAATCAGGCTTTAAGACTGGTTTGACGCGTGTCATCAATGATTACGCCCGCAAAATGAATTTAATCAAAGAAAATGAAGAAAATTTAGTCGGCGAAGATGTGCGTGAAGGCTTGACATTAGTCTTATCCGTGAAGCATCCTAACCCGCAATTCGAAGGACAAACGAAGACGAAATTAGGAAATTCTGAAGTTCGAACCATTACGGATCGTTTATTCTCGAATGGTTTCGAAGCTTACTTAATGGAAAATCCGAAAGTTGCTCGCATTATTGTCGATAAGGGGATTCTGGCTGCGAAAGCACGTTTGGCTGCAAAGCGAGCGCGCGAAATGACCCGTAAGAAGTCCGTATTGGAGATTAGTAACTTACCGGGAAAATTAGCCGACTGTTCAAGTAAAGAAGCTGAGAAGTGCGAATTATTCATCGTTGAGGGAGATTCCGCCGGTGGTTCTGCCAAACAAGGGCGTTCGCGGATGTATCAGGCGATTTTGCCGATTCGTGGAAAAATCTTAAACGTTGAAAAAGCAACAATGGATAAAATCTTGAACAACGAAGAGATTCGGTCGCTTTTCACAGCAATGGGAACTGGTTTCGGTGGTGATTTCGATGTAGCAAAAGCACGCTATCATAAATTAATTATTATGACCGATGCCGATGTCGACGGTGCGCATATTCGTACATTGTTATTGACGCTGATTTATCGTTACATGCGTCCTTTAATTGAAGCAGGTTATGTTTATATTGCGAAACCGCCTCTCTATCAAATCCGTCAAGGAAAGCGTTCATTTTACCTGGATACAGATGCTGAATTGAAAGAATGGCAAGAACAGAATCCGGATGCCCGTTATTCATTACAACGCTATAAAGGTTTAGGGGAAATGAATGAGGATCAGCTATGGGAAACGACTATGAATCCGGCGAATCGTCGCATGTTGCAAGTAACGGTTGAAGATGCGATTGAAGCAGATGAAGTGTTGGAAATGTTGATGGGCGACAATGTTGAGCCGCGACGTGAATTCATCGAAGAAAATGCCGTTTACGTCGAGAACTTAGATATTTAATGATGGAAGAAAGGAACAAAAACAATGAGTGAAAATTTCGACCATACACCACATAATTATGAAAGTATCAACCTTTCTACCGAAATGCGAACGTCTTTCTTAGATTATGCGATGAGTGTCATTGTGTCACGTGCGCTTCCAGATGTACGTGACGGGTTAAAGCCGGTTCACCGCCGTATTTTGTACGGAATGAATGAGTTAGGCGTTACTCCTGACAAACCTTACAAAAAATCGGCCCGTATCGTTGGAGACGTTATGGGTAAGTACCATCCGCATGGAGATAATGCGATTTATGATGCGATGGTGCGGATGGCACAACCATTCAGCTATCGTCAAATGTTAGTAGATGGACACGGAAACTTCGGTTCTGTTGATGGAGACGGCGCAGCTGCAATGCGTTATACAGAAGCTCGTATGAGCAAAATTACGTTGGAAATGCTCAAAGACATCAATAAAAATACAATTGATTTCAAAGAAAATTACTCGCAAGAAGAAAAAGAACCAGTTGTATTACCTTCACGTTTTCCGAATGTCTTGGTGAATGGTGCATCAGGGATCGCTGTCGGAATGGCAACGAATATTCCGCCACATAATTTGGGTGAAACAATAGACGCACTGATTCTTTTAATGAAAAATCCGGAAGTAACCGTTGCGGAATTGATGGACGTCTTACCGGGACCGGATTTTCCAACAGGTGCGATTATCATGGGGAAATCAGGTATTCGTAAGGCCTATCAAACGGGTAAAGGAAAAATTATTGTTCGCAGTCGTGTTGAAATTGAACCAATGGCAAATGACAAAGAGCGAATCGTTGTCACTGAAATTCCTTACGCAGTTAACAAAGCGCGTTTAGTTGAACGAATTGCTGAATTAGCACGTGAGAAAAAAATCGAAGGCATCACCTATGTCGCAGACGAATCCGGACGAGAAGGAATGCGCATTGTGGTGGAAGTTCGCCGAGATACAAGTGCGAGCGTAGTCCTAAATAATTTGTATAAATACACATCCTTGCAAGTTTCTTATGGTATCAATATGTTGGCGATTGACAAAGGTGTACCGAAAGTTTTGAGTTTGAAAGAAATTTTGACCAAATATTTGGAATTCCAAGTAGAAGTTATCCGTCGTCGTACAGAATTTGAGAAACGTAAGGCAGAAGAACGGGCGCATATTTTGGAAGGATTACGCAAAGCTTTAGACGTTATCGACCAAATTATCGCAATTATTCGCGGTTCACGTGAGCCGGAAGTAGCCAAAAATAAATTGATTGAACAATTCGACTTCACACCTGTTCAAGCGCAAGCAATTCTCGACATGCGTTTAGTTCGCTTAACCGGCTTAGAACGTGAGAAAATCGATGCTGAATACAATGATTTGATGGAATTGATTCGTCGTTTAACAGAAATATTAAGCAACGACCAATTCATTCACGAAATCATTGAAGATGAATTGCTCGATATCAAAAATCGTTTCAATGACGCGCGTCGAACAGAATTACGAGTTGGCGAATTGACAAGCATTGAAGATGAAGACTTAATTGAAGAAGAAGATATATTAATCGCTTTAACAACCAATGGTTATATCAAACGCATGACCGAAGATGAATTCCAAGTCCAAAACCGTGGTGGACGCGGTGTTAAAGGAATGGGAATGGGTGAAGATGATGATATTCAAACACTCGTTTCTTGTTCAACGCATGATGTGCTTCTTTTCTTCACCAATAAAGGGAAAGTTTATCAAAGTAAGGGGTACGATATTCCGGAATATGGACGTACTGCTAAAGGAATCCCGGTTATCAATTTGTTAAACATTGATAAAGGGGAACACGTCAAAGAAATCATTTCGTTGAAAAAACAAGAAGCTGCTCAATATCTATTTTTCGTAACGAAAGAAGGTGTTGTGAAACGTTCCGATGTCCAATCATACCGAAATATTCGTAACAACGGTTTAATCGCGCTCAATATGCGTGAAGAAGATGAGTTGATTAATGTACTTGTCACAAATGGACAGCAAAATATTATCATCGGTTCGCACGATGGTTATGCGATGACATTTGATGAAAATGATGTCCGCGTAATGGGACGAACTGCAACTGGTGTTCGAGGTATTAAATTACGTAAAGGTGATTATGTTGTCGGAGCCGCTGTTATCAATGCGGATAGCGAAGTATTGGTTGTGACGGAACGTGGTTACGGTAAACGTACACCGGCAGCTGATTACTCTATCAAAAATCGTGGCGGTATGGGTATCAAAACGGCAAAAATTAGCGAAAAAAGCGGTAAATTAGCAGGAATTGTTGCAACCGAAGGTAATGAAGATTTAATGATTATGACAGATCAAGGAGTCATTATTCGTTTCAATATTGCGAGCATTTCTCTCACATCGCGAGCAACACTCGGTGTTAAAATGATTCGCCTAGACGAAGGTGCAAAAGTAAGCTCCATTACCAAAATTCTCAAAACAGATGATTCAGTTCAAGTAGTTGAAGCAACTGAAATAGAAGAAGATAACGATTAATTGAATGAAAGATGAGCCAAAGATTGAAAGCAATGAAAATTGCCAGCAACTTTGGTTCATTTTATTTGTTCATACAAAAAAACATAGCAAATAACCACATGAAACATTTAGAAAAAATCCATTGTAATTAGTAGTAAAAAGTAGTATAATAACTTACTGTGAGTATTTAGCTTTTAAGCGATACTCTCCTTGCTCTATTAAGAGCCAAAAGTCCAAAAGGAGGTGCAGTCAAATGAGTCAAGCAACTAAATACGAAATCTTATACATTATCCGTCCTGATATGACAGATGAAGCTAAGAAAGAATTAGTAGAACGTTTCGATCAAATCTTAACAGACAACGGTTCTACAGTTGTGGAATCTAAAGACTGGGCGAAAAAACGCTTTGCATACGAAATCAATGATTACAAAGAAGGTATTTACCACTTAGTAAACGTTGAAGCAACAGATGCAGCGGGAATCAACGAGTTTGATCGTCTAGCTAAGATTAGTCGTGACATTTTACGTCACATGATTGTTAAAGTAGAAGCTTAATTTGTTTCACGTGAAACACTTTGAAGGAGGAACCGAATAATGAATACAGTACAACTCATTGGTCGTTTAACAAGAGAAGTTGAATTACGATTTACTTCAAGCGGTACGGCAGTAGGTTCGTTTACACTTGCGGTTAATCGCAATTTTACAAACCAACAAGGTGAACGCGAAGCAGATTTCATTAACTGTGTGATTTGGCGTAAAGCAGCCGAGAATTTTGCTAACTTTACTCGTAAGGGTTCATTGGTTGGAATCGAAGGCCGCTTACAAGTGCGCAATTATGAGAATCAACAAGGGCAACGTGTTTATGTGACAGAAGTGATTGTTAATAATTTCGATTTATTGGAATCACGTTCAGTGACAGAACAGCGCCCGGTTGGTGAGTCAGCAAGACCACAAAATACTTATAATACAAACAATAACTACTCTGCCCCATCACAACAAGCAAACTTTGGATCAAACAATCAGGCAAATTCATTTAATTATGATTTCCAACAACCAACAGGTCCGTTCATGGAAGATGGTCATCCAATTGATATTTCGGAAGATGACCTACCATTCTAATTAATAAAATAAAGGAGGCAATAAATATGGCAGTACAACGTCGCGGCGGACGCCGTAGAAGAAAAGTGTGTTTCTTCTGTGCTAATCATATTGACCACCCTGATTACAAAGACGTAGATTTATTGAAACGATTCATTTCTGAAAAAGGTAAAATTTTACCACGTCGTGTAACAGGAACTTGTGCGAAACACCAACGTGCTTTAACAGTTGCAATCAAACGCGCAAGAATTATGGGATTATTACCATTTACAGTACAAGACTAATAGTTATAGGACTAAAGAGCAATCTTTGGTCCTTTTTTGTTAATGTTTCACGTGAAACATTGTAAGAGTTCTGTTAGAAAAAAATTATCATTTATGATAAAATAGGAAACATACAGAAAAGAGGTGGACCGTGAACATACAAGAAAAAATCAAGCAATTTATCAAAGTCTGTCAGAAATTAACACTCAATTGGCAAATTTACTGTATCATTTTATTTTATGTACTGATTATGATTGCAACAAGCTTTATTAAGTGGCAAATTGCCCTACTGTTGTTCATTTTTTTGGTGGTGGTATTTGTTTTCCTTGTAATCAATATTGATACTTTTATTCGAGATACACAGGCAACTGTCCGGAAATTATCGCGTGCTACCAAAAATGCTCAAGAAGATTCTCTCTATCGTTCACCGATTGCGGTACTGCTTTATGATGAAATTGGTGTTGTAAAATGGATTAACCCTGCTTTCCAGCAAGTTTATGGTAATGAGGATATTTTAGGGAGAAAATTGAGTGATATCGGTGGCAAATTGCACCAAGCATTAAATGAGGAAACGGACAGTCAATGGCAAGTCATTCAGATTCAAGATAAATTTTACAAATTGATGCATCAAATGGAACTTAAATCCATTTACTTGATGGATATTACAGAAGAAATGCATATTCGTGAAATGAAAAAGTTTGACCGTCTTGTATTTGGATACTTACATTTAGATGATTACGATGAATTGCTGCAAACATTAGATGACAGTCAAGAAGCTCAAATTGATGCACGAATCATGCGTGATATCAATAATTGGGCGAAATTACATCACATTTATCTCAAACGCCTCGATGACGAAAATTTCATTCTTATTATGAATCAAAAAATACTCGACGCACTTGAGGAAGCCAAATTCATTGAAATAGAACGAATTACAGAACGAAATTTTGCGAATAATGTGCCCATTTCTGTAAGTATCGGTATTTCGTACACGAATGAGAATGAATATGATATTGATTCACTTGCAAAACAAGCGCAGCTCAATTTGGATTTAGCATTGGGACGTGGTGGCGATCAAGTAGTCGTTCGGGCAAAAGACGATAGGGCCCGTTTCTATGGCGGTAAATTAAGTCCGCAAGAAAAACGTACGACTAGTCGCTCGAAATTGGTTTACCAAGCATTATTAAATTCCGTCGAACAAGCGAGCAATATTTTTATTGCCGGACATCGCTATCCGGATTTGGATGCTATTAGTTCAGCTATTGCTGTTCACAAAATTGTCAGTCAACTGAAGAAGGATGCTAAAATCATTGTCAATCAATCAGAATTCAACCCAGATGTTGCTCAATTATTAGCCACACCACAATTCAAAAATGAATGGAAACAGATGTTTACAGATATTGAAACGGCAAAGGCACAATTAAATGAACAAACATTAATTATTATGGTTGATCATCATCGTCCTTCTCTCAGTGAAGCAGAACCAATTATTACAGACCATGATGTGGTCATTATTGACCATCATCGACGCAGCGAAGAGTTCCCTAATCAATCTGTATTAACGTTCATTGAACCGTATGCATCTTCCACTGCCGAATTAATTACTGAATTTTTCATCTACACACGTAACACACATCAAGCTCTTTCAAAAATTGAAGCTACCGCACTTTTGGCGGGAATAATTGTAGATACAAATAATTTCGGTATGCGAACAGGAGCCAGAACATTTGATGCAGCTAGTTATCTTAAATCACGAGGTGCTGATACCGTCCTGATTCAACGTTTGCTAAAAGAAGATTTATCAGTTGTTCAGAAACGCCATCGTTTAATTGAACGAACGGAATATTTCAAAGATAACATAGTAATTACGAAAGCAAGTAATGAGGAATTATGTGACAATGTTGTCGCAGCGCAAACAGCTGATATGATGCTTACATTAAAGGATGTTGAAGCTGCTTTTGCGATTTATCGACGTGATGCAGAAACCATCGGTATTAGTGCTCGAAGTTTAGGAACGATAAATGTCCAGACAATTATGGAAAAATTAGGAGGCGGTGGACATTTATCCAATGCTGCTACCCAATTAAAAGACATGAGTATTGATTCCGCTTATGAAGCTTTAATTCAAGTAATCGAACAAAATTAGGAGGTCAATCTTATGAAAGTTATCTTATTACAAGATGTCAAAAAACAAGGCAAGAAAGGTCAAGTCATTGAAGTGTCGGATGGTTACGGTCGCAATTTCTTAATCAAAAACGGCTTAGCAAAATTAGCAGACAGCAGTGCGATGAGCCAATTAAGCGCAGAAAATAAAGCAAAGCAACGCATTGCCGAAGAAGAATTTGTAGAAGCTAAATTATTAAAAGCAGCAATTGAAGACGAAAAAACAGTCGTGACCATTAAAGCAAAATCCGGATCTGATGGACGCTTATTCGGCACAATTCCTTCTAAGCAAATAGCTGAAGAATTGAATAAACAACACAATATTAAAATTGATAAACGAAAAATTCAACTTGAGCAAAATTTGGCATCATTAGGTTATCATCACGTTGAAGTGAAATTGCATCACGATGTCACTGCTAAGATTAACGTACACGTCATCGAAGGATAAAACACATCTTTTTATCATCTATCTTGCAGAAGGTAGATGATTTTTTTGTAGAGAAGTGATAAACTAGAGAGGATGGAAAGAAGGTGAACCAATTGGAAGAAAGTCGATTAGATAAAGTATTGCCTTATAGTATTGAGGCGGAGAAATCTGTATTAGGAGCATTATTATTGGATCCTATTAAAATGGGAATCGTCCAAACCATTCTTGTAGAAGATGATTTCTATAAACGCTCACATCATTTAATTTATGATGCCATGGTCAAAGTTTTCGACAAAACAGGCGTCATTGATTTAGTGACATTGATTAACCAATTGGATTCATACGATGAATTGGAAAATGCGGGTGGACGCGATTATTTAGTAGATATTGCTTCGCATACGCCGACAACAGTTAATATTGAGCAATATGCGCGCATTGTCAAAGATAAATCGACGCTCCGACGTTTAATTGCGGCAACAGCAACGATCAGTAACGATGCTTATGCCGAAGCCGATGAAGTGGACAATATCGTAGATCGCAGTGAGAAGCTGATTCTATCAATTGGTGAGAATAGCCAGAAGAATCGTCCGAAAGAAATGCGCGAATTAGTATCAGATGCTTATGATCGACTTGTTAAGTTAGCAGAAGAGAAACGTGATGTCACAGGTGTTCCAACCGGCTATTGTGATTTGGACAAAATGACGAGCGGCTTCCAGCCGGAACAACTGATTATTATTGCGGCTCGCCCTTCTGTCGGAAAAACAGCTTTTGCCTTGAATATCGCGCAAAATGTTGCAACTAAGGCGAAACTCCCAGTTGCAATCTTCTCGCTTGAAATGGGCGCTTTAGACTTAGTATTTCGGATGATTTGTGCAGAAGGCAATATCCATGCTTCTAATATGAAAACCGGACAATTGACACCGGAAGAATGGAATAGCTTCACCATTGCGACAGATATCTTGAAAGATGCGCGCATTTTTATTGATGATTCAGCAGGAATTAAAGTATCAGAAATTCGTGCAAAATGTCGTCGCCTTAAACAAGAAAACCCGGATCTAGGATTAATTGTCATTGACTATTTGCAATTGATTGAAGGTTCCGGACGAGAAAGTCGCCAACAGGAAGTATCCGAAATTTCACGTCAATTGAAAAAATTAGCCAAAGAATTGCACGTGCCAGTTATCGCCCTCTCACAGTTATCACGTAATTTGGAACATCGTCAGAATAAGCGTCCTATCCTGAGTGATATTCGTGAGTCCGGGTCAATTGAACAAGATGCTGACATTGTCGCATTCTTATACCGCCATGACTATCATCGCCATGATGAAGGACAAGAAGATTCGGAACATAATGATGACTTACCGGACAATTCCGTCGAAGTGATTCTTGCCAAGAACCGAAGCGGAGAACGCGATACCGTCCGTCTATTGTTCAAAAAAGAATATAACAAATTTTCGAATCTTTCCTATATGGAAGAACCACCTTATGTATAAAATCTATGCCCCACTATCTTATTTATAGAAGATAGTGGTTTTTTTGATGATATTAAGTTTGTTATGCGTTTACTTTTTATTGAAGTGTTTGACCATTGTGCGTTCTAATTGATTAAAGGAGTTTGTCATATTTCTGAATGAATTTTCAAAGCGCCCTAATAGATAAAGCACCATGAAGATTGGGAAACCGAAATTTCCCAGTAAATGTATTAAGTCGTTCATGATATCATTCCTTTCTGTTGGTTGAAGTTCGAGATTGAAAGTTTTCGATAATTTTAATGCAGGCAAGATAGTATTCTTGCAAGAAGTCGTGCTGTAAAGCCGGCGGCACCTGCCTCAAATTCTTGTAAAATAGTGGTCGCAAATAAGCAAAAATGGTGTTGTAATCCTTATGTTTGAAAGCTGTTATTAAGCTATGGTTCATGTTGTTCAACCTCCGTTCATTATCTGTCTTAATTTTTTGAGAATACGACGCTTACGTTGAGAAATCGCTTGTATGGAAACGTGCCGCTTCTGTGCAATTTCGGTCAATGTGAACCCTTGGATAAAATGTTGTTCAATCAATTGGTAATCTTGGTCAGATAATTGTTGTAAGCTTGCCTTTAAATCCGGATGATGAAATAGTGATTCTGTTTGATTATTTTGAGCGTAAATAGCACTTTCTTCTTGAATGAAATGTTCGAGTTGTTCCTGTTCCGTCGGAATGACTCTTTCGCTTTCTTGAAAATGCTTATTCAATAAATCTTTACGTAAGCCTTCAATTCTGAGTTGAATAAGTTTCAGAAGTTGATAGCTTTTTCGTTTGTCATCTGCTGTTAGATAATCAGCATCGTGTGTTTGGATTTGAGTATCTTTTTGTTTTGAGTGCATCTTATCCCCCCTTACACTTAATAATACGAACTTACGTTCGCTTTTTCAACTAATATCCTTCTTATTTTGAAAAATATTCGATGTGAAACTTTGTCAAATGTTCTGTGCCGGTGAATTTCTTCATAAAAAAAAAAGACACAGAATACATTATGTATTCTGTGCGATAAATTGTGAGTTATTTTTTGCCCCAAACGCTGTCAAGAATCATTGTTTGCGTGCGGTCCGGTCCAACGGATAAGGTAGCAATCTTGACGCCGACTAATTCGCTAATGCGTCGTACATAATTTTGAGCATTAGCTGGTAAGTCTTCGAGGCGTTTACAGCCGGTGATATCCTCTGTCCAACCCGGTAATTCTTCGTAGACTGGTGTGCAGCTTGCGAGTAATTTCAAGCTAGCCGGGTAATATTCGATACGTTCGCCTTCCGGTGTTTCGTAAGCTGTACAAATCTTAATAGTGTCTAAGCCGGTTAGAACATCAATGCTGTTCAATGACAAGCTTGTGATGCCGGAAACGCGACGAGAATGGCGCATTACAACGCTGTCAAACCAACCGATACGGCGTGGACGCCCAGTTGTTGTACCATATTCACGCCCTACTTCACGGATGCGGTCGCCGATTTCATCTAATAATTCAGTTGGGAAAGGTCCGTCGCCGACGCGCGATGTATAAGCTTTACATACGCCGATGACTGTATCAATCTTGGCAGGACCAACACCGCTACCAATTGTAACGCCTCCTGCAACCGGGTTAGAAGATGTAACGAAAGGATAAGTTCCTTGGTCAATATCCAACATAACTCCTTGCGCCCCTTCAAAAAGGACACGTTTCCCTTGATCAAGCGCGTCGTTCAAAATAACGGAAGTATCCGTCACATAGTGCTTAATCATTTGACCGTATTCGTAATACTCTTCGAAAATATCCTCAAACTTCAAAGGTTCTGCCCCATATAATTTGGAAATAATGTTGTTCTTTTCGGTTAAGTTTGTACGCAAACGCTCTTCGAAGATTTCTTTATCTAATAAATCGGCAATTCGGATACCAACACGAGCAGCTTTATCCATGTAAGCCGGTCCAATTCCTTTGTTCGTGGTGCCGATTTTGTTATCACCTTTAGAGGCTTCTTGCAATTTATCCAATTCAATGTGGTAAGGCAAGATAACATGTGCCCGAGATGAAATACGTAAGTTATCAGTCGCCACTCCTTCATTTTTTAAGTAATCCAATTCTTTGACGATGGATTTCGGATTGATAACGACTCCATTCCCGATGACGCTAATTTTGTCTTTTGCAAAAATACCTGACGGAATCAAGTGTAACTTGTATGTTTTGCCGTCGAATTTAATGGTGTGTCCGGCATTGTCGCCACCTTGATAGCGTGCGACTACTTCCGCATTTTCGCTTAAGAAGTCGGTGATTTTTCCTTTACCTTCGTCTCCCCATTGTGTACCTACAACAACAACTGATGACATGATTTATTCCCCTTTTCTATTTTTCTCCCAGAAGGGCTCTACGTGAACATCAACATCACGCACACCATAATTATACGCTAAGATGCGTTCAATGTCTTCTGTAATATGATGTGATTCGATCACCGTTAAGTTACCATCAATTTCAATAGTAACATCCACATAAATTTGTGAGCCGCATAAGCGCCCTTTCAAATTCGTCACGCGTTTCACTTTCGGATGTTTCACAATTAGTTGACGGTAAGCTTCAAGCTCTTCAGCATCAAAACCGTCAGACAGTGTGAACGTACTTTCTTTGAAAATATCGTATGCGGTTTTGATAATAATCGCACCGACAATGAGTGACATAATTGTATCAATTTGTGGGAATCCCAGTGCGGCACCGATGATTGATAGACCAGTTGTGATGCTCACCATTAAATCGTTCCACATATCTTTGGCGCTGGCTTTTAGACCAAGGCTGTTTGCTTGAACGGCCAACTGTTTAACATAGCGGTGTGCCATGTATAATATTACCGCAGAAATGACGGAAATCCAAGCCCCCATAACGTCCGGCATAGGGAAATCATTGGCGATAAAGCGTTCAACCCCTGATTTTAACACCTCCAACCCAATGGTAAACATAATAATCGAAGTCACGAAACTGGCAATCGGTTCAAATTTAGAATGTCCATAATGATGATCGCTGTCTGCCGGTTGCTTGGCAATGTGTAACCCGATAAAAATTACAATCGAAGAAATGATGTCGGTCAAGTTGTTCAAACCGTCTGCTCGCAAAGAAGCGGATGAAACGACATAAGCTGCCGATAATTTCATTACCGACAGCATTAAATATACAAGAATACCGACACGCGCACCTTTTGAAGCGTCATTCAATGAATGATTTGCTTGTGACATAAGCATCCCTTTCTATTATTTTTTGGCAAATGACCAGTAATTGATGCCTTCGTTGAGGAAGACCGATTCATCAATGCCTTGTACACTGAACATCTTTAACGGGTCATCATTTGGGTCATTAACGTAAACTTTGCCGTTCTCATAACCACGAATGACAAGAATGTGTCCAACGTTTGTAAATGTTCCCGGTTTGACTGAAGCGATAATGACTTCATCATTGTTCAACGCATTCATAGCAGAATAGAAGTCATCGCCATGATTGAAGAAATTATATCCGAAACGTTCCGCAAAATTATGGAAAATATTCCACGATGTCCCCTGATTGTGCACATAAAATGTTTGCTTGCTCCATTGGAGAATATCGTGCGGTGTTGTTTGCTTCTTGGAGTGGTAACCATGTACCATTGCCAATGAAAGAATGGCGCACCCGTTCTCTCCTAATTCATTGGTTGTATCACTGCCATACGGTGTTGACCGCCATTGCGGATCTTTTTGCAGCAAGAGCGGGACATCTAACTGTTTGACGCCATTTAATTGCGCCACTTCAGCCGGCATACTCGGCAAGAATAAATAACCCAATTCTTCAACCGGTAATTTTTCTTCTTTAATTGCTTTCAGAATATCGGGTTGAGCGGCTAATAGATTCTCTTTGTAATTAGTGGTGCCGATTTTGTTAAAAAGATTCTGAATTTGCCGATCGGATAAATTATGTTCAAGGTGAGTAATTTCAGTTGGAACAGTAATGATAGCCGTTGGTTCGGCTGTTTGATGATTATTTGATTGAGAGGCAGAAATGGATACGAATGATGAAGACTGTTCTGCTTTGCCGGATTGCGATGCAGTTTCAGTCAAACTTAAATAACTTAATAGAGCTAGTCCGCCTCCAATAAGAATAGTTGATACAAGTAATGCAAATGTATTCGTTACTTGTCCTCTTTTATTCTTCGGTTGTGTCAATGAATTCACCTTCTTTAATCGTTTTTTTCAACGAAATGTACCTTTCATAGTTTACCATAAAAATAGGCGAAATGGCGCGAAATTTGCTTCTGTCATCGGAAAAAAATACAATTAATACAAACGTTACAGTTTGATGTTATATAATTTAACATAGGATGTAACGAAATGATTGACGTATTTGAATTTATACCTCTATAATGAGGCTATCATCTAAGGAGTGATTGTATGGCAGAAAAAGCGTTTCGTAAATCATTAGCGGTTTTTCCGATTGGAACGGTAATGAGTTTGACGGGATTAAGTGCGCGTCAAATTCGCTATTATGAAGATTACAAGTTGATTGTACCTAAGAGAAGTTCGACAAATCGACGTATGTATTCGCTTAATGATGTGGATCGTCTGCTCGAAATTATTGATTTAGTTGAAGAAGGCATGACATTGAAAGGTATCCAGAAGCGTTACAATAAGAATGTGAATTCAACTGATAGTAAAGGGCAACAACCGTTGACAGACCAAGATGTCAGACGCATTCTTCGTGATGAATTGGATATTCAAAGCAGATTTTAGATGGAGGCAAAATGAATGGAACAGACGCAGTGGACAAAGGAAAGAATTTTGCAAGATGCAAAGCAACGCAATGTACGTTACGTACGCTTGATGTTTACAGATATTACCGGCACAATCAAAAACGTTGAAATCCCGGTATCACAATTAGAAAAGGCTTTGAATAATGATATGATGTTCGACGGTTCTTCGATTGAAGGTTTCGTACGAATAGAAGAAAGCGATATGTATCTAATTCCCGATTATTCAACATGGTTAGTCTTCAATTGGGCAGAAGGCAAAGATGATGCACATATTGCCCGCTTGATTTGTGATGTGCATGCGACAGATGGTTTGCCTTTTGCCGGCGATCCGCGTTCAAACTTGAAGCGCGTCCTTGAAAAAATGTCGGCAATGGGCTATACCAGTTTCAATTTAGGACCGGAACCGGAGTTTTTCTTATTTAAATTGGATGCGAATGGCGAACCGACGATGAATCTGAATGATAATGGTGGTTATTTCGATTTGGCACCGAATGATTTGGCAGAGAATTGTCGCCGTGATATTGTGTTGGAATTGGAAGATTTAGGTTTCGAAATCGAAGCAAGCCACCATGAAGTCGCTCCCGGACAACACGAGATTGACTGGAAATATTCAGATGCTATTACGGCTTGCGATAACATCCAAACATTCAAGTTGATTGTGAAATCTGTTGCACGTCGTCATAATTTACACGCAACCTTTATGCCGAAACCGGTTTTCGGTATCGCCGGTTCAGGAATGCACTTCAATTTGTCATTATTCAACGAGAAAGGCAATGCTTTCTATGATGCGACAACGGAAGATGGTTTATCACAAGAGGCACTGTTCTTTATTGGCGGTCTGTTAAAATATGCGCGGGCATATACCGCTATTTGCAATCCATTGGTGAATTCTTATAAACGTTTAGTTCCCGGTTACGAAGCGCCTGTTTATGTAGCATGGAGCGAACAAAATCGTTCACCTTTAATTCGTATTCCGGCAGCAAGAGGAAACTCCACACGTGTTGAAGTACGCAGTGTCGATCCGTCAGCAAATCCATACTTGGCGTTGGCGGTGTTACTGGCAGCCGGATTGAAAGGCATTGAAGAAAAAATTGATCCGCCGTCAGCAATTGACCGCAATATTTATGCGATGACACGAGAAGAACGCTTAGCGGAAGGGGTCAATGACTTACCGGGCTCATTGCGTGAAGCATTGAAAGAGATGAAGAAAGAACCGGTCATTTTGGATGCATTGGGTGACCATATTGCTCAAAACTTTATTGCTGAGAAAACAGTCGAATACTTCTCTTACCAAAAACAAGTGACGCAGTGGGAATTGGAAAAATATTTGAAACATTATTAAATATGGGACTGGAACGAAGAGAATTTGTTCCGGTCTTTTCCGTTTGCAATACAACATTCATCACTCAACATGGCGCAACGCTCTTGAATGTAACAGACTTCTGTGAGATTCAAATTTAATGCTCAAATCCTATACGTTTCGTTTGCAAAGTAGACAAATTTTTTTGAAATGATAAGCCGGAGTTGCTAAAAAACTCATTTGAAAAATGAAATGATATCGTTGAGTTATACGAAGTAACATTTCAAAAATAAAATGAGGTAAAATGTGGAATAAATGGTATTTTATTTTTTTGGAATGATGAGAATGAGGTTCTAAAACTCCATTTAAAATCTCAAAATGACTAGAATCACTCCCGAAACTTCATTTCAAAAATAAAATTTGTCTAGTTCCATACCTGATTGACCCATTTGAAAAATAAAATAACTCTGCCAACTCTATAGTCATGTCATTTCAACAATTAAATAGCACCCGAGATGCCTCATCTATATTATTTAAGAAAAAAATGATCTGTCACTCAACGTTCTGTATATTATTCAATACCTTAAATCATTCAGCAAACGCCGGCACTTTCTATGTTATAGGCGGCGTTTTTGGAGGGAGCGGTAACAGAATGGAGTGAAATAATGGTCAAACGCTTGAAAGTTTGCTATTGTGTAGGACAGAATTCAAAATTAAAGGGGAATATATATGAGAAATGGTTGTTTAATGCAATATTTTGAGTGGTATTTGCCAAATGATGGTCAACATTGGAATCGATTGAAGGCAGATGCGCAACATCTTCAAGATATAGGGATTACAAAAGTTTGGTTACCGCCTGCTTTTAAGGCAACAAGTGCTAATGATGTAGGCTACGGCGTGTATGATTTATACGATCTTGGCGAATTCGACCAAAAGAATACCGTACGTACTAAATATGGCACTAAAGATGAATACATCGAAGCGATTCGCCACTTGAAAGAAGTAGGCATCGACAGCATTGCTGATATTGTGCTGAACCATAAAGCTGCCGCTGATCATAAGGAACGTGTGACGGTTCTAGAAGTAGACCCGCTCGATCGCCAAAAAGTGATTAGCGAACCGGAAGAAATTGAAGGTTGGGTTGGTTTCGACTTCCCGGGACGCAACAATGTATATAGTGACTTCAAATGGCATTGGTATCATTTCTCCGGGATTGATTATGATGCGCTGAACAATCGCAATGGTATCTTTATGATTACCGGTGATTTCAAAGGTTGGGCACATGATGAAGTGGTTGATAACGAGAATGGTAATTACGATTACTTAATGTATGCGGATATTGACTTTAGTCATCCGGAAGTCGTTGAGCATATTCATGAGTGGGCGAAGTGGTTTATCAACACAACTGGTGTTTCCGGATTCCGTTTAGATGCGATTAAGCACATTGATCAAGATTTCATGCGTCAATTTATTGAAGCTGTCTTGGCGGAGAGAGGCGAATCGTTCTATGTGTTCGGTGAATATTGGAAAGCGGATTACGAAGCGAAACTCGATTACTTATCAGCCACGAACTTCAAGTTTGATTTGGTGGACGTTGGGTTGCATATGAATTTATTTAATGCAAGTTGTGAGCGAGAGACATATGATTTGACGCAAATTTTTGAAGGGACTTTGATGCAGGGGAACCCGCAATTTGCGGTAACATTCGTGGATAATCATGACACGCAACGTGGTCAAGCTCTGGAATCTACGGTTGAAGAATGGTTTAAGCCGCTTGCCTATGCGATTATTCTGTTACGCGAACAAGGATTGCCATGCGTCTTCTATGGCGATTATTACGGAATTGAGGGCGAATACGCACAAATGAGTTTTCAAACGGAGTTGGATAAGTTGCTCTTTTTGCGTAAAAATCACGCTTACGGAGAACAGATTGATTACTTAGATGAAGCGAATTGTATCGGCTGGACAAGATTGGGAACCGAGGAGTTTCCGAATGGTCTGGCAGTTGTCATCAGTAATGGTGAGGCGAATGTGAAGCGCATGAATGTTGGCGCATTGAACGCAGGTAAAATCTTCAAAGATTACTTGGCAAATAATGAAACAACGGTTCACATTGATGAAGAAGGCTGGGGAGAATTCCCGGTCGAAGCAATGAGCGTATCGGTTTGGGCAGTAGCTAGTTCTTAGAAGTTGTCTTACTTAACAAAAGTGTATAACTCATGGGCGTATTTATAGTATGCTTAATTCGAAGGAAAACTTCCAACTCATGAGTATGTGATAGTGGCTCCATGCGTCTTCCCTCTAGTAGACACTTTGTGTAATACTTTAGCAAGTGTTTTTCTATTTTCTTATGAAGTAAGTTTATTTTAGTTGTTTGAAATGGATGATAATTATTTGGACTTATCAGAAGAATATCTGGGATTGAAGAATAAGATTATATTTTCTACAGTGTATGGTAACGAGGAAAGAGTAAAGGATCTAGAAGCTTTATTTGATGAGATTTATAATAGATTTTACGATAATTTACCAGAGGAAGAACAATTGTTGTGTTAGGTGGTTGGATTATTGGTTTAGTTATTTTAAATTTAGGTTTATTTAGTAAAAATAAGTCTATTGATAAAAATAAAAAACAGAGTATACCCTGTTGTCGTGATTGGAATACGAATCATATCAAGTGTTTATAGGTAGACAACAAGGTTGTGCAACAAACTTTTTAATAAAGAGCTACTTTTAAGGTAGCTCTCTTTTATTAAAGTTTTGGCTGAGACGTGATATGATAGACGTACAGAATAAGAAAGGAATGATATTAATGAACGCAAGCGAACATTTAAAAGAACTTATTAGCACACTTTCAGAAGAACAAGCTCAGCTAATCGTTCAATTGATATATAACTTTCAATCTTCAAAATTTACTGAAGATAAATTAGATGAGAATGGAGAGGTTATCGTAGATGAATTTTACCAACAAATGATTGATGAAATTGAGGACGATAACGAACCGAGCGTTTCAGCATCTAAACTATATTCAGAATTAGGTATTGTACGATGAGAGAGATTATCTATAAACAAAAAGCAAGAAAATTTTACTCTCTCAACCTCAAAAAGTTCGATTGAGAATTTACGCTTTATAATATCGAAATGCCTAAGATTTCTATGGATTTCGAAGAATGGGGGAATTACCAAATTATTGCCCCTGGAGTTCGTGCTAGAAATGGTGTGTTTGCATCGTATGAAGTAGGGGTCGGAGAGACGTTGTTAAGAGGAATATATCGCTCTACTCAAACAGATTTTGGTACTGCTTACGAAGAAGAAATTCGAACAAGGATTGACGATTTGTTAGATGAATTACCCGTTCAAGGTCCGTATATTAAAGGGAGTTTGTCTGTATCTAAAATCATGGATAGTTTGAAATTAAAAAATTTGACCCCATTAGATACAAAGATGGAATTTGAAATTGATTATATTAATCTTTTGTTAAGACTGAGATATATCCACTCTTTTAAAGGGGTTCAATTATCGGATAAATCAACAATTTCTTTTGATTTAATTACTGAAATTGAAATGACTAGTATAGGACCAATTTTAGAACCAAAACCGGTACCTATACCCGTTCCCGTTCCGGGCAGAAAAGTGGAAATAGAAGAGTCAGAAAAGGAAAAATGGCGAGATCTGTATAGACGATTTGGAGAGGTAGCTGTAAATAGTGCTCTTGTTTTCGTGGCGGGTATATTGTTTTTTGGCACTGCTGCACTAATTGCATGGGCTGCCTATAAAGGAATTGAAGCCACAATAATTGCAGTCGTCACATATCTCTTACAACTAGCATAAAGGAGTTTTATTGTTATGATTATGGTTAACAATGATAATATTAAAGTCTTAAGACGTTTGCTTTGGAACTGGGGAACTTGCTTTGGGAGAGTGGATATCGCTATGCTGGTATTTATTCTGCTCGTAGGGGGATGGTATACTCTTTTAGGTATAAAGGCTGATGCTATTATATTAGTTCTTTTTATCTGTTCTCTTACCATTTTTATGTATTTGATTGGTAAAGTTATTTTCGTCTTGTTGAGTTTTCTACCTGTTCCTTTGCTTAATAAATTTTTAACTACTATTTATTTTTGTGCAGAGGAAGACAAAGATACATTGTCTCCTGATATTATCAATATAGGGGCAATTAATTGGATATTTTCTACTTCGTATTGTTATTGTTCATACGAACAGATACAGACAATCATTGTTAAATATAATTTAATTTATATTATATCTCCGATTCCCCATTCTAAATTTCTTCATAGCAAGGCAGTATTTTGTCTGGAAGCTTTGCAAGAAAATGTTACTGTTCACGAATGGTTAGATACCGTCAAGCAACACAATCCCAATGTTAAAATTAAAGCGTACAAGCATCGCTTTTGGATGTTTTGATACTATATGCTAAAAACAAATCTTCTAGGATGTTTTTCCTAGGAGATTTGTTTTTTATTATGGTTCAACGGAAGATAGCATTTGATTAAATGTGCATGATGTGTATTATAAGTATTATAAGGAGATGCTATCATGGCTACAATTAAAAAAATATAACTTTACCTGTTACTGTTTATGAAACAATCAACGATTACGCTAAAAAAAGTGGGGTATCATTTTCTGAATTTCTAAGAGATACTGCTTTAAAAGCCATCAGTCAAAATGAAAAATGAAGCCTGTTAGTGTATCTAAATGACAATTGCGGCTATATGGATCAATCAGAACAAGAGGAAATCGAAGCGCTTAATATTGATTTTGAGGATTTAGGCGGAAAGGAAATGACGCTAGATAATCTCCTACAAGGTTAAGTATTCCAAGTCTGCTGAAAAGTTCTTGAAGAAAAATAAAACAATCGGTATTCGATTTTTCAAAGCATTTGAAGAGATAGCTCACGATAAAGAAACGATTAGGTCTTACGATGTGAAGAAATTCCATTCTAAAAATTTTGATGATATCTTCAGGTTAAGCATCGGCGATTATCGTGCTATTTTTCGTGTGGTAGATAATGAATTATTGGTCTATGTTTTCGAGATAGGGTCAAGAGGAGATATTTATAAAAGGTTTAATGTGTAGCATTAGTAAACGAATTGTGTTTTGATTTTCTGTAAAGACACCTTCTCGGGAAAAATCCTGAGGGGTGTTTTGTTTATGTATCATTTTTGACTTAGGTTTGTTGTAAGTCATATCAATTCATTATGTAGGGTATCGTGTTAAATTTCGAGATAACGTTTGACTTCATTCATCGAGTAAACTTCTCCATTCTCTAAGTCGTCAAAACTTTGCTTAATATTTGAGTGTAATTCTTCAAGAATTATTTGTTCATGTTCAACTAATGATTGAGTTGTATTAGCGTGTTGCTGTTCATGTTTGTTTTCATTTACCATTGTACATCACTCCTTTGAAGTTATTATAGAATAGTCTGCAATGGATTAACAGGCTTCTCCTAAAATCGCCAAAATAAGCCGATTTCAACAACTTTAATCATTAATCATATAAAAAGTGTCGAAAAACGGATTAAAACGCTTGAAATCGGCTTTATTTAAGTCGTTTTTGATGACATACACAATTTTACAGCGATTGATATAATAAAAGGGGAATCGTACCAATTTAGGAGGAACAACAGATGAGTAAGATAGGCTATGCACGTGTGAGTACCAAACAACAGAATTTAGGCAGACAAATTGAGTTATTGGAATCAGAAGGGACATTCAAGATTTTTTCAGATAAAGAAAGTGGCAGCTCTCGTTCAAGACCAGGACTAGAAGCGTTGTTGTCGTTCATACGTGAAGGGGATATCGTGGTAGTGAGTGAGTTAGATCGATTAGGACGTAGTCAACAAGATTTAACGGATATACTCCAAGAGATTCAACAAAAGGGTGCGACGATCGAGGTATTAAATCTCCCCTCTTTGAAAGGCATTGAAGATGATAATTTACGTCGATTAATCAATGCCTTCATGTTGGAATTATATAAATACCAATCGGAGAGTGAGCGGAAAAGAATCCGAGAAAGACAAGCACAAGGTATCGCTTTAGCAAAACAAAAAGGCAAATATAAAGGTGGCAAACCGAAATACCAAGAACATGACCCACGCTTACAACATGCGTTTCAATTATATCAAGAAGGGATGACTGAGAAAGAAGTTGAAACGATAACAGGTATTAATCGCAGAACGTTTCAACGATATCGCATGAAGTATAATGTGCAACGTTGATGCATTTATTCTTGTATGATTGCGTTCGTAAAAAAATAAAAAATAAGAAGATGTTTGCTGAGAAAAAGAACCGTTATATCGGAGTTATTTCAGTTCGTTTCACAAACTAATTGGCGTGTTTGTCATGCAATTAATCAACGTTATCTCACTTAAAGGTTAAGTATTATCTATTTTAGCTGTTAGAAACGTTTATATATCAACGTTTAGGGACTTTCACGCTAAAAAGGGTAGAGTGAAAGGTAGAGTAGTTATTGAGTTAATTCAGCAAGCTTATCTAAATAAATATCAACCGCTTCTAGCTTTCTTTGAGGAGCTAATTCTGCGTAAGTATCCATTGTCATCGTCCGAAAAAGAATACATTCTTTTATCTACAGTTTCCAAATCTCTAAATAAAATAGAGCTGAAGCAGTGGTAAAACATATTTTCAACAAACTTGGCAATATCTCCAAAAATAATTTCTTTATAGTCCGAGTCGGTTTGAGCATTCAAATAAATAAATATTAAAGCGTTAACTTGTCGATTTCCCTTTTCAACTTGGCTAACTTGACCTGCATTACCTAGGTCACTTTGCTTTAAATTATACTTTTTTCTTAAACATTTGATACGAGTAGGTATTTCTTGTGAGTAATTTTCATCAAAAAATTTCATAGATAAGCCCCCTATAAACATGGAAAAGTAGAAAAAATAGTTGTTATCCTAGTTGATTAAAAAAATCTCTGATCTCCTCATCTTTTATAAAATAATATATAATTTTCCCCTCTCTTCTAGTGTCCAAGATGTTTTGATTGGCTAGTTTACGAAGATGGTGGGAGGCAGATGCCATACTGAGATTTAGTAAACAGGCTATATCGCAGACACATAGTTCTTCAACAGCAAGGAGATAAAAGATGATATTTATCTGTTTATTATCGGTAAACTTTGATAAAATGCGAAGTGATTTTTGGACTTTTTCCTTTTCAAGGTAGTTCGTTGCGGTTGTAACATTTTGTTGATTTATAACATTCACTTGGCAGATACTATCTTTTTTCAAAATATTTTCTCCTAGCCTAACACAGTCCATAGCATATCAAAACTGTTGTTTTCAATCAGGATATATATCCCCAATCCTAAATAGACAACGGCAATAAACCATCTGCTATATTTTTCCAAAGTTTCTCCAACAGAAGGGACTTGTGCTAATTTTTGGGCAGAAAAAACCAAGAGATAAATCATGACTAGAAAGGTAAGTAAAGCCACTATCAAATTTGCTAAATTTAAGGTAGTAAAATATGGGACAAAGACACCAATATTGTCAGCACCACAACTTGCAAAAGTAATCATAGCGACTAGAAAAATCAGGTTTTTATTATCTTTGCTCAAACCTTCTTTGGCAATAGCTTCTCCATCAGAATCTCCTAAAAGCAAAACTTTGAGGCCTAGGAAAATTGGAATCAAACCGAGCAAACCTAAAATCTCTTTACTAGGAATATAATCTAAGACAAATGCAAAAAGCAAACTTAGCAATATTAGACTAACAGAGCCTAGAAATTGTCCTAAATAGATGTTAATGATGTCTTTTCTGCTTTTTCTTTTGGCAAAAAATAACATTAGGATAATAAGTAAGTCTACGGCTGTCCCAGAATACAGGATTATTGAAGTAACAACATTTTGAATCATAAAATACCTCATTCAAATATATTTTTGAATTTATTTTAACATTAAACTTTGTAGATGTCAACTTCAGCTCCACCAAAATATAGATAAAAAGTTAGTGTACCAAATATTAAAAAGCCCTGCCATCGAAATGATAGCAGGGCTTAACTTCAATATCCAAATGATATATTCATCTAAAAAAAGGTAGAGTAAAAGGTAGAGTTCTTATTGATTTATATTGCAATGTAATGAACTTTAAAAATTCAAAAATCGCTTAAAATCAATGTTTTGACGTCTAATGACGTGTAGTGAACCCCTTACTTAACTTCAGTAAAAATAAATCATTTATCGACCAGCATGTGGTTAAAAAATAAAAAAAGTTGATGGAATAAATCACAGTAAAAGGGGATTGGGGTAACCCCAAAAGGTAATCGGAAAATTCAAGAATTTTACCGATTTTTTGCATTTGTCATGACAAGTGCTAATCTTGCAAAGTTTGATAAGGATTCAACGGTCGTCTGTTAAAAACACCTATCAGGTGCTATTTCGAATCAGGAGCAAGAGTTAAAAGTCAATGGAATAAATGTTTCGAGAGATAAGAATAAAGATTCGGAGAATAAAATTACCAGGATAAAGAACACAAAAAACGAAAAATATTCGTTCCATTATTGACGTGTTTGAGTAAGTAATCCATCAAGAAATTCACAAACTTCATCAATGTTATTCCCTAATAATAACCTCGATTAACCAACTATTTTTTCAAGTTATTTTTGTGTTTTTAGGCAAAATAATTTGTTCAAAAAAGCAAAGAATGGACATAAAATGGGTGAAATTAATGGGTTAAACAAGTGGGACAAAAGGTGGGCGAAGCATCAAAAATAAGTGGGTGGTTTAGTGGGCTTTTTGCTAAAATTTGATATCAATAAAATATCCCGTGAACCCCTTGTACTACAAGGTTTCTCACTAAAGGTGGGGACAGTTCTCCTTATGCTCATAACTGATGTTTTGGGTTCGTAAAGAATACTTTTATTGAGAGATTGTATCGGGTATAATAAACAAGTCGCATGCACTAAATAGCGTCAGCTAGGAGGTGAGCTTTATGTGTGAAAAAATTTTAGACCTTGTCATCATACCGATTTTGGTCGGCATAGTTATTGAACTATTCGCTTACTGGTTGAATAAGCGAGATGATGACTAATCATGCGACATTCAACCTGAGTATCTAACTTGCCACTGGATACAAAAAAGACACCAGTTTGCCCCACTGGTGTCTTTTGCTTTATGTGCAAAGATTTTAGACCTTCTTGCATATTCATTGTATCAATTAAACATAAAATTGTCAAACTAACTCAATCTAAGTGGTAAAAAAATAAGATTTCTCCTACCAAAAAAAGACACCAGTATCGCACACTGGTGTCTTTCATTATCACTTATAGCAGATATCAACGTTTTTTAAAATTTAACGACTTTGTGGGAAATTCTTTGTTTGGTTTTGAGATACAGAGTTGTTGCATTTCCTTGAGGGTCTAAATCAATTAATAGTGTCTTAAATCCGATATTAGATAAGACATATGCGATAAGAGAAGAATTGGTAGTTTTACCTGTTCATCCTTTGAAATTACCAAATGTTATAGTAATAGCCATTTGAAAAACCTCTTTCAAAAATTTTTTAAAAACGGTCTATATGTAGATTTGTAGACTGGTCTACATCTTTTTCTGCTTGATATCAATGGCGAAGTTAGGGAAACTAACAACCGCATAATGGTTCTTGCACAACGAAAAAAACACATAATCAAAAGCAATGCTTTTCGTAAGAAAATCTCGAAAGGCATTGCTTTTTTGTATGGTGCTCATATAAAGGGGGAGTTATTTTTCCTGTCCTCTGACGTAGGCGGCATTGAACAAGCGGTATTCCGTATCATTTAGCGCGGTTGCCGCATCGGCTAACCAATTCGTATTGCGCAAAAGCGCACGCCCTTGCAAAATGAGGTCTGCTTGCCGATTGGCTAAAATGCTTTCGCATAAAGTCGGATTATCTAGCAAACCAACGGTAGCAATATCAATGTCAACAACTTGTTTCAAGGCTGTGGCGAAAGGAACTTGATAACCTTCATGGACAGGAATATCAGGCAATACATCGATGACACCTCCGGCTGACACATCGATACATTGCACACCATCTGCTTCAAGCCACTGTGCGATTTGTTGCCAATCTTCAAGCGAATTTTGTCCTTCAGCAAAGGCGCTCAGTGATAGGCGCACCCAAATAGGACCATGAAAGACTTGTTTTGTCCGAGTAATGATTTCCTGTAAGAAGCGGTAGCGATTGTGGAGCGAGTTGCCATAATCATCTTGGCGTCGATTCGTCAATGGCGACAAAAATTGATTGATTAAATAACCATGTGCTGCATGCAATTCTACCATATCGAAGCCTGCTTGTTGAGCGCGACGAGCGGCGTCCACAAACTGTTGTTGCACGGTGTGAATATCTGTCAACGTCATTTCATGTGGCGTGTCAAACTGTTCATTGAAAGCAATTGGACTCGGTGCGATAGGTCGTTGGGCATGTTTGGCTTTTCGACCGGCGTGCGCTAATTGAATACCGACTTTGCTGCCTAAATAATGCAACTGCTCAACTAATTGTTGCAGTTGGTCGGCTTGTTCGTCATTCCAAATTCCTAAGTCAAACTTGTGAATGCGACCGTCCGGTTCAACGGCTGTCGCTTCCAAAATAATTAAACCGACATTGGCGATGGCGCGAGCACCGTAATGAGCGAAATGAAAGGGTGTTGCCACGCCATCTTCACGCGGAACTTCCAACATACACATCGGTGCGAGTGCGACACGGTTTTTGAGAGAAAGACCGCCGATATTAGCTGGGGATAATAGGATAGACATTGTAATACCTCCTGTCGTTACATAGTGATGATGAGTGGTTGGAGTAGACAAACAGGGCTGTGAGAAATTCTCCAGCCCCATTGTAATAGATTAACGAATGACTTGTTCTGTTTCTTTGTCGAAGAAATGTGCTTTGTTCATGTTGAAGCCTAATTCAACAAATTCACCCGGTGTGTGGTAGTCACGAGCATCTACGCGAGCGATAAATTCTGTTTCACCGACTCTAGAGTAAAGCATTGTTTCTGCTCCGAGTAATTCTGATACAACTACTTCTGATTTCACGATTGAATGTGGGTTAGCATCTAAGAATACTTGTTCAGATTGAATGTCTTCCGGACGAATACCGAAGATTAATGTTTTACCTTCGTAGCCTAATTCCACTAAACGACGACGAGAAGGTTCTGTTACTTCTAAGTTCAAGCCGTGGTTGTTCGTGATTTTGCCATTTTCGAATGTTACTTCGAAGAAGTTCATTGCCGGAGAACCGATGAACCCTGCAACGAAGACATTGACTGGAGTGTCATATACTTCTTGAGGTGTTCCGATTTGTTGGATAATTCCGTCTTTCATAATAACGATGCGGCTTGCTAATGTCATCGCTTCTGTTTGGTCGTGTGTAACGTAAATGGTTGTAGAACCGATACGGCGGTGAATTTTTGCAATTTCAGCACGCATTTGTACACGTAATTTCGCATCTAAGTTTGACAAAGGTTCATCCATCAAGAAGACTTTTGCGTCACGGACAATCGCACGTCCCATTGCCACACGTTGGCGTTGCCCCCCGGATAATGCAGCCGGCTTACGGTCTAAGTAAGGGGTCAATCCTAAGATTTCAGCGGCGTTTTCAACACGTTTCTTGATTTCGTCTTTCGGATACTTACGCAATTTCAAACCGAATGCCATGTTGTCGAACACTGTCATGTGCGGGTATAACGCGTAGTTTTGGAATACCATTGCGATGTCGCGGTCTTTTGGCGCAACGTCGTTCATCAATGTATCGCCAATCCATAATTCACCTTCCGTGATATCTTCTAAGCCGGCAATCATACGTAATGTTGTTGATTTACCGCATCCTGAAGGACCGACGAATACGATGAATTCGCGATCTGCGATATCCAAATTGAAGTTTGTTACAGAATAGAAGTTGGCATTTTCATATTTTTTGTGAATGCCTTTTAATTTGATTTCTACCATTAGGCTAATCTCCTTTATATTGAATGATAGTTACAGTTTACGTGAAACCGTTTTACATTGCAATTGACATTCTGCACAAAAAAATTCGGCGCTTTGACGAGAGTTTCTTCAAAGGTAGCGCGTGTAACTTATCCCCATACGCGTAGTTGCTCAATAAATTCGGCGAGTTCAGGTCGCTCCAAAGCTTCGAGTTCTTTGACCAAATAGCGACAAACACGGTGGTGGTCATAATAGGAAAGTGAGTATTGCACGTCTTGATATACCTCCTGAATCGCCTCGAATTGATTGTTTTCGAGGCATTGTATCAAGTAATCGTGTAAGCTGACTTTTCGTTGCATACCATCTTGGAACACCGTGATTTCCAACTGAATGTCAGCAATTTCACAGCGCCCTGTAATCGCGTATCCTGCTAAATTTGCCACGCCTTTCAGCTGGCGCAACAGATAATCTTCTTCATACATGATACATTCCTCCTTTATAATAATTATACAAAAAAAGGTGAGCGTTTTCGAGGGATATTATTCCCAAAATACGTTAATTTCTGTTAGAATAGATTTGATACAATTATGAAAAGAGAGTGTATATATGCAAGAGAGAAAACGTGGATTTGAAGTCGTGTCAGCGTACGAAGGACACGCCATTCAGTTGCCGAAACGTGCGACACATCATGCGGCAGGTTACGATATTGAAGCGGCGGAAACGGTGGTGTTGCCGACGTTTTGGAAGCAAGTATTCAAGTATGTGGCAATGAACTTGAAGCAATGGATTTATGCGAGCAAAGGGGATAGCGAGCGTAAAGAAGCGGTGGACGTTACTCAGTTATTAAAGCCGACTTTAGTGCCGACGGGTTTGAAAGCATATATGCAAGAAGATGAGTATTTGCAAATTGTCAACCGTTCAAGCAATCCGTTGAAGCGTTTCTTAGTATTGCCGAATGGGATAGGCATTATCGATGCTGATTACTACAATAACGAAGGGAATGAAGGACATATTTACGTCCAAATGTTGAACTTCGGTTTATTGGACCAACAGATTGAAAAAGGCGAGCGCATTGCTCAAGGTATTTTTACACCGTTTCTGAAAGTAGACGGTGATGAAGGTGGCAGCAATGAGCGTAGCGGCGGGTTCGGTTCGTCCGGCGTTTCGAATTAAGTAAGAAGAAATTTTTTTGGCGAAGGAGGTGTTGTATGGCGAAGAAGAAAGTGATGTATGAATGCTTAGCGTGTGGCTATGAGTCACCGAAATGGTTAGGCAAATGTCCGAATTGCCAAGCGTGGAATCAGATGGAAGAACAATTGGCTGTTGAAGTGCAAACACCAAGCAAAACAGCAATGGTTGTGACGTCCAAGCATAGCAATACCAACAAAGCGTTGAAATTAGAGGCGATTCAGTCGACGAATGAACAGCGTTTAGCAACTAAATTCCAAGAATTTGACCGTGTGTTAGGCGGAGGCATCGTGGCAGGTTCACTCGTCTTAATCGGTGGGGATCCCGGAATTGGGAAATCAACCTTGCTTTTGCAAGTGTCGGTACAGTTAGCCAATTCGAATCGCACGGTATTATATGTATCCGGTGAGGAAAGCTTAGCACAAATCAAGATGCGAGCGGAGCGCTTGGAATTGAATGGTGCGGAATTTTATTTGATGGCGGATACGGATTTATTTGCGGTTGCCAGTGAAATTCAACGTTTGGAGCCTGATGTGGTTATTATCGACTCGATTCAAACGATGCAAATTCCGGATCATCAAGGTGTTGCCGGAAGTGTGGCTCAAGTACGAGAAGCAACAGCGCTTTTGATGCGTGTGGCTAAAGATAATCAGATTGCGATTTTTATCGTGGGACATGTCACGAAGGAAGGCAGTATCGCCGGACCACGTATGTTGGAGCATATGGTGGATGCTGTGTTGTACTTCGAAGGGGAGCGCCATAATCGTTTCCGTGTCTTGCGCGCGGTCAAAAATCGTTTCGGCTCGACGCATGAGTTGGGTGTTTTTGAAATGTTGGATGTCGGCTTACAAGAAGTAACCAATCCGTCAGAACTCTTCTTGGAAGAGCGTTTGGAAGGGGCAACAGGTTCTACGGTCGTGGCTTCAATGGAAGGAACTCGACCTATCTTGGCAGAAATTCAGTCGCTGATGACACCCACCGTTTACGGAACGGCTAAACGTACATCAAGCGGTATCGACTACCAACGCGTGTCGCTCATTCTCGCTGTGATGGAGAAACATTGCGGCTTAATGGTGCAGAATCAGGATGCTTTTTTCAAAATAACGGGCGGTGTTAAATTGGATGAGCCGGCGATTGATTTGGCGATTGCTGTCAGCATTGCGTCCAGCTATTGGAATCGAGCAACGAATATCGATGATTGTTTCATCGGGGAAATCGGGTTGACCGGCGAGATACGCCGTGTAAACCAAATTAATGAACGTGTCAAAGAAGCGCAAAAATTAGGATTCAAACGTATTTTTGTTCCGAAGAATAATCAGATAAAACTATCTGATAAAGTCGATGTAGAAATTGTACCTGTCGCGACAATTCGTCAGGCAGTGCGTTTGATTTTTCCAAAACAAGCATAGTTGATATGGAAGGGGGAATTCACTATGTATAAGCGTATTATTATTGTTGTTTCAGGGATTATTGGTTTAAGTTTTGGTTTAAGTATTGGGAAATGGATTTGGCATAATTTGAACATTGCCAATGAGTTTGTGGACAATATTTATGTTAATGGACTTATTTTTGCGGTAGTCTTCATTGGACTAGGCGCATTGTTCACACCACTCATTGAACGGGCAATCAGAAAGCTTCAAGAATTGATTAACCGTCAAACACCGACGACGTTGATTTTCGGAACAATCGGGATTGTGCTCGGTGTAGCGTTGGGTTATATCGTATCGTTGCCGTTCAACTTCTTGAATGTTCCATTTATTTCATCTACTTTGCCGTTGGTTTTCTCAATTGTATTGGCAATTGTCGGTTATCAAACGGCGGTTAGTCGTAAAGATGAATGGCGTAATTTTTTTACCAAGCATCAGCAAGAGAAGGTGAGCGCACCGAAAGGCGAAGTGCTGGAGCGTAAAGCCGGCGATAATTTCTACAAGTATAAATTATTGGATACGAGCGTCATCATCGACGGGCGTATTGCGGATATTGTGGCAGCGCGTTTTATCGAGGGCGTCTTAGTCATTCCGAATTTCGTCTTGCAAGAGTTGCAATATATTGCGGATTCTTCGGATACGATTAAACGTGCCAAAGGACGTCGCGGTCTTGATATTCTCAACACTTTGCAAAAAGATTCGGACGTGCCGATTGAGTTTTACGAAGGGGATTTCGATGATGTTCCTGAAGTTGACAGCAAATTGATTCGTTTAGCTAAGTTGATGGATGCCGCTGTGTTGACAAATGACTATAATTTGAACAAGGTGTGCGAATTCCAAAATATCAAAGTGTTTAATATCAATGAATTAGCCAATGCGGTCAAACCGGTAGTCATTCCGGGCGAAACTTTACAAGTATTGGTCATCAAAGCCGGAACAGAACGCAAACAAGGGGTTGCATACTTGGAAGATGGCACCATGATTGTTGTCGAAGATGGACAGTATTACATGAATGAGTGGATACCTGTTGTCGTGACAAGCGCCTTGCAAACCGCAGCAGGACGAATGATTTTTGCTAAGCCGACGCACTCGCAAAACAAAATTGAAAACACGGAGGAGTAGAGGGGTACTTTACTATGATGAGTTTCAATGTTAAATTATTGGTACAAAGTTAGAGAGGAACAGAATATATGACAAAAATTCGTGTGCGCTATGCACCAAGTCCAACAGGAGAATTACATATCGGGAATGCGCGTACAGCGTTGTTCAATTATCTATTCGCACGCCACAATGACGGAGAATTTATTATCCGTACCGAAGATACGGATTTGAAACGTAATTTGGAGCACGGCGAAGCAAGTCAGCTTAACAATTTAGCTTGGTTAGGGATTGATTGGGATGAAGCGGCAGACAAGCCCGGTAATTACGGACCGTATCGTCAATCAGAGCGACTACATATTTATCAGCCGCTAATTGACCAACTATTAGCAGAAGACAAAGCGTATAAATGTTACATGACGGAAGAAGAATTGGAAGCTGAGCGTGAAGCACAGAAAGCAAACGGTGAAATGCCGCATTATGCAGGGCAGCACGCACACTTGACAACAGAGCAGCAAGCAGCTTTTGAAGCAGAAGGACGCACACCTGTCATTCGCTTCCGTGTTCCTGCGGATACAACCTATCAATTCAATGATATGGTAAAAGGTCCGATTAAATTCGAGTCGAAAAGTATTTCCGGTGACTGGGTCATTCAGAAACGCGACGGCATGCCGACATATAATTTTGCCGTAGCAGTTGATGACCACTTAATGGCAATTACACATGTATTGCGTGGCGATGATCATATTGCTAACACGCCGAAACAGTTGATGATTTACGATGCATTCGGTTGGGATGCGCCTGAATTTGGACACATGACACTGATTGTAAACAGTGAAACTAACAAGAAGCTGAGTAAACGTGATGGGTCTATCTTGCAATTTATCGAACAATACCGTAATTTAGGTTACTTGCCGGAAGCGATGTTCAACTTTATCACTTTATTAGGTTGGTCACCGGTCGGCGAGGAAGAAATTTTCGGTCGTGAGGAATTGATTCAATTGTTTGACCCTAACCGCTTATCAACTTCCCCGGCAGCTTTCGATGCCAAAAAATTAGAGTGGATCAATAATACTTATGTTAAAAAAGCGAGCCTTGAGGAAGTTACCGCCCTTGCGTTGCCACACTTAATTCAAGCGGGCAAAGTTAGCGAGCAACCTTCAACGGAGGAGTTGGCGTGGGTAACGAAATTAGTCAGCTTATACCATGAACAAATGTCATACGGTGCGGAAATCGTCGAATTATCACAACTCTTTTTCAATGAAGAATTATCGATTGACGAGGAGAGTCGCCAAGTATTGAGTGACGAGAATGTACCGGCAGTCTTGGCATCTATTAAGGACAAGTTAGCAACATTAGCGCCGGAAGATTTCGTTGCTACAACTATTAAGCCTTTAACAAAAGAAGTCCAAAAAGAAACGGGCGTCAAAGGGCGTCAATTATTCATGCCGATTCGCATTGCCGTAAGCGGTCAAATGCATGGACCGGAATTGCCGTTGTTGATTGAAGTATTGGGTAAGGAGAAAGTCTTAAACCACATTGAACAAGTGCAAGCCTTATTAGGGGCATAATCGAATGATGAAGTAGTCAGGGTTAGGGAAGTTAATTTGCTTCCCGCCCTTTTCGTGTTAAAGAAGCTTTATATTTCCCGCTTCTTTTATTTTTGTTACAATAGAGAAGGAATATTGTTGAATGAGAGAGGAGTCAGATGGATGAGTATTCAATTATATAATACACTCACTCGGCGTAAGGAGTTGTTTACGCCAATCAAACCGAATGAAGTGAGTTTCTATGTCTGCGGACCGACGGTTTATTATTATATTCATATTGGAAATGCGCGCAGTGCTGTGGCCTTTGATACGATTCGTCGTTATCTAGAATACCGTGGTTATCAGGTGAATTATGTCAGCAATTTTACTGATGTCGATGACAAAATTATTCGTGCGGCTAAGGAAGAAGGTATTTCGCCTGCAGCATTAGCGGATAAATACATTGCTGCCTTTAAGGAAGATACGAGTGCGATCAATATTAAACCGGCGAGTATTCATCCGCGTGTGATGGAGAATATCGAAGAGATTATTGAATTTATTCAACAACTCATTGATAAAGATTATGCGTATGAATCGGATGGCGATGTGTACTTTAGAACCGAGAAGTTTGAGACATATGGTGAATTGTCAGACCAATCAATTAAAGATTTATTAGCAGGTGCCAGCGAACGCGTCGAACTTGACGAGACAGAACGTAAGGAAAGCCCGATTCATTTTGCCCTATGGAAAAAAACAAAATCCGCTGATGAGATTAGTTGGCAATCGCCTTGGAGTGACGGGCGTCCGGGCTGGCACATCGAGTGTTCGGTAATGGCAACGAAATATTTAGGGCACACAATCGACATTCATGGTGGCGGACAAGACTTGGAGTTCCCGCACCACGAGAACGAAATTGCGCAATCGGAGTGCTGTACGGGACACAAATTTGCTAATTACTGGTTACACAATGGGTTCGTGACAATCGGTCAAGACGATGAGAAAATGAGCAAGTCGCTCGGCAACTTTGTGTTGTTGCGTGATTTGCTAGAAGAATACGACCCGATGGTCGTGCGTTATTTGTTATCAACGGTTCATTACCGCCGTCCTGTACGTTATAGCACGATTGCTATTCAAGAAGCGCAGACGAATGTGGAGAAATTACGTGAAGTCTTGCGTCGCATCAATCATCGTTTGAATGATGCTTCGGACATAGTGGAAGAAGAGTGGCAAGCACAATTAGCGGGACATCAACAAGCGTTTATCACAGCGATGGACGATGATGTCAATGCGTCTAACGGTATCACTGAAATATTCAATTTGGTCAAAGCTATCAATCGTTATCTCGAAGGAAGTGTCTCTAAAGAGACGCTTACTTCAATGAAACAATTACTCAGCGAGCAACTTGCGATTTTTGGGTTAGAATTGGAAGAGGAAACTTTATTGGATGATTCGATTATGGCATTGATTGAAGAACGCACTCAAGCGCGTCTGAATAAAGATTATGCTCGCAGTGATGAAATTCGTGACTTGTTGAAGTCGCAAGGTATTTTGTTAGATGATACGCCACAAGGTACGACATGGAAGCGAGTGAACTAGATGGTTGATTTATTAAACGGCTCGGCATTAGCTTATGTCGGCGATGCAGTTTACGAAATGTACGTGCGCAAACATGTGGTGAACTGCGGTATCACGCAACCGAATAAATTGCACAAAGCCGCTATCAAATACGTCGAAGCCGCCGGACAAGCTTATATTATCAAAAAATGGCTGGAAACCGACGAAGTGCTCACACCACAAGAAATCGAATTTTATAAGCGCGGTCGCAATCACAAATCCAACACAAAAGCCAAAAACGCCTCGATTGGCGATTATCGACAAGCAACCGGATTTGAAGCCTTAATCGGGTGGTTACATCTCACACAGCAAACGGACAGAGAAAGATATTTAATCGAATTGGCAATTCAAACGCTCGACGAAAGGAGCAACCCATGAAACAGAAACGTCACAAAGCGCAACCTTCTGTGCAAAAACCTAAGCAAGTTGTGCCAAAAAATCAACGAACAGCTCGAACACCTCAACATAATGAAAACATCGAACAACAAAATGAAATTGTTTTCGGCAAACATGCGGTTCAGACCATTTTGAAGGAAAAGCGCCAAGTTAATAAACTTTTCGTTCAGAAAGGGGTTACAGGAACATCTTCTCAAGATATAATAGCCTTAGCAAAACAACAAGGAATTGTATATCAAGAAGTTCCGAAGTCTAAATTGGACGACTTAACACAAGATGCCAATCATCAAGGTTTCGTGCTAATGTTACCGGCTTTTGAGTACCAAACATTAGAAGATTGTTTCGCCTTAGCGAACGAGCGACAAGAAGCCCCGTTCTTACTTATTTTGGACGGAATTGAAGATCCGCACAATTTGGGGTCGATTTTGCGGACGGCGGATGCGACAGGGGTGCACGGCGTTATTATTCCTAAACGCCGGGCAGTCGGCTTAACCGGCGTGGTTGCCAAGACATCAACGGGTGCCATTGAGCATATTCCGGTTGTGCGTGTCACGAATGTTGCGCAAACAATCGAACAATTGAAAGAGCGAGGCGTTTGGATTTTTGCCACGGATATGGCAGGCGAAGATATGCGCCAATGGAACAGCCGCGGTGCGATTGCACTCGTCATCGGTAATGAAGGTCAAGGCGTGTCACCGCTTATCAAATCGATTGCGGACGGTACCGTGACAATCCCGATGACCGGGCATGTCCAAAGCTTGAATGCGAGCGTCGCCGCTGCCGTATTGATGTACGAAGTTGCACGCCACCGCATGCCATAATGTTGCTTTATGAAAAAAAGAGATATTCTTTTTGTCGATGGCTACAATATGATAGGGGCTTGGGGCGAATTAAACAGGCTGATGCGTCAAGGTGACACACAAGAAGCAAGAGACCGCTTGTTATTTGAACTATCTAATTACGGCAAATACCGCAACTGGCAAGTCATCGTAGTCTTTGATGCGCAACATGTACCGGGTGTGACAACTTCTTTTGATTATGCGAATCTCCAAGTTGTTTTTACAGAAAGCGGGGAAACAGCAGACACTTACATCGAGCGAGAAGTGGGGCAATATATTCGTGCGTGGAATCGGGTAATCGTGGCGACCAGTGATATGGCAGAGCAGTGGCTCATCTTCCAAAAAGGCGCCTTACGCCAGTCGTCGCAAGAATTATGGATTGACATCCAATATGCCAAGCAGCAAATTCAAGAAGATATTCGCACGCATTATGATGCGATGATTCGGCGGCATAGCCCATGGCAAGTTGAACAACTCAAGCAACTCGATCAGTTAAGGTATGATTTGGACCAATAACCTCGCCTATCTAACGAAAAGGAGTTGCAACATGCCAACGATTAGAGAGATGACGAATGAAGAAATTGTGTCGAAACTACAAGTGCAGTTTGAAGATGTTCTGTTTATTGAATTGTATCGTCGCTTCAAACCACTGATATACAGCGGTATCAAATTGTACAAAATTCCCTTGTTTACACCAGCGGATTACTGTCAAGAAGGGCGAATTGCCCTCTATCATGCTGTTCAACGTTATGATGAGAATCGCAATGCACATTTTGCTCGCTTTGTTCAATTGGTATACAAAAGCCATATGTATAATATTTTTCGCTACGAAACGGCAAAGAAACGTGGTGGACGAGAAGGGAAGCATTCTTTCGAGTACCGGATATATGAGAGACCACTTTATGAAGAAGGAAGCGTTCTGGAAGTGAAAGAACAAACGCTGTTCTTTCAACCTGAAGATCGCGTAACGGTGCGTGAGCAGACACATTCATACTTTACGCGCTTATCCAAACTGGAGAAAAAAGTATTCGTTCATTTTTTGCAAGGAATGGACATGGAAGAAATTGCGGAATCTTTACAAATTCCGGCTACCAAAGTCGGTTCCGCTTACGACCGCTGCCGACAAAAACTACGAAAAATGCTTCGCGATAGCGGAATAACTTGACTTTTAGACGGAATACGCCTATTATTAACCGTGGACGTCGTACATATCCGTATGTATCAGACATCGATACCGTAACGGTGAAGGAGGGAATTGTTGATGGCGCAGAAGAAAGCATCACTGGCATGTTCGGAATGTGGACAACGCAATTATCAAATGGTGCCAACACAAACAGGACACACCGTTCGCTTAGAGATTAAGAAATTTTGCAAATATTGTAACAAACATACATTACACAAAGAAACGAAATAAGGAAGGTGCAGCATGGGATACTTGAAACGAGTGAATAAAGAGTTGAAGCGCGTAACATGGCCATCATTCAGAGAAGTTACACGTTACACTTGGGTTGTAATTTTGAGCATTGTATTGTTCGGTGCTTATTTTGCAGGAATTGACTTAGGTTTTTCACAACTAATCAATTGGTTCTTGTCATTATAATGTCATTATAATAAAGATTATGAAGAGATTGGATACGTCGAACGAAGGCTCGCTAGCGTCTTCCGGGCGAAATCCGGTCTTTTTATATTGAGAAACGGACACATCAATGCTATACTATCAGTAGTTGAACGCAGGACCTACAATGGTAGGTTTTTTATTTTGACAAAAAGGAGAACAGTTATGGAAGCAAGAAAAGAATGGTATGTATTGCACACCTATTCAGGATATGAGAACAAGGTCAAAGAAAATATCGAAATGCGTAAAGAAAGTATGAATATGCAAGAGAATATTTTTCGCATTGTTATCCCGGAAGAAGAAGTCATTGAAATTAACGATGGCGTAGAGAAGAAAAAAGTCGACAAAACTTTCCCGGGCTACGTCTTAGTAGAAATGATTATGTCTGATCAAGCGTGGTTTATCGTTCGTAACACACCGGGCGTAACAGGCTTCGTCGGGTCACACGGAGCTGGGAGCAAGCCATCTCCACTACTACCGGAAGAAATTGAAGCAATATTAGGAACAAGCGATTTAACAGCACGTGTCGAATTGAACGTAGCCATAGGCGATCATGTCAAAATCGTCGACGGCGCCTTCTCTGGTTTGACAGGTGAAATTGAAGAAATCGACCAAGAACACGAGAAACTTAAAGTTGTCATTGAAATGTTCGGACGTGAAACAGTTGCGGAACTTGAATTTTCTCAAGTCAAAAAAGAAGAAGTGTAGTTTCCCAATATTAAGTGTTGATTTCCTAAAAGATTATGCTATAATATTACGGTGCGCAAAGTACGCACAATGAGTGGGAGGGGCAACCCATGAACCACATCACGAACAAAAATTTATAAGGAGGAATGTTTCGTGGCTAAAAAAGTCGTAAAACAAGTTAAATTACAAATCCCAGCCGGAAAAGCAAGTCCAGCTCCACCAGTAGGTCCAGCGTTGGGTCAAGCACAAGTAAACATCATGGGATTCTGTAAAGAGTTCAACGCTCGTACACAAGATCAAGCAGGTTTGATCATCCCGGTTGTAATCTCAGTATATGAAGATCGTTCATTTACTTTCATTACAAAGACACCACCAGCTCCAGTATTGTTATTAAAAGCAGCTGGAATCGAAAAAGGTTCAGGTGTACCAAACAAAACTAAAGTTGCAACAGTAACAAAAGATCAAGTAAGACAAATCGCAGAAACTAAGATGCCAGACTTAAATGCAGCAGACGTAGAAGCTGCAATGCGCATGGTTGAAGGTACTGCTCGCTCTATGGGTATCACAGTCCAAGACTAAGCACAATGTAGCTTCTCGCCCCGTATTCTATCGGGTGTGGGAGGTAAAACCGTTAAAACCACAAAATAGGAGGAAATAAAAATGGCTAAGAAAAGCAAAAACTTACAAGCGGCACTTGCTAAAGTAGACCGTAACAAAAAATATGATGCTACTGAAGCTGTTGCTTTGGCAAAAGAAATCGACTTTGCTAAGTTCGATGCAACAGTGGAAGTATCTTACAACTTGAACATTGACGTTAAAAAAGCTGACCAACAAATTCGTGGCGCAATGGTATTGCCACACGGAACAGGTAAAACTTACCGTGTAGTAGTAATCGCACGTGGCGAAAAAGCTAAAGAAGCAGAAGCAGCGGGAGCAGATTTCGTTGGTGAAGCAGACTTAATCCAAAAAATCAGCGACGGTTGGTTAGATTTCGATGTAATGGTCGCAACACCTGATATGATGGGTCAAGTTGGTCGTTTAGGTCGTGTATTAGGACCTAAAGGTTTAATGCCAAACCCTAAAACAGGAACTGTTACAATGGACGTTACAAAAGCAGTTAACGACATCAAAGCAGGTCAAGTTACTTACCGTGCTGACAAAGCAGGTATCGTAAACGTGCCAATCGGTAAAGTATCATTTGAAGACAACAAATTAGTTGAAAACTTCAAAGCTTTACACGAGCAAATCTTACGTGTTAAGCCGGCAGCAGCAAAAGGTACTTACATTACTAACTTAACATTAAGTACAACTTTTGGACCTGGTATCAAAATTGACACAGCAAGCTTATAATTAACGAGAGCGGTTGGTACTCTATTTAGAGTGCTGACGCTCTTTTTTTTGTAATTGAGAGGAGTCGTGTTTGTGATGATGAAAGCACAAGAACTCGTGCATCGTTTGTACAACAGTGTATCTGTTCATAGCCGGCGAGGAGACTCTGAAGATTTGCTAGAAGTGTTGTTAAAAGTACACCAACGTTTACCGAAAGAGGAGAATGAAGTTGCGTTACTCAATCGTTTAGTACACTATATTTACTTTTGTAGCGTCAATGACGGGTTGAAATTCAATGCGGAACAAAACGCGCTAATTAGAGAGTTGGCAGAATTAGCCAAGCATGCCGGTGCCAATGGTTGTTATCGCTCGGATTATGGTGACAAATCACAATTTTAGAATGATTTGGTGGATGCTCGAGATGGAGCATCTTTTTGTTATTTTTTCACAAATAGTGTGCTATTTCATTGAAAAAATGGAAACGGTATTGTCCTGAAAGGGAATTTATTGTATAATGACTTGAGAAAGTTATCACAAATTATTTGAAGGGGGATTTTTATGAAAAAGAAACTTTCGATTCTATTTACAGTGCTAACCTTAATCGTTAGCTTATTCAGTGGACTTGTTGTTCGTGCAGAGGAGTCTTCTAGCAGTGAAGATGCCGTATCAGGCGCATCTGTAGGTGAATATACAGACCCATCGACACTTGCTGAAAGTTATGACATTGTCATCATCGGAGCAGGTGGTGGCGGATTGGCAGCAGCAATCGCAGCGAAAGATGCGGGTGCAAATGTGGCAATCTTTGAGAAAATGCCAGTTGCCGGTGGTAACACAATGAAGTCATCAGCGGGTATGAACGCTTCAGAAACTAAATTCCAGAAAGAACAAGGAATTGAAGATAAGAATGATGACTTTTTTGCTGAGACATTGAAAGGCGGTAAGGAAACAAACGATCAAGAGTTGTTGCGTTTCTTTGTTGATAATTCAGCGGCAGCAATCGAGTGGTTAGATTCATTAGGCATTCGCTTGAACAACTTGACAACAACAGGTGGTATGAGCGTGCAACGTACGCACCGCCCGGAAGATGGTTCGGCTGTAGGTGGCTACTTAGTAGAAGGTTTAGTACGTAACGTCACAGAACGTAACATTCCGTTGTTTACAAACGCGAATGTTGTTGAAATTTTGCAAAATGAAGGCGCTGCTTCCGGTGTGAAAGTTGAAATCGGTGGCGAAACAAAAGAAGTACAAGCGAAAGCTGTCATTATCGCAACAGGTGGTTTCGGTGCAAACTTATCAATGGTAAGTGAATTGAAACCTGAATTAGACGGTTTCGTTACAACGAACCAAGAAGGTTCAACAGGTGATGGTATTAAGATGGCACAAGCATTAGGTGCCGAAGTCGTTGACTTAGACAAAATCCAAATTCACCCAACAGTTGAGCAAGAATCTGCTTACTTGATTACGGAAGCGGTTCGTGGTGAAGGTGCGATTTTGGTAAGCCAAGAAGGTAAACGTTTCTTCAACGAATTGGAAACACGTGACAAAGTATCAGCAGCGATTATCGAGTTGCCTGAACACTATGCGTACGTTATTGCGGATGATGCGTTGAAAGGACGTGTTAAAGCCGTTAATAAATACGAAGAAAAAGGTTTAGTTGTTAAAGCAGATACAATCGAAGAATTAGCAGCTGCTTTAGAAGTACCTGCAGAAAACTTAACCGCAACATTAGAAGCGTGGAACGCAAGCGTAGAAGCGAAAGAAGATGCGGAATTCGGTCGTACAACAGGTATGGATAACGCATTGACAACTGCACCATACTATGCAATTAAGATTGCACCGGGTGTACACCACACAATGGGTGGATTGAAAATCAATACAAATGCCCAAGTATTGAACGCAGATGGGGAACCAATTAAAGGCTTGTATGCTTCCGGGGAAGTAACAGGCGGTATTCATGGTTCAAACCGTATCGGCGGAAATGCGGTTGCTGACATCATTATCTTCGGTCGTCAAGCAGGTATGCAATCAGCAGAAGCTGTTAAAGAATAATCACGTCAATCAGATAAGGTTGAGTTTCATTGAGAAGCTCGCCTTATTTTTTTGCTAAAAATGAAAAAAAGATTAAAAAGCATTGAAAAAATTAATGAAAAGTGAGATAATGTTGCCTGTACTTAATGAAAGCGCATTAAGGAAATACTCAAATGTTGAAAGGAGAATTGTATGAAACGACGAAGTTTGAAACTTAAAGGCTCATTGATGGCGCTAACCGCAACCGCACTTATGTTGTTCAAAGCACCACAAGTGTTGGCGGAAGCGACAGATGCAAATGCGAACGAGGATGCGGTTACCAACCATGAGGTTGCTGAGGAAATTCAAGCAACAGAACGGGAAGTTCCCCAAGCGGAAAGCCTAGAGGTAGTTGTGCCTGGATCAGAAGAGAACACGCCTTACAATGTGTTAGCGACATTGCCTAGTGATTCCACCGCCGAAGTTTTGTCCGTAGAGAGTAATGCTATTATTAATGTTGAACCGGTATGGAATGAGAATTATAAAGGACAAGGCATGGTCGTTGCGGTCATCGATTCGGGATTAGATATAGAGCACGATGTGTTGCGTATTACGAACATGGATACTGCTAAATACAAGAGCGAAGAGGAATTAAACGCCGTAAAAGAAAAAGCAGGTATCAATTACGGTAAGTGGTACAATGAGAAAGTTGTCTTTGGCTATAATTATGCTGATGCCAATGATGAGTTAAAGGAAAATGATGAATCCTCTCACGGTATGCATGTTTCCGGAACGGCAGTTGGAAATCCGTCTGAAGTTCATAGTAGCGGGCATAAAATTTATGGTGTTGCACCGGAAGCTCAATTGATGTTCATGCGTGTTTTCTCTGATCGTTTAGGTTCGGGTACACAAGATTTCCTTTATTCAAGAGCTATTCGCGATGCAGTCAAATTGGGAGCAGATAGTATCAATTTGAGCTTGGGAGGTGCAAATGGGTCAACACTTGAAGTGGGCGATGCACTCGCAAAGGCCGTCCAATTTGCACGAGAGGCAGGGGTTTCAGTCGTAATTGCTGCCGGAAATGATAGTGTATTTGGTGAAGGTCATAGTCTGCCTCGTGCGGATGCGCCGGATTACGGAGTGGTAGCCAACCCGGCAGTAGTACGGGATTCGATTGCAGTCGCTTCTTATAATAATACGCATTTAACGAGTGAAGTTTTCAACGTTATCGGCATGGAGCAGAACGCAGATTTTGACCATGGTAATATTGTGTTCACGCCTCCTGCAGCAGGGGATGCAACTTTTGAACAAGGTGTTACTTTTGATTATGAATACGTTGGATTAGGGCATGAGGCAGATTTCGCGAATCGGGATTTAACCGGCAAAATCGCTTTGATTCGCCGTGGTGAAATCACGTTTGATACAAAGATTGCCAATGCGACATTGCATGGTGCTGCAGGCGCGATTGTTTTTGACAATCAGCCTGATGGGGGTACCTTATCAATGTCACTTCAATCAGAATTAGCGTTGGCTATTCCATCGGTGTTCATTAGTTTAGAAGTCGGAGAAGAGCTTGTGCGCGGCGTTGATCAATACAAATTGAGATTCGATAGACGCTACATTACCAAACGCAATCCTAAATCCGAGCAATTATCTGATTTTACAAGTTGGGGATTGTCTGCAGATGGCGAATTGAAGCCGGATGTTAGTGCGCCGGGTGGCAGTATCTTCTCGTCGATTAATAATAATAAGTACGCCAGCATGAATGGAACGAGTATGGCTGCGCCGCATGTTGCCGGAGCGGTAGCCATTCTCAAGCAAGCGTTGCTCGCCCAATATCCGAACTTATCTAATGAAGAATTATCAGCTAGAATCAAGCATTTATTAATGAGCACAGCAGTTCCGCATTTGAACGTAGAAACGAATGCCTATACATCACCGCGACAACAGGGGGCAGGTATCATTGATGTGAAACGCGCATTAGATTCTTCGTTGTATGTAACAGGGTTGGATAATTATAGCAGTATTGCCTTAGGAAATGTGGGAGACACATTGACTTTTGATGTGGTACTCCACAACACCTCTAATCAAGATAAAGCATTGAAATACATCGCCCATGTCAACACAGACGAAGTGGAAGAAGGTTACTTTACTTTAAGACCACGTCAATTATTTGCGACAGATGCAAGTGCTACACTGGTAGTACCGGCGAATAGTACGTTGAAAGTACCAATTACTTTGTCAGCTGCACAATTTGCTGACGAATTAGCGAAATTGATGCCGAATGGCTACTTCTTAGAAGGGTTTGTTCGCTTTTTGGCGGCGGATAACGATAGCGATTTGGTCAGCATTCCTTTCGTAGGTTTCCGAGGTGCGTTCCAGGATTTACCGGTCTTGGAAAAACCAATCTATGACATGAAAGCAGATGAACAGCCATTCTACTATGAACGTGATTTAGCAACTTTATCAGAAAATGAATGGCCGTACGATAATGAGCATCACTACACAGCTTTAGTGACGAATGTTGCTGAATTCGATCCACAGACGCAGTCTGCACGTAACAACAACTTAATTGTGTTAGGGACATTTGAGGATGAAGTCGGTCGTTATGTTTTGAAGCGTGATGCAGAAGGAAAAGTCTTTTTTGCATTGTCTCATAACGATGACGGCAACCGTGATGTGATTCTATTCAAAGGTGTCTTCCTTCGTAATGTGAACGATTTGCGTATCAGTGTTTACAACGATGACGATGTGAAGCGTGAGCGTCCTTTGTGGCAGTCAGGGTTGTTGTCAGGCGACAAGAATTTCTATAGTGGTTCTCCGCAAAATGCGAAATCTTATTTGCTGACAAGTGAGGATACGGTTTGGGCAGGCCAAGATGCCGATGGAAATCCATTGCCTGATGGTGTTTATCGCTATGTTCTCTCTTATTATTCGCAAACACCGGGTTCGCAAGAACAATCGTATGAATTCAAAGTTATTTTGGATCGGGTGAAGCCGACGGTAACGACAGGATTGTATGACGAACCAACGCGCAAGTTTAAGCCGAGAACAATAGTGGACGACCGTACCGGTATTTACCGAGAACGTGTTTATTATATGGATGAGCAATTGGCACGTGTATATGTAGCGCGTAACGATCAGGGCGAATACATTTTGCCGACACATGACCAAGCCAATCAAGAGTTGGAACTCAATCGCTTCTGGTTAGAGGCTGAAGATGGTGCAGGGAATGTTCAAGTTGCGAATGTTGGCACTTTGGTGGACGTCGGCAATCAATCCGGTATCGTAATCGTAAAAGTGATGGACGCGACTACCGAAACGGCATCCACTATTGGACATCGTTACATGATTCGTAATGTTGCGACGGGTGAAATTGTTGGTGAGAGTGCTCGCTTAGCCGAAGGACATAAGCTACCTTTCGGTGAGTATGATGTTACCTTATTCTTGTACGATACAGACGAAGCTGTATTGGCGGAGTCTGATGTTAAACGTATTAATTTATCGGAGACGCACTCTAAATTAGAAGTGTTGTTTACAGTTATCCCATTGTCTAAGGCAACAGCTAGTATTCTATTCGATGTGGCGCCACCAATCGATACACGCATCTACCTAGTTGATCAAGAGGGAAATCGCCGAGAATTACCAAGATCTCGCTACAATCGCCGTGCTTTTGAGAAAATGATGTTACTCGGCGACTATCAAGTAGTTGTTGAATTACCACAAGGGTATTTAGCATCCGATAATCATTTTGCTTACAGTATTTTACAAAATGTCCGCAATACGAAATTGTTGACTTTAGCAGCGAAAGGAAATTTATCGCAAGGTGGAGCGGCGCTCACCTTTGAATTGCCGACATTTGATTTAGCAGGAGACGATGATAGTGACGGCTATTCGAACGCCGAAGAAATAGCAAAAGAATCAGATCCTTTCGATAGCACTTCTATCCCGGTGTACGTTGATAAAGGTGCGGGCATCATCATTACATTGCCAAACTTTGATTTGGAAGCTGATACAGACGGTGATGGTTACGCCAATGGCGAAGAACTTCTGAAAGGTTCAGATCCTTTTGATCGGAATTCTATTCCGTTACATATGCGCAAAGGCGACGGACAAACAGTAGATTTACCGCAATTTGATTTGACTTTGGATGCGGATGGCGATGGTTATAGTAATGGCGAAGAACTCCTAGAAGGTTCTAATCCTTTCGACTCGGCTTCCGTTCCGAAGGAAACACTTCAAATACAAACAGAGACCAAGCCGGAGCAACAAAAATTATCTACAGAAACGGTAATGGCTCGTGGATCATCAGCGACTCAACCGCTGGCGGTAGTTAAAGCAACAAGCAGTGCGCAACAATTACCGGAAACAGGTGAAGCATTCACTCTATGGTTGTGGGGCTACTTAAGTCTTATTAGCAGCATGGCTATTTATTCTTTGAGATATAAGCGTAAATCTTAATAGCGAAGAGGAATAGCAACAAAATATATATTGAAACGCTGGCGATTTGCCGGCGTTTTTTGTGTGGAGAGGGGCAAGGAAAACTTTCTGTTGAAGACTCATTAAAGACAAAAGATTAGGATTACCTAAAAAATAAAAGAGGCGCCTTAGAACATATTAAGGATAGCCTAAAAAATTAAAATAATTTCTTTTTTTCTCATTTTTCACCTTTACATATTTCATAAATGCGTGATATACTGACTTCAATTTATTAGAAATGAGGCGTACCTAAAAATGCAAACAAGATATGTTAAAAGAATGCTTTCTACGAGTGCATTCGTATTATCAATGTGTGCCGGCATGACGATGACAGCACATCATCAACAAGTTTATGCAACAGAATGGGACAGTGCAGATGCAGTGACAGTTAATAGTGAAGTTAGTGAAACACTTGAGGAAGTTGGAGAAGTCACAAGTGATACCGAACAAGTAATCAATTCGTCAGATGATGCGTCAATGCTACAATCCGTTGATACAACGACACAAATGTCCCCAAGCGAATCGGAAGTGGTGGATGAAGCAATTGCGTCTGAATCGATTAAGCGACACTTTGAAAAGATTGAAGCGAAGTATCAAGCGGTGGAACCTGACCACAAAGTGACGCTCATTGTGCAGTATGATAAAGTTGATAAGGCGACTGTCTTAGGGCAGGTGCGTGCGATTTCCGACGCAAACATTAAATATGAGTATGAAGAAGTTTTTGACGGCGCTTCTGTAGAAATTCCTGTGAAAGATTTGTATAAATTACGTACAGTTAAGGGACTTTCATTTGTGGAAGAATCGCAACGCATCACACCGCAAATGGCGAAAACAGGTGAATTAGTCAATAATCTCAAGCAAATGGAAAACTATCCGCATGACGGACGCGGTATGGTGATTGCTATTATCGATTCCGGAATTGATACACGTCACAAAGATATGCGATTGGATGCGGGAATTGTTCCGAAAATTACAAAAATTACCGAAACAGTCGAAAAAGAATACACCTTGAAAATTCCACACGGCTACAACTATGTCGGCAACAACAATCAATTGATTGACGAAACAGAGTTTCCACACGGTATGCATATTGCCGGCATTTTGGCGGGGAATGCTACAGATGAGGAAATTGCGAATAATACGGGAATTGACGGTATTGCGCCGAACGCACAGTTGTTGATGTACCGTGTCTTCTCAGATCGTGAAGATACGCAAGTGGCGGTGATTGACGATACGGTGTTTGCAGCAATGGAAGATGCCATTAAGCATGGAGCGGATGTGATTAGCTTAAGTATCGGCTCATACGGAACCGGAAAACCGGGCGACGCTTTCTATAAAGCGGTCGAAAGAGCGAAGGCGAAAGGCATTGTCGTGGTAGCGTCTATTGGAAATGCTGCCGGGTCAAGCTCCACAACGTCCTATGACAAGTACGGCAATAATGCCTTCGACCAAAAAGACGTTGCCACAACCGTATCGGTAGCGGCGAATTTAGACGTCATCGGTGTCGGTTCTACGCGCAACAAGTACCAAATTAATCACAAAATGCAAGTGGGAGAGACGGAATTGTATTATGTTCCCGTATCTTATTCCACGTTCAAAAATGGCGACTACGAATTTGTTCATGTAGGAACAGCCACCGTTGAAGAATTGAAAGATTTGAATTTGGCAGGCAAAGTCGCAATTGTCGGCAGAAGTTCTGAAGATGCGAAAGTGCAATTTGACCGTTTGCGCAATAAAGATGTTATCGGCATTATTTCATACAACAATGATACGGGACGCAATCGCGATTTCTACGAAACGGAAATGCAACAAATTTTGCAAGAGAATGTTGCGCGAGACTTATGGGGTGTGACAATCTCACATCAAGACGGGCAGAAATTATTGGAATTGATTCAAACGAACGCCACTTTGTCTGTCAAAAATTTAGGCATCAAATACAGCATGCTGGCAGATGACCATGAAGTGTCCGGCTTTTCAAGTTGGGGAACGACGCTCGATTTAGAGTTGAAACCTGAAATTGTTGCCCCGGGTGAACGCATTTATTCGACATTGAATCATAACCGTTATGGCATTATGTCGGGCACTTCTATGTCAACGCCTGTTGTCGCAGCTGCAGCGACAATTTTGTTGCCGAAATTCAGAGAGATGGCGCGTCCTGCAGATATCAACATTACGGACTTTACGAAGATTATGATGATGAATACCGCAGACCCTGTTTTTGATACAACGAAAGTGGAAAATTCGCCACGTCAACAAGGAGCGGGCATGCTGAATATTACCGATGCCTTCAACAATAATGTCTTGCTCACCTCGCAAAATAAAGGTGCCGCCACCTTGAAAGAAATCGGTGATATGGTCGAGTTCAAAGTGAAGTTGACGAATATGAAAGATGAAGTTGAACGCTTTACGCTACGTAAAGGGAAAATATTGACCAGTGCGAACATTCTGGTGACGAAATCAAGCGGCGAAGTCGTGAAAGAAATCCACTCTGTTGAACTGGAAGGTGCAACCTTAACGGCGAATATGTCCACGATTGAACTGCAACCGGGTGAATCGAAAGAAGTCACATTCATGCTGAATACAACGGGAATTATGGACAAATTTGTTGAAGGCTATCTGTACTTTGATTCGGATACAAATCCGAGTTTAGCAATGCCGTATTTCGGTTATAAGGGCGATTGGCACAATGCGTCGATTATTGACCCGCCGACTTGGGAGACGAATTCTAAGACGAAGTTGACAGCCTTGATGAGCACGTACCGCGACAATAGCAAAGTGAAGTACAAACCGCTTGGCTTGGAAGATGTGACCAATGTCGAATCGAATGTCAATCCTGATTTAGTGGCGATGAATTCGCAAGCGTCTAATGGCTTCACCTCAAGTGCTTTCATTCGCTTAGGTGTGATGCGTGATGTGTTAGATTATGATATTGATATTGTAACGGAACCAAGTGAAACAGCGCGTTCGTTGCGCATCATTGACCGGGGTAACATCTTAGAACGCTTCCGCTACATTGATTACTTTGAAAATGATTTTTACCGCAAAATGTTTTCAAATCCGAATAGCGAGAAATTCAATTGGGACGGCAAATTGTATGATGCGACAACAGGAACAATGGTGTCTGCTGATGAGGGGCAATATTACGTCCGAGTGAAGGTACGTAACGATAAGACGAAGAACTATCAATATACTTATTTGCCAATCAAAGTGGATAATACCGCACCGACGTTGAATGTGGAAAAGCAAGATACGCAATACACGATTCGAACGGCGGATAATAATCGCATTTGGTTTGTCAAAGCAGTGGTCGACGGTAAGGAAATGGCAGTGACGAAAGTGGCGGAGAACCACTATCAATTGGTAGGAATAGATCCAAATACAATGCACAATCTTCGTATTGAAGCAGTAGACATTGCTGGGAACATCACCAAACACGAAGAAGTGCTATCAATACCACTAATTCAATTTACGAACCTTGATGACATTCGAACAAATCGCCGTCAAAGAACACTGGAAGCTAAAGTAAAAGATAATGTTACTAATATTGAAGCCAGCATTGCAGGAAGAAATATTCCGGTCACTATTACGCAACAGGAAGCCTCATTCAACCTAGCTTCTATTAAGAACGGTGCGCATCAATTACATTATATTTTGAGAAATGCTGACGGCGAAGTCCTTGCAGAAAGCGTTCAATCCTTTATTCGAGATACTCAAGGTCCGATTGTTACATTTGATTTAGAGACTGAAGAAGTCGAAGAAGATGACGAAGAATACGAAATCGTCAAGTCTGAAAAAGGTTACGCAATCATTAAAGGACGAGTGACAGATGCGCTGACACCAAGTAAAGAGATTAAAGTTACCTATTACTTACCAAAAGATCGATTAAAGAGAGACATCCATCAGACAGCGCCGGTTGATGAAGAAGGGAATTTTGAATTTAGAGCGTATTTATCAGATTTTCCTTCAATGATCAATGTTGATTTTACAGATAGCAGTGGAAACCGAGTGACACATTCTCTGTTAACGGCTGTCCCTAAGGATGAACATATTTCGACCAGTCCGATTTTGGTGAGTGATTCCTTAACGAATAATTTTTTGAAGCATGAGAACCTTGAAGACAACTTGGAATTGGTAAAAGGAGAGAATGGTGCGCCGGATAAGTATCGTTATGTCATTCGCTTCTTCACCCATGAAGAAGGATATTCGGTACGTATCAATGACGGTGAACTGCGAGAAATTGAAGATTCATTGAACTATGAGGTGTTATTGAATCACGGAGCGAATGTTTTGAACTTGGAAGGCTATGATTCGACGGGTAAACTAGTTTTCCAAAGAAGGTTGAATTACTTTGTCGATATCAATCCACCAACCTATGAAATCGAGAATTTGCGTATTATGCCGATTGAAGAAGGTGAGTCAAACCGCGACGTCATTGGAACGGTTTATTTCTCAAACGAGGAGAATCTTCTCAAAGGATACGCGGAAGACGACGGCTTAGAATGGGGTATTACCATTAACCGTGATACGGTTAAACGCGGCAAAGCATGGCGCGAATTTGGGCAAAATAGAGAGCACTTCGAATATCGCTTATTGGTGAAAGACAATGACTTGCTCTCATTGCGTTTGTATGATTTCCATGGCAACGAAACGAACCACAAAGACGAAAAGTACCGCGTTCGCATCGATAAAGAAAAGCCGACGATTACAACGAATGTGCAAGCTCTGTATAAAACGCAGGCAACATTTAATATCGAAGTGAGCGATAATATTGGGATTGCCCGTACAACCTATTTACTAGATGGCGAAGAATACGATCCGAATTCAACCGTATCTACCTTAGGAGAGCATGTGTTAAGTATTGTGACGGAAGACTATGCAGGAAACCAAACCACGCTGGAGCAACGTTTCACTATTATCGATGCATTAAGTGCGCAGAAAGTGAGCGAATCCATTCGATTCTCGGACATTGCCAATCTCCAAAAATGGTTGCAACCATCTATCGGAACGCATACGGAACTCATCAATGTCGTACAAGAAAACAAGCTATTCCGTGTAACAGTACGTCTATTCAATGACTTAGGCGAAGAGACGTCAGTCGAATATCAATTATTGGTAGCGGAAGAAGAGGCGGTGCCGAACAACGCTCCGATTGTTGAATTGCCAATAGCCGAAATTGAAAAAGTAGCGGACGCTGCTCCAATTGTCGAGTTGCCGATTGCTGAAATCGAAAAAGTGGCGGATGAAGCGCCAATGATTGACTTGCCAATTGCGCCACTTCCGTCGCAGGAAGAAATGATAGCGCAAATGAATCCAACGGTTCAAAAGCAATCATTGCCGACGACCGGAGAATCAGCTTATGCTATCTTTAATGTGGCAGCTATGAGTATATTAGCGAGTATTGGACTGATTACAAGAACGCGCAAAGAGCAATAAGATAATCGGTATGCAAACAAGGTCAGGAATTGTTCCTGACCTTGTTTTTGCATCAACGGATTAACAACTTAGAAAACCTTGAAATTAGAGGCATTTTCCTTAGGAAAACAGTTGACAACAGAACACAGTAACTGTATAATGTTACGAGCAAAGAGTAGAAATGTTACATAAATTGCGGATTGAAATATTGTCCAATCCGGAATTATTACGAGAAACGCAAAAGATAGGATAATGAATACCGAATCTTTTGCCTTTTTTTTGCTCAAAAATCGATGGCTTCCTTGTGTTGAAATCTTTTTTTAACAAAAGAAATGAAATTGTAAAATTCTATTCTGGATTTATATTTAAGAGGGGTGAAGAGAGTGAGTCATATTGTTAATTACGGCAAAAAAGCAACGCGTCGCAGCTATGCTCGTATCGACGAGGTACTGGAATTGCCGAACTTGATTGAGATTCAAACGGACTCATATCAATGGTTTATTGATGAAGGCTTGAAGGTGATGTTTGAAGATATTTCACCGATTGTTGACCACGCAGAGAAATTGGAGTTGCACTTTGTAGGATACGGCTTCAAAGAGCCTAAGTATACCGTAGATGAAGCGCGTAGCCACGATGCCAATTATTCGCGTCCAATTTATGTAACATTACGTTTATTGAATAAGGAAACGGGAGAAGTTAAGGAACAAGAAGTGTTCTTCGGTGATTTCCCAATCATGACGGAGATGGGAACATTCGTTATCAACGGTGCGGAGCGCGTTATCGTTTCGCAATTAGTACGTTCACCGGGTGTTTATTTCCATGGCAAAGTCGACAAAAAAGCGCGTCACAGTTTTACTTCAACGGTGATTCCAAACCGCGGCGCTTGGTTAGAGTTTGAAACGGATGCTAAAGGGATTGCTTATGTGCGTATCGATCGTACGCGAAAAATTCCGCTAACGGTTTTAGTTCGTGCATTAGGTTTTGGTTCTGACAGTGAGATTTATGATATTTTTGGTCAGTCTGAATTGTTGGACTTGACGATTGAGAAGGATATTCATAAGAATGTGACCGATACGCGTACGGAAGAAGCTTTGAAAGATATTTATGAGCGTCTGCGTCCGGGCGAACCGAAAACAGCGGAAAGCTCTCGTAATTTATTGACTGCTCGTTTCTTCGACCCACGTCGCTATGATTTAGCACCGGTTGGCCGTTACAAAATCAACAAGAAGTTGGATTTGAAGACACGTCTAGTTGGTTTGACATTAGCTGAGACATTGGCAGACCCTGAAACAGGCGAGATTATTTTTGCGGAAGGCACTGAATTAACGACTGACAAGATGGAAAAGTTGGCGCCTTACTTAGATGCCGGCTTGAACACCGTTGTGTTGGAACCGTCAGCTGATGCGGTAGTAGCCAAGAGCATTGCGCTACAGGTTGTGAAAGTTTACTCACCACGTAATCCGGAGCAAATCCTACACATTATTGGCAATGGAAATGTTGAAGGCGTGAAAAGTTTAACACCGGCGGATATTATTGCGTCGATTAACTATTATTTATTGTTAGAAGAAGGTTTAGGCACAACAGATGACATTGACCATTTAGGTAATCGTCGTATCCGTGCTGTCGGCGAATTGTTACAAAACCAGTTCCGTATCGGTTTATCTCGTATGGAACGTGTCGTCCGTGAACGGATGTCCTTGCAAGACTTATCAACTATAACACCTCAACAATTAATCAATATTCGTCCGGTAGTAGCTGCCGTTAAAGAGTTCTTCGGTTCATCTCAATTATCACAATTCATGGACCAAACGAACCCGTTAGGCGAGTTGACACATAAGCGTCGTTTATCTGCCTTGGGGCCAGGTGGTTTGACGCGTGACCGTGCCGGCTATGAAGTGCGTGACGTTCACTACTCACACTATGGGCGTATGTGTCCGATTGAAACACCAGAAGGACCAAACATTGGATTGATCAACAGTTTATCAACCTATGCCAAAATCAACAAATACGGCTTTATCGAAACGCCATATCGTAAAGTTGATAAGGCAACACGTCGTGTAACAGACGAAATTCATTACTTATCAGCAGATGAGGAAGATTTATACGTAGTAGCACAAGCAAACTCTCCATTGAGAGCGGATGGTACATTTGTGAACGACCATGTAATGGCGCGCTATATTTCTGAGAACATTGAAGTAAGCACCGATCAAGTAGATTACATGGACGTATCACCGAAGCAAGTAGTCGCCGTTGCGACAGCAAGCATTCCGTTCTTAGAAAACGACGACTCAAACCGTGCGTTGATGGGAGCGAACATGCAACGTCAAGCGGTTCCTTTAATCAGCCCGAAAGCACCATTGATTGGAACGGGAATGGAATACAAAGCTGCTCACGACTCAGGTGCTGCTTTGATTTGTAAGCGCGCCGGAGAAGTTACTTATGTCGATGCAAATCGTATTAAAGTGCGCTTGGCAGACGGCTCGGTAGATGAATATCGCCTAACGAAATTTGCGCGTTCAAACTCAGGAACATGTTATAACCAGCGTCCGATTGTTAAAGTCGGCGAACAAGTTGATGTCAATGAAATTTTGGCAGACGGCTCATCAATGGAAAATGGGGAAATGGCTCTAGGGCAGAACCCGTTAGTCGCCTTCATGACTTGGGATGGCTATAACTATGAAGATGCCGTTATCATGTCAGAACGCCTTGTGAAAGATGATGTCTATACATCTATTCACATTGAAGAATACGAATCCGAGTCTCGCGATACGAAGTTAGGACCTGAAGAAATCACACGTGAAATTCCAAACGTCGGGGAAGACGCATTGAAATACTTAGATAAAGACGGCATTATCTGTATCGGTGCGGAAGTGAAAGACGGCGATATTTTGGTAGGGAAAGTCACACCGAAGGGTGTAACCGAACTATCGGCTGAAGAGCGTCTATTGCACGCCATCTTCGGTGAAAAAGCGCGCGAAGTCCGCGACACGTCATTGCGTGTACCGCACGGTGGCGGAGGAATCGTCCATGATGTCAAAGTCTTCACACGCGAAGCAGGTGACGAATTGGCGCCGGGTGTCAACAAATTAGTTCGTGTCTACATTGTCCAAAAACGTAAAATTAACGAAGGGGACAAGATGGCAGGACGTCACGGAAACAAGGGTGTCGTATCCTTGATTATGCCGGAAGAAGACATGCCATTCATGCCGGATGGCACACCGATTGACATTATGTTGAACCCATTAGGGGTACCATCACGGATGAACATCGGACAAGTATTGGAACTTCACTTAGGAATGGCAGCTCGTAACATGGGCATCAAGATAGCTACGCCTGTATTTGACGGGGCATCGGAAGAAGACGTCTGGGAAACTGTCAAAGAAGCCGGCATGGAAGCCGATGCGAAGACAATTCTGTACGACGGAAGAACTGGGGAACCGTTCGATCGCAAAGTGTCAGTCGGCGTTATGTATATGATCAAGTTAGCCCACATGGTTGACGACAAATTACATGCTCGTTCGACAGGCCCATACTCATTGGTAACGCAACAACCATTGGGTGGTAAAGCTCAATTCGGTGGACAACGTTTCGGTGAGATGGAGGTTTGGGCGTTGGAAGCATACGGTGCAGCCTATACCTTACAAGAAATCTTGACGTACAAATCCGATGATGTAGTCGGACGTGTCAAAACATACGAAGCCATCGTTAAAGGGCAACCAATTCCAAGACCGGGCGTGCCGGAATCATTCCGCGTCCTTGTGAAAGAATTGCAAGCACTTGGTTTGGATTTGAAAGTCCTCGATGAAAATGATCAAGAAGTCGAACTACGTGATGATGAAGATGAAGATGATGTAGTCAACTTCAATGCCTTGGACAAATTCCGCGAGCAACAACTTGCATTGCAACGCCGCAACGAAGAAGAACTGGATGGCGAAGCAGATGAATTTGAATTTACCGAAGCAGAAGCAGATGAATTGGACGAAACAGAAGAAGAAAGCGAAGACCTCATCGACTTAGATGAATTTTAACCAAAACATGCCGCTGCTCAGTCGGATAGCGGCTGAGCAAGTATGAATAATTAAATGCCTGGAGCCAAAGGAGAAAAGGCACTCCACAATAAAAATGAAGGAGGTAGGCCCCGTTGATCGATGTAAATAATTTTGAAGCCATGCAAATTGGCTTAGCATCCTCCGAGAAAATTCGTAGCTGGTCATACGGAGAAGTTAAGAAGCCGGAAACCATTAACTACCGTACACTCAAACCAGAAAAAGACGGATTGTTCTGTGAAAAAATATTTGGACCTACAAAAGATTGGGAATGTAGCTGTGGGAAACTCAAACGTGTTCGCTATAAAGGGCGTGTCTGCGACCGCTGTGGTGTGGAAGTAACGCGAGCGAAAGTTCGCCGTGAACGTATGGGACACATTGAATTGGCAGCTCCTGTCACACATGTATGGTACTTCAAAGGAATTCCAAGCCGTATGGGACTCGTATTGGATATGAGCCCACGCTTGTTAGAAGAAGTAATTTATTTTGCCTCTTATATTGTCATTGATGCCGGCGATACACCACTAGAGCCGAAATCATTGTTGACTGAAATGGAATATCGTGAGAAGAAACGCGAATACGGCAATCGTTTCTACGCCAAAATGGGTGCGGAAGCTATCAAAGAATTACTGGATGCCGTTGACTTAGAGAAAGAATGTGCCGAACTCAAAGAAGTTCTCAAAACAGCAACCGGACAGAAACGTACTCGCGCGATTCGTCGTTTGGATATTTTGGATGCATTCCGCTTGTCAGGTAACAAACCTTCTTGGATGGTGCTAGATGTTCTACCGGTTATTCCACCGGATATTCGTCCGATGGTTCAATTAGAAGGTGGACGTTTTGCAACGAGCGACTTGAACGACTTATACCGTCGTGTCATCAACCGTAATAATCGTTTGAAACGCTTATTAGAACTTGGTGCGCCGAATATCATCGTCCAAAACGAGAAACGTATGTTGCAAGAAGCAGTAGACGCGTTGATTGATAATGGACGTCGCGGTCGAGCAGTAACAGGACCGGGTAACCGCCCATTGAAATCACTCTCACACATGTTGAAAGGTAAGCAAGGACGCTTCCGCCAAAACCTACTCGGAAAACGTGTTGACTACTCAGGACGTTCCGTTATCGTTGTCGGACCGAACTTGAAGATGTACCAATGTGGTCTGCCGAAAGAAATGGCAATTGAATTATTCAAACCATTCGTGATGAAAGAATTAGTTGAGCGTGAAATTGCCGGCAACATCAAAAATGCCAAAAAGATGATTGAAACGCAAGATCCGGCTGTTTGGCCAGTCATCGAAGAAGTCATTAGAGAGCATCCAGTACTCTTAAACCGAGCACCGACGCTTCACCGTTTAGGAATTCAAGCGTTCGAGCCAACATTAGTGGAAGGTCGTGCAATTCGCTTGCATCCATTAGTCTGTGAAGCCTATAACGCCGACTTCGACGGAGACCAAATGGCAGTACACGTACCACTGTCAGAAGAAGCGCAAGCAGAAGCGCGTTTGTTGATGCTTGCAGCGCAAAACATTTTGAACCCGAAAGACGGCAAGCCGGTCGTAACGCCATCTCAAGACATGGTCCTAGGAAACTATTACCTAACACTTGAAGAAGCAGGCAGAATCGGCGAAGGCTTAGTAGTCAGCAGCGTATCAGAAGCAGAGATTGCTTACCAAAGCGGTTATGCGCACTTACATACGCGTGTGGCAATTCCGGCGAAAGCCCTATCGGGCAAACCATTTACCGACTGGCAAAAAGAGCGCCTCATGGTGACAACAGTAGGTAAATTATTATTCAACGAAATAATGCCGGTTGAATTCCCATACTTGAACGAACCAACAACAGAGAACTTAACGGAGAAAACACCGGACAAGTACTTCTTAGAACCGGGACAAAACGTCCAAGAAGCAATCGCCGAAATGGAACTTGTTCCACCGTTCAAGAAAAAAGACTTAGGAAAAATTATTGCACAAGTCTTCAAAAAATTCCGTATTACAGAAACATCTGTCATGTTGGACAGAATGAAGAACTTAGGTTATAAATACTCTACACGCGCCGGTATCACAGTAGGGGTTGCCGATGTGTTGACCCTCGAATCAAAGGCTGAAATTTTGGAAAAAGCGCATAAACGTGTCGATGACATTATGAAACTATACCGTCGTGGATTCATGACTGAAAAAGAACGCTATGAGAACGTGATTCGTACATGGGAAAGAGCCAAAGATGCGATTCAAGAAGACTTGAAAAAAGCATTGCCGCGCTTGAACCCAATTGCGATGATGTCTGATTCCGGAGCCCGTGGTAACATCTCCAACTTTACGCAGTTGGCGGGTATGCGTGGTAACATGGCGGCTCCGAGCGGTAAAATTATTGAGTTGCCGATTACATCTAACTTCCGTGAAGGTTTATCCGTTCTCGAAATGTTTATCTCGACGCACGGTGCTCGTAAAGGGATGACCGATACGGCCTTGAAGACAGCCGACTCAGGATACTTGACACGCCGTTTGGTTGACGTGGCACAAGATGTCATTGTCCGTGAAGACGATTGCCATACAGACCGCGGTGTCGAAGTACAAGCAATTATGGATGGAAACAGTGTCATCGAATCGTTAGAAGAACGTCTCATCGGTCGTTATACACGCAAAACCGTTCGTCACCCTGAAACAGGCGAAGTGATTATCGGTGCGAACCAATTAATTACAGAGGATGTTGCGGACGCAATCGTTGCAGCAGGTATCGAATCTGTAACCATTCGTTCAGTCTTTACGTGCGATACGAAACATGGAGTATGTAAACACTGTTACGGTCGCAACTTAGCAACCGGCTCTGAAGTAGAAGTCGGAGAAGCAGTCGGAACAATCGCAGCGCAATCTATCGGAGAACCGGGTACACAGTTAACGATGCGTACTTTCCACACGGGTGGGGTTGCCGGCGGTGGCGATATTACCCAAGGTTTGCCGCGTATCCAAGAGATTTTTGAAGCGCGTCATCCAAAAGGACAAGCAACGATTACGGAAGTAGCGGGTGTTGTCGAATCAATTGAGGAGAAAGAATCCGATCGTTCACGCGACATTACCGTTAAAGGTGCAACAGATACACGTACCTATAATGTTCCTTACACATCACGCTTGAAAGTTGAAGAAGGCGAAACAGTAGAACGCGGACAAGCTCTCACAGAAGGTTCAATTGATCCGAAAGAATTGTTACGTGTGACGGATGTTATTACGGTAGAAAATTACTTGCTACGCGAAGTACAAGCCGTTTACCGCGGACAAGGGGTAGAAATCGGCGACAAACACGTCGAAGTAATGGTTCGTCAAATGTTGCGTAAAGTTCGCGTCATGGATCCGGCTTCAACAGATATTTTACCGGGAGCATTGATGGATATTGCTGACTTTACGGCGGCGAATACAGCAGCTATTAAAGCCGGCGAAGTACCGGCGACAGCGCGTCCGGTCTTGCTAGGAATTACCAAGGCAGCTCTGGAAACGAAGTCATTCATTTCTGCTGCATCCTTCCAAGAAACAACCCGCGTCTTAACCGATGCTGCAATCCGTGGCAAAAAAGACGTCTTGCTTGGTTTGAAAGAGAACGTTACAATCGGGAAACTGATTCCGGCCGGAACGGGAATGGCTCGCTACCGCAAACTGAAATCAAACTTGGATGTTGCTAGTGAATTGGAAGTAGCACTCGAAGAAGCTGCTACAGAAGACAGCATTAGCGAATAATCTACATTAAAGTGAATTTCACATGAAATGTAGATAGCCAATTAGAATTGACAAACAACCTGATACTAGCTGTTATGCGGTATCGGGTTGTTTTTGTATTTTTTTCGTGGAGGAGCTGTGATACAATGAACGTGGATGAGGAGGTAGAAATAATATGAAGACAAGAAGAAAAGGTTGGCACATTATCTTGGCGACCGCTAGTTTAGTAGCTGTCATTATAATCATTTGGATTGCGGTTCGCTCATTGCTTAATCCCCCAACCATACAAAATAATGCCGTTGCATCGTCTGAAGCAACGAGCAGTGAAGTAGAAGAAGTTGTTACTCCTATGGAGTTGCCAACGGTTTTGGCAGGATTGCCGGCGCGTGAGCAAGAACAACCGTATGCACCGATTGAAGGCGAAATCCGTTTGCGCTCTGTTGGGGATATTCTGATTCATGACCGGGTAAGCGTCATGGCAGACCCTAAGAGTGAGATTTATCAAACGACCGTCGCACAATTCCAACAAGAAGGCATTGCAATACCGCCAGCAACCGGCGATTATGACTTCTATCCGATGATTGCAAAAATTGCCCCTTTCACGCAGTACGCCGACATCACGATTGCGAATTTGGAGATTCCTGCGGCGTATCCCCAATACGAAGTATCCGGTTATCCTCAATTCAATATGTCGAAAGATATTCTTGACGATTTGAAAGAAGCGGGAATTGATATCGTGTCGAACGGGACCAATCACACCTTGGATTTATGGGGAGAAGGCGCACTAGCTTCCATCCAAAACCTCAAGGAAGCAGGTTTAATGTACGTTGGAAGCTATGAAAGTTGGGAAGATAAGCAAACACCACGAATTATTGATCGCAATGGTATTAAATTAGGCTTTCTAACCTATTCATACGGTACGAACGGTATGCCCATTCCGGAAGGACAGGAACATTTAATCAGTTTGATTGATTTGCCGGTCATGCTAGAAGAAGTAGCCGCTTTGAAGCAACAAGTGGATGCAGTTGTTGTTACGTTACAATTAGGAGAAGAATACGAAACGCTCCCGAACGAGAATCAGAACTATGTGTTCCAAGCCTTGGCAGATGCCGGCGTTAGCTTAATTCTCGGCGGACATCCACATGTTTTACAGCCGATTGCGTGGTTCAATGATGGGCAAACGTACGCTATTTACTCGCAAGCCAGCTTCATGTCCGGGCAACGCGAAGCCGACAACAAGCAGGGGGGCATCACCGAAGTAACATTCAAACGTCAAGCGGATGGCACTGTACAAGTAATCGCACCGAAATTTATGCCAATCTATATGCTCGGCATCGAAGCAGAAAAAATGTACGAAACCGTGCCGCTCGCCGACTATACGACGTACGCCATTCCTGACGGAGCAACATGGTGGCAAACACTTTATGAGCGGATGCGGACATTCACAAGTGACTTCACTTACCTCACCCATTTGGAAACCCAATGGACACTGGAAGCAAGTGACTTACACCGCTAGCTCGGAAAGGAATGAGAGCATATGCAAGATGTATCGATGAATATGCTATCCGACTATTTACAACACTACACACAGAACGCCTCTGAACAAGGTCTTTTTATGAAATTAATTGAGGAAATAGGGGAAGTGGCAGACATATTAAATATGCGTGCCGGCAGAAACAGCCATGAAAATAAGCAAGAATTAGAGGATAATTTGGCGAAAGAACTGGTTGATGTTATTCACTATACGGTAGCAATAGCAGCCATTAACCAAATTGATTTGAGTAAGACAATTATCCCAAAAGATACACAAGCCTCTATAAAATATAATCACGCCATTAATTTAGCGGACTATATACAATCGAGAAATCGTTCAGAGCAAACAGAGTGTTAAGTAATCATTTAAGTAAACACCTCCATTAACTTCTCATCATAGAAGTTAATGGAGGTGTTATTTGTTAAATAAATTACCATAAAATTTCACATTGCTCTCCAACAATATCTAGAAAAGCGCAAGAAGGTGATTTATCGGTAATTAAATGATCAATTGCACTATAATTCATCAGTTTGAAGTAATGGCTGGTGTTGAATTTAGTATGATCTGCTAGCAAAATTACTTTGTCTGAATTACGAATCATATGCTGTTTAATAATTGCTTGTTCATGATTAGCTTCATAAGCACCGTAACGATCCAATCCGCGACAACTAAAAACGGCAATATCGGCATGGAAATTATCAAGAAAAGAAGTCGAAAAATCTCCCAGCACAGAATTGGTTCCATTGGCAATATAGCCACCTGCCATAAAAAGCGTTACATTATCTAAAGAATTCAACTTAATTGCTGCTTCAATTCCGTTAGTAATGACGCGCAATGCATTGAGGTGCTCCAAGTAAGGGATTAGACAAGCAGCTGTCGTTGAACTATCCATAAAAATGGACTGATTATGCGTAAAAAAATCAGCAGCTAAAGTAGCGATTTTTTGCTTGGCATTAATTTCTAATGTTTGGCGTGCAGAATAAGCATATTCAATATTATTCGCAGCAACAATTCGTACTTCCCCGTGTGAGCGAATAATAATACCTTCCTTCTCCAATTCGATTAAATCTCTTCTCAGCGTGGAGGTACTGCAAAACGTTAGCGCTTCCAATTCTTTGGTGGAAATAACCTTCCGCCTTTGTAAAATATCAATAATTTTCTTTTTTCGTTCAAATGAAGCCATGTACTCCTCTCCTTTTTGAATAAATTTGAACAAATTTAACTGTATTATAACAATTTATTTAGCAAATATCCAACCTATTCTCCAACCATTGTAAGCGGTTTATTCATTTGCTATATTAGATTCATAGAAAGGAATGGGATTATGAACAAAAATGAACAACTAGTCCGCGAACAAATTTGTGATGTTTGCCACAAAATGTGGCAGCTAGGCTGGGTAGCGGCCAATGATGGAAATGTTTCTGTGCGAATTGGTGAAGATGAGGTATTGGCGACACCTACAGGAATGAGCAAGAGCTTCATTACACCAGAGAAGTTAGTCAAACTGAATATGAAGGGCGAGATTTTAGAAGCCTTGGAAGGTTATCGTCCTTCAAGTGAGATAAAGATGCATTTACGTTGTTATGAAGAACGTGCCGATGTGAAGGCAGTCGTGCATGCGCATCCTCCAATTGCTACTGGATTTGCTTTGGCACATATTCCGTTGGATACATATTCACTCATTGAAAGTGCAATCGTTATCGGATCAGTACCAATTACGCCATTTGGTGTACCTTCAACAATGGAAGTTCCCGATGCCATTACACCGTATTTGCCGGAACACGATGTCATGTTATTAGAAAATCACGGAGCTTTAGCAATCGGGAATGATGTGATTACAGCATACTATCGTATGGAAACGTTAGAATTAGTGGCGAAATCAACATTCCACGCAAGAATGTTATTAACAACTAAAGGTGTTGAAGAAGATGAAATTGCCCGTGATACATTGGAAACTTTGTTCAATATGCGTGCGAATTATAAAGTAACAGGTCGTCATCCAGGCTACAAGAAATACAATGCTGACGGAACAGTTCGAGAAGTTTAAGTAACAGGGAGGAAACTAACATGACAAAATATCCAAAAATTGGGATTCGTCCAACCATTGACGGGCGTCGTCAAGGTGTTCGTGAATCATTAGAAGTACAAACAATGAACATGGCAAAGAGCGTAGCGAAGCTCATTGCAGATAATTTGAAATATCCAGATGGCACACCCGTTGAATGTGTTATTTCCCCATCAACAATTGGGCGTGTACCAGAAGCAGCAGCTTCTCATGAATTATTCAAAAAATCAAATGTCTGTGCAACGATTACAGTGACACCTTGCTGGTGCTATGGGTCAGAAACAATGGATATGTCACCAGATATTCCGCACGCTATTTGGGGATTCAACGGCACTGAGCGTCCTGGAGCAGTATACTTGGCAGCCGTATTAGCCTCACACGCTCAAAAAGGTATTCCAGCATTTGGTATTTATGGAAAAGATGTTCAAGAAGCAACGGATACAGATATTCCAGAAGATGTATCTGAAAAATTATTGCGTTACACACGTGCAGCATTAGCAAAAGGTATTATGCGTGACAAATCTTACTTGTCAATGGGTAGCGTATCAATGGGTATTGGTGGTTCAATTGTTAACGAAGATTTCTTCCAAGAATACTTGGGAATGCGTAATGAATACGTTGATATGACAGAATTAACACGCCGTATTGATGAAGGCATTTACGATCACGAAGAATTTGAACGTGCGTTGAAATGGGTAAAAGAAAACATCAAAGAAGGTGTTGACCGTAACCGTGAAGACTTAGTATTATCACGTGAAGAAAAAGATAAGCAGTGGGAATTTGTTATCAAAATGTTCATGATTGGACGTGACTTGATGGAAGGCAACCCTCGTTTGGCTGAATTAGGTTATGAAGAAGAAGCTGTTGGACACAATGCGATTGTCAGTGGATTCCAAGGTCAACGTCAATGGACTGACCACTTCCCGAACGGCGACTTTATGGAAACATTGTTGAATACGCAATTTGATTGGAATGGTATTCGTAAGCCTTATATTTTTGCAACAGAAAATGATGCGTTAAATGGTGTATCAATGTTGTTCAACTACTTGTTAACAAATACACCACAAATTTTCGCGGATGTGAGAACATATTGGAGTCCAGAAGCAGTGGAGCGTGTAACAGGGTACAAAGTGGATGGGTTGGCAGAAAACGGCTTCTTGCACTTAATTAACTCTGGGTCATGTACGATGGATGGAACAGCTCAAGCAAGTCGCGAAGGCAAGCCAGTCTTAAAGCCATATTGGGAATTGACAGAAGAAGAAGCACAAGCAATGTTGGATAATACCGACTTCCCACCTGCAAACCGCGAATACTTCCGTGGTGGTGGATTTTCAACTCGTTTTTTAACAAAAGGTGGTATGCCAGTGACAATGATTCGCTTGAATTTGTTGAAAGGTGTCGGGCCAGTCTTGCAGATTGCAGAAGGTTACACGCTTGATTTACCGGAAGAGGTTCACCACACGTTAGACCAACGTACGGATCCGGGTTGGCCAACAACTTGGTTTGCACCAATCTTAACAGGTAAGGGTGCGTTCAAGTCAGTGTACGATGTGATGAACAACTGGGGTGCGAACCATGGGGCAATCAGTTACGGACACATTGGTGCAGACTTAATCACATTGGCGTCAATGTTGCGCATTCCAGTGAATATGCACAACGTGCCTGAAGAAGATATTTTCCGTCCGAAAGATTGGTCATTGTTCGGCACAGAAGACCTAGAATCAGCAGATTACAGAGCATGTAAACTATTAGGACCTGTTTATAAATAATGATGAATGAGTTAGCGTACACAATTGTACGTGTACGCTAACTTTATATAAGGAAAGGAGATTTCACGATGGCAAAAACAATAATTCTTTCGTGTATCGGAGGTCTGACCACGAGTATGTTGATGGAGCGGATGCACGAATTGATATTGAAAGATAAACTCGATTATTCTGTCTATTCAGTAGGAATTACCGGCATTGACACGCTTAAGAACGTTGATGTATTACTATTGGGTCCTCAGCTCGCGTACTTAGAAGAAAAGGCTCGAACTAAATTAAATATTCCGGTCGGTGTTATCTCGGATGAAGATTTTGAAAAAATGCAAGGTGAGAACGTCTTGAATCAAGCGCGAAAATTATTAGGTGAGTAGCATGACGCAGAACATTCGCAAGCAATTTAATCAGCAGTTGATGAAACTGATTGCCACTAGTGGGAAAGTAACCAGCACCGTTATGCAACTTTTAGATTCTTCGAGTGAACTAACTCTTCAAGAAAAATGGGAACAGTTGGATAAAGCCAAGCAGATGAATGTTGAAGCGCATAATGTTCAAACGAATCTCATTCAGGCAGAGGTTCGTGGCGAACCGACACCAATCAGTCTGTTGGCAATTCATGCGCAAGATCATTTTATGAATAGTCAGTTGCTTGTGCAAATCGCTGAAATGTTACTGAAACAGCAAGAGCAAATTGAAGCATTGACAGATAAGCTAAAGGGAGTAGGTGAATAACTTGAGTCAGACAGTAATCTTAGAGATGAAAAATATTGTCAAATCTTTCGGTCCTGTAAAAGCGTTAAAAGGTGTAGATCTGGATTTACGTTCAGGCGAAGTACATGCATTAATGGGAGAGAACGGTGCGGGGAAGTCGACATTAATGAAGGTTCTAACAGGTATTTATGAGGCGAATGAAGGTCAAATAATTTATAATGGTCAACCTGTTCAATTCAACAAACCAAAAGAAGCGATGGATGCCGGAATAGTTATTGTTCATCAGGAATTGAATATGATGAATCATCTCACAGTTGCACAAAATATTTTTATCGGAAGAGAGGAAGTACAACATCGCTTGTTCTTAAATGACCAAGCAAGCATCCAAAAGGCTAAAGCTTTATTCGAATTGTTGAAATTAGACATTGATCCAACTGAGAAAGTCGGCAACCTCACGGTTGGGAAGCAACAGATGGTAGAAATAGCAAAAGCACTATCAATGGATGCAAAGGTAATTGTATTTGATGAACCGACAGCAGCTTTGACAGAGACAGAAATCAATGAATTATTTGCGATTATTGCGGATTTACGAGACAAAGGTGTCGGTATCATATACATTTCGCATCGTATGGATGAAATCGCTCGTATCACAGACCGTGTAACAGTTATGCGCGATGGTGAATACGTGGGCACTGTGAACACAGCAGAAACAACTAAAGACGATATTATCGCTATGATGGTCGGACGTACCATTTATGAAGATCCTAAGGAAGCTTCTATGGTCGCTTCCGATGCCCCCGTTGTGTTGAAAGTGAGCAATTTGAATGCCGGGTCAGCGGTTAAGGATGTCAGCTTCGAACTTCGTAAAGGCGAAATTCTCGGATTCTCCGGATTGATGGGAGCAGGTCGAACAGAAGTTGCACGTTTACTATTTGGTGCGGACAAAAAAGAAAGCGGTTTAATTGAAGTGAACGGGCAAAAAGTAGAAATCAATTCGCCTGAAGATGCCATTCGTTATGGTATAGGATACTTGTCAGAAGACCGTAAACGTTATGGGTGCATCGTCGATATGAGCATTGCGAATAACACGGTTATGACTAATTTAGATAAATATATTCATGGTGGCTTAATTGACGATAAGCGTATCGTAGAAGTGAGTGATCGATTTGTCAACAGATTAAAAACCAAAACACCTTCTTCTAAGCAGTTGGTTCGTAATTTATCAGGAGGTAATCAACAAAAAGTTGTCATCGCCAAATGGTTAGAGCAGGATAGCGATATTTTGATTTTTGATGAACCAACTCGAGGTATTGATGTCGGTGCTAAAAGTGAAATTTATCGATTGATGAATGAACTCGTGGCACAAGGGAAAGCGATTATCATGATTTCGTCTGAATTAACAGAAGTTTTGCGGATGAGCGATCGCATAGTTGTAATGTGTGAAGGACGCAAAACAGGAGAATTAGACATTTCTCAAGCAACACAAGAACGAATTCTGGCATTAGCCACACAACGCTAATTGAGCAAAGGAGAGATTATTTTGGAAATGAAGGATAAGCAATCGCTTTGGATGAAGTTAGAAAAGACAGTTGGCTTACAAAAGCTAATCGCATTAATTGCACTCGTAGTCATTTTTAGCTTTTTTGCAATTTCGAGTGAGGCATTCAGATCATTTGACACGGCTGTTAGCATTCTGGATGCATCCTATTATATCGGGTTTCTAGCCATTGGGGTAACATTCGTTATCATCACATCAGGAATCGATTTATCGATTGGAACCGTGATGATGTGTTCAGCCATTATCGGTGGTGTTCTACATACCAAAATGGGTTGGCCACTTTGGTTGTCACTTTTGGCAATATTAGCGATTGGAGGTGTATTTGGTCTATTTAACGGTATTCTGATTGCTAAATTTGGGTTACCACCTTTCATTGCAACATTAGGAACAATGATGATTTCTCGCGGATTAAGCTCAATTGTATCCAATGTTCAGAGTGTGACGTTCCCGTTGCGTGGAAGTGAGAATGGTTGGTACAAAGATATCTTTCGAACGAAAGAGAATTTCCCGACAGGATTGATTGTTTTGATTGTCGTTGCTATTCTCGCAGCGATAGTCTTGAATAAAACCAAAATTGGGCGCTATATTTTCTCAATTGGTAGTAACAAAGAAGCAACCAGATTATCAGGTGTTAATGTTATGAAATGGGAAGCGATGGCCTACGTCATTAGCGGATTATTTGCCGGACTGGCTGGTGTTGCTTATGCAGCAACATACTCTACTATTTTGCCGGGAACAGGAAATGGAATGGAATTAGATGCCATAGCTGGTGTTGTAGTAGGGGGCACATCATTGGCCGGCGGGGTTGGTTCAATACTTGGAACAATTATCGGGGTCTTCATCATGTCCGTTCTCAAAATCGGGTTACCGTACATTGACTTACAACCACACTATCAATTATTCATAACAGGATTTGTAGTAATTGTTGCAGTCTACTCAGACATCGTTATTCGTAAAAATAAGAAAAAATAACTTTCTAACGGAGGAATATCATTATGAAAAAGACATTCAAAATTAAGTTGATGGCCATTGCATCTCTATTCACATTGGCGAACATTGCACCGATTATGACAAGTGTTCACGCAGAAGAATATAAAGTAGAAGTAATTGCAAAAGGTTTCCAACATGATTTCTGGAAAGCGGTCAACAAAGGTGCAGAACAAGCAGCAGAAGAATTTGGAGCAAAAATTAACTTTGTAGGGCCACAAAGTGAAACAGCTATTGCAGAACAGTTGGAACAATTAAACAATGCTATCAATAAAAAACCAAGTGCCATTGCATTGGCAGCATTAGATACAGAAGCGCAATTAGACGCGATTAACAATGCAAAAGATAAAGGAATTCCAATTATCGGATTTGATTCAGGGGTTCCGGGAGCACCGGAAGGTGCAATTCACGCGACAGCCTCCACTGACAATGAGGCAGCAGGTGCTAACGCGGCAGAACATATGCTACCATTGATTGAAAATAAATTAGGTGATAAAGCAATTCGTATCGGTGTTGTATCACAAGAAGCAAACTCATTGTCAATTACACAACGTACATCAGGATTTATCGACAAAATGGTAGAATTGTTGGAAGGTAAAGGACAAAAAGTAGCGGTTATCGGACACGACAAATTCAAAAACGATGTTGCAGAAGGTGAAGCGAACGTGATTATCGAAGTACGTATTCCAGCACAAGTTGACGACGCAGCAGGAAAAACAGAAGCGTCAACAGTATTAGAAAAAGAAGATACCGTGGCAGTTTACGGTTCAAACGAGTTCGCCGCTAAAGCGATTATTAACGCGAACGATGGTTTCTCAGAATCTAAATTAGGCGCAGACAAGATTATCGCAGTCGGCTTCGACTCAGGCGCATTGCAACAAGACGCAATTCGTAAAGGCTTATTCGCAGGTTCAATTACACAAGACCCAGTACAAATTGGCTACCAAGCGGTGAAATTGGCTGTCCAAGCAGCAAAAGGTGAAAAAGTTGAAGATGTTGACACAGGATCTAAGTGGTACGACGCGACTAACATCGACAACGAAGATATCCAAGCAGTACTATACGAATAAGAAATAAATGGATTAGAGATTAGAATGGAGGCATATCCATGGTGTTAGTGAAACTTCTTGCAATTGATTTAGGTGCAAGTTCAGGGAGACTAATGCAGGCAATCTATGACGGGATAAGTCTCCAATTATCTGAGGTTCACCGATTCAAAAACGAATCGGTGAACATTAATGATGGCTTATACTGGGATATTTTGCACCTATTTCAAGAAATTAAAGTAGGTATCAAAAAAGCGTCAGAAGACGATATCCCCATCCAATCCATCTCAGCAGATACTTGGGGCGTAGATTATGCATACTTGGATAAACAAGGAGACCTATTATATAACCCCCATTGTTACCGTGATAACCGCATGAGTCAATATGAGGATATATTTTATCAATTACTAGCAAAAGAAGAACTTTTCAAAGAAACGGGTGTACAACCTTCTTCTATCAATTCAGTCTTACAAATTTTTTCAGATTTGCAAGAGAAACCTCATTTACGGAATATCGTCAAAAAAATAATATTTATGCCGGATTTAATCAATTATTTGTTGTCAGATACTTTGAGTAATGAATATACCATCTGCAGTACGAGCGGTTTATTAAATGCTCACACGCAAGATTGGTCATCACGCGTTTTTGACGCATTGGGTATTCCTAACGAATGGTTCCAACCTGTTGTGAAGCAGGGACAACTACTAAGGAAACTATCGCCGAGAATAACACAAGAGTTGAAAGTTACTCCTTTCAATGTTATTGCCGGCGCTTCACATGACACGGCAGCTGCAACTTTAGCAATTCCTTATACACAAATAGCAGGGGCAGCGTTTATCAGTTGTGGTACTTGGTCATTGATTGGTTGTGAGGTCAAAGAACCTATATTGACAGCAGCAGCATATGAAGCTGGCTTGACGAATGAAGGTTGTTTCGATGGGCATTATCGTTTATTGAAAAACACGACTGGTCTGTGGATTATTCAAGAATTGAAACGAGATTGGTCTTTGAAATCTGAGGATATTTCTTTCGCGGAAATGGTAACAATGGCTAAAGAAATAGAAAACAACCACATATTTATTAATCCGAATGACGTTGTTTTTGCGTCGCCTAATAATATGGAAGAGAAATTGTTTGATTATTGCAAACGAACAGGACAATCGCTTCCGGATTCTAAAGGGCACATCATTCGCATTGTGCTTGAAAGTTTGGCGTTTGCGTATCGTTACACTATTGAGCAACTAGAAAGTGTTATTGGTGAGCGGATTCATACAATTCATATGGTGGGTGGCGGTATTCAGAATCAATTGCTTTGTCAATTGACAGCCGATTTTTCTAAGAGAAAAGTCGTGACGGGTCCAGTAGAAGCGAGTGCCCTAGGGAATGTGATTGCTCAACTGATGGCACAAGGTTATTTGAAAGATAGGCAGGAAGCGGTGGCAATAATTAAAGCTTCTGAATCAACAACGGAATATATGGCAGATGAGGTCATTGATTTAGAATCGAAATATCAACAATTCAAGAAAATCATGAGAGCAGGTGATTAAATGCTAAGACAAATTCCGAGGAATTTAAGTCCGGAATTAGTGAAGTGCTTAATGGAGATGGGACATGGTGATGAAATTGTCCTAGCAGATGCGAATTATCCGGCGCATCGTTTAGGACAAAGAATTATACGAGCAGATGGATTAGGTATCCCTGAACTATTGGACGCCATTTTGACGTTGTTTCCACTGGATACATACAGTGATTACCAAGTTGGCTTAATGCAAGTGGTGCCGGGGGATACGACGGTTCCTGTTATTTGGGATACGTACAAAGAAATTTTGGAACATCATCATCCAGGCATAACGATTCGTGAAATTGAGCGTTTCGGATTTTATGAACAATCTAAGGAAGCGTATGCTATTTTGTTGACGGGTGAAACAGCATTATACGGCAATGTTATTTTGAAAAAAGGAGTTATTTAACTCCACATTGAACATGAAGGAGAGAATTATTATGGCAACATTCTATGTACCATCAACAAACTTAATCGGACCAGGTGTCGTGAAAGAAATCGGACCTTACGTTAAAAATTTAGGTTACAACAAAGCGTTGTTAGTTACAGACAAATTCATCGAAAGTAGCGATATTTTACCGAAAGTGACAGAACCATTGAAAGCAGCGGGAGTGGAGCACGTTGTCTATAGCGACGTTGACCCAAACCCAACTTGCAAAAACGTTATGGACGGTGTCGCAACATTAAAAGAACACAACTGTGACTTCATTATCAGTGTGGGTGGCGGTTCACCACAAGACGCGGCAAGCAGCATGTCTGTTATCGCAACAAATGGTGGCGTGCCACAAGATTACGAAGGTTTACATAAGTCTGAGAAACTAGGCTTACCAGTCGTGGCGATTAATACAACAGCGGGAACTTCAGCCGAAATTACAATTAACTATGTGATTACAGACGAAGAACGTAAAGTTAAAATGGTAATGGTTGACAAAAATAGCTTGGCATTGATCTCAGTGAATGACCCAGAATTGATGGTATCTAAGCCAGCGGCATTAACAGCCGCAACAGGTATGGACGCAATGACGCACGCAGTAGAATCACTAGTCACACCAGGTGCGTACGGCGTGACAAAACGCTTGTCAATGGGCGCAATCGAATTGATTAAGGAATACTTGCCACGCGCTGTTGAGAACGGACACGACATTGTAGCACGTCAAGGCATGGTTGATGCTATCTTCTTAGCAGGTATGGCATTCAACAACGCAGGCTTGGGTTACGTTCACTCAATGGCTCACCAATTAGGTGCAGTCTATGACTTGCCACACGGTGTATGTTGTGCGATGTTATTACCAGTAATTCAACGCGAAAATGCGAAACGCGTGCCAGCTGCTTTCCGTAATGTAGCAAAAGCGTTAGGCTTAGACCCAACAGGTAAGTCAGACGAAGAATGTGCAGCATACGCAATCGCTGAAATCGAGAAATTATCTGAAACAGTAGGTATTCCGAAGAAATTAACAGAACTTGACATCAAAGAAGAAGAGTTTGACTTCGAATACTTATCTAAGAACGCGATGATTGACGCATGTGCACCAGGTAATCCGTTCACTCCAACGCTAGAAGAAACAATCGCATTCTACAAAGAATTGTTCTAGCATATAAAGCTAATAGAAGCAAAAAGGACTGTGCTCCGCACAGTCCTTTCTCTGTCTATAATACTAAGTAACACAACATCAAATCCGGCAAATATTGCAAGTTCAATCCGGTTTCCTTAGCAAATTTATTAATTCTGTAAGTTAAAGTGTTTCGGTGAATAAATAATTTATCGGCAGCATGCGTTAAGTTTCCTTGGTGTTCGACCAACGCTTGAATTGTTGCGCTGTACTCTGCTGAATGCGTGATGACTTGTTTCAGCTGCGTCAGCAGAGGGTAGCTTTGACTGGCATTACGACCAATCGCGTGTAACAAGGCCGTTGAAATCGGTATAATTGTACTAGTTGCTTCAATCTCCGGGAATGTCGCTAAAATAGCCAATTCTTGCTCCAAGCGAGTTGGAAGTGTAGCGTCCACCTTGTAAAGCTGTCCTAAGTACGCACAAGCAAGCAAGTCGAAGTCGGCATTCAAAGTGTTAAGCAAACCATTCAACTCCATAATTAAGGTTTCCGCTGTTAATTGTCCGTTCACCACCAATAACTGACGATTTGTATCAATTGGCAGACTTGCGATAATGTTCTGACTGGCAGAAATCAGCGTTTCGCTCCACAACCGACGATCAAAGTCCGTCTGCTCAACTGGGAATTGGATGTGCAAGAAACGAATCTTGTTATGAGAGGTGGTGAGGGGCTGTTGATGCAATAGAAATTGTTGCCATGCATGGTCATCACCTGTCAGTATATGGGCAAGTGTAGGTGTGTCAGTCAACAATTCTAAGAGAGCAATCGCGTTGCTGTCGAGTGCATTGCACGGAATATAGAGGGTGTGTGATTGTAGTGTAAACTGATGATAATTTTCAGGCGATGCGGGCATCACGTCAATTAAAGTTTCAGGATATAGGGCGAGAATTTTTTGTAATAACATAAGGCTCTCCTTGTATATAATCTATGTCTATTGTATCATGTTCAAGGAAAGATGGTACATTATATCGTGCAAAAAGGAGGCGGATTTATGGAAGAACATGAATATTATATGGATTTGGCACTTCATGAAGCGCGCCTGGCTTATGAGAAAGGAGAAGTGCCAATCGGAGCAATCATTGTGCGTGATGGGCAAATATTGGCGCGTGGACATAATATGCGTGAGTTGACTCATCAAGCGACGGGACATGCAGAGATGATGGCAATTGCGCAAGCGAACGAAGTAACCGGTGCTTGGCGGTTGGAAGGCGCAACATTGTATGTGACTTTAGAGCCGTGTCCGATGTGCGCCGGCGCGATTATTATGTCGCGTATCGCACGGGTTGTCTACGGCGCCAGTGATTTGAAAGCCGGCTGTGCGGGAACTTTGATGAATTTACTGACCGATGAACGCTTCAATCATCAAGCCGAAGTCATCTCCGGCATCAAAGAAAAAGAATGTGCCACACTATTACAAGACTTCTTCAAATCTTTGCGCGAGCGCAACAAAGCACGCAAGCAACAAAGCAACCTCAATCTATAAAAAAGTTGTCTATCGAACGTAAAATGTGTTATACTGTTTGTGGGCAATGGTGGAATCACGAACCGAGTCAGGACCGGAAGGTAGCAGCTATAAGTGATGAAGCCATGTGCCTCTTTTTTGTGTGAAGGATAATGCGCCAATACTCGACATAGGACCTAAGTCGGATATTGGCTTTTTTGCACGGATTTCGGTAAAAATAAGCCTTTGGACCTATGTGTTTGTTGTTCATTCTTGGCATAATAAGGATGTAGTTGAGATAAACAGATACATTCGAGGAGGAAAAGACAATGAATGAGAAAGAACGTATTATCGAATTAGTTAGACAAAATATCATCACAATGGACGAAGCTTTGAAATTATTAGAAGCGGCAGGGCAAGCACAACAAAGTGCACCTTCTGATGCGTCAGCAACGAATTCGCAAGACCAAGCAGTGGAAGAAGCACCTTCAGCAAAAGCAGATTTCAGTGCAATGGTAGATGAAGTAGTAACAAGCGCTTCATCTTTGGTGGATGAAGCAATGACTTGGGTGAAGTCGGCGACAGAGTATACGAAAGATACAGAATCTGAACTGACTGAAGAAGAATCTACGACGTCTGAGCGTTCCACAGCAGAACAATTAGAACAGTCAGCAGAAGAATTAGCAGAAGTAGCAGCGCGTTTATCTGCAGAGTTGGATGAGCAACAAGCAAACAAACAGAAGAAAGAAGAAGCGCTTGTCATCGCACGCCAACGTTATCGCGAGTTGGAAATTTTGGCAGAATTGGATGAATTGTCCGAAGAAATGCGTGAGCAGCAAGAGCGCTTAACTTTGAAAATTGCGGAACTGGAACAAGAAATTCAAGGAATTGAAGAAGCGATTCAAGAAACGAAAGCTGATCAGAAAGTGTTGTTCAAATCACAAGTGAATCAGTATAAAGAAGATGTGAAGCAGTTTGTCAATGAGGCAGCGGAGAATGCAGCGCAATTCGGCAGTCAAGCCGGAAGACACGGGCGCAAATGGAGCCAATTGGTAACAAAAGGGATGAAGAATTTCTTAGAGAGTATCGGCACGAAAGAAATGAACGTTACAGTGAATGTACCGTGGGTGAAATCAGCAAAGCTGGATCATACTTTCGTTTACCCGGCGACAGAAATCAGTATCCTTGATTTATCAACGTTTAATGGTGATTTATCATTGGAAACACATGATGCGGACACTATCGAAATTGACAGCGAAATTACATTTATCGGTAAAACAGAATCAGTAAGCATCGATGTTTTTGAAGAAGTGGCAACAGTTAGTGCCGATGGCGACAGACTGATTTTCCATGTGAATACGCCACGTATATCAATTGATGCAACCATTCGCCTACCACGCAAAATGTACGATCACATTAAAGTGGTGAGTCTAAATGGCGACATATCGTTGAAAGAAATCGAAGCGAAAGACCTTTATATCGAAGCCAAAAACGGCGACGTGGAATTGGAAGAAGTCAATGCCGTAATGGCGGAATTGGACTTGATTCATGGTGATGTCGAAATGAAAAATGTTGCTGTACGCGATGTAGTTACCAAAAATGTGAACGGCGATTTTCGTATGAAAGGCAATATTGAGAACGTTTCTGTTGAAGCAATTAACGGTGATGTTTACCTTACTAAAGGCGATTTGTCAGCGGCGAATATCCGTACGCAATTGGTGAACGGTGACATCAAGGTTGCGCTACCTAAGGGCTTGAATTTAGAAGCGGAATGCGATACAGTATTTGGAGAATTGCATCATCGCCTGAGCGATTTGGACGAGGCGATAAGAACGAAGCGTCAAGTGGTTTATCGTCGTTTAGTATCGAGCGATGCACCGCAAGTAACCGTTCATGCTTCTACCAAAACAGGGGATATCTACATGAAAGATTCAGAATAGGAGTGAGTGAGATGAAGTATATTAGACGAGATATGGCCAACGCCAAAATTGCTGGCGTGGCTGCCGGTATCGGAGAATATTTGAATCTGGATCCGGTTATCATTCGTGCAGCTTTCGTATTGTTCACTCTAGCAGGAGGCTCAGGTGTGTTACTATACATCTTAGCAGCTATCTTGATGCCTAGAGCATAGTGAAGAAAGGAACATCAACATGAAACGCTTAACGAAATCAACAAGCGATCGCCGTGTATCGGGTGTATGCGGCGGAATCGCGAATTACTTAAATATTGATTCGACATTTGTTCGACTTGTATTTTTACTCTTGTTGTTCACATCAGTAGGAATTCCGGTGTATATTGTCTTGAGCATTATTATGCCGTATGACTATGAAGAGCGTCGTCAACAGTCGAATTATCGTCATACGGACAATCAACGTCCACATTCAACTAGAAAAGACGTCACTCCGCATGAAGATGACTGGAGTGACTTTTAAGAAAATTTACCTTAGGGAGGATTGAATAGATGAAAAAAATTATTATCAATGCATTTTTGTTTCTCGTGTTAGCGTACTTTATTCCGGGAGTAGTGGTAAACAGCATTTGGTCTGCGCTTTTTGCAGCGATTGTGTATGCATTGCTGAGTGGAATTGTTCAGCCGGTTCTGCAATTAATTGCCTTGCCGATTAACTTCTTGTCGCTTGGATTGGTGAATTTCTTAATCAGCGGGCTCATCTTGTATATGACAAGCGGTTTGTCTTCCGGTATGCATATCAATTCATTCTGGACAGCCTTATTCATGTCAGCAATCTTGGCGATTCTTCAATCAATGTTCATGCCGGCAAAAAAACGTTATCGCGATTAAACAGTTTGCGTTTTGGATTTATTATCCAAAGCGCTTTTTTTTGCGTTCAGACGAGGGAATGTCGAACTGAATTATAGAAAACGCTTTTTCGGACGGAAGGGGGTGACATGTATTGTAAAGGGATGAACTTTTTTGATATGATGAAGATAGGATGTCGTGAGGCTATCCGACTATCAATTAAAGGAGCAACATTATGCGTCATGATTTGAAAGAAACATTGATGAAGTATGTGTTTATGTTGTGTGCGTCAGTTTCAATTATTTCAATTGTCTTGATTTTTTATTTTATTTTTGCCGGTGGTTTGCCGTTTATTCTGGAGAAAGGAATCGGGAACTTTCTTTTCGGTACGGTTTGGAAGCCGACCGCCAGCAATCCGCAATTCGGGATTTTGCCGATGATTGTCGGGTCATTGATTGTAACATTCGGGGCAGTTCTGGTCGGGGTGCCGATCGGTGTGTTGACTGCTGTCTTCATGGTGTTTTATTGCCCGCCGAAATTGTATCGAGTGATGAAACCGGCAATCAACTTAATGGCGGCGATTCCGTCGATTGTTTATGGTTTTTTCGCGTTACAAATTTTCGTGCCTTTCTTTAGGATTATGGGGCGTTCGGGAATGAACATGGTGACGGCGTCTGTCTTGTTAGGGATTATGATATTGCCGACGATTATCGGTTTGTCGGAATCGGCGTTGCGTGCCGTACCGAAATCCTATTATTCCGGGAGTATCGGCTTAGGGGCGACGCATGAGCGGAGCGTCTTGTCTGTTGTGGTTCCCGCTGCAAAATCGGGCATTTTGTCAGCGGTTATCTTAGGTGTTGGTCGGGCGATTGGTGAAACGATGGCGGTCATTCTGGTTGCCGGGAATCAGCCGCGTATTCCGACGGAATTGAACCAAGGTGTGCGGACGATGACGACCAATATTGTTATGGAAATGGCGTATGCGGCGGGCGAGCATCGAGATGCATTAATTGCGACGTCGGTTGTGTTGTTCATCTTTATTCTGATTATTAACAGTCTGTTCATGTTCTTGAAAGCTAAAGGAGGGAAACGCTAATGAAGCGAATCAATTGGGTCAAAGGCTTGATTTGGGCATGTGCAATGTTTACGTTGGGGATTCTTCTCTTTATCATTGGGTTTATTGTATTGAACGGATTAACGGCATTGAAGCCGGAATTGTTCGCTTGGCAATACACAACCGATAATGTTTCCATGTTGCCGGCAATTATTTCGACGTTAATCTTGGTGGCGATTGCTTTGGCGATAGCCGTTCCGATAGGTGTGTTCACCGGCTTTTATTTGGTTGAATATGCCAATCGCAAAAGTCGCTTCGTTCACTTCATTCGTCTGGCAACCGACACGCTATCGGCAATCCCTTCCATTGTGTACGGGTTGTTCGGAATGTTGTTGTTTGTCATTCATTTGAAGTTTCAATTTTCGATGATGGCGGGGATTCTAACCGTTGTAATTATGGTCTTGCCCGTCATTATTTCTTCGACTGAGGAAGGTCTGTTGTCGGTAAATAATTCCTTACGCATGGGGAGTTTGGCGCTCGGCGCGGGCAAGTTGCGGACGATTTTTACGGTGGTGTTGCCGGTGGCGATGCCGGGCATCTTGTCAGGGATTATTCTTGCTGTCGGTAGAATTGTCGGGGAAACAGCGGCGTTGCTATTCACGCTCGGTTCTGCTACCGGCTTGCCGCAAAATCTGATGTCGTCTTCGCGGACATTGGCTTTACATATGTATGTGCTGTCTTCTGAAGGATTGCACATTAAGGAAGCATACGCCACAGGAACGATTATTATTTTGTTAGTGGTAATCATTAACGGAGTGTCGACTTTTTTGAGTAAAAAGTTAAGTCAAGGAGGAAAATAACGTGACCAATCCAAAGTTTAAAGTAAGAGATTTGAAGTTGTGGTACGACCAATTCCAAGCCTTAAAAGGAATTGATATGGACTTGACGGAAAAGGAAGTGACCGCCTTTATCGGTCCGTCAGGTTGCGGGAAATCCACCTTCTTGAAAACTTTAAATCGCATGCAAGATTTAGTGCCGTCGGTGCGAATAGAAGGTAAGATTGAACTGGACGGGAAAGACATTTACAGCCGCGGCTACGATGTGAACCAGTTGCGCAAGCAAGTGGGAATGGTGTTCCAGCAGCCGAACCCGTTTCCGAAGAGTATTTATGATAATGTTGCTTACGGTCCGCGTACGCACGGTATCAAAGATTCAGCGACACTCGATCGCATTGTTGAGGAGTCGCTACGTGGAGCGGCGATTTGGGAATCTGTCAAAGATAAATTACATAAAGACGCGACGGCTTTGTCCGGTGGACAACAACAACGTATTTGTATTGCGCGCGCCATTGCGAATGAGCCGGAAGTCTTATTGATGGACGAGCCGACTTCTGCGCTCGACCCGATTTCAACCGGTAAAATCGAAGACCTTATCCAAGAGTTGAAGAACCGCTACACGATTATTATCGTCACGCACAATATGCAACAAGCGGCACGTATCTCGGATAAGACTGCGTTTTTCCTAACGGGAGAAGTGATTGAGTTCGGTGCGACAGAACAAATCTTTACGACACCGAAAGACCAACGTACAGAAGATTATATTTCCGGAAGATTCGGCTAATGAAGGAGGAATTATTATGGTGATTAGAAAGAACTATGCACAGGAATTAGAAGCTTTACACAATCATTTGACAGAATTGGGCAGCGCTGCGAAGCGTTCCGTACATAAAGCAATCACAGCTTATATTAATCGCGACCCCGAATTAGCACATGAATTATTCAGCGATGATTTGCGTATCAATGCCTCTACCGCCGATATCGAAAAAGAAGCGCATCGTATTATTGCACTTCAACAACCGGTTGCCAGCGATTTGCGGATGTTGTTTGCAGTCTTGCACATCAGTTTAGACTTGGAACGGATTGCCGACCATGCCGTGTCGATTGCACGTGCCGTATTGCGCCGAAATCCTGAAGAAGAAGATGTTGAGAGCATTACGAACAACTTGCGTGAAATGGCGAACTTGGCAGAAGCGATGATTGAAGCGGCATTGAATGCTTACATCGCTAAAGACGCCTCTGCCGCGCGCAAAATCGCAGCGGAAGACGAGAAAATGGACGCTTGGTTGAAGGAGATTTACCGCGACAGCGCCAAGCATATGCAGAAGAATCCGGATATTATTTTGACAGGGATTAGTTATATTGGCATCAGCAATAATTTGGAACGTATCGGTGATTATGTGACCAATATTTGCGAACGTGTCGTCTTCTTGAATACGGGCGAAATCATCGAATTGAACTAAAGGAGAAACGCTATGAAGAAAGCTGTGCTTGGAATTTCAGTCGTGGCAGTGTTGGCGTTGCTATTCGCCTATTTCACGCGTCCGCAAGGCGAACGGGCGCAACAACCGATTATTGTTGTTTCTCGGGAAGTCGGTTCCGGAACGCGCGGAGCGTTTGTGGATATTATGAAGGTGGTCGATGAGCATGGCGATGATGCGATTACGGTGGAAGCCGATACGCTCAACGGGACAAGCGGCGTCATGCAGACGGTTGCCGGCAATCCCGACGCGATTGGTTACATCTCCTATGGCTCACTGAATGATAGTGTGAAGGCGATTGCGATTAACGGCGTATCGATTAGCCCCGATGCCGTCAAAAAAGGCGCCTACCCCGTAGCTCGTCCCTTCAACATAGTGTGGTCGCAATCGGCACTCAATCCGATTGCGGACGACTTCTTGACGTATATTTTTTCCCAGGAAGGGCAAGCATTAGTAGAGGCGAGTGGCTATATTGCGGTCGGTGCGCGTCCGGAAGTGGGGCAGACGCACTTAGATGTGGCGCACGTTCCGCTTAAAGCGTACGAGCCTACTCAACTTAGTGGACAAATCAGTATCGTCGGTTCGACTTCCTTAACACCGGTTGTCGAGAAATTAGCAGAAGCCTATATGGCACATAACCCAAAAGTAAAAATCAGCATTACATCCAATGGGTCAACTGCCGGTATAGCCGCAGTCAGTGACGGAACCGCTGATTTGGGAATGGCATCGCGCGAGTTGAAAGTAACGGAACAAACGCAGGTGCACTCTGTCGCAATGGCTTTGGACGGCATTGTGATTATTGTGAACAATGCGTCATCAATAGACGATTTGACATTTGATACGGTTCGTGCTATTTATAATGGTAGCATCAATGACTGGGCAGATGTCCGGAATCATCAATAGGAGGCAAGAATTTATGGTAAAAATTGGCATTATTACAGGAAGTACCCGTGACGCACGTGTGAATTTACAAGTAGCCGAGTGGGTGAAGGCATTAGCAGAAGAACATTCTGATGCGGAATTTGAGTTGGTGGATATCAAAGCGTATGACTTACCGCGCTTTAATGAAGATGTACCGCCATTGATGGCGAACCGTCAGTACGCTAATCCGCAAGTACAAGTATGGTCTAAGAAAGTCGATGAATTGGACGGCTTTATCTTCGTGACACCGGAATATAATAAGAGCATTACAAGCGCTTTGAAAGATGCGATTGATCATCTTGCGCCGGAATGGCACAATAAATCCGCAGCGATTGTCAGTTATGGTAGCACAAATGGTATCGCAGCATCGTATTCTTTGCGCCAAATGTTATCAACATTGCGCTTAGCAACCGTTTCGACTAATTTGGGTTTCAATCTATATACAGATTTCGAACAATTCTCAGCATTTAAACCGTCAAGTGTGCACGATGCAACGGCGCAAAACTTAATCAATGATGTTGTCCTATGGGCACAAGCGATGAAAACGATTCGTTAAAAGCATTCAAAATACACAAACAAACAGCCTTCTGTCAAGTAGACAGAAGGCTGTTTATTTTGTTATTGGAAGAAGATGGCAATCAACACGATGCTTACGAGGATAACCGCAAGCCATGTGATACCGCCTAATAGAATGGCTGGCAGTCCGGCAGTGCGTAATTGCTTGAAGTTCATGGATAAACCGACAGCTGCTAAAGCCATTGTCATGAGAATGCGAGCGATTTGCTTCAACAGATAGGTTAATGCCGTCGGAATCGGCACGAAGGTAGCAACGATGACTGCCAAGATGAACCAAATGACGAATTGCGGCACGATGTTGCGTACTTGTCGCAAGGTAATCGGATTGCCTTCTTGGCGCAAATGATAGTAACGGTAACCAATTAAGGCAAGACAAGCCGGCACAATCATTAAGGTGCGCACCAATTTGACGACAGTCGCAATCTCTCCCGCTTGTTCGCTGAAGGCGAACCCGGCAGCCACAACGGAAGACGTATCGTTGATTGCCGAACCGGCGAATACACCGAACGCCAAGTCGTCATAGCCGAGCCAAGCACCGACGACAGGAAAGACAACGAGTGCCATCATATTGAAGAGGAAGATTGTCGCAATCGCAAAGGCAATCTCATCTTCTTCCGCTTCAATGACCGGCGCCGCTGCCGCAATCGCTGAACCACCGCAAATGGCAGTGCCGACACCGACTAATAACCGCCCGTTCATCTTCACCTGCAATAATCGCCCGACCCCAATCGCTGTCAAAAAAGACCCGACAATAACAGGGAGGGTTACAAGTAGCGAGCGCACGCCTATACCGGAAAACGTCGCAAAAGAGAGCGTCAACCCAAGGACGATAATGCCGTATTTCAGGAGAGTGCTGCTTATTTTTTTGAATTGGGGGAGATGCAGTTGGGTGTGTAAAGGTGAGTGCGCAACGATAGCGCCAATCAAGATAGCACTCAACGAGCTACCGATAAGTGGGAATTGTTGTCCGATGAAGTACGCGAGCGCCGTAACGAGCGCCAAAGTCAAATAATTTAACATAAATAAGTCCTTTCGCATCAAAATTCTAAGTTATTGTAACATAATTCTAAACAGGTTTAATAGAATGAGTATAAAGAGCGCTGCTGTCAGCAATGTGCCCGTTCGATTGCCCTGCTGTGCGAGAAAAGTATTCGAGCCACTATTGCCTGTCGACTACCGCAATAGGTCATTCCATAAGGCGGCAACGCCGTCCCCAGGATAGTGGCGGGAAATCGTGCATAATAATTCGACAACGGGAGGGGATAATTGTTGTGTGACAGCAAGGGGAGCGAGCGCCAATTTTAAGTCTTGCATCACTTTCGGGAAGTAGACACCTTGCTCAAGCGCGTTTTTGCCAATGATGAGGAGATTGCGCTCTACTTGCGACAATTGTGGATTGAGTATCAAGTCATAGAGATGTTGAAGCATGCTGTCTTCTGTGGGTTTAGGCATTTGCGATTCTCCTTTGTATAGACTGCTGTTAATTATAAAGCCTCATCGGGCAAAAAGAAAGTCGTCCATTTTTCGGCTGACTTGCCTAGATCGTTAGGGAGCGCAAAACCAAAAGTTTTTTGTTCCCTGACGTCTGCGGGAGAAGAAAACCAAAAGTTTTTTGCTCCATTATGCTCTAGGGAGGACAAAACCAAAAGTTTTTTGTTCCCTGACGTCTGCGGGAGGGCAAAACTAAAAGTTTTTTTGTTCCCTTACGTCTGCGGGAGAAGAAAACCAAAAGTTTTTTGCTCCCTTATGCTCTAGGGAGAAGAAAACCAAAAGTTTTTTGCTCCCTTATGCTCTAGGGAGAAGAAAACCAAAAGTTTTTTGCTCCCTGACGCTCTAGGGAGGACAAAACCAAAAGTTTTTTGCTCCCTGACACTCTAGGGAGGACAAATCGGAAACATTTCCTTGTTGCCGGAACCGTTGACATGGGGAATTGTCGGAATAAATAATAAGAGCCACCCGCTGATGCGAGTGGCTTTGTTTAGTTCTTATTGGTTCACATAGTTCACGAAGCGTAAGATCGCTTCGCGTCCTTCAACCGTTTGTTTGTAAACACCGGCGTCTTCCAATACGCGTGCGAATTTCTCGCCGATTGCGTTTTGGACGAGGGTGTGGACATTATCCGCACTGACTTCCGGATGAGCCGTCTGCAAAGCGGTCGCCCATTCACGGTGACCTTCGGCAACGCTGTCTAGATCGGCTTGTCCTAATAAGAAGCGCTCAATGGCGGCCGTTTCCTCCACTAGACGTGGCGGCAAAATGGCTAAGCCCATCACTTCAATTAAGCCGATATTCTCTTTCTTGACATGTTGCACATCTTTGTGCGGGTGGAAAATGCCGTCCGGAAATTCTTCCGTAGTGCGATTATTACGCAAGACTAAATCCATTTCGAACCATTCACCTTTGCGGCGCGCAATCGGAGTAATCGTGTTGTGCGGTGTTTCTTCTGTGAAAGCGAGAATATCCGCGCTTTCATCCGAGTAGCCACGCCATTTAGCGAGAATGTCTTCGGCAGCTACCGCAATATCTGTTGCGTTGGCACTGCGCAAACGAATGACACTCATCGGCCAATTAACGAGTTCCGCCGTCACATTCGGGTGGTTGACCAAGTCAATCGCCTGGTAGGCAGTCGCTTTTTCCATTGGGAAAGTATGACGCCCGCCTTGGTAATGGTCATGCGATAAGATGGAGCCACCGACAATCGGTAAGTCGGCGTTCGACCCGGCAAAATAATGCGGCAACACATCGACAATTGCCAATAAATTATCGAAACATTGACGGTTTACTTCCATTGGGATGTGTAGCTCGTTTAAGAAAATACTATGCTCGTTGTAGTACACATAAGGTGAGTATTGCATGCCGTACGCGCGTCCTTCCAAATCGAGGCGAACGATACGGTGATTCTGACGGGCAGGATGATTACTTCTGCCTTGATAGCCTTCATTCTCCATACAGAGCAAGCACTTCGGATAATTGGAAGCCGGCGCCAATTTGGCAGCCGCAATTTCTTTCGGGTCTTTCTCCGGTTTCGAGAGGTTAATGGTAATTTCCAAGTCGCCGTAAGCGCTCGGTGTAGTGAAGGCGATGTTTTTAGCGATGTTGCGTGTCTTAATATAGTCATTCGCTTGCGAGAGCGCATAGAAATAATCGGTGGCGCTCGTCTTGTCGGTTGCGTATTTTTCCCAGAAAATATCATTCAGCTTTGAGGGAGTTGGCGTGATTAAATCCATGACCGCTGCTTCGAATTGTTCTTTGGCATAGCCGATATCTTCGATGATGCCGTTGGCGACCGCATAGTCACGTAGAGCATCCAGACTGTTTAATAAGTCGGGTAATGCGTGAGTTTCGCACTGGCAATCCGGTGCGTATTCACTCAAGTTGACTAATTGAATGAGGCGATTTGCCACATAATGCCGATCGATCGGGTGAATCCAACCCAGTTGCTCACCTTTTCGGATAAAATCTTGAATCACAGTTGAAATTGATATTGTCACATGAGGTCCCCCTTAAGCTTGTCATAGAATGGCGGTGGCAATCCAGCATGTGATTGCCACCGGTTGTTGTGTGTAATGGTTTATAATTTAGTTGCGCCTTCGCCGACTTGCGCAATATAGAAGCTGGCCGGATAGCCAATTTTTGCTTCGTAAGTGGCTTGGATAGCTTCTTTAACGGCGTCCACTTTGTCTTTGTGGACTAAGGCAATCGCACAACCGCCCATGCCGGCGCCGGTCATACGTGCTCCCAATACACCGTCTTGTTCCCATGCCGTATGTGCTAAAGTATCGAGTTCGATGCCGGTTACTTCGTAATCATCGCGCAAACTTGTATGCGAAGCGTTCAATAAGCGTCCGAATTCTTCCAAGTTGCCTGCTGTCAAGGCTTCTTTGGCTTTAACAGTGCGCTCGTTTTCGTAGACGGCATGCTTAGCACGGCGTTCTAACACGTCATCACCAATCAAGTGGCGATTCGCTTCGAAGGTTGCTTCGTCCAACTCGCCCAATGCTTGGATGTCCAGTTCCGTTTGTAAGCGGCGCAATGCTTCCTCACATTGGCTACGGCGTTCATTGTATTTAGAATCCGCCAATTCACGGCGTTTATTCGTGTTCATAATCAATACCACATAATCGCCGAAAGCAGCTGGAATCAATTCATACTCCAACGTGTTTGTATCTAAGTAAATCGCCATATCTTTCGCGCCCATTCCAATGGCGAACTGATCCATAATCCCTGAATTCACCCCGATAAAATGGTTCTCGACTTGCTTGCCGATTTTGATTAAATCAAGACGCTCAAGGCTTAAATGGAACAAGTGCTCCAAAGTAATACCGACTAGCAACTCCAATGAAGCGGAAGAAGAAAGTCCGGCACCGTTCGGAATATTACCGTATACCAGAATGTCGAACCCTTTGTCTACAGTGTGTCCGGCTTCCTGCACAAACTTAATCACACCTTTGACAAAGTTTGCCCAATTATCTTCCTTACGATTGACCAACTCATCCAATTGGAATTCAATCACGCCAACGTCTTCGAAATTTAATGAATAGCAGCGCACTTTTGCATCGTCGCGCAATGCCGCCACTGCATAAGTTCCTTGCGTAATCGCACAAGGGAAGACGCGCCCGCCGTTATAATCCGTATGTTCCCCGATTAAATTGATTCGTCCCGGTGCAAAGAAGAGTGCACCATCTTCACGCTTGAAAACGTCACGAAACTTCGCCAATAATTGTTCTGTATTCATAGCAATGCCTCCTAAATATTTAATAACGCTTTCATTATACCGTGCCAAACAACCTTATTTCAATGGAATAATTATAAGAAAATGTTCAAAAATTAACGATGATACAAACAGAAATCCCTCTACGGCGGATGATTTATCGGCAAGGAAACCGAAGACTGCCTTGATGAGAAAGTCTGTGTTGAAGAGGCGAGTCACGCATTTGTTCCCCGCTTGCAGAACCTTGAGTGAAAGGTGGGCACAGTATTGAGAGAGTCGGGTGATTTTTTGTAGAGGAATCCGCCGGCAATACTTGTATTATCAAGGGGAATGCGCTATTCTTAAAGGGACTATATTTATGTAAGGAGATTCAATGCTATGTCTAGACCACCGCGTAGAAAAATAGGACAAAACATCTTGAAGTTCTCGATTCGCAAGCTGTCAATCGGAGTCACTTCAGCGGTTATCGGTTCATTCATATTAGGCGCGACACCGCTCACGCATGATGTGGTTGCTTTTGCCGAAACAAGCCGAACAACGCGTTCATTGACCTATCATTATGTTGCTGAGAGCGAACTGTCTGCAACAGAGAAAATTTTACTTCAAGCGGGTTTACCGCAAGATAATTTGCAGAGCGAGCAAACGTATTATTTTGTTTATCGCAGCGAGCGTACTTTGCCTGAAACAGGAGATTCCAAATTAGATGCAATGATTGCTTCTCTCGGAGGAATCGCCCTAATGGTTGTTGCCGTCAAGTTCGTCAAAGGCAACAAAAAAGTCATCGCACTAGTGTTGATTTCAACGTTGGGGCAGTCTATTGTAATCAATTCTGTGTCCGCTGTGCAACCGCAATTATTCAGTCATTTGACACAAACGTTTACGTTGAATGCAGGCGACACATTACCGACACCGACAGACATTGAAGGTTACAGTTATCTCGGTTATATTGTCGGCACCCTGAATTCAACAAATGTTACAACAAATTCTGTAACGTCAGAAGCGAACAAACCTCATGAATCTCGTCCGTCAAGTGTACCGACAGATGAGCAGAAGATGAACGAGCAGCTTGATGAGGGTGGTCACCGTCCTGTAGAGCCGGCACAACCTGTTTTGCCGGAGGGGGAGGTTAGTGTGACGCCGCCTTCGACCGATGATACCATTCAAACGCCGCCAAGTAGCGATAATGCGTCATCAGATGTGCCGGAAATGCCATCGACAGATTCGGCGCCATCGTCTGACAATACGGGCACACCGCCACCGAGCAGTGCGGATGATTCCACTTCAACCGATGAAGAAGGTAGCACACTGCCACCGGCAACCGGCAACGCAGGGAATTCAACGGATACACCTGCGGTTGATGATAATACGTCCACGGGTTCCGATACTCAATCGGATACACCGACTACACCACCGGTAGATACACCGACCGATCCGGCGCCATCGGCTGATAATAGTGGTACAACACCACCGAGCGGGACCGATGAGTCCACTTCAACCGATGAAGAAGGTAGCGCGCCGCCACCGGCAACCGACAATGCAGGAGATTCAACGGATACACCTGCGGTTGATGATAATACGTCCACGGGTTCCGATACTCAATCGGATACTAATACTCCGCCGACCGATACGCCGACGCCTTTACCACCGAATAAGGAAGCGTTGGAAGCGGTCATTAATGAGAACGCAGACAGAGAACCAACGGATTACAGCGAGGAAAGCTGGAGTATTTTTGAAGCGGCACTGGAAGCGTCTGTTGTCGTTCACGAGAATCCGGAAGCAACGCAGGAACAAATTGATCAGGCAGCGACACAATTGGCGCAAGCAATGGCAAATCTTTCTGTGGACAAAACAACCTTAGATATGCGCATCAAAGATGCTCAAACGAAAATTGCAAGCGACTATTCATCGGAAAGCTGGTCCGCCTTAAGCACAGCGTTGTCAGAAGCTACCGAAGTCAATGCGTCATCTACTTCTAAGCAATCTGCAATCAACGCATCCGCAACGAAATTAAGCGAAGCCCTATCCGCTTTAACGGTGAACAAACAAGGCTTAGACAACTTAATCAAAGAAGCTCAAACGAAAGTCGAGGGCGACTATTCACCGGAGAGCTGGTCCGCCTTAAGCGCAGCGTTGTCAGAAGCCACTGATGTTAACGCGTCATCTACTTCTAAGCAATCTGCAATCAATGCATCCGCAACGAAATTAAGCGAAGCCTTATCCGCTTTAACGGTGAACAAACAAGGCTTAGACAACTTAATCAAAGACGCCCAAACGAAAATTGCAAGCGACTATTCACCGGAAAGTTGGTCCGCCTTAAGTGGAGCGTTGTTAGAAGCCACTGATGTTAACGCGTCATCTACTTCTAAGCAATCTGCAATCAACGCATCCGCAACGAAATTAAGCGAAGCCTTATCCGCCTTAACGGTGAACAAACAAGATTTGGATACCTTAATTAAAGACGCTCAAACGAAAGTCGAGGGCGACTATTCACCGGAGAGCTGGGCAAGTCTGTCAACGATTTTGCAAGAGGCGACGGGAATTTATAGTGATAATTCAGCGAAGCAATCACAAGTCAATGCATCGATGTTAGCTTTGGCAGATGCGTTGAAGCAATTATCAGTGAACAAGCAACCACTGGAAGCAAAAATTGCGGAGCGCGAAGGCCTGAATCCGGACCATTACACCACAGCAAGTTGGCAACAGCTAATGGATGTGATTGCCAATGCGCGTCAGGTCAAAGACGGTGCAGATGTGAAGCAATCTGCTCTGAATGAGGAAGAAGCCAAAGTGGCAGCGGCTTTAGCAGCACTCCAAAGATTACGGACACAACCGACGATTGCGGTAACGGACACAGCAAGTTCTAACTTATCCAAAACAGCGACCATCTCGCATACGGTTACGGACCCGGATGATACTTATGTGCGTGGGCATGTGAACATTTATAAGGGCGGCGTCTTTTTCAGAAGAGTACCGATTGTGAAAGGAACACCGACAGAGATTGCTGATTTAGATTACGATACACCGTACGAATTGGAAACGGAGATGGTCTATGACATCGGCAATGGCGAACAAGAAACGAAGCTATCCGAGCGTCAAGCAGTAGAACTCACCCTTAAGAAAATAGCAATCAAAGACGCTAAAGCAGTCAGCTTGTTTGGTTTAGAAGGTAATGAGTATCGCAAGCTACTTTCTTTAGCAGAAGTACCGAAAGATTTGACGCACTATTATGTGGTGGTAGAGTCTGAACATCAGAAAGAATGGCGCTTGCCGGTAAAAGCCATTACCGAAGAAATGCGTGACGGCGAAGCCGTTTATCGTGTGACGGTTGCTCATCCGGAGTTAGTGGAAGATAAAGGGTCAGCATACGAATCAGATTATAACTTCTATGTGGCGAAACATACACCACAAGAAGGGGTATATACTTCATTCGCGGCATTAATTGCAGCGATGGAAGCAAATCCGACAGGTAATTTTACCTTAGGAGCAAATCTCTCGGCAGCGGGAGTAGCCTTAGCATCAACCGCTACAAGTTATGTAACGAATGGATTCTACGGGCAATTGACTGGAGATAGTAACGGCAAGCAGTTTGCAATCTTCGATTTGGCTGCACCGCTTTTCAACAAAATGGTCAGTGCAACTGTACGTAATTTAGATTTAAAGCATGTAAACATTGCAACTTTGGATCACACAGTAGGAGCTCTGGCGAAACAAGCGACCGATACAACCATCAATGATGTAGCCGTTGAAGGAACCATTGTCGCTTCTAGAACAATCGGTGGTTTGGTCGGTAAAGCGGAGCAAGCGAAGATCAGTAACGTTGCCTTTACAGGAGCCATTCAAGCACTTTCCGACCAAGGAGCAGATTCCTTTGTTGGCGGTTTAGTAGGAGAATTGCATGAAGGAAACCTTGATAAGGGTTATGTAGATGCGGATATCCGCGTGAACACAACAAGTCAAAACCATAAAGTCGGAATGATTGTCGGACGATTGCACGGGACAAATACATGGGCTACTGTCAACCAAGTATATGCGAAAGGATCGTTATACAATAAGGGGACAAACGGTCAGGTTGGCGGCTTGTTAGGCTCTACTTATGTGAATGGAATTTTGAGAAATGCTGTAACCGAAGCGCAAGTGGTAAATGGTAACACCGTGTATGGCGATACGGCGTATACAACGGCAAAAGTCCATAAGGAGAGTGTTTTTGCGGTTGAACAGGAAACGAATGCCGTTAAAGATCAGTGGACCACGTACATCACACCGGAAGAAGCGCAAGCGAAATTAACGGCTATGGGCATTACAGCGACGGTTGCGAATACCGGTTCGCTCGTTGCCGAAACAGCGCGTCCAACCGCTTACTGGCAAGTAGTCAATGCAACAGAAGATCGTTCGATTGCTTACTACAACACGCTCAAATTATTGCCGTTCTACAATAAGGAATATATTGTGAAACTCGGTAATAAGATTGCGACGACGGACAAGCTATATACTGTGCCGTTATTGTCGATTACATCGTTAAAAGATGCAGCACTTGTGACGGATTTAGCACGTCACAAAGAGGAGATCAATCATATTTGGTTACATTTTGCAGATGGAACAATTGAGAAGCGTGCCGTTACCTTTAAGGAAGACTTCGGAGCAACCGGCATTGCAGAATACCGTTTGGCAGATACGGAGATGTTATATACACCGGAATGGTTGCAGCCGACGAATCAGCAATTAGTGGACCAAGTGGTAACGCTATTAAGTCCGCTCGAATACGAAGGTGACGAAGTGTGGACCGCCTTGGGTGGCACAGGTGTTAGAAAAGATCGGATGCATGAGCTATACTTGAAAGACTCCTTCAATACCTTGAAAGAGCAACTGCCAGCTGTTGTCGCTTCGGTTCTGGGCACATCATCTGTGAACATGACCGACGAAGGCATCCTCAACTACATCGAACAAAATAAAGCGCAACTCTTACTAGGTTTATCCTATGTCAATCGCTGGTACAACATTAACTTCGGGGACATGAACATCAAGGAGTTGGCATTGTATCGCCAAGACTTCTTCGGTCGTCCGGTAGATACTTTACGTTGGTTGGTAGAGGTTGGCTCACAAGGCTTACACGGACTGAACCCAATCAATAACCATGAATTGAATCCACTTATTATGGGAGTTCATCATGATACGGCATCTATACGTGAGTACCTCAATGTATACCGCAATCTTTTTGCGAAAGAGCAAAGCGAAAGCGAATGGTTCAAGGCGACAACGAAGGCATATATTGCTGAAGGCAAGTCAATGGTGAATGAGCAAGCGGTTGGAACAAGTGATGTATACGAGAAATTGAATACCACTTACCGCAAAGGCGGTAGAACATTCGATTACCGAAATATGTTACTACCACTTTTGACATTGTCCGATGAAGGAGTGTACATTATTCCGACGATGTCAACCATTACATTCGGAGCATTCGATAAGTACATTGACACTTCTCTGAAAACAACGAACCCTGAAACATACGCCCAAAAAGTGGCGGAATTCAAAGCGATTGTCGATAGAGAAGCTCGCAAGCAAGGCGAGCACTTTGCAGCGTGGTATCGCATTGCTTTACCATCGGTTCGCGACAGATTGCTTCAAGGATTACCGGTGTGGGATAGCTTGTACAATCATAACAACACCGTATGGGCAGAGAAATTTGACGACAACACCACACTCGCTGTGCGTGAGTTCTTCGGTCCTACGGGGAACTGGCATGGCAAGGTGAATAATTCGGAAGCTTACTCTAATGGAACCGTTGTTGCATTCGTCCTTGTAGGCGCACTCGAGCAACAAGGTGGAAAAGGAAGTTCCATTTTCACACATGAGCAAATACATAATTTTGACAGCAGTGTGTATTTCGGCGGTCATAAGCGCCGTCCGGGACATAGTGCGGAAAGCTTTGCGGAAGGTTTGTTACAAGCACCGCGCGGCGACGGCAATCGTATTCGCAATTCGTTCGGGTTCAACTTGATTCAAGACGGTGAACATCCAACGGACTTCTCGGAATACAATGCCACACCGCGTCGCTTCCAAAATGCAGACGACTTGAAGACATATATGCACGGCGTGATGGATGTTGTCTATATGTTGGATTACGCCGAAGCGGAAGCCATCAAAGCTTTACCGAAAGAACAGCAACGAAACCTATTGACGAAATTAGCACCTCAACCGGGTAATACACCGGATGATGCAGCGAACCGCAACGACTTTTTCCGCAACTTTACGGAGGAAGAATGGAATGCGTTGAACTTGACAAGCATCGATGATTTCGTTGACAATAGCGTAGCGCTCAAACGTTTCTTCAGAGATAGAACACGTGGATTACGTAACAATGAGTGGGATGCTTATGTCAAAGTGCCGCTATTCTCGCCATTCTACAGTCTAGAAGAAAATCCGTCAGGAACTTCAGGCGGTTACACATTCCGTCGAACAGCGTTTGAACTTTTAGCGCATAAAGGATACGAGCAAGGCTTCATTCCTTATGTATCGAGTCAATATGCCAAAGAAGCAGCAGCAGCGAATTTGCCACTCAGCGACAGTTATATTGTCCGCAAAGTTCTAGGCAATCAATATGCAGATTTGAAGGCATTTAAGAAAGCGATGTTTAAGGAACGCATTGACAAGTTGCCGAACTTGAAAGCAGTGGGTGAAGTTGAAGTTCAACTGGGACTGGAAACGAAACGTTATCAATTAGACTCATTCGATAACATTCAGCAAGCCATAACAGAATTAACTCAAAGTGATGCTACTAAACAAACCAATCATGTACAAAAACTGAAAGAAGCCATCTTCAAACAGTATTTGAAACAAACAGATGAATTTAGACACTCTATCTTCAATAATCAGTAGCAATAATAAAAAAGGTTGTGATGAAATCACAACCTTTTTTTTGCGAGGTATAAACTTTTTATTCTCGGTATAGAACATATCCGATTAAGCAAGAACTTAAACAGAATACCAAGAAGATTAATACATAATAGGGAGAAGCAATTAGACTTCCTATCAGTAAAAGTAGCGATCCGATACTGGCAAGGATTGGCGCAACGAATCCGGTCAGTGTATTTTGAACAACTCGCTTACGGAAAAGTTGAAATACAGCGATATAAAGCAAGATTAAGCATAGATAATTGAAGACGATGGAAATTTCACTAATATCTCGTCCTTGCAGCAAATTATGCGATTGGATAAAGTAATGCGCAACGAGCCAACTTAGTGAAATACCGGCGTATAGTAAGCTGGAAGCAATTGAAACTTGGTAAGACGGGTGAATGCGTGCTAAGCGCTGGCTGCGGATCCAGCCGCGTTCTGCTAAAGCTTGCGGCAAGCGCATTCCTCCAAGCAAAATGCCGTTCGTCACGCCAAGCACGGAAATAATAATGATAACGAGCAGAAGATTTCCGAGGCGTTCGCCTAACAATGTGTTCATGGCATATTGAATGGCACTATCTCCGGTCGACATAATAAAGCTTGCGCCTAATAAGCGTGTCAACCCGTAAAAGAACAGGAGATAAGTTAATAAGATAACGATAGGTCCCAGAATCAACGCCCTTGGTAAATTACGCTTAGCATCACGCAATTCCGGAGCAATTGACACGACGATGGTCCAACCGTCATACGAGAAAGCCAATGGCAATAGCGCTGTAATCCAGCCCCACCCGACAGCGCGCACAGGTTGAACAGCGAATTCCGCCGGTATTTCCGGTTGGGGTTGCGTCCAAAAAATGCCCGCTAAAGCTACCAAGATGAGCGGTATCATTTTGACAATGGTAGAAAGTGACTGGAAGTGCCCGGCAAGTTTGCGTGATAAGAGGTTCAACGCAGTAAATAGAACGATGTAACCGGCTGCCAGCCAAATTTGAGATCGGAAATCGGCATTGACGCCGAGAGCTAAGAAGGTATAGATTGCTGCAACCCAACTGACGATTGCGGTAATACTCGGAAAATACACGAATGTTTGAAAGAAACCAATGGCTGCCGCGATTCGAGGACTAATAAATGCTTCGTAATAGCTGGAAACACCACCACTGGCATCTGTGCGCTGGGAAAGTTCTGATAAAGACAAACTCCCGAAAATAATACAACTAGCGCCAATAATTAAAACGAGCAATCCAAGCCCTAAGTCACCGCCGGTATAAGTTAGAATATCATCTGCCCGAAAATAAATACCTGACCCGATGACGATACCGACAATCATAGCAACGGCAGTCATCAAACCATAAGTTTTTGTATGTTGTTTCATATAATCCCTCACTTTCAAAGTCTTATTATAATGGAATTGTAACAGAAATCATACTCAAGTTGGATACTTTTTTGTCAGGAAGGTGTATAATGGGGGTATCTTATGAAAAACGAGGTATAAAAGATGAAATTATATATGAAACAACGTTTTTTCTCTTGGACAGAGGATTTCGATATTTATGACGCGAATCAGCGTTCCGTTTACACAGTGAAAGGGGAACTGATTTCATTAGGTCGCAAATTGCATATTTATGACAGTCAGACACGTGATCGAGTGGCGTCTGTTCATCAGAAGTTGCTGACGATTTTTCCGAAGTTTGATGTATTGGTTAAAGGCAAGCGAATTGCGACGATTCGTAAGCATTGGTCGTTCTTCAGTCCGAAATATTCAATCGACGAATTAGGGTGGACAATCAAGGGCAATATTTGGGCGCATGATTATCAGTTGTATGACCGCTCCGGCAAGCGTGTAGCGTCCGTCGGCAAAAAATTGTTTGCGTGGTCGGATACATTTGAAATTACGCCGCATAATGACGAGGTTGACCCGGTGCATATTATTGCAGTTGTCCTGGCAATCGATACAGTGATGGATGCAGAACAAGCCAGAAAAATAAAAGGCAAGCGAGTAAATAACACGAAATAATTCACAAAAGCCGATTGAAAACATTGTTATTCGGTGCGGACTGCGGTAGAATAAAGAAAAATGATGGATAGATAGGGTCGGTGCAGATGAAAAATATCTTCAAAGAAGTTTTAAGTTATATTGTGACGATTGTTGTGGCGATTGGAATTGTCTTTACGTTTCGTCATTTTATTGCAGAACCTTTTGCGGTAGATGGTCGCTCGATGGATTACACATTGGCGGATGGGCAACGTTTATTCATGTTCAAGTTGAGCAAAGTTGACCGTTTCGATGTGGTTGTATTACCTTCGCCGACGGGAGATACGGACGCGAAAGGAAATATCAAATTATATATCAAACGCGTGATTGGTGTGCCGGGGGATACAATTGAGTACAAAGATGATCAATTACACTTGAACGGACATGCAGTAGAAGAGCCGTATCTCGCTCAGAAGCAAAGTGAAACGAATCGAAATTTCACTGAAGACTTTACATTAGAAGCTATCACCGGACAAACGGTTGTGCCGGAAGGTAAAGTCTTCGTCATGGGAGATAATCGCCAAAACTCCTTAGATAGTCGCTCGTTTGGATTCGTCAATATTGACGACATTAAAGGCGAGGCCGACTTCATTTACTGGCCTTTGAACCAAATTGGATTCTTAGATAAGTATAAGATTGATGAAGCAGGCAACCTAGTACCGCGTTAATACGCGGTATTTTTTCTTCCCTGCCAAAAAAGGTTGCTTTTTGGCGAGAGCGTGCTATATAATACCAACAGATAGATTAGTAAATGATTGATGGTAACTAGAGAATGTCGCCTTGGCTGGAAGCGACTTGCCCGCTCAATGATTGAACCTGCTATACGGCATCAGTTGGGTAGCTCCGTTAGAGGCTGAGAGTTGGAAGGTGTTAGATTCGCCAGTTGCGTGCAATTGAGCTCCAAAACGCAGAAACGACGTCCACTTCAATCATGGATACAATAACCGTTGGTTACGTTATATCGATGATTTCCAGGGGGTCGTTTTTAAGCGCGTTTTGTGACATCTTCAAATAAGGTGGTACCGCGGAGTGTCTGTTCTTCGTCCTTAATTAAGGATGGGAACAGGCATATTTTATTTATAGGAGGGTTACAATGGTAACAAGAAAAGAAGATTTCTCGAAATGGTATATTCAAACGATTCAGCAGGCGGATTTGATGGATTATTCGCCGGTTAGAGGGTGTATGATTTTCAAGCCGGACGGCTATGAGATTTGGGAACATATTCAAAAGGCGTTCGACGCTCGCTTTAAGGAGGAGGGAGTGCGCAATGCGTATTTCCCGATGTTGATTCCGGAATCGTTTTTCAATAAAGAAAAGGATCACATTGAAGGGTTCAGTCCTGAGTTGCCGTGGGTAACCGAAGCGGCGGGCGAGCAGTTGGAAGAGCGTTTGGCATTGCGTCCGACTTCAGAAACGATTATCGGCGATGCTTTCAGCAACTGGGTGCAATCTTACCGTGATTTGCCGCTCGAGATTAATCAATGGGCGAATGTGTTCCGCTGGGAGAAAAAGACATTGCCGTTCTTGCGCACATCAGAGTTCTTATGGCAAGAAGGACACACTGCGCATGCAACGCCGGAAGAAGCGAAGGCGCGCACAATGCGTATGTTGGAAGTGTATCGTGAAGTGGTGGAAGGCTTGTTAGCCGTTCCGGTTGTAGCAGGGGAGAAGACACCTTCTGAGCGTTTCGCCGGAGCGGAGAATACATTCTCAATCGAGGCAATGATGCAAGACGGTAAGGCGGTTCAAGCCGGTACGTCACACTACATGGGAACTAAATTTGCGGAAGCATTCGATATCAAATATTTGAACACAGACAATGAGCATGTGTATGCCTACACAACATCATGGGGCGTTTCCACTCGTTTAATCGGGGCAATGATTATGACGCACGGTGATGACAAAGGCTTGATTTTGCCACCGAAAGTGGCGCCACACCAAGTCGTATTCGTACCAGTCGGACCATGGCAAAAAAATCCTGCTATTATGGAAAAAATTCAAGAATTGAACGCCCAACTGAAAGCAGCCGGCATTCGCACAATAATTGATGACAGCAATAATTCACCTGGTTTCAAATTCAACGAATGGGAACTACGTGGTGTACCGGTTCGCATTGAATGTGGACCGCGCGACTTGGAGAATGGACAAGTGATGTTGAAGGCACGCGATCTCGCTGACAAAGTAGCCGTACCATTTGCCGATTTCGTTGCGACAGTCCAAGCGGAATTGAATATAATGCAAACGCGTTTATTGGAAACAGCACGTGAAATGAATCGCGGTAATTATTATACGAACATCAACACATTGGACGAATTAGTTGCACACATTGAAGCAAAACGTGCAGCCGGCGAAGTACCGGGTTGGGTATTGGCAGGCTGGGACGGTACCGAAGAAAGCGAAGCAAAAATCAAGGAACTAACAGGCTTCACAACGCGTAACATTCCGTTCGAAGTTGAACAAAAAGCAACGTGTATTGTCACAGGAGCACCTGCTAAACATACGGTATGGTTAGCACGCGCTTACTAATAGAGGTCTGATAATGACATTAGAATCTAAAACTTGTCGCCAATCGCGCTCGATTCAAGCACATCGCATTTTGCCGTTTCATTGCAATATGCATCAAACTTTATACGGTGGGCAGTTAATGGAATTCATCGATAATTGTGCAAGTATTACGGTATCGCGTCACACGAGAAGTCTGTGTGTGACGGCATCGATGGATCAGTTAAACTTTCTGCAACCGCTAAGTTTATCGGATTCTGTCTGTGTGGAAACAATGGTATCCGGCACCGGTTCGACATCGGTGGAAGTTTTTGCGAAGGTGGTAGGTGAGCGATTGGAAACAGGTGAGCGTTATCTAGCAGCGACTGCCTTTCTGACCTTCGTGACCGTTCCTCAAGACGGACAAAAAGTGTACGCGCCTGGTATCGTTCCGGAAACAGAAGAAGAAAAGTTTATTTGCTCGGGATACGAGCAACGTCAGCAAGAACGCTTAGCTAAGCGAATTGAAACGAAACGCTTTAATGAACGTATTACCATCCAAAACATTTAAGTACACTATCAAATGAAGCGCCTCTTAATCCAACGTGGATTAAGAGGCGCTTTGTGTTAAATATGGTCCCATGTGTAGGGAAAAGTTGTTGTTCTTTAGTTGTTTTCCAGAAAGGTTTCTAACTCATGGCTCGCTTGTTCCCATTTTTCGAGAATGGTCACTTGTTGTTCTTCGGCGCTCAGCAATTCATTATGTAATTTCGCGAGCGTTGCTTGGTCATTGGCTTGTGAGGCGATTGCGAGTTGCTCATGTAAGTGGGCAATAATTGCGTCGATAGCCTCACTTTCTTGTAGGGCAGATTCCACAGCGTCTTCCAATTTACGTAGTTCTCGTTTGATTGCTTTGCTTGCCTCGTAGCTTTGTTGGCTAGCTTTCGGAGTGCTAGGTGCGTCAGAAGTTGTAGTCGCGGTTAATTGTGCAAGTTCTTGCTGTTCCTTTTTTTTCTCAAGGAAATAATCGTAATCACCGAGGTAGAGCGTTGAGCCGGTTGGGGTAATCTCCCAGACTTGTGTGGCAATTCGATTGATGAAGTAACGGTCATGCGATACGAACAGCAATGTGCCGTCGAAGTCAATCAATGCGTCTTCGAGCACTTCTTTGCTGTCAATGTCGAGGTGGTTAGTCGGCTCGTCTAATAGCAATGTATTATCGTGTTCGGTTGCAAGTAAAGCAAGGCTTAAGCGGGCTTTCTCTCCACCGCTCAACATGGCAACTTTCTTCTCAACCGTTTCGCCGCTGAATAAGAAACTACCGAGAATGCTACGGATAATGCGTTCGTCAGTTGTGTCGTGTGCTTGCCACAATGTGTCGAGCACTGTCAAATTTGGGTTAAGGTGTTGAATCGATTGGTCGTAGTATCCGATAGAAACGCCGGTTCCGATTCTCATGTCTCCTGCTAACGGCGGTAATTGTTGGAGGATAGTTTTGAGGAAAGTTGTTTTGCCGATACCGTTGGGACCGACAATGGCAATCGCTTCTTGACGGCGCAAGTCGAGGTGCAAGTGTTCGGCAACGGGCGTGCTGTCATAGCCGATTGCCAAGTCAATCGCTTCAATGACGCGATCACCGCTATCTTTATTAGCGGAGAACTGAATGCGTGGTGCTTTGGCGTCTTGTTTCGGCTTTTGGAGTTTGACCATTTTGTCGAGTTGTTTGCGCCGACTTTGAGCGCGTTTCGTGGTGGAAGCGCGTGCGATATTACGTTGGACAAAATCTTCCAATTTCTGAATCGTTGCCTGTTGCTGCTCATATTGTTTCATTTCTTGTTCAAGGCGCAAGGCTTTTTCCTGGATATAGTAAGAATAATTACCTTTATAGGTATGCAATGTTTGGTGGCGCAGTTCAATTACTTGCGTGGCAACTTTATCCAAAAAGTAGCGGTCATGCGATACAATGAGCAGAGCCCCTTTGTAGCCGGTTAAATATTGCTCCAACCAAGCGAGCATTTCCATATCTAGGTGGTTAGTCGGCTCATCCAAAATAAGTAAATCGTAATTTTTCAGTAAGATTTGAGCAAGAGCCAGACGTGTTTTTTGCCCGCCGGAGAGGGTTTGGACAGGCGTGTCGTAATCTGCTTCGTAGAATCTGAAACCGTGCAAAACGGTTCGGATTTCCGACTCGATTGCATAAGCATTGCGTTGCGCCAACTCCTCTTGCAATTTGTCGTATTGTGCCAATGCGGTTTGATAGGCGCTGGATAGGACATCGTCGGCTAATTGTGCAAGCTGTTCTGCTGCTTGTTGCGCTTTGTTGCGCAGCGCCAATGTTTCTTCAAAGGCGGAGAGCATCTCCTCCCAAATAGTGCGCGGCGATTCGATTGCCACATGCTGTTCAAGGTAGCCGATTTTTAAGTCTTTTGTCCGTGAAATTTGTCCGTCGGACAGCGGTTCTTCACCCATGATTTGCTTGATTAAGGTAGATTTGCCCGCGCCGTTGCGCCCCACTAGTGCAATGCGGTCATTCGTTTGGATAGTAAAGCTAACATTCTCGAAGAGCGTTACATCGGCAAAGCGACGACTCACTTGATTGGCTTGTAATAAGATCATTTCCTTGTCTCCTTTTGCAAAAATTGCAACGTTCCATGCCTTTCAATTATAGCACGTTATCGCCTGACCTCAATGCCCAAATTAAACACACTATTTACTAGCAAAAATAGATGCAAACTTTGTGAAAAAATGTTATAATCTGAATAAGTTATACGATTGTAAAGAGTAGAATAGGATTTTAATTGTGAAAGAAGGGTAAAAATGACAAAAGATATGATGAGAGAAATACCGCGTGCCACTGCTAAGCGCTTGCCAATCTATCACCGTTACTTACGTTTTTTGCAAAATGCGGGTAAGAAACGTATTTCATCGACGGAATTGAGTGATGCCGTTAAGGTAGACAGCGCAACAATTCGCCGTGACTTTTCGTATTTCGGTGCATTAGGCAAACGCGGCTACGGTTACGATGTCGATTATTTATTGGATTTCTTCAGCAAAACTTTAAATCAAGATCGTCTGACAACTGTCGGGTTAATCGGAGTAGGGAAATTGGGGAACGCCTTGTTGAACTACAATTTCCGTAAGAACAGTAATACGCGTGTCGGTGCGGCTTTCGATGTCAATGAGGAGATTGTCGGCAAGATTTTATCCGGTGTCCCGGTCTATTCAATGGATGAATTGGAAGAGCAAATTGAGGCGCAAGATATCGAGATTGTAATTCTAACCGTGCCGCAAGAAACTGCCTTAGATGTTGTCGACCGCTTGGTGAAAGTCGGTATCAAAGGGATTCTCAACTTCACACCATTGCGTTTCGATGTGCCGCGTAATGTCCGTGTGCAAAATGTGGACTTGACCAATGAGTTACAAACACTTATTTACTTCATTGATACGAACTTGGACGAAGTGGACGACGAATCAGAGTTCTTTTAGGAACACCAAATAGAAGGATGGGAGAAAAGCTTTTACTAGCGGTGTACGTGAGCGTACAAGGCTATCGGTAAATGGAAGCGTCGCGCGTTTCCATGTGCTTTTCGTCCCGTCCTATTTAAGTGTTGACGCTTGATTTTTTGGAGTGAAGCGAGTAAGATAGAAGTAGGTTTAGCACTCTTGGTTATTGAGTGCTAATTTAATGAAGGAGGAATTGGAATGTTACAACCCTTAGGGAAACGTGTAGCCGTTAAAGTGGCTGCTAAAGAAGAAAAAACAGCCGGCGGCTTAGTGTTGCCGAGCGCTGCTAAAGAACAACAACAATATGGTGAAATCGTGGCAGTTAGTCGCGAATTGAAAGAAAGTGGCGAAGTGAAAATCGGCGATCAAGTAGTTTTTGAACAATATGCCGGTGCTCAAGTGAAACACAATGGTGAAGAATTATTAGTCATCGCAATTGACCATGTCATTGCAGTGTTAGGATAAGAAAGGGGAACTTGATTCATGGCGAAAGAATTGAAATTTTCAGAAGATGCTCGCGCTGCCTTGTTGCGCGGCGTGGATATTTTGGCGAATACGGTAAAGACAACATTAGGACCTAAAGGGCGCAATGTTGTGTTGGATAAAACATACGGCTCGCCTTTAATTACGAATGATGGCGTGACCATTGCGCGCGAAATCGAATTGGAAGACCGCTTCGAGAATATGGGAGCACAATTGGTTCTTGAGGTAGCGTCCAAAACAAATGACGTCGCAGGGGACGGTACAACGACAGCCACAGTCTTGACGCAAGCGATTGCCCGTGAAGGAATGAAGAACGTCACGGCCGGTGCGAATCCGGTAGGAATTCGTCGCGGAATCGACAAGGCAACGCGTGCCGCAGTGGCTGCGTTGAAAGAGTTGTCTATCCCCGTTTCGTCTAAAGAAGCAATTGCGCAGGTGGCGAGCGTATCATCAGGCGATGCTGCTATCGGCGAATTGATTGCGGACGCAATGGAACGTGTCGGCAACGATGGCGTTATCACAATTGAAGAATCTAAATCAATTGAAACAGAATTATCCGTTGTTGAAGGAATGCAATTTGACCGCGGTTACTTGTCACAATATATGGTTTCCGATAACGAAAAAATGATTGCGGAACTCGACAATCCAGTTATTTTGGTAACAGACCGCAAAATTTCCAACATCCCGGATGTGCTGCCTTTATTGGAAAGTGTGATGCAATCAGGGCGCCCGATTCTGATTATTGCTGAAGATGTTGATGGAGAAGCATTGCCGACATTGGTCTTGAATAAATTGCGTGGCACCTTGAATGTCGTGGCTGTTAAAGCACCCGGCTTTGGTGATCGCCGTAAAGCGATGTTAGAAGATATTGCGGTCCTAACAGGCGCGACCGTCATTTCTGAAGAATTAGGCTTCGAGTTGAAAGATGCCACTCCGGAACATTTAGGTCATGCAGGTAAAGTAACGGTGACGAAAGACTCAACAACGATTATTGAAGGTGCAGGTGACAAGAAAGCAATCGCTGATCGCGTCGCAATCATTCGTGCGCAAGCTGAAGAAACCACTTCAAGTTATGACAAAGAAAAATTACAAGAACGCCTTGCGAAATTGTCCGGTGGAGTAGCGGTTATCAAAGTCGGTGCCGCAACGGAAACCGAACAGAAAGAACGCAAGCTTCGCATTGAAGATGCCTTGAACGCAACGCGTGCGGCAGTTGAAGAAGGAATTGTGCCGGGAGGAGGTACTGCCTTAGTCAATGTGCAAGACATCGTGTCAGCCGTTGAAGCGGATGGCGATGAAGCAACCGGGGTTCGCATTGTGGCGCGTGCTTTGGAAGAGCCTGTTCGTCAAATTGCAGCCAACGCCGGTAAAGAAGGTTCGGTAATCGTCGACACATTGCGCCGCTCTGACAAGGGTGTTGGGTACAATGCTGCAGAAGATTGCTTCGAGAACATGATTGAAGCCGGAATTGTAGACCCAACGAAAGTAACGCGCTCAGCTTTACAAAACGCCGCTTCCGTTGCCGCACTCTTGTTGACAACCGAAGCAGTAGTGGCCGAAATTCCAAAAGAAACACCGGAGATGCCGGGAATGGGTGGCGGCATGCCGGGCATGATGTAATGAAACGAACATCATCAGTCCTCGCAATTCGCTAAATGATGCTTATACAAATCAACGCTCCAGCTGCAATCATTACAGATTGCAGCTGGAGCGTATTTTGCTTAGATGTTGAAGACAGATAAAGGTTACCACCGGTTAAGCGGCTCTTTTTGTGTACAGGAATAGGGAGCAAAAATCGAGGCATTGAAATTTATTCAGATAACAAGTACAATATAAGGAAAGTACTAGAGAAAGAAATGTAATGGATTAGGAGGGTATTGAATATGCTTGTTGATTTACATGCACACTTATTACCGGGGATGGACGATGGTCCGGCTACTGAAGCTGAAGCGATTAAGTTGGGAATTAAAGCGATGGACGAAGGCGTGGAGTATCTTGTGTTGACGCCTAAGTACGGATATAGCAAGAAGCAACGTAATCGCGCAGAAGAAGTGAAGCAAGCACTTACTAGTTTGCGTCAATCTTTCATTGAAGCAGAATTGCCGTTGCGCATTTATGCTGCACACGAGATTCCGGTTACCAAAGATTTGATGGATCGCTTCGAAGACGGAGAATTATTATCATTGGATGGTAAAGGTAAATATTACTTAGTGGAATTCCCGGACAAAAAAATTCCTAACTATGTGTACGAAGTAATCGATGATTTGTTGGATAAAGGCGTTACACCGGTTATTGCCAATCCCGAGAATAATCGTGTTTTTGCTAAAGATGTCAATGAATTGTATGACTTCATTGAAGCTGGATGTTTAGCGCAAATTTCCGCTTCGGCTTATGTAGGGGAGTATGGTCCGGAAGTTCAGGACCTATGTTACCAAATGTTGGAGAATAATTTAGCGCATATTATTGCATCGGACGTGCATCAAGTAGCAGATTCTTTCAATATGCGTAAGGCGTTTAAGCGCATTGAGGAAGTTTACGGGCAGGATACTGTTCATTACTTGCAGGAGAATGCCCGCCATATTTTCAACGGGGAAGCTATTGAGCGTCGGATGCCGGTAGAAGACTAATATATATGGAAAGAGAGCCCTTGACGATGGTCGAGCGCTCTCTTTATGCTTTATTTATTCCAAAAATCTAAATTCTCCGAAGGCACCATCAACATGGAAATCAGGCGCAGGGCGATGAGGATTCACCCAAGAAATCCATTCCATTAGAGGTTCTTCTTTGTCAGAAGGTGAGAATTCTGCTCGGAAGACACCAGTGCGCATTGTTTGTCCGCGCAAGAGGTTCAAATCTTTGAATGACTGTAGCGGTACTTTCCCTTCTACAGTGTAGCCTTTGTCGGTAAGTTCTGCTTGTGTTTCCAATCCTTCCAGTTGCCACTTGCTGTCAAAGTCGCGATAGTACTTCACAGAGTAATCGTGTACGCGCCCTTTAGGGTCAACTTCAATGGCATAATAAAGTTCCATACCTTTCGGACCGGGACGATCCACATTGCTTCCGGCAAAAAACAACTCGACACGGTCTTCCATATCAACCGTACTTTCATCTTCTTTCCATTCTTCTTCGACGACAACGTTCTCGTCGGTTACATCGAAACTAAAGTAAAAGTAGGTACCGTCCGAATAAGCCTTAAAAACAGTTAAAGGTGCTTCTTTTGTATCCCAAGGGAAGTGGAAACCGCCTGATATAACAGGAACTGTTCCCCAAACTTCGTCATCGAGTTTTCCGTCGAGAGTGATAGCGGTATCGCGTTTGACTACATCGTATAAAGAAACATTGACATCGCGCTCTGTCGTTGAAGTGCTCTCGTCAGCAGCTCGCGCTAACGGTGAAGAAAGTCCTAAGCACCCTAATAACAAAACACTGGCAACAACACGAAAACGTCTTAACATTGCAACTCCTCCTGTTCTGTATTTGATAATTCAAGTGTAATCCTTTATAGATGGATTTGCAAACGTTTTACTTGTGTCTTGGCAGTCACAAAAAGCCCTCAAAAAATTGTTAAGGGCGTGCATCAATGTCTAAAGTTACAGCTTATCGCTTAGGTCAATCAAGTATTGCTTGAACTCATCTTTAGTTTCAGGATGAATGAGTCCATATTCAATGGATTTCTTCATATAACCTAATTTGTTGCCGACATCATGGCGAGTTCCGTCGATTTTTTTGGCAAAAACACGTTGTGTTCGATTGAGTTCGTTGATGGCATCTGTGAGCTGAATTTCATCTTCAATGCCTGGAGCAATTTGCTCCAAAATATTGAAAATTTGCGGTGTCAAAATATAGCGACCGGCAATCGCCAAATTGCTAGGCGCGTCTTGTGGTTCAGGTTTCTCAACGAAGCGTTTCACATTGTAGAGAGTGCTTTCGGAAGTAGGGTCAGAAACTTCAACCATTCCGTACTTTTTGGAATCTGCCGAATCAATTTCGATAACGGCTAAATTTGCGGCCCTTTTTTGCTCGAAAACATCCATTAACTGCTTCGTAACTGGCACCTCAGATTCCATAATGTTATCACCTAACAAGACGGCGAATGGCTCGTCAGCGACGAAGGCTTTCGCTTGCAAAATCGCATCTCCTAATCCTTTCGGGTAAGATTGACGAATAAAGTAAAGTTTCGCCTGTGGTGTGGATTTGACCAACTCCAACAGTTCGGCTTTCCCTTTACTCTCTAAATTATTTTCCAATTCAATATTGGAATCGAAATGGTCTTCAATCGGACGCTTTGTTTTGCCTGTTACAATCAGAATTTCTTCAATGCCTGAAGCGAGAGCTTCTTCTACAATAAATTGAATAATTGGTTTGTCTACAATAGGAAGCATTTCCTTAGCGAGCGCCTTGGTAGCAGGCAAAAAGCCTGTGCCGTAGCCGGCAGCCGGAATAATTGCTTTACGAATCGTTGTCATAATCGCACTCCTTATCCTCGTATGCTATATCAAGGTAACTATACTGTTTCATTGCCCATGCGTCAAGTAATTTAAGCAAAAGCGAGTGCTTGCCGGTGAATTTCGTTGAATTATTTGATTAGAAAAGGTAGAATATGAGGAGAATCATCATTTAACTGAATATTCTATAAAGAATTACCAAAAACCAAAAGAATGTTATATAAAGATGGAGAGGAGTCTCTTCTTATGTTGAAAAAACGTAATGATGTGCAGAAACTAATTGTTTGTTTAATAGATATTATACCTGTTCTTGTGAGTGCATACATTGCGATGATGTATCGCTATTCTGATATGCGTACTTCTGATATTGCGGTACTGGCATTAATTCATGTCGTGTCATTTTATATGAGCAATATATATAGCCACTTTAACCGTCGTGGTTATTTGGAAGAATTTCGATTTGTATCGCGCTATTCGATTATGAATATTGTGCTAATCAGTGTGATTATCTTTGCAACGAAAGGGCGCTTCTTTGTGTCGCGGACAGGGGTGGTTATTTTCACGGCATTCAATACATTTGCGGTTTATTTGACGCATTTGTTAATTCGTCACTTCCGTCGTCACTCCCGTAATATTAAACAGGTCTTACTTATCACGACAAAGGAAGGTTTTGCTTCTGTCAAAGCAAGAATGCAACACCGCCAACTATGGGAGGATGTTGTCACGGCAATAGCGGTTTTAGATGAACAGTCTTCTGAACAATATCACTTGAACGGGCAAGTGGTTCCGCGTTTATCGGCAACGGAAATAGAAGAATACGCTACACAAAATGTTGTAGACGAGGCGTTTATTTATTTGCCGGCACAATATGATCAAGAAGCATTGAGTTATGTGTATATGTTTGAGCGAATGGGCATTGACGTCAGCTTATATATCTCTCTATTCAGCTTACCGGTCAGCACTGCGCGCCGCGTACAAAAATTACTCGGCTTTAATGTCGTGACGTTTTCGACGAAGTTTTATAATGAATTTTATGTGGTCATTAAGCGATTGATTGATATTATAGGCGCTTTAGTCGGTTTGGCTATTTGCGGTTTAGTTGGTATCTTCATTGTGCCGCTGATTGTGCTTGAATCGCCGGGATCGCCAATTTTTGCGCATAATCGTGTGGGGAAGAATGGTCGCATCTTTAAGTTCTATAAATTCCGTTCAATGTATACCGATGCGGAAGAGCGTAAGAAAGAATTGATGGCGAAGAATGAAATGGACGGGCATATGTTCAAGATGGAAAACGACCCGCGTATTACAAAAGTCGGCAAATTTATTCGGAATACCAGCTTGGATGAGTTGCCGCAATTTTTCAATGTGTTGAGAGGAGATATGAGCTTGGTCGGTACGCGTCCGCCGACGGAAGATGAATATCGTTGCTATTCTGCGCAGCACAAGCGCCGCTTGAGTTCAACGCCGGGTATTACAGGACTTTGGCAAGTAAGTGGACGTAATGAAATTCGCGACTTTGATGAAGTTGTGCGGTTAGATGTGGAGTACATCGAGAATTGGAGCTTATGGTTAGATTTCAAAATTATCCTCAAGACAGTGAAAGTTGTCTTTGCTAGACGAGGTGCGAAATAATGAGTCAAGTATCCAATCAGAAATCGGTTAAATTTAATTTTGTGATGAATTTCATTTTGACCTTGTCGTCAATAGTGTTTCCTTTAGTCACTACGCCGTATATTTCGCGCGTAATTTTGGCTGAGGGGACGGGGCGCGTGGAGTTTGTCACGTCTATTGTGGGGATTTTTGCGATGTTTGGCATGATGGGGATTCCGACGTATGGGATTCGTGCTTGCGCGCGCGTTCGTGGAGATCAAGAGGCGCTATCGCAAACGGTCTATGAAATTCTCATCATTAATACAATAGCGATGGTGCTGACATTAGTTGTTTATATTGTATCAATTATGACAGTGCCGAAATTTGTAGAAGAACAGCCTCTTTTTATCATTAATATCATTGTATTGGTGTTCAATGTATTGGGGGTAGAATGGTTATATCGTGCATTGGAACAGTATCAGTACATTACTGTTCGCTCGATTATCTTCAAATTTATTGCACTGGTCATGATGTTTCTATTCGTTAAGCAAACGTCGGATTATATGATTTACGGAGCGATTACGATTGTTGCCAATGTGGGTTCTAATTTGTTGAACTTCTTGAATATGCGTAAGTTTGTGGAATTAAAGGCGTTCAAACCGATTGATCTCAAGCAGCATTTGCGGCCGATTATGAGTTTTTTCATGATGGCGATTGCGATTACGATTTATACGAGTTTAGATAAAGGAATGCTTGGTATGATGAGCAATGCCGCTGAAGTCGGCTATTATGCGGCGGCAATCAAGGTAAAGATGGTGTTGGTTACATTGGTAACTTCACTGGGGGCGGTCTTGTTGCCGCGTCTGTCTTATTATGTTGAACAAGGGGAACAGAAGGCGTTTCAAGAGATTACTATCAAGGCGTTTCGCTTCGTTTTAATCGTTGCTCTGCCACTGACGATATATTTCACGCTTTTTGCAAAAGAGAGCATCCTGCTCTTGGCATCGGCAGAATTTGTTCCGGCGATTGTGCCAATGAAGATTATTATGCCGACCTTGCTCTTTATCGGAGTGTCCAATTTGTTAGGTATTCAAATTCTAGTACCATTGAAACGCGAAGATGAAGTCTTATATTCGGTTGCTTTCGGAGCTGTAATCAATTTGCTCATTAACTTTTGGTTGATTCCGAGTTTGGCAGCAACGGGCGCTGCCATCGGGACTACAGTTGCCGAATTTGCGGTTGTCGCTTTCCAAGCGTACGTCTTGCGTGATTTCTTGAAGTTGGTCATCGGGCAGATTGCCTATTGGAAAATGGGTGTAGCACTGATGTGGGCGATTGCCACAGCCTTAGTGGCATCTCATTGGCTAGAGCAATCACCATTTATTGTGTTAGTCGTGACGTCGGTGCTGTTTTTTGGCGTGTATGGCGTAGTCTTAATCGCCTTGAAAGAAACTTTTGTTACAGAGATGTTGAAGAAAGTATTAAAGAGAGGGACATAATATGTACGATTATTTAGTAGTAGGAGCCGGCTTATTCGGAGCGGTATTTGCGCATGAAGCAGCTAAAGCCGGCAAAAAAGTAAAAGTAATTGAGAAACGCGCGCATATTGCCGGAAATATTTACACCAAAGAAGTGGAAGGGATTCAAGTCCACGAATATGGTGCGCATATTTTTCATACGAGTGATAAGGCAATCTGGGAATATGTTAATCAGTTTGCGGAATTCAATCGCTATACCAATAGTCCGGTGGCGAATTACCATGGCGAAATTTATAATTTGCCTTTCAATATGAATACATTCAATAAATTATGGGGTGTCGTAACGCCGCAAGAAGCGCAAGCGAAGATTGAAGAACAACGTCAAGTGTTAGGCGGCAAGCGTCCGGAGAACCTAGAAGAACAGGCAATTTCATTGGTGGGAACGGACATTTATGAGAAGCTTATCAAGGCTTACACGGAGAAGCAGTGGGGTAAAAAGGCAACGGAATTGCCGGCTTTCATTATCCGTCGTCTACCAGTTCGTTACACTTACGATAACAACTATTTCAATGATACTTATCAAGGGATTCCGATTGGTGGTTACACCCAAATCGTTGAAAAAATGCTCGCACACGAAAACATCAGTGTGGAAACGAATGTCGACTTTTTTGCAAATAAAGCGCAATATCTAGCCGGCTTCCCGAAGATTGTCTTCACGGGTATGATTGATGAATTCTTCGATTATCAATTAGGAACGCTTGAGTATCGTAGCTTACACTTCGAAACAGAAGTGTTGGATATGGAGAATTATCAAGGAAATGCGGTTGTCAATTATACGGATGCGCAAACACCGTACACGCGAATTATCGAACATAAACACTTCGAATATGGCACGCAACCGAAAACTGTTATCACCAAGGAGCATCCGAAGACTTGGCAAAAAGGGGACGAACCTTATTACCCGGTCAATAACGAACGCAACAACCAGCTGTACAGCGATTATGTAAAATTATCGAAGACGATGCCGAACGTGATTTTTGGTGGGCGATTAGGACATTACCGCTACTATGATATGCACCAAGTAATCGGCGTGGCATTGCAAGTAGTACGTGCTGAATTAGAGAAATAAAAGAGGATTCAGATGGAAAAATGTAAATTGATTGTGGCAACGCATAAAGAAAGTGTATTGCCCACAACATCCTTATATTTGCCGGTGTTGGTCGGCGCTGAACAGAACTCGTTAGACTTGTATACAAAAGATAATACGGGGGAGCATATTTCAGCGCTCAATCCATATTATAGCGAATTGACAGGTTTATATTGGGCGTGGAAAAATTTAGACGCCGATTATATCGGGCTAGTGCACTATCGTCGTTATTTCAAATCAAGAGCAGCAAAAGGAAAGTTTCAGGCAGACGCAGATTTGGATGCATTTGTCTTGCAACAAGATGAATTAACCAAGCTGTTGACACCACGAACAGTGATTGTACCGACCAAGCGACGCTATTATATCGAAAGTTTGTACTCGCATTATGCGAACACATTGAACAAAGCGCATTTAGATGTGACGCGGGAGATTATTGCCGAGCAACTGCCTGATTATTTGCACGCTTATGATGCTGTAATGCAACAAACTTCCGGTTATATGTTCAACATGTTTATCATGTCGCGCGAGCAACTGGGAAATTACTGTGAGTGGTTGTTTCCTATTTTGTTTGAATTGCAGGAACGTCTGGATATGGCGAATTATTCGGCTTTTGAGGCGCGTTTATTCGGACGTGTCAGCGAACTGCTCTTCAATGTTTGGTTGCATGAGCAGAACCTCGCCATTATCGAGCAACCGCTTCTTAACCTAGGCGACACGAATTGGTTCAAAAAAATATCCGCCTTTCTTGCCGCTAAATTTCTGAAGAAGAAGTATACGGAGAGTTTTTGAATTCGGGAAAACATCGTTATCGTTTAAAGTATAAAGGAAGCTAGTAAAAAGATGACATGCAACAATATTTGAGTTATGATTAATGCGGATCAGTAAAAGGAATGCGTAAATATCGTTTGAATATTCAGCTGTTTTATCAAAAAGAGTATGTAAAAGGACTATTCTCGTGTAGTCTTGGAAAGAAAAATACGTAATGATGGCAAGATTAAGTATTTGCGGAGGGTAGTAATGGATAAATTTCAAATTGAGGAAGTAACAGAAAAGTTTGCAAATGCAGGAACCAAAGCAATGGATGATGTGACCGTAATTGCAAAGGGGAATGCATATCAGCGGGTACGTATTGTGCGAAAGGAAGAGGGGCACAGTATTTGGCAAAAAATAATGAGACAAACCCGATTTGGAGTGGACTGGATTCGTGCGTATCGTACCATTACCCCGGGAGCAACGGTTTTATTGCAACAACCATTTCATACTAGGCATTTATGGAGACGTCAAGTTTTGAAACAATTAAAGCAAACGAAAAATGTTCGCTTTATTTCTGTTGTACATGATGTTGAAGAATTACGGTCGAGATTTTTTAATGATTATTATCAAGAAGAATTTCGGTTTATGTTGTCAATTTCAGATGTGATTATTGTTCATAATGAAATAATGGCACGTTTTTTTGTCGAACGCGGCTATCCTGAGCGACAATTAGTTGTATTGGAAATTTTTGATTATCTTCAAGAAAACTTGCACAATAAGCCAATTGTTTTTGAGCGGACATTGACAATTGCTGGTAATTTAGATAGTAAAAAAGTTCCGTATCTATCAGAATTAGATCAGTTACGAGTGCCTGTTCATTTATATGGTCCAAATTTTGAGGAGAAAAACAATTACTGCCAGACAATATATCACGGTAGTTTTCCACCGGAAGAAATTCCGAATCAATTAAATAGGGGGTTTGGAGTTGTTTGGGATGGGGAAAGTATCCAAAATTGTATAGGCTACGCGGGAGAATATTTACGGTATAACAATCCCCATAAATTATCTCTGTATCTGGCGTCTGGGCTACCAGTGATAGTCTGGCGAGAAGCGGCAACTGCGCAGTTTGTAAAGAAGCATCAAGTAGGCTATGTTGTTGCAGACTTGAGACAAGTAAAGGATATTTTGGATAAAATAACAGAACAAGAGTATCGAAAGCTTCTTATGAATGTATCTAAAGTAAGAGATGAATTATTAGCGGGCAAGTACATGTTGAGAGCGTTAAATGAAGCAGAGCAACAACTTCTTCATCTATAATGGCGTATATGATGAGAATGTATAGAATCAGAGATTTGGAGGAGGTCACGATGAGACCGTGTTCTCGGCGAGGGGAATTATTTTTTAGTATTAGCTTCTTTTTGTTTCTTATTTCTAGATTAATCAAAGTTTCAACACTTCAAGTATTAGTGCCTGTTGATTCTAAAGTTACGTGGATAATAAGAGGAATAATACTTCTATTTACACTAGTAAAATGGAGCATTTTAAAAGAATACCGCAGAAGGCACATCGTTTCGTTGTTTGTAGTGTTGCTATTTTCGATAGTACAAGGTGTTGTCAATCGAAATACAATATTATTTGACATAGTTTTGCTGTTGATTTTATCGTATAATGTGCCGCTAAAGACGATTTTGAAACAATACGTATTTGTAGTAGGGGGCTGCATGGCAGTGTTGTTTGTGTTAAGTTTGACGGGAGTGATTGAAAACTTTATATTTGATGCTGCAGAACGGGGATTGCGTTATTCGTTTGGGCACATCTATGCAACAGATTTTGCTGCTATGTTGTTGGTACTACAAATGACTGTATCAGTTGTTTTTAAGTTTGGAAAAACGGCCTATTTCATGGTGTTAAGTTGTATGTTGGGATACATTGTCTACTTATTTACAGATGCACGGACGAGTTTTGTTTTGTGTGTGTTGTTTGCGGTTATGCGATTTGTTTTACCGAAATTATCTTTCAATTGGAGCAAGTGTTTATGGATTTCGTGGTTGATGCCTGTATTAGCGATATTGACTTTTATGTTGAATGCAATGTACAATCCTAATGTTTGGTTGTTTAGGATGTTCAATGATTTGTTGAGTGGGCGTTTGGCGGCAGGGCATCGCGCTATCTATGAGGTTGGTATCTCGCTACTGGGCAATAACATTTCAATGAAGGGGAATGGTTGGAGTCCTAATCCGATAGAAGTACCTGACATTGACTACTTTATAGATGCATCGTATCTTCATGTGGCCATAGTGTATGGGATTATAACTTTACTAATAGTTGTTATTGGGTACAGTATATATATGAAGCGTACAATCGAGAAGCAAAAAGTAGCATTAACTTTAAGCCTTGTGTTTATAGGGATAATTGCAATGATTGAACATCATTTGTTAGAAGTGATTTACAACCCCTTTATTTTTGGACTAAGTTCTTTATGGGTGTCGAAATGGGAAACGAACCGAAGTATAGATACAATTGAAATATACGATTAAAGCAGCAGGGGGCGAAGGTATGTATAAAGTATTGGTTTTTGGTATGTCGACAGTAAGAGGTGGCGTATGGAGATGTTTGGAAAATTATACGAAGTATATAGATAATAGACGTATTCAATTTGACTTCCTATGTAACTCTTACGAAGAAATTCCAGAAGAAGCCACATTTTTGGCAAGGGGAATCAAGATTTATAAGACACCACGACGCTTCCCAAATTATTTGCGCTACAAAAGAGAAGTACAAAATTTTTTCAAGCAACATGCACATGAATATGACGCAATTTGGGTTAACATTAGCAATTTAGTGAACATAGACTATCTGATTTTATCGAAAAAATACGGAATTCCTCGGATTATTCTTCACAGTCATGGATCAAGAAGTGTAACGGGGAAAATTAAAGATATGTTTCATTTGTTAAACAAAAAACGTATTGATTATTATGCGACAGATTTTTGGGCGTGCTCTGTTGATGCGGCTAAATGGTTATTTACAGAGAAGGGGTTGTCAAAAGCGGTTATCGTTAACAACGCTATTGATATAGAGAGTGTCTGTTATAATGAAGTAAAAAGAGAGCGATACCGCAATATGCTAGGAATGAACGATTGCCAAACTTTGATAGGCAACATAGCGAGATTAGAGTACCCTAAAAATCAAGTGTTTTTGATAGAAGTTATGCATGCTTTTTTACACAAATATCCTCAAGTCGAGTTGGTACTTGTTGGAGACGGTTCCGATAAGGATGAAATAGTGCGTACAGCAGAGAGTCTGGGTATTCAAGATAGGATTCATATAGTAGGAGAGCAAGAGGATGTTCAAGGATGGCTAAGTGCGATAGATGTATTTGTTTTACCTTCTCTCTTTGAGGGATTGCCTTTGGCAGCTTTGGAGGCTCAAGCGAATGGACTACCTCTTTTATATGCAAACGATGATATACCGGAGAGTGTAAATGTGGTTGATGGAGGATATGTGATAGGAGAAAGTCTGTTGTCATCATTGGGGCAATGGTGTGAGCAATTGGAAAAGCTTGTAAAGTTGCCGACGCGCCTTTCTTCAGAGGTTATCCGTAGTAAATTTGCTATAAAAGGCTATGATATCACTGTCGAGTCTCAACGTTTAGAGAAACTGTTTCTTCAGGAATCTCGTGAGCATGATGCTACAAATTAGAGGTGATAGAATGAAAATCAGTGTAATTATTCCAGTGTATAATGTTGAAAAATACTTAGAGCGTTGCTTAGAGTCGGTTTTGAACCAAACACATTCAAATTTGGAAATAATCCTAGTCAATGATGGTTCAAGAGATAGTTCCCTACAGATTTGCGAAAAATATGCGACGATGGATCAACGTATTAAAGTGATTAGCCAATCTAATCAAGGGTTGAGTGCCGCACGCAATACGGGTGTGGAGCAAGCAACAGGAGAGTACATCGCTTTTCTGGATTCTGATGATTGGCTTGAATTGGATGCGTATGAGTATTTATTAGATGCGCTACAAAGAAGTGAAGTGGATATGATAGTTGCGGGTATCGCTAGAACATCTATAGAGAATGTAAGGCATAGCGATACTTTTGAAGAAGAAATTCTAACTCAAGAACAATATATGCAACGTTTTTTCAAGATAGGTTGGCAAGGTATTGAATACTATGTGTGCAATAAATTGATGAAGGCTTCCGTTGTCAAGGAAGTGCAATTCCCTGTAGGATTGACAGCAGAGGATGTGTTGGCAACCTTTCGATATATTTTGCAGGTAGATAGAGTGCTTGTATCTAATAAGGTTGTGTATAATTATTTTAGAAATCCACAGAGTATTACGGCAACATTTTCTGAGAAGGATTTTGATTTGGAAACAATATGGGACATGGTAGTTGTTGAGGCGCAACGGAGTCAAAATCTGACTTATATTGAATGGGCAAAGGTGAATCGTCAACGCGTCAATCTAGCGTTGTTAATGAGGATTGCGGTGGCGGGTAACTGGCGAGAGAATATTACGAACTATAAGAAAAGCATTGACCGATTAATTCACGAATTACAGCAGAGCAAAAGCAATTTGTTAACCTCTCGTATTCCGCTAACAAGGAAAGTGTTTGTAGTGCTGTTCAGTAACAATTACTACATGTGGGCTAGTCTAATGAATCGATTTCGTAAGTATTTACAATTTATGAGAGGATAACAAGCAAGTTTATTCATCTGTACAAAGTGAAATCTCACGGTTAAACGTATTTATATGCAATAAATGATTTAAATTCAAAAGGAGTTAACATATGACGAGACCGATATTGGTTGTAATGGCTGCCGGCATGGGGAGCCGTTATGGTGGATTAAAGCAGATTGATTCAGTAGGGCCTCAAGGAGAGGTGATTTTGGATTATTCGCTGTATGATGCGCGACGCGCGGGGTTTGAAACGGTAGTGTTTATCATCAAGCCGGATATTGAGGAAATTTTTAAGCAGAAGGTGGGGAATCGCATCGGCGACTTCATGGAAGTACGCTATGCATTCCAAGAGCTTACAACATTACCGAATCCGTATCAATTACCGCCCCACCGCCAAAAACCGTGGGGAACAGCTCACGCCGTTTGGTGTGCCAGCGAGCAAATTGATGCGCCTTTTGCCGTCATCAATGCCGATGATTTCTACGGCTATGAAGCATTCAAGTTGATGTTCGATTACTTGGAGGCATCAGTCAACTCACATGAAGAGCAATATGCGATGGTAGGGTATCAGTTAGACCGCACCATGTCAGAAAATGGCGCCGTTTCTCGCGGTTTATGCCAAGTGGATGAGGAGCACTTTTTGCAAGAGATTGAAGAACAAACGCAAATTGAGTGGTTCGATGACCGAATTCGCTATACCGAGGACGGAGTCAACTGGGTCGATGTCGACTCAGACACGATTGTATCAATGAACTTGTGGGGGTTCCCGAGCCATTTCCCGAAAGTAATCGATCGATTCTTAGGTGCTTTCTTGGAGCGGGCGATTCGCTCAAATCCATTGAAGGGCGAGTATTATTTGCCGAGTGTAGTGCGTAAACAATTGCGCCATAATGAAGCGAAAGTTAAAGTGTTGAAAACAGATGAGCAATGGTTTGGCGTTACTTATACAGAAGACAAGCCGCTTGTCCAAGAAAAAATTCAAACCCTAGTAGCGAACGGAGTATATCCGTCGCCGTTGTGGAGTAAGGAGAACTAGATAATGACAGAATGTGCCATTCATGAAGTATATGCGCAATATGAGTTGCCGGGAGAATTAGTGAGCATCATGCCTTTCGGAAAAGGGTTGATTAACCGTACTTACGAAATAATTCAACAAGAAGCGGAAGGCTTACAGCGTCGTTATGTGCTCCAATGCATCAATCATACAATTTTTCCTGATGTAGCAGGTTTGATGAATAATATTTTGTTAGTAACGGATTTTTTGAAAGGGAAGAGCCAAGCGCGCGGTGGTAATCCGGAGCGTGAAACATTAACGGTCGTTATGGCGCGAGACGGCAAACCATTCGTGCAAGCTGCAGATGGTTCCTACTGGCGTATTTATCCATTTGTAGAAGGCACATTTGTGTTGGATCAGGTGGAAAATGACGAGCAATTCTACGAAACCGGACGCTCTTTTGGCGCGTTTCAAGCTGAATTAAGTGACTTTGATGCCACGCAATTAGTAGAAGTGATTCCGATGTTCCATGATACGCGTAATCGCTATCGTCAGTTTGAAGAAGCGGTCTTAGCGGATGCAGCGGGGCGTGTGAAAGATTTGACAGATGAGATTGATTTTGTAAGGCAACGGAAAGCGGATTGTTTCTTCTTGTATGATTTGCTTGATGCAGGCGATATTCCGTTGCGTGTGACACACAATGATACGAAATTGAATAATATCTTGATGGACAACGACACGAAGAAAGGAATCTGCATTGTCGATTTGGATACGATTATGCCGGGAATTTCTTTGTTTGATTTCGGTGATTCGATTCGTTATGGTGCAAATGATTGCGCTGAAGATGAAGCAGATATGAACAAGGTAAACTTCGATGCTCATTTATTCGAAGTATATGCGCGTGGCTTTTTGGCAGGGGCGAACGGCTTGTTGACTGAGCGCGAAGTGGAGTTGTTGCCGTGGGGTGCTCGTGTGATTACCTTGGAGCAAGGGATTCGTTTCTTGACAGATTATATCAACGGCGATGTGTACTATGGAACAACGCGTCCGGGGCAAAATTTAGACCGTACACATACGCAGTTTAAGTTAGTACAAGATATGGAAGCGCAATGGGACGAATTGCAAGCCATTATTGCACGTAGTCGAGGTTAGTTGCAATGAAGCAAATAATCGACAGCGAACAACTTTATCACTGTCTAGCGGAGTTAAATGGTCCACAAGGGAATTGGCCCGCCGAGAACATCTGGGAAATGATGCTCGGCGCTTTTCTCGTGCAAAATACGACGTGGCACAACACCACTTTGTCCTTGATGACTTTGAAGGAAGCGACGGATTTCAATCCGTACCATCTGAGTGAACTCGCGCCGCAACAATTGGTGCCGCTCATTTATTCGAGTGGCTTTCATCAGAGTAAATCGCAACTTATTTATGAATGGTTCCAATGGTTACGACAATTTGATTTCGATTTGAAAGCAGTTCACCGACAATATCCGACCTCGGACAGTTTGCGTCAACAATTGCTTACATTCAAGGGAATCGGACAAGAAACAGCGGATGTTTTGCTCTTGTATGCTTTTGACTATCCGGTTTTTGTTGCGGATAATTATGCGCGTAAACTTTATCGCGGGTTAGGGTGCCAAGCGGCTACCAATTATCTTGAATTGAAGCAGTTCGTAGAAACGACAACTAGTTTGTCACTTCTCGACTGGCAGTTGTTTCATATTCAAATTCTTGAGTTCGGCAAACGGTACTTGAAGGGACGTACACCGCCGCCGCATCCGATTTTTACGAAATATAAACTTTTATCGAAAAATGCTTGACGCCTCTAAATGAGAATGCTATATTATTAGAGGTGTTTTTATACAGATTCCTGAAATTCAGTCGTGCTGGCTGATATAAGAACGCTTTGAAGCAACAGAAGTTGCCTCATTATTTTTACCAAAAAAAATGACACACTTGGATGTGTGGACTAGAAAGACAAGGGAGGAGGAACTTGGATGCCAACTATTAACCAATTAGTTAACAAACCTCGTAAATCTAAAGTAGTAAAGTCAAACTCACCAGCGTTGAACAAAGGTTACAACAGTTTCAAGAAAACTCAAACTAACAACAACTCACCGCAAAAACGTGGCGTATGTACACGTGTGGGGACAATGACACCTAAGAAACCTAACTCAGCTTTACGTAAATATGCCCGTGTACGTTTATCAAACTTGATGGAAGTAACAGCTTACATCCCAGGTATCGGTCACAACTTACAAGAGCATAGCGTTGTGTTAATTCGTGGAGGTCGTGTAAAAGACTTACCGGGGGTACGTTACCACATTATCCGTGGTGCTTTAGATACAGCAGGTGTCAACAACCGTATGCAAGGACGTTCTAAATACGGAACTAAGCGACCTAAAGCAGCTAAGAAATAATCAACACTCAATTTATACAAATCATAATTATCAAGAAAGGAGGATTTTGAATGCCTCGTAAAGGTGCAATTGCAAAACGCGAAGTTTTGCCAGATCCGTTATATAATTCAAAATTAGTAACACGCACTATCAACCGTTTAATGATCGATGGTAAGCGTGGAAAGGCAGCGACAATCTTGTACTCAGCGTTTGACACAATCCGTGAACAAACTGGACAAGATCCAATCGAAGTGTTTGAACAAGCAATCGAAAACATCATGCCATTGTTAGAAGTTAAAGCTCGTCGTGTAGGGGGTTCTAACTACCAAGTACCGGTTGAAGTACGTCCTGAGCGTCGTTACACTTTAGCAATCCGTTGGTTAGTAAGCTACTCACGTCTACGTGGAGAAAAAACAATGGAATTACGCTTAGCGCGTGAAATTATGGATGCAGCGAACAACACAGGTGCATCTGTTAAGAAACGCGAAGATATGCACAAAATGGCAGAAGCGAACAAAGCGTTTGCTCACTACCGTTGGTAAGATTATCGATCAAGTCATCAGCTGTTTTTCGGCTGATGATATTTGTAGATATAAAGCACTCAGCCAATAAATGAGAGGAGTAAAACAAAGATGGGTAACAGAGAATTCTCATTAGAGAAAACTCGTAATATCGGTATCATGGCTCACATCGATGCTGGTAAAACAACAACTACCGAGCGTGTATTGTACTACACAGGTCGTATCCACAAAATCGGTGAAACTCACGAAGGAGCTTCACAAATGGACTGGATGGAACAAGAGCAAGAGCGTGGTATTACAATCACATCAGCAGCGACAACAGCACAATGGAATAACCACCGTATCAACATCATTGATACACCGGGACACGTGGACTTTACTGTCGAAGTAGAACGTTCATTACGTGTATTGGACGGTGCAGTGGCGTTGTTAGATGCGCAATCAGGGGTTGAACCTCAAACAGAAACTGTATGGCGTCAAGCGACAACATACGGCGTACCGCGTATTGTTTTTGTTAACAAAATGGACAAAATCGGTGCAGACTTCCTATACTCTGTACGCACAATCCATGACCGTTTACAAGCGAATGCACACCCGGTACAATTGCCAATCGGTGCAGAAGATGATTTCACAGGTATCATCGACCTAGTTGAAATGAAAGCTTATAACTATACAAATGACTTAGGAACTGACATTGAAGAAATCGAAATTCCTGAAGCATATCAAGAAGCAGCTGAAGAGTGGCGCATGAAGTTGGTGGAAGCAGTAGCGGAAACTGACGAAGAATTAATGTTAGCTTACTTAGAAGGCGAAGAAATCGACGTACCATCATTGAAAGCCGGAATTCGTAAAGCAACAGTTGCAGCAGAATTCTACCCTGTATTCTGCGGATCTGCTTTCAAGAACAAAGGGGTACAGTTGATGTTGGACGGCGTAATCGATTACTTACCGGCTCCAACAGATGTACCGGCAATTAAAGGTATTGTTCCGGGAACTGAAGAAGAAATTGAGCGTCACGCAGACGACAGCGAACCGTTCTCAGCTTTAGCCTTCAAAGTAATGACAGATCCATTCGTAGGTCGTTTAACATTCTTCCGTGTGTACTCAGGTACTTTACAATCTGGGTCATACGTGAAAAACGCAACGAAAGGCAAACGCGAACGTGTAGGACGTATTCTACAAATGCACGCTAACTCACGTCAAGAAATTCCGGAAGTATTCTCTGGAGATATCGCAGCAGCCGTTGGTTTGAAAGATACAACAACAGGGGACACGTTGTGTGATGAGAAGAACGAAGTAATCTTGGAATCAATGGAATTCCCAGAACCAGTTATCGAAGTAGCGATTGAACCTAAATCAAAAGCTGACCAAGATAAAATGGGTATCGCATTACAAAAATTGGCAGAAGAAGATCCAACATTCCGTGCTTATACAAACCAAGAAACAGGCGAAACAGTTATCGCTGGTATGGGTGAGTTACACTTAGATATCATCGTTGACCGTATGCGTCGCGAGTTCAAGGTAGAAGCTAACGTTGGTGCGCCGCAAGTATCTTACCGTGAGACATTCCGTGCTTCAACTCAAGCTGAAGGTAAATTCGTTCGTCAATCAGGTGGTAAAGGTCAATACGGTCACGTATGGATTGAGTTCACACCTAACGAAGAAGGTGCCGGATTCGAGTTCGAGAACGCGATTGTCGGGGGGGTTGTTCCACGTGAATACATCCCTGCTGTTGAAGCCGGTTTGAAAGATGCAATGGAAAACGGTGTATTGGCAGGCTTCCCAATGGTTGACATTAAAGCGAAATTGTACGATGGTTCATACCACGATGTCGACTCATCTGAGACAGCCTTCAAAGTTGCCGCTTCTATGGCGTTGAAAGCAGCTGCTAAGAAAGCACAACCTTCTATTTTGGAGCCGATGATGGCAGTTGAAATTACAGTTCCGGAAGAATACTTCGGAGATGTAATGGGTCATGTTAACTCACGTCGTGGACGTGTTGAAGGTTCTGAAATGCGCGGTAACGCACAAATCGTTAAAGGTATGATTCCTTTATCAGAAATGTTCGGATACGCAACAACATTACGTTCAGCAACACAAGGTCGTGGAACATTCTCTATGACATTCGATCACTACGAAGATGTTCCTAAGTCTATCGCTGAAGAAATCATCAAAAAATATGGCGGTAAATCTGAAGAATAATTCAGAATCCACATAAAAAACAAAACTTTATAGAGAAATTGTTACGAATGAATTGAAATTGCTAACAATTCTCGGTATAATACATCTGATAGGTTTAGACTAAATCTATAAAACAAAGATATTTTTAGGAGGAACACACTAAAATGGCAAAACAAAAATTTGACCGTTCAAAACCACACGTAAACATTGGTACAATCGGACACGTTGACCACGGTAAAACAACATTATCAGCTGCAATCGCAACTGTATTAGCTAAACAAGGTTACGGTGAAGCTCGTTCATACGACCAAATCGATAACGCACCAGAAGAAAAAGAGCGTGGAATCACAATCAACACTTCTCACATCGAGTACGAAACAGCTAACCGTCACTATGCACACGTTGACTGCCCAGGACACGCGGACTACGTTAAAAACATGATTACAGGTGCTGCGCAAATGGACGGTGCGATCTTGGTAGTATCAGCTGCTGATGGTCCAATGCCTCAAACTCGTGAGCATATCCTATTATCTCGTCAAGTAGGTGTACCATACATCGTTGTATTCTTGAACAAAGTTGACATGGTTGACGATGAAGAGTTATTAGAATTAGTAGAAATGGAAGTTCGTGACTTATTATCTGAATACGACTTCCCAGGAGATGACACTCCAGTAGTTGCAGGTTCTGCATTGAAAGCTTTGGAAGGCGACGCTGCTTACGAAGCTAAAGTTATCGAATTGATGGAACAAGTTGATTCATACATTCCAGAACCAGAGCGCGACACTGAAAAACCATTCATGATGCCAGTTGAGGACGTATTCTCAATCACTGGTCGTGGTACAGTTGCAACAGGTCGTGTTGAGCGTGGACAAGTTCGCGTTGGTGACGAAGTTGAAATCGTTGGTATCGAAGAAGAAACTAGCAAAACAACTGTTACTGGTGTAGAAATGTTCCGTAAATTATTAGACTACGCTGAAGCTGGAGATAACGTTGGTACATTATTACGTGGTGTTACACGTGACCAAATCCAACGTGGTCAAGTATTAGCTAAACCAGGTTCAATTACACCACATACTAAATTCGAAGCAGAAGTTTACGTATTGTCTAAAGAAGAAGGTGGACGTCACACTCCATTCTTCACTAACTACCGTCCACAATTCTACTTCCGTACAACAGACGTTACAGGTGTTGTAGAATTACCAGCAGGTACAGAGATGGTAATGCCTGGTGACAACGTAGCAATGACTGTAGAATTAATCCACCCAATCGCGATCGAAGAAGGAACTAAGTTCTCAATTCGTGAAGGTGGACGTACAGTAGGTGCTGGTGTTGTATCTAAAGTATTGGCTTAATCCGTACTTTAACAATCTCAACCTATAATGAGAGAGGTCTCGATTACGAGACCTCTCTTTTTTTGTCGTATTAGAAAAAAGCGGGTCAAAGACCGGTCTTATATGTTGATAATATTGACAGTAAATCCCTCTTCTTCAACAAATCTAATCACATCATCAGTCGCGACGAAAATGGTCTTTGTATTGACATTGGGGTGGAAACTCATACGCGCTTCAGAAAGCATATCTTGGTCGAAGTAGACTTGAATATCCTTGTCAAGGTTGTTCATTAAACCGAAGATAGACACACAACCTGGTGTGAGGTTCATTTTGGTGAGGAGAGTGTCGGGCGACGCCATCTTCACCTTATTTGCGCCGACAATATTCTTAAACAAATCGATATCAAGGCGCTTGGCACCGTCCATAATGAGTAGGTAAAATGCTGTCTTTTTCTTATTGGTTAGAAACATTGACTTGGTTCGGACGCCTTCGATACCGACAATGTAAGAATCGGCTTCAGCGGTTGTGAAAGCGGGGGGATGCTCGACTATCTCAAAAGGGATATTGAGAGAATTTAATTTGTTAATGACCGATTCATAGGCGTTCATCATTATTCCTCCTAGTCCTTATAATCAATGATTAGTACACGCTTTCATTATATCAAACTTATTCCGGCTTGAGAAACAGTATCTTTTGCTTGTATCCAATCAACTTTCCGTCTATCATTAAAGGCGGAAGATAAATTGAGAGGAGTTATTGAGATGAAAGAGCCTATTTTTTTGCAACCTGTATTGCAAACGAAGATTTGGGGTGGGCGTAAATTAGCGACTGAATTTGGTATGTCATTACCGAATGATACGATTGGCGAGTCTTGGAGCATCAGTGCGCATCCGAATGGTGTTTCAACAGTTGTTGCACCGGCTAAATATCAAGGAGTGGGACTGGATGAATTATATCGTCAATATCCTGAATTGTTTGGCGGCGAGCAATTGACGGAGTTCCCGCTACTGATTAAGATATTGGATGCCGCTGAAGATTTGTCTGTGCAAGTTCATCCGAATGATATCTATGCACGTGAACACGAAGGAGAATTAGGTAAGACGGAATGTTGGTATGTGATTTCTGCTGAACCGGGAGCGAAGATTGTTTATGGACATAATGCTCAGACACCGGAAGAATTTGCCAACCTCGTCCAAAAAGGAGAATGGTCGGCTCTATTGCGAGAAGTGCCGGTTAAGGCAGGCGATTTTTTCTATGTGCCGTATGGGACAATCCATGCGATTGGAGCGGGTATTGTCATTCTGGAAACGCAACAAAATTCAGATACAACGTATCGGGTTTATGATTATGATCGAACAGATGATAGCGGTCAACCGCGTCCTTTGCATATTCAACAGTCGATTGATGTGACGATGTTCCCGCACCAAGATCCGGAATTAACAATTTCGGAATTGAATGTGGAAGGGAATAAAGTCACGCATTATTTAACCAACGAATATTTCAGTGTTTACAAATGGGCAATTAAAGATGAGGCGACCATTACATTGAAAGCGCCGTATTCTTTAGCAACTGTCATTGCGGGTGCAGGAAAGCTGAAGATTGAGGATAAAGAGCACGATTTACAATTGGCAGATTCGTTTATTTTGCCGAGCGAAGTACGAGAAGTGGAGTTAATCGGAGAATTAACTCTAATTGTATCGAATCCGGAATAATGTTTCATATACAAATGACAGACTTGCTAACCATTGGAAAATGTAGCAGGTCTGTCATTTTGTGTGGATTATGAGTAGTTGCCCGCGATAACCTGTGCGATAATTTGTGCAACGCCGTGTTCGATGTTGGCAGGCGCGTGGTATTTAGCGAGTTGTTTAATGAATTCAGGTGCATTCGCCATAGCAAAGCTGTAGCCGACCATTTGTAGCATAGAGCGATCGTTGGGGGAATCGCCGATACCGGCAACTTCTTGCATCGTGATGCCTTTGTGAGTGGCATAGTATTTGAGTGCCAGACCTTTTTGGGCGGCATTGCTGGTAATTTCTAAATTATCCGGCGCCGAAGAAGTGATATCTAGATGTGGATTCGCATCAAACAGATGGCGTATATTGTCTAAATCAGAGGTGCAGTCGCTCGAAATCATAAACTTCAGAATCGGTTCGGCAACCGGATTAGAAAAAGCAGAGAGTTCCTGAGCAGCTGCAACATAATCACGCATCTGAGCGACTGTTAAGTCATGGACATTATCGCCGTAGCGTTCGGTAAAGGCTAATGCACTCTCAACGAAAGTTTTCATGTCAGCTACATAGAAATTACTGTCACTTTGAATCACGAATTGTATATTGTGTGCGAGCAAGTATTGAATCAATTCATTTGTCGCTTGTGGGTCGATGGCACGTTGATACAGAAGCATGCCATTTGCATCATAAATGCAAGCACCGTTAAGAGCGACGATGCTACATTGAATATTTTGAGCATTTAGCAATTGGGTGGCAGAGCGATAGTCACGGCCGGTGGCAATCATAAATTCGATGCCATGTTGTTGAAGTTGCTTGACGGCGGCAGCATTCTCGTCGCTAATGATGTGGTGTTCGTTGAGTAAAGTGCCATCCATGTCGGAAGCGAATAATCGAATCATTGGTTTCCACTCCTAATTTTATAATAAGTTCTTTAATAGTTTAACACGGAATCGTTCAGAAGTGTTATGATATAGGGGAATTATTTTTTGGAAGGGAAAAAGAAGGTGTGAGACATGGCAGAACAATACTTTACAGCGAGACCGCAAAGTGAGCAATATTCAAAAGAAATTAGCAGTCGTTTGGCAGGAAGTGACTATGTGTTCGAGACGGGAAACGGTGTGTTCTCGAAGAATCGAATGGATTACGGCTCGAAAGTGTTGGTGGAAACATTTATTCAACATGCACAAGTAAAGCCGATGCATCAAGTGTTGGAGTTGGGAAGTGGCTATGGACCGATTGCGATTATTATGGGGCATTTATTTCCTGAAGCGCATATTACCGGCGTTGAAGTGAATGAACGGGCGTGGGAATTGGCTCAACGCAATGCAATCAAAAATCAAGTCCGCAACATCATTTGGGAATTAGCGGACGCCACAACATGGCAAAGTGAGAAACGATATCAATTTGTCTTGACTAATCCCCCGATTCGCGCCGGTAAAGCGGTCATTCAAGCCTTTGTTCAGCAAGCATACCGACATTTAGATGTCGAGGGGGAATTGTGGGTAGTCATCCAGAAAAAACAAGGCGCGCCCTCAATGGAGAAATTTATGGACGCAACTTTTGGCAATGTTACTTTAGTGGATAAAGATAAAGGTTATTGGATATTGAAAAGTGCCAAAACCGCCTAATGCATTTGTGTGGTGAGGGATTATCTTTTGCAAATCGCAATCTAAACGATAAGGTTGGAACCGGGAATCCGAATTTGGATGAAAGGTTCCGGCTTTTTTTAAGTTAAGCGGAGCCAACGGACTTCCTTAGCGCAACAGAACAACTTAGTTGTTGGAAACCTTTACATGATGAGGTCGTTCTCACTATAATGGAAGTAATAATAAAAGGGGAGTGTATAGCTATGATTAAATTTCCTGAAGGTTTCTTATGGGGTTCTTCGACATCGGGTCCGCAGAGTGAAGGGCGTGTAGGTGGAGACGGCAAGAGTGATAACAACTGGGATTATTGGTTCAGTGTTGATCCGGATAAGTTTCACAATGGCGTAGGACCGGAGCGGACTTCGACATTTTATACGAATTATGTGGAAGATATTGAATTGTTGGAGCAAACGGGGCATAATGCGTTTCGTACGTCGATTCAGTGGGCTCGCTTAATACCGAATGGCATTGGTGAAGTCAATCCGAAAGCAGTTGCTTTCTACCGTGATGTGTTTGCGCGCATTCGCGATAAAGGTATTAAATTGATTGTGAACTTGTATCATTTCGATTTACCATTTTGCTTGGAAGAAAAAGGTGGCTGGGAAAATAAAGAGACCGTATATGCATATGAAGCATACGCGACGAAATGTTTCGAGTTATTCGGAGACTTAGTAGATACATGGATTACATTCAATGAGCCGATTGTACCGGTGGAGTGCGGTTATTTGTACCAGTATCATTATCCGTGCAAAGTGGATGCGAAAGCGGCGGTGCAAGTTGCTTATAATACGCAATTGGCGAGTGCGCTAGCAGTAAGAAGTTGTCATCAGCTGAATCCGAGTCATCGTATTAGTATCGTCTTGAATTTGACGCCTGCTTATCCACGCAGTGAGCACCCGGCAGATGTAAAAGCTGCTCAAATTGCGGAATTGTTCCAGGCGAGAAGTTTCTTAGATCCGTCTGTGAAAGGCGAATATCCGCAGGAATTGGTGGAATTGGTTAAGAAACATCATTTGATGCCTGACTACACGCAAGAAGAATTAGCGATTATCAAGCATAATACCGTTGATTTCCTTGGTGTTAACTACTATCAGCCGTTGCGTGTCAGTGCACCGAAGTATGCGTATAATGAGGAGGCGCCATTTTTCCCGGAATATTACTATGACCATTACGTGATGCCGGGACGTAAGATGAACCCGCATCGTGGCTGGGAAATTTACGAGAAAGGTATTTACGATATTGCGATGAATATTAAGGAGAATTATGGCAATATTGACTGGATTTTGACGGAAAATGGCATGGGTGTCGAGGGCGAAGAGAAATTCCGTCAAGAAGGTGTCATTCAAGATGATTACCGCATCGAATTTTTCAAAGGGCATTTGAAGGAATTGCATCGTGCGATTGAAGCCGGAGCTAATTGCCACGGATATCTTGTGTGGACATTTATTGACTGCTGGTCATGGCTTAACAGCTACAAAAATCGTTACGGCTTGGTGGAGTTAGATTTAGCCAATCAACGCCGAATCGTTAAGAAATCAGGTCATTGGTTCAAGCAATTGCGTGATAATAACGGTTTTGAAGAATAGTTGCAACCGTCAACAGCCGATTTGGGTGTAGGGTTGCAAGATAGCGCCAACTTCCGTATCGCAACGGAAAAGAATTGAACAGTGGAAACGTTTTTTTGATGGTATAATGAACGAGAAGATGTGGGGGTGCAAGCAAATCACTATGCTTAACAAAAAAGAATGGCAACTTTTGCAGTTGTTCATGGCGACTCCGAATGCGTATTTAACGAGTAAAGAATTGTCTGAGCAACTTGGTTTCTCCGATAAGACAGTTCGTAAATATGTGAATCATTTAGCGGAGGCTCTCTTACCGCATGGTGGAATGATTGAGCGGGCGCAAGGGCATGGCTACAAATTTCTTGAAGTGGATGATGTTGCTTTCACGACTTTTGTTGAAGCGGAACGGCAACAGCAACACTCTCGAACGGATGTCACGCAATTAGAAGAACAAGCGGATCGTCAGCGTTATATTTTGCACCTATTATTCTTTGAAGAAGAGCGCGTGACCATTGCGCAACTAGCAGAACTCCTGTATGTTTCTCGAACGACGATTGCCAACTTGTTAACGGGCATTCGCCAGTTGTTGACTAAATACCAACTGGTGTTAGAGAATCACAGTGCTAAAGGCATGGTAATCGTCGGGAAAGAGCAGAATAAACGTCGTTTCATGATGGATTACTTCTTTACCAAGCGTTATGAACAATCTTTCTCTTCTTATGTTGGGAATGCTTTTCTGACAGAGGTGATTCGCATGGAAGAATTGACGATTATCGTATTAGATGAATGCCGCGAAGCAAAGTTGAAGCTATCGGATTATGTCATTCACAACTTGGTACTGCATCTATCCTTAGCGATTCAGCGGTTGAAAGCCGGCTTCTCATTGGAAAAATTCCCGCTTTCCCAAGATGTACTGAATTCTTCGGAATACGAGGTGGCATTGCGAATTATTCGGCGAATTGAAGCGAGTCTACACATTGTCTTCCCGAAAGAAGAAGCCAATTATGTTGCGCTGCACCTTAAAGTGAAGACAACACCTTATGGTGTTCATAAACCGGATGCAGGCGAATCAGAAGATGAAATGATGCACCAACTGGAAGAAGCGATTGCTGTATTTTCCGAACGGGTGGACGTGGAGCTTTCGGAAGACAATGTATTGTTGAATGGTTTATATGCGCATTTCATTCCATTTCTGGTACGGCTGCGCAACCACATTAAATTGGAGAATCCGCTTTTAGCCGATATTCAGCAACGTTATCCGAACGAATTGGCACTGACATATCAAATTTTTGCTGAGATGCCGTTATTGCAGGCGTTTGAGATTAGTGAAGACGAATGGGCGTACATTGCCTTACATATGATGGCGGCGATTGAGCGCTATCACACGAAGCAACGCAAGCGCGTCTTGGTCATTTGCGCAACCGGCTATGGCAGTGCTCAAATGTTGAAAAACCGACTCGAAGCCGAATTCGGAAACCAAATGCATATTGTGGATGTTATCAGTTATTACGAAATTACCGAGCAACTGCTGACAGGCGTTGATTTGATTATTTCTTCAATCAGTTTAGCAACTATCATTTTGCCGGTACCGGCGATTCATGTCAGTGTGTTTCTGGCGGAAGAGGATATTCAGAAGGTGCGTAAGCAACTGGGTGCGTCTAACGAGAAGGTTACCAAACAAGCAATGAGCGAGCAATTGCATTCGTCTGAAGCGGCGGCTGTCTTTGACCGGACTTTCTCGGCGGAAAGGTTTATATTAGTATCGCAAGTGTGCGAACGTCGAGAGTTGCTGGCGCAAATGATTGGGCATCTTGAGCAAGAGAACGCAATGTTTGCCGACCAGATGATGCGCCAAATTGACCTAAGGGAAAATATGGGACCGGTGGTGTTCAACCGAACAATGGCGTTTCCGCACCCTGCAACCCCTTTGAGTACGAAAGCTCAAGTGGTTGTGGCATTATGTCAACAAGGTGTTGATTGGAACGAAGAGCATCCGGATGTACAACTCGTCTGTTTGATGTCGCCGTCGCAAGGGCGTAATCAGGATATGGTATATATATCTCGCGCTTTTGTTCAATTGGTGCAGTCGCCGGAGTTGCAAAAACAATTGATGAGAGAGTCGGATTTTGCCGGATTCCGACAGATATTTATTCCGCTCATTGAGCAAGAAATTAACAAGTAAGGAGCAATCGAAAATGAAAACAATTATGTTAGTGTGTAACGCCGGTATGTCAACAAGCATGCTCGTTACCAAAATGCAAAAAGCAGCAGAAGCACAAGGGAAAGAATTCACCATTTTTGCAGTTCCCGTTTCCGAAGTGGATCAAGAAGTAGCAGACAAACAAATTGATGTCATTTTAGTCGGACCACAAGTTAAATTTGTCTTGAATGATTACAAAGCCAAATTTGAACCTAATATTAAAGTGGACGCTATCAATATGGTAGATTACGGCACGATGAACGGCGAGAAAGTTTTGGAAACAGCCTTAGGAATGTTAGGAGAGTAGAATCATGGAAGCAACAGAACACTTAGAAGTTGTCATGAGTTTGATTATGCATGGTGGCGACGCCAAAGGCAAAGCTGTCGAAGCGATTCGTGCAGCGAAACAATATGATTTTGAGTTGGCGGAAGCAAAACTCAAGGAAGCTCATGAAGCATTGAATACGGCACATCGTTCGCAAACGAACTTATTAACACAAGAAGCGTCCGGCGATGCCGTTGCGGTGTCATTATTGATGGTGCATGGACAAGACCATTTAATGACTGCGCTGACATTCATCGACCTTGCCAAAGAACTGGTTGAAGTTTATCGCGAATTAGAGCGGAAGTAGGTTTTTCACATGGAAGTGACGAAAACTTACGAGATTGCACCACAAGAAGTGTTCGATTTGTTGTGCGACAGTTTTTGCGAAGATTATCGCGCTAATACCGGAGAATTCTTGGAAGCGACAGCCATCACAGAGGGCTTAACCTACCTCAAGTCCTTCGGAAAAAATAACGCACAACAAGTCAAAGTCGTCGTGCAAGCGATGACGGCGCCAACACTATACGATGTGGCAATCCATTCAAATCGAGGGGTAACGCGTATCACTTATCACCTGCAAGCGATTGATGATACGCATACAGAAATTACCTATAGCGAAGCGGCGGAACAAGCAGGCTTCCTAACCGGCTGGAATTACAAATTGCTCGCACCATTCATGCGCAAAGCCATCGAGAAACGCATGGCAACGCAATTGGACAGCATTGTCAATTACGCCAAGCAAAGGAGGGCGAATCACCCGAAAAATTGAAACAGCAGTCGTGTTACTAAAGTCAAATAACAAGAAAGGAAGAAAATTATGAGTAACAACACTAATCAATTCGCAAGTTCACTTGGCGAAGTATTCATGCGTATCGCCGGCAAAATTGGCTCGCAACGCCATTTAGTCGCAGTACGTGATTCATTCATCGCGATGATGCCGATTACATTAGCGGGAGCCATCGCTGTATTATTAAATGTATTTTTACGTGATATTCCTAATAGTTTAGGATGGACAGGTTTTGCAGAAGCTGCTACACCGTTAATCTCAATTAACGGACATGTTTATTTCGGGACCATTGCAATCATGGCATTATTCTTTGCCTTCTCATTAGGTTACAACATGGCATTAAGCTACAAGATTAATCCACTTCCTGCGGGAATGGTAACGTTCGCGGCTTTTGTTGCAACGATTCCGCAAACATTAACGATTACAACAAATGTTGCCGGTTTAGAAACATCCGCACTTGCTATTTTGAAAGAAGCGGGTATGAGCGTTCTGGAAGGTGCAGACGGCGTATCGCTTGCATCTAGCACATGGGGAGCAGTCGCAGTCGGTTACGCGGGAGCTTCAGGTTTATTCAGTGCTTTAATCATCGGTATGATTGCTTCGCTCATCTACTGCTACTTAGTGAACAAAAAAATTGCGATTACTTTGCCGGATACTGTACCGCCTGCAGTTAACAAAGCTTTTGCAGCGATTATTCCGGGTGCGGTTGCCATTTATGTTGCATCAATTATCGCTTACCTAGTATTAACAGTGACAGGTCAGCCGTTAAATGATTTGATTTCACGTTACATTCAACAACCGTTATTAGGTATGTCTCAAAGCTTGGGAAGTGTCATCTTGATGACATTCTTAATTCAATTATTGTGGTTCTTTGGTTTACACGGGCACAACGTATTAGGTCCGATTTTGGATACTGTATACTTAACTGCTTTGAACGAGAACGCTGCTGTTTATGAAGCGACGAAAGACGTTGCTCAGTTGCCACATATTTGGACACGTGGTTCATTTGATGCATTTGCACAAATGGGTGGTTCAGGGGTAACAATTGCTTTGATTATTGCCATCTTCTTGTTCTCTAAACGTGATGAACACCGTGCCGTAGCGAAATTATCTGCTCCAATGGGAATCTTCAACATCAATGAGCCGATTACTTTCGGTATCCCAATGGTATTGAACCCGTACTTTGCAATTCCTTGGTTAATTGTGCCACCGGTTACAGCAACGATTGCTTACTTGGCAACAAGCGCCGGTTTAATTCCGCCGGTCTTTGCACCGATTCCATGGATTACACCTCCGGGATTATACGCATTCCTTGCGACAGGTGGAAACGTAATGGCAGGTCTTGTGTCATTGTTCAACGTATTCGTAGCCTTCTTAATTTGGGCACCGTTCGTTATTATGGCTAACAAAGTGAAAGTTGACGAATAATCAGATGAAGCCTTCGAACAAGAAAAGTTGGGCGACCTTTCTGATGGCTTTGGGTGCATTTTTGATAGCGGTAAGTCCGCTAAGCACTGGAAAATATTTGAATATCCTTTCCGGTTTGGCACTCATCGTATTCGGATTCGTTATGGTTAAGAGAAAATAACCATTCAATAAAGCTAGGTAAGAAACATTTATGTATGTTGATTGCCTAGCTTTATTATATATACTAACATTTTATAAATTATGAGTAGTGCTTCGGTAGAGCGAAGCAGTTGGGATGTGCTGTTTTGCTTAAAAAAGTTACAAGCGCACATACAGAAAGCGTCGGACTACTTTTGTGTTACGTACAACAACTTGATATTTGTTTGTAATACTTGTAAGATTATGAAGAGAACAGTGAAACAAATAGAATGGAGGTGATAGAATATGTTTGAATACGATATAGAACATCTTCTGGTGGACACAGTGGAGAAATTGAATAATAGACAGAAACAGATGATATGGAATGTGCTAGACTTATGCGTTTTTTTGGCCTCGACCACATTCTCATATCTGTTTTTCTATTTATTGATAACGCCAATACCGCATTATTACTTCGTGCATAGTTTACTGATGTTCGTTGTCTATTTGTTAATTCGCAAGGGGACGCGTCAATCCACCAACATGAATCGTTACAGTCACACACGAGATTTCGTGTTGATGTTCAGTAGCGTAGTCATCAGCAGTCTGACCAGTGCGATTATCTGTAACTTATTCTGGGGAGATTTCTCCTATCGCTTTGTAGTGTTATCCACATTGCTTTCAATATTGCTGATTTTGGCGCCACGTATTTTGTGGCAAATGATTTACTTGTCACGTCCAAGGAGAAAAAACGCCAACAGCAACAAGCGCAATATTTTGCTGATAGGGGCAGGCGCCGGTGGTGCTGCCTTTATGGACAGCTATCATCGCAATCCGGGTGATATTGAAGTTGTGGGGATTATCGACCGTGACCCACAGAAAAAAGGACGCAAACTAAGAGGTGTGGAAGTCTTTGGATACGCTGAAGCGATTCCTCAAATCTTAGAGAGTCATCCTGTATCGGAAGCCATTATTGCGATACCGTCACTAAGTCCGGAAGAATATGTCAACATATTGAATATGTTGAATCCGTATCAAATCAACATTTACAAAATGCCTAAAGTCGAAGACGTCATGTATGGCAACTTCCAACAACAGTCACCGTTCAAAAAAGTTGAAATCGCCGACTTATTAGGGCGCAAAGAAGTTCGCTTAGATGAATCTTGTTTGCAACAGGAATTAGGCAATAAGACCATTTTGGTCACGGGAGCCGGCGGTTCAATCGGCTCGGAAATTTGCCGACAGGTCTTAGCGTTTGCTCCTAAATGTTTGATTTTGCTAGGACATGGAGAGAATTCGATCTATTCAATCTACCATGAGTTATTGAAACAACAATCGACAGCGCAAATCATTCCTGTCATTGCGGATATTCAAGATTATCAACGTATAGTCGCAGTCTTTCAATCCCATCCTATCGACATTGTATATCATGCGGCAGCTCACAAACATGTTCCCCTAATGGAAATGAATCCAACAGAAGCACTCAAAAATAATATTATCGGGACATATAACGTGGCGAAAGCAGTCGATGTTGCCAACATTAACAAAATGGTACTCATTTCCAGTGACAAAGCAGTGAATCCGCCAAATGTAATGGGGGCAACGAAACGCATTGCTGAATTGATTGTGACAGGTTTTGGTCAACGTAGCCAGTCTACTTTCTGTGCCGTGCGTTTCGGGAATGTATTAGGGAGTAGCGGCAGTGTTATCCCCTTATTCGAAAGCCAAATTAAAGAAGGGGGACCGATTACGGTGACGGACTTTAATATGACACGTTATTTCATGACAATACCGGAAGCTAGTCGCTTGGTGATTCATGCTGGCGCATATGCCAAAGGCGGCGAAGTGTTCGTACTTGATATGGGCGAACCGGTCAAAATCGTCGACTTAGCACGCAAGCTGATTTTGTTAAGCGGACATACCGAATCCGAAATTGAAATCGTGGAATCAGGGATTCGTCCCGGTGAGAAATTATTTGAAGAGTTATTACTCAATTCCGAGTCGGTGGAACGTCAAGTGGATTCGAAAATTTTTGTCGGAAAAGTAGAAGTCGCACCGCTAGAAACAACGGAAGCGTTCATTAAGGAATTACAAGCGACTCCGGAAGCGGAATTGAAACAAAAAATCATCGCTTTTGCGAATAGGAGAGCGCTTTAGTTGTGCCACAACAGAACACATGAAAAACATTGGAGGGAATGACAGGGCAGAAGTACGCTAGATGTACTCATGTGTGAGGACAATAGATGAAGTATAATAATGAAGGTTTGTTTGTGTCAACTTCCCCCTTGCTTTTGCGGGCGGGAAGTTTTATAATATTAACAACAAAAGTCTTTGTTGAAGATTTTTGTCTTATAATCTACCGCGATTCAAAGGAGGTGTTGGCATGCTCAATCAGAATGAGCAGCGAGTATTGGAATTGTTGGAGGCGAATCCTTTCCTATCGCAACAGGAAGTAGCGGATAGGTTAGCGATGAATCGTTCGACAGTGGCGACGATTATTTCGACGTTGATGGCGAAGAAGCAATTGTTAGGTCGTGCCTATATTGTGAATCGGCAGCAGGATGTTTACTGTATTGGGGCAATGAATGTCGATCGCAAGTTTACCTTGCAACAGCCGTTAGTGCCTAAGACGAGTAATCCGGTGTCGTCCAGCATGAGTGTTGGAGGTGTTGCCCGCAATATTGCCGAGAATTTGGGGCGGCTTGGACAGCGTGTCAGTTTGTTGTCTGTGGCGGGACGCGACCAAGATTATGAATGGGTGAAACAACAGAGTGAACCTCATATCAATTTCCAGCATGTCACGCAATTGACCGGTTATGCGACGAGTGCTTATAGTGCGATTCTCGATGAATCGGGAGAGATGCAACTGGCATTGGCGGATATGGCGATTTGTGATCAGATGACGGCAGACTGGTTGACCTCACATCGACCGCTTCTTGCCCAAGCAAAAATGATTGTGTTGGACTTGAACGCGCCGTTAGCAACCGTTGAAGCGGTGATTGAGATAGCGCGCCATTATCAATTAGACTTAGTTGTCATTCCTGTCAGCTCACCTAAGATGAACCATTTGCCACGCAATTTAGCAGGCGTTACATGGTTGATTGTCAACCAAGATGAGTCGGAAACATTTTTCGATAGAAGAGTTAGAACAAACGAAGATTTCGAAGCGTTGGCAGAATTGTGGTTGGAGGCAGGCGTTGCGAATGTGGTCATCACTCGCGGCAAAAAAACGAGCTACTATGCCAATCAAGCAGGCGTACGTACGCATTATCAACCGCCTGTTGTATCCGAAGTCGTCGATGTGACCGGAGCAGGCGATTCGTTCGCAGCCGGATTAGTATACGGGCAATTAAGTGGACGCACACCGGCGGAAAGCATCGGCTTAGCGATGACCAACGCCTATTACACGATTCAATCTTCACAAACTGTTCGACCGGAATTAAACGAAGCAACATTACTGAATGACTATCAATACTTACAAAAAGAAGGGGTAATTTAATATGACACATCCATTATTATCAATCAGCCAAGAAGTTCAACATGCCTTTGACAATCACTTACCGGTTGTTGCCTTGGAGTCAACAATTATTTCACACGGCATGCCATACCCGCAAAACGTGGAAATGGCAAAAACCGTTGAACAAATTATTCGCGACAACGGCGCTGTGCCGGCAACGATTGCGATTATGGACGGCAAATTCAAAATCGGCTTGGAAGAAGCGGATTTGGAACGTTTAGCAAAAGAAAAACCGGTTGCGAAAGTATCACGTCGTGATTTGGCGGAAGTGTTTGCTAAGAAGATGTTAGGAGCGACGACCGTGGCGACCACGATGATCGGTGCGCATTTAGCGGGCATTAAAGTGTTCGTAACGGGCGGTATCGGTGGTGTACACCGCGGTGTCGAGGAGACCATGGATATTTCGGCTGACTTGGAAGAATTAGGGCAAACACCGGTAACTGTTGTGTGTGCCGGTGCGAAAGCAATCTTAGATTTACCGCGTACGTTGGAATACTTGGAAACAAAAGGTGTACCGGTAGTCGGCTATCAAACAGATTACTTGCCGGCGTTCTACACACGTACATCCGAGTACAAATTGAACACACGTGCAGACTCAACGGAAGAAATTGCAGCGATGATGCACGCATCCGATGCGTTAGGTTTGCCGGCAGGATTATTAGTAGCGAACCCGATTCCGGCGGAGCACGAAATTCCGCATGAGCAAATCGAGGCAATCATTGCGCAAGCAGTCGCGGAAGCTGATGAGAAAGGCGTGCGCGGTAAGGACAGCACACCATTCCTACTAGCCAAAATCGTTGAATTAACCGGCGGTGCCAGCTTGGATACCAACATCCAATTAGTGTACAACAATGCACGTGTCGGTGCGCAAATCGCTGTTAATTACAATCAACAAGCTTAATAAAGTGTCGGCAGCAGCCGCTCTCCATAATGGTACTCCCCTCATTCACATGATGAATGAGGGGCTGTTTTTTGTGATAGGGTAAAAGAGGGATATTCCATGATGACGCTCATCGGTAGAGAGGGCGCTGAACGCTCAACTTGCGTGTTGCATAAAAAACATTAGCAGGTTGAGCGTTCAACTTGCGTGCTGCATAAAAAACATTGGTAGGCTGAGCGTTCAACTTGCGTGCTGCATAAAAAACATTGGTAGGCTGAGCGTTCAACTTGCATGCTGCACAAAAAACAAAGGCGGGTTGAGCGTTCAACTTGTGTGTTGCAGAAAAAATATAGGTAGGCTGAGTGTTCAGCCTGTGTGTTGCTGAAAAAATAAAGGCAGGCTGAATGTTCAACTTATGTGCCGCATAAAAAATAATGGTCGGCTGAACGTTCAACTTGCGTGCTGCACAAAAAACAAAGGCAGGCTGAGCATTCAACTTGTGTGCTGCACAAAAAAACATTAGCAGGTTGAGCATTCAACTTACGTGTTGCACAAAAAACATTAGCAGGTTGAGCATTCAACTTACGTGTTGCACAAAAAACATTAGCAGGTTGAGCATTCAACTTACGTGCCGCATAAAAACCATTGGCAGGTTGAGTACTCAACCGGTGTACCGCACAAAAACAAAGGCAGTATTTTTTGTTGAAAAAATCAGTCATGGCGTTGAATTTATGCTATAATGGTGGGCAGAACAGTATAGAGGAGGCACTCATTCGTGACCGAAGGAACTAAACAAACTTATTATATTACAACTCCGATTTATTACCCGAGCGGGAAATTGCATATCGGGAACACTTATTCAACATTAGCTTGCGATGCGATGGCACGTTATAAGCGTTTGATGGATTTCGATGTATTCTATTTGACGGGAACTGACGAACATGGGCAGAAGATTGAAGCCAAAGCCACGGAACTTGGCATTAGTCCGAAGCAATATGTCGACGAAATGGCAGAGAAAATCAAAGCGTTATGGCAAGTAATGGACATTAGTTACGACCACTTTATCCGCACAACCGACGACTATCATGAACAAGCGGTCCAAGCGGTTTTTGAGCAATTATTGGCACAAGGCGATATTTACTTAGGCGAGTATTCCGGTTGGTACTCTGTCAGCGATGAGGAATTCTTCACGGAGAGTCAGTTAAGTGAAGTATTTCGTGATGCAGACGGCAATATGACCGGCGGTATTGCACCAAGTGGCAATGAAGTGACCTTGGTCAAAGAAGCGTCTTATTTCTTCAAGATGAGCAAGTACGCGGACCGTTTGGTGGCGTATTATGACGAGCATCCGGAATTCTTGTACCCTGAATTCCGCAAGACGGAGATGGTCAACAACTTTATCAAGCCGGGCTTGGAAGATTTGGCGGTATCGCGGACAACGTTCTCATGGGGTGTTCCGGTTAAGTCGGATCCCAAACACGTGGTATATGTGTGGATTGATGCGTTAATTAACTACATTACGGCTTTAGGCTATGGTTCAGCGGATACGAGTCGCTACAACAAGTTTTGGCCGGCGGATGTTCATGTTATCGGGAAAGATATTTCACGTTTCCACATGATTTATTGGCCGACGATGTTAATGGCATTAGGCTTGCCGTTGCCGAAGAAAATTTTTGCGCACGGTTGGTTATTGATGAAAGATGGCAAAATGTCGAAGTCGAAAGGCAATGTAGTCTATCCTGAAATGTTGGTGGAGCGTTATGGTTTGGATGCGACACGTTTCTATTTGTTGCGTGAAATGAGCCAAGGCAATGATAGCGTCTTTACACCGGAAGACTTTGTCGGTCGTATCAATACGGAATTGGCGAATGATTTAGGGAACTTATTAAACCGTACGATTGCGATGATGAATAAATATTTCGGCGGTGCGATTCCGACGGAACATTTCGAACAGACGGATGTCGATGATGTATTCGAGGCGTACGTGGCAGAGCAGATATCACAGTATCATCAAGCGATGGAGCAGTTCGCCTTGTCGAATGCGTTGGAGGCGGCGATGCGTATTGTTTCTCGTTCGAACAAGTATATCGATGAAACGACGCCGTGGGTCTTGGCGAAGGAAGAAGCAACGCAAGCACAGTTGCGTTCGGTTATGTTCCATTTGGCTGAGACGCTACGCATTGTTGCGCACTTGTTGCGTCCGTTCATGACGCAAGCGCCGTACACTATCTTTGAGCAATTAGGTTTGACGACTGAATCGGAACGCTTACTCACGGAGATTGAGTGGGGGCAGATGCCGACAGGCACGCAAGTTGTCGCCAAAGGGGTGCCGATTTTTCCACGATTGGAGGTTGAAGAAGAAGTGTCGTATATTCAAGCGCAAATGAGCGGGGGTGCTACAAATTCGGTGAGCGTTAGCGTGGATGACCCGAATTGGAATCCGGAAGCAACAGAATTAGTCTTCTATGAAACGGAGCATGTGGAATTCGACCAGTTTATTCAAACTGAAATTAAAGTGGCAGAAGTATTGGACGTGCAACCGGTTAAAGGGTCGAACAAATTATTGCGTTTCCGTTTGGATGCCGGTGATAAAGGGCATCGCCAAATCTTATCGGGGATTGCGAAGTTCTATCCGGATTATCAAGCGCTCATCGGTAAGAAAGTATGCATCGTCGCAAACTTGAAACCGCGCAAAATGATGGGTTATGTCAGTCAAGGAATGATTCTGTCTGCCGAAAGTAATGGCGACTTGCATTTATTGTTTGCGCCACAAGAAGCGGCAAACGGTTCATTGGTAGGTTAATTCAACCTGTTAGCAGTACGAACACCTCAATTTCGTTGTTTGAAATGACGGGATTGAGGTGTTTTGATGAGAGAGTGTGCTATAATTGAAACAGCGAGTAAGAAAGAAGGGCGAATATGAAGTTATTTGATACGCATACGCATTTGAATGCTGAACAATTTGCGGGCGAGGAAGCGGCGGTGGTAGCGCGTGCCTTAGCGCAAGACGTTGCTTATATGGCGGTTGTCGGGTTCGATACGCCAACCATTCACAAAAGTTTAGCATTGAGCGAGCAATTCCATCATATTATCAGTGTTGTCGGCTGGCATCCGACGGAAGCCAGAACCTATACACCGGCAATCGAACGCCAATTACATGAATGGTTAGAGCATCCCAATGTCAAAATGCTCGGTGAAATCGGCTTGGATTATTATTGGGATACTTCTTATATCGGGTTGCAGCACGACATTTTCCGCCGTCAAATTGCGATTGCCAAGGAGCATCGCTTGCCGATTACGATTCATAATCGTGATGCGACAGCGGATGTGTATCGGATTTTGAAGGAAGAGGGTGTACCGCAGGCGGGCGGCATTATGCATAGTTTCGGCGGCACGCCTGAGGAGGCGCTGCGTTTCGTTGATTTGGGGATGCATATCAGTTTCAGCGGCGTCTTGACGTTTAAGAAGTCTGACAGAGTACGCGAGGCAGCCAAAGTGGTTCCGTTAGAGCGTTTGTTAATCGAAACGGACGCGCCTTATTTGGCACCGGTACCGTATCGTGGCAAGCAAAATGAACCGGCGTATGTGCGTTATGTAGCAGAAACGCTAGCGCAAGTACGGGATATTTCTTTAGACGAAATCGCAGAGATTACAACGGAGAATGCCTTTCGTTTATTCAAATGGCGAGGGAATGAGGCAATATGAAACCATTCAATATACCGCGCGAAGTGATTATAGTAGAAGGGCGCGATGATACGAAACGACTGATTGAAACGTTCGGCAATCAAATTAAGACGATTGAAACGAACGGCTCAGCGTTGAACGGGCAAACTTTGGCGCAAATTCAAGCAGTTGCCCGTCAATTCGGTATCATTGTGTTCACCGATCCGGACTATCAAGGGGAACGTTTACGTCGTTTAGTGACAGAAGCGGTACCGGAGGCGAAGCATGCTTTTTTGGCGCAGGAGGAAGCGGACAGTGGACAGCGCGGGCGCAGTTTAGGCATTGAGCATGCGACACCCGAGGCGATTCGACGCGCATTACAAACGGTGGCAACCCCGATTCCTTCGGAACAGTTGCAACTGATTCCCACGAGCGAGTTAGTGGCGTTGCGCTTGATTGGTCACCCGGAAGCAGCACAACGGCGAGCGCAAATCGCACAAGCCTTTCATCTAGGACATGTGAATGGCAAGCAATTGCAGAAACGTCTAGCTAAATATGGTATTACATTAGAGCAGTTGATGGAAGTATTGAAGGAGGAAATGGATGACGAGAGAATTTAGACCGATTGCGACACCGACGCGGACAGTGGAGATTATGCGTGCGCACGATATCCAAATGAAGAAAAGCTTAGGGCAGAACTTCTTAGTAGAGCCACGTATGCTGGAGAAGATGATAGAAGCCGGACAAGTAGATGCCACCACAACGGTTATTGAGATTGGTCCGGGTATCGGCGCATTAACCGAGTATTTGGCACGCCATGCAAAGCGTGTATTGGCATTCGAGATTGATCAACGCTTCGTCACAATCCTTGCGGAAACATTGGCGGATTACGACAATGTGCAAGTGGTGCATCGCGACATATTGTCCGTGGATTTCGCAGAACCGGAATTCGCTTGGCTCAAGGACGAAGAGAAGTTGATTGTCGTTGCTAACTTGCCATACTATATTACCACACCGATTATTATGAACCTGATTGCGAGCGGGTTGCCGTTTCAATCTCTCGTCATGATGATGCAAAAAGAAGTGGCGGAACGCATGACGGCAAGCGTCGGCACCAAGGCATATAACTCTTTAACCGTTGCGATTCAGAATGAAATGGAAAGTGATATCGCCTTTATCGTTCCCAAAAATGTGTTCATTCCGAAACCGAATGTGGATTCAGCCGTTTTGCGATTGAAGCGCCGTTTGCAACCGCAAGTTGAAGTGAGCGACAATGAAGCTTTCCAACACTTTGTCCAGAATGCCTTCAAACAGCGTCGCAAAACTTTATGGAATAATTTGAAAAGTGCATACGTGAATGAAGCGTATGCTGCCGAACAATTGGAACAGGCATTGGAGCGTGTTGGTATCCAAGCGACAAGACGGGCAGAAACGTTGACGATACAAGAGTTTGCGCAATTGTTTGAAGCGATGAATGTTGTCGAACAATAAGGCAATTGATACTAACAAAGAGGCTATGAAATTCTTTTCGTAGCCTCTTTGTGCTACAAGGGAAAAAGCCTTTTGGATTTAATTAAAATCATTCTAAATAAACTTGCTATTATTTTTGAAAGGCGTATAATAATATTCATCGAGGGAGAGATGAATATGAAAAAGCTATTTAATTGGATAAACGGTCATCCGGAAATGACGATGACTATCATTAGCGGTGTACTTATTATTATCGGAATGTTATTGGAACATCAACAACTGAACAGTTTAGCGTATGCAATCTTTATTGTTGCGTTTATTATCGGTGGGTATCATTCCGCTAAAGAAGGTTTGACTGCCTTGTTTGTCGAACGGCAATTGAACGTGGACATTCTCATGTTGTTGGCGACAATTGGAGCAGGCATTATTGGGTATTGGTTGGAAGGTGCGTTGCTGATTTTTATTTTCTCATTGTCGGAATCATTGGAAGTAATGGCGATGAACAAGAGTTACAATGCGATTGCGTCGTTGATGAGTTTGACACCGGAAATGGCGCGTCGCTATCAGGCGAATGGTGCGATTGAGGAAGTGGCAACAGAAGCGTTGCGCGTTGGCGATCGCGTGCAAGTGCGCAAAGGTGAGGCGGTGCCAATCGACGGCACACTCTTAAGCGAACGTGCGATTATCAATGAAGCTGCATTGACCGGCGAACCGCTCCCAGTTGAAAAAATAATCGGCGATGCACTGATTGGCGGCACAATCAATCAAGCGGAAAGTATCGATATGACGGTTAGTGTCGAGAATGAGAACACTTTATTTGCGAAAGTGATTCGCATGGTGAAAGAGGCGCAATCATCGCCTTCGCATACGGCGTCACTGATTGCCAAGATTGAGAACACTTATGTCAAGATTGTCTTGTTGGCGGTGCCGCTCTTTATTTTAGGGGTGTATTTTTTTGCGGGGTGGACGTTTACGGAGGCTTTCTATCGTGGGATGGTGTTGTTAACGGTTGCGTCGCCGTGTGCATTGATAGCGAGTGCGACGCCGGCAACGTTAGCGGCAATCAGTCGAGCAGCCGGCAACGGTATTCTCTTCAAAGGGGGCAGTTCGTTAGATAATACGACACGAGTTAAGGCGATTGTTTTTGACAAGACGGGTACGTTAACCGAAGGGAAACCGAGCGTGGCGCAGGCGTATTATCGTCGTGAGGAATTAGCGCCTCAAATTGATGCAGTGGTCAAAAGTGTTGAGCTTCATTCGACGCATCCGATTGCTGCGGCTTTAGTGCATTACTTGCGTGATGTATCGACAGTGTCGGTAGCGGATATGCAAGATTTAACGGGTTACGGTATGGTAGTCAATGCGCTGGAGGGCGAATGGCAAATCGGTAAGGCATCATTCGTATTACCAAAGGCACCCTTAGATTCGACGGAACAAGCGACGGTACAGGCATTAGAAAGCCAAGGAATGACATTGGTCTATGTAGCATACAAACAAGAATTGGTCGCTTATTACGCCCTCAGCGACCAACTCAAAAAAGACAGCCCCATGACGATACAAGCATTGAAAACAATGGGCATACGCACGATTATGTTGACGGGAGACCGCGAACGTACGGCGCATTATATTGCCAATCAATTAGGGATAGATGAAGTTCGTGCAAATTGTTTGCCGGCAGATAAAGCGACGGTCATTAAGGAGCTCCAAGCACAATACGGCGAAGTGGCAATGGTCGGTGACGGTGTCAATGATGCGCCGGCTTTGGCGTTAGCAACTGTCGGAATAGCGATGGGAAGTGGCACGGATATTGCCATGGAAACAGCGGATGTTGTCTTAATGCAAGATGATTTAATGCAAATACCATTCTCAATTCGATTGTCGAAACGTACGCAACGCATCGTCTTACAAAACATTACGTTCTCGTTGGCAGTGATAGCTTGCCTGATTACGGCAAATGTATTTCAACTCATCAACTTGCCGTTAGGTGTCATCGGGCATGAAGGTAGCACGATATTGGTCATTCTCAATGGTTTGCGCTTGTTAATGGCAAAGGAATGAAAGAGCTACTGCCTTTAGTTTCTCTGGTTATTAGCACAAATAATCGAAAGAACCGCGAAATTATTTTTCGGTTCTTTTTTTGTATGCGGGGTGAGACAAGTGGAGATTGCCTGCTTCAAAGGCAATGGTTAAATCAGCGTTGAAGGAGGTGCGATTCAACAATTTGGCGGCTTGCTCTTTTTTTTTGTGCATAAATTCCCTATAATAAAAGTGAATGAATGAGAGCGAAGAGGTGAAAGAATGAGAATAGGGATGTTTACGGATACCTATTTTCCGCAAGTTAGCGGGGTATCTACATCTGTGAAGCTGCTCCGTGATGAATTGGAAAGGCGCGGGCATACCGTCATTATCTTTACAACGACTGACCCGGAAGCTAAACCTGAAGAAGGGGTTGTTCGCTTGCCGAGCGTGCCTTTTGTCAGTTTTGAAGATAGACGGATTGCTTATGGTGGATTCGATCGATGCTTGAAGATAGCGCGTGAATATGAATTGGATATGATTCATACACATACGGAATTCAGTTTAGGCATGGCGGGACGCTACGTTGCCAGCCGTATGAAGTTGCCGACGATTCACACTTACCACACTATGTATGAGAATTATACTCACTACATATTAAACGGACACTTAATCCGTCCGTCTCATGTCAAAATTGTGTCGAAACTTTTTTGCAATGGGGCGAAAGGGATTATTACGCCGAGTCAGCTGACCTATGATAAATTGAGCGAATACGGTGTGAAAGAGGAAATGCGTGTGATTCCGACAGGGGTGACGATTCCACCTTATAAACCGGAATTGCGACAAGTTCTGCGCGAGGAATTAGGATTGGCAGCCGATGACATCGTCTTGTTGTCACTCTCGCGCCTCTCCAAAGAGAAAAATTTGGCAGCTGTTATCGCAGGTTTCGAACAAGTGAAAGAGCAATTGCCTAAGGCGCAATTAGTCGTAGTCGGTGACGGTCCCGAACGAGAGGCTTTGGAAGAGCAAGCAGCGGGAACGCGAGCGAAAGCAGCCATTCACTTCGTGGGACAAATCAATCACCAAGATGTTTGGCGCTATTATCAAATGGCGGATTTATACGTCAATGCCAGTGAGTCGGAGTCGCAAGGTTTGACGTACTTGGAGGCCTTTGCCAATCATTTGCCGATTATTGCTAAGCGCAATGATTATTTGACTGAAATTATGAGCGATGCGAGTTTCGGGGCGTTGTTTGATGAGGAAGCGGAATTTGCGACAGTGGTAGCGAATTACTTACAAGCAAAGTTCGCCAATGAAGTGCCGGAAATTGATGAAGCCACTTTATATCCATTGTCGGCAACTTGTTTCGGCGAGTGTGTCGAAAGATTCTATCAAGATATTATCGACAAGTATCAGCAAGAGGACCATGGTGTTTTTGACAAAATTTTCGGGAGTATCAAGCAGTTCTACAAAGAAATGATGTTAGGGGAATAAAGCATGGTTCAATTAGGGTTTATCGGTTTAGGTGTTATGGGCAAAAGTATGGCGAAGCACTTGCTGCAAGCCGGACATCCTGTAATTGTTTATACGCGGACGGCAGACAAGGCGCAAGAACTCTTGGCATCGGGTGCGGAATGGGCGGAGACACCACAGGCAGTTGCGCAACAGGCGGACATTGTCTTTACAATCGTTGGCTATCCGAAAGACGTGGAGGAAGTCTATTTAGGTGAGCAGGGTTTGTTTGCGGGTAGTCGGGCAGGACAAATTTTTGTCGATATGACGACAAGCACGCCTGCTTTAGCACAACGTTTATCTGCTGAAGGTGCTGCAAGAGATGTCCATATCTTAGATGCGCCTGTTTCCGGTGGTGACTTGGGAGCACGTGAAGGGCGCTTGACGACAATGGTCGGCGGTGAACCTGAAATATTTGAGCGTGTGCGTCCTTATTTGGGTTGCTTCTCGGCGAAAGTTCGTCTGCAAGGTGGTGCCGGAGCCGGTCAACATACGAAAATGGCTAATCAAATTATGATTGCCGGTACGATGGTCGGCATGACCGAATTGTTGGTCTATGCGCAGGCAGCCGGTCTGGATTTGCCGTCTGTTATCGACACCGTTGGTGCCGGTAGCGCTGGGAATTGGTCACTGATGAATTATGCACCACGTATTTTGCAAGAGGATTATTCACCGGGGTTCTTTGCGAAACATTTCTTGAAAGATTTGGAAATTGCTTTATCGGAAGCGGAGCGAATGGCGCTCGATTTACCGGGTACGGCATTGGCTGCGCAATTATATCGCAAACTCTGTGAAAAAGGTCATGAAAACAACGGGACTCAGGCTTTAATTAAATTATGGTGGGCAAAATAAGGCGGATTTCTTGCAATTTAGTCAAATTTTGATAGGATAGTGATAGGATACCGCATTTCACGAATAGTTATGAGTGTTTCAAAGCTAGAAGATAGAGGGGTTTTTTCAATGAAGAGTTCAGTATTACAGGGTATTATCCAGCGTTTAGAAGCCATGACGCACACACAAAACGAGAAAGAAGTTCGTCGTTTCGAAGTGGACGGAGTGGAGAAGTGTCAAGTTGCCTACTTGCTAGAAAGTGACTCGTTTGAAATGACCGACAGTCAATCTGGCGCAACTTTCCAATTCGATGATATCGATTTGGTTGCCATCGAAATTTATGAAATGTTAGGGTAATTCAATTTATAATGGATTAAAGATTCAGCAAGATGATGAGCAAGGTTCGTGGAATTGTTGCGCATTATCTTGTTTTTTATTTTGAGAGTAGGTTGAGCAACCAGCTTATAAATGCGGTTGTATCGGAATTAAATTGAACAGTCTTTTGCTGTGAAATGTGTCAGAGTGTGTTATAATGTTCGAGATAGTGGGAAATTTTTTGCACAAGGAAAAGGAGTTTGTATGAAGCGATGGATTGCGCCGCGGTGGACGTTGAACAATGTCTTCCTGTTGCAGCCGGAAATGGTATTGCAACAAGGTTATCGTGCGGTTATTGTGGATTTAGATAATACGTTAGTGGTGTGGAATTGTTACGAACCGACGCCGGAAATGCTCGCTTGGGTACAGGCGATGAAAGATGCAGGAATTGCGGTGTATGTGCTGTCGAATAATACGAATGCCCGAGTGCAACGTGTTGCTCAGCCAGCCGGGGTAGCGTATCAAGCGAATGCTTTGAAACCGCGCCGCAAAGGCTTTGACGCGATTGTGCGAGATGCAAACTTGCCGCGCGAGCAAATATTGGTGATTGGCGATCAGGTTATTACGGACATTATCGGTGCGAATCGTTCCGGCTTGGATAGTGTGCTCGTGAAGCCGATTGCGCAACACGATAATGTTTATACGTGGGTGAACCGCAGTATTGAGCGATTATTATTGAAGACAATGGGAATTGACCGTAGAGGAGATTGGGGGAATACGCTTGACTGAAACCTATCAATGTATTGGTTGCGGAGCAACGATTCAAACGGAAGAGAAGGGTGCGCCCGGTTTTTTGCCGCAAGCAGCATTAGATAAAGGGATGGCAACAGGACAATTCTATTGTCAACGTTGTTTCCGTTTGCGTCATTATAATGAATTGCAAGACATGCATTTGGATGATGATATTTTCTTAGAAAAATTGGGTGAGATTGCGCACGATAATGCGTTCATTATTAAGGTTGTGGATATTTTCGATGTGGAAGGTAGTCTGATTCACGGGTTGTCGCGCTTTATCGGCAATCAACCTTTTGTGGTATTGGCAAATAAATTTGATTTGTTGCCGAAAGTAACGCGCCCGCATCGGGTGAAACATTGGCTCAAGCAAGTGTTGCGTGCCAACGACTTATATCCGGAGGATATTTTGCTAGCGAGCGCGAATAAGAAAGGTTCATTAAATGAGCTAATCGAACTGATTGAACGTGTGATTCATCAGCGTAATGTTTATATTGTAGGGGTGACCAATGTTGGCAAATCAACGTTAATCAATCAGTTGATTCAACATTTTGGCGGAGGAAAGGAAATTATTACAACGTCGAATCATCCCGGAACGACATTGGATTTAATCCGTATTCCTTTGACGGAAGAACATGCGATTATTGACACGCCGGGGATTATTCATCGGACGCAATTGGCACATTACTTGAGCCGCGAAGCGATTAAGCAGTTGTTGCCGTCTAAACCGTTGAAGCCGAAGACGTATCAGCTGAATGCGGAACAGACAATTTTCTTGGCGGGAGTCGCACGTGTGGACTTTACGAAAGGTGAACGGACAGCATTTACATATTATGTGTCGAATGATTGCTACTTGCATCGCACGAAATTGTCCGAAGCCGATGCCTTATACAAAAAACATAAAGGAACCTTACTCAGCCCACCGAACGAAACGGAAGTTGAAACATTTCCGCGCTTAGTGGCGAAACAGATTAAGTTAAAAGCGGATCAGGATGTGGCAATTTCAGGCTTGGGCTGGTTCTGTGCGAACAAAGATGTGGAAGTGACGGTGTGGGTACCGCAAGGTGTTGCAGTGACTGTTCGAGAATCAATTATTTAAGGAGCGAAACATGACAACTTTATCGAAGAAGCAAATCAAATTTTTGAAGCAGGTGGCGCATCACCACAAGCCGATTTTTCAGATGGGGAAGTTGGGTTTGACGGATGTGTTCATTGAGCAAGTGGATCAAGCGCTCGAGAAACGCGAGTTAATTAAATTTAATATCTTGCAAAATAGTGAAGAAGAAATCGGGGATGCAACGACAGCGATTGCTGAAGCGGTAGACGCTGTTGTTGTGCAAGTGATTGGGCACACGGGAATCTTGTACCGCCCGTCATCTAAGCCGAAATATCAAGTGTTATCCAAAGAAGTTGCCGATGTGAAGTAAACCGACTATGAGGAGTTGAGACCAGTGGAAACCTTATCGTTAGAAGCCTTGCTCGACAAAATGACTTTTACCCAAGTGGCAACTGCTGCGACGACGAGCGGACGTCACCGTATCGGGATTATGGGGGGGACATTTAACCCGCCGCATTTGGGGCATTTGTTAATGGCAGAGCAAGTAGGAACACAGTTGGAACTCGATGAAGTCTGGTTTATGCCGACAGCGCAACCGCCGCATGCCGAAGAGAAGCAGACGATTGAAGCGAAGCATCGCTTGCGTATGGTGCAACACGCCATTAAAGGCAATCCTTTATTTAAGTTGCAACCTTATGAAGTATTCAAAGGTGGCAAGAATTACACGATTGAAACGATGCGGCATTTTCTCGAGGAATTTCCGCAATCGGATTTCTATTTCATCATTGGAACGGACAGTGCTAATGATTTACACACTTGGCAAGAGATTGATGAACTGGTAAAGCTTGTTCAACTAGTGGGAGTCCGTCGCCCCGGAGAGCCGCCTTATCGCGGGAAATATCCTGTATTGTGGGTGGATTCGCCAATGGTTGATTTGAGCTCAACTGAAATTCGCTTGCGCGTTTATTTGGAGCAATCCATTCGCTATCAAGTGCCGGAAAATGTTGCCGATTATATTAAGCGGCACAAATTGTATATGAATGAACAGTGAGGTGATTTGTATGACACTCACTTACACACAGCATTATATTCAAGTGACGCGTGAAGAGTTGATTATCGCCTTGCGCCAACGGATTACTGCCAAACGTTTCGAGCATGTTTTGCGGGTGGAGCAGCAGGCATTGGCATTGGCAGAGCAATACGGTGCCGATAAAGAAGCGGTCAGCATCGCCGCTTTGATGCATGATTATGCCAAAGACATGCAACTTTCAGCAATGGCAACTTTAGCAACCACTTATTGGGAGTACCCGGGTTTATCAGAACAGAACAGCAATATTCTGCATGGGTTTGCGGCGGCGCAAATTTGTCGTCAGGAGTACGGGTGTTGTCACGAGGGGATTCTCAATGCAATCGCCGGGCATACAATCGGATGGTATCAGATGGATTTGATTGCCAAAATCGTTTATATGGCAGACTATATTGAACCGGGGCGGACATTCCCCGGTGTGGAAGTGGCGCGTGAATTATCAGCGCACAACTTGGATGACGCTGTCTGGTTTAAGATGCAAGCAACGTTGAAATATTTAGTAGATGAAAGAGTGCCGCTTTTTGCAGGGGCAATTGATATTTATAATTCATGGACAAAACAGGAGGATTTATGACACAATCATTGAAAACTTTAGAATTAGTAGTACGCGCTGCCGATGATCGTTTAGCGCAAGACATTGTGGCAATGGATGTACGCAACTTAACACCGGTTGCCGATTATTTCGTTGTCACACACGCCAAAAATGACAAGCAATTGGATGCCATCGTGGATTCGATTACCGACGCCGCACATCAAGCCGGTGTGACAGTCAAGAATGTAGAAGGTAAAGATGGCGGCAAGTGGATCTTAATTGATTTAGTGGATGTCATCGTTCACGTCTTCTATTACGCAGAGCGTGAACATTATAATTTAGAGAAATTATGGAAGGACGCGCCATTCGTTGACATTCACGAATGGGTCAGTGAACAATGAGTTTTACACAGATAGCGCAAGTGTATGACCGGTTCAATGATTTGGAAGTCTACGAACATTGGCTTGATTTCACGATGAATGCGTGCAACGAGCAACCGCACAAGGTGTTGGACGTCGCTTGCGGGACGGGGTGGTTCACGCAATTATTGGCGCCATTTTGTGAAGAGGTGGTGGCGTTTGATATCGATACGGCAATGCTGGAAGTAGCGTGCAATGAACAAGGTGCTTCGGAGAATATTCGCTATTTGCAAGCAGACATGCTCAATTTATCGGCGTTCGACACCGATTTCGACTTGGCGACTTGTTATGCGGATTCTTTATGCTTTTTGCAAAATGAAGCGCAACTTCAACAAGCGTTCGTTCAAATTGCGAATCGCCTTCGTGAAGGTGGGACATTCCTTTTCGATGTTTGGACACCGTATCAAGTGACAAGAGGCTTCGACGGCTTTAATTATTTCGATAGCGACGATGAGTATGCCTTGCTCTGGGATAGCGAAGTAGACGGTTGGCAAGCAACGCATTACTTGACTGTTTTCCGGAAGCAGGCAAGCGGTTTGTATGAGCGAATTGACACGACTTTGACCGAGCGTACTTATCCTTTAGCAACATATTTCGAAGCGTTGCGCCAAGCTTCTTTCAAGCAAATTGAAGTATTCGTTGATTACGGGGCAAGACATTATGACGAACAAGTACACGAAACAGCAGATAGGTGGTTTTTCCGTTGTGTGAAATGAAGCGAGTTGTCGGTGTCATAACTGAATACAATCCTTTTCATCATGGACATGCCTATCAATTACGCCGCTTGCGCGAATTGACGCAAGCTGATGTTGTTGTCGTATTGATGAGCGGCAATGTCGTGCAGCGTGGTGAATTTACCTTGGTTGACAAATGGACGCGCGCCGAAGTTGCTGTCGCACAAGGAGCAGACTTAGTCATTGAGATGCCGATTTTTGCAACGGTGCAGTCAGCCGATTTTTTTGCTCAAAAATGCGTCGACATCTTAGCGCGTATCGGATGCCGGACATTGGTTTTCGGTACGGAGACGGCGAACGCTCGGCAGTTGCGCGACTATGTGATGTGGCTAAATGCGCACGATGATGTGTTGCAAACCGCTGTGCGTCAACAAATGAAAAGAGGTCGCTCTTATCCGGTAGCCTACGCACAAGCTGTGACTGATTTAGGAGAAGCGCCGTTTGATATTAGCACACCGAATCATTTGTTAGCGGTGCAATATACGCGTGCCAATATGGCATTGACTCAGCCGATGGAATTGCTGGCGATTCCGCGAATTGAAACGTTGAGTGGTTCGCAAATCCGCGCGAAACATCAAGCGCAGACTTTAGCACCGACGGATTTGCCGTCAGAGATGTTTAACGGATTGAAGGCGACAGCATGCTGGCAAGATTATTGGCCGCTATTGCGCTATCAGTTGACCAGCCAAACACGCGACAGCTTACGACAAATTGTCGGCGTAGATGAAGGACTCGATAAACATTTGTTAGCACATTTGGATGCGCCGGACTTCGAACATTTCATCAAGGCACTCATCTCAAAAAGATGGACACGTTCACGCATTCAGCGAGCATTGTTGATGATTGTGTTGAATATCCGCCGTTCAGAATGGCAACAAGCGCAACGAAGCGAACTCGCTTTGAGAGTGTTGGCGTACGATGAAGTAGGACAACAATTTCTCCGTCATTACACGAAGCAAGTCGATTCGCTTCAGTTATTCAGTAACTTGAAGCAACATCATTTAAGCTATGCGCTCAACTTAAAGGCAGATCGCATCTACCAACTGAATCAAACAAATCCGATTCCGGAACAAATTCGTGGGAAATATCCTGCATTTATTCAAAAATACATTGACAAAATGTCAAGGAGCAATTGACAGTTGCGAGAATATTCAGTATAATACATTTTGTCGTTTTAGAGGTGATTAACATGAAATGGACAGTTCGGAAACTTCGTGAGCAACAAGGTAGCTTATTACATTTCGATACAACATTGGAATTGGAGGCTGCTGTCAAGCACCGCGAATCATCAATTATCCATTTGGCTCCCGTTCAGGTTGCAGGTTATTTTTTTGCGAGAGAACAGGAGATTCTATTACACTGTCAAGCTTCGACAGTCGTTACTTTACCATCAACGCGTACATTGAGTCCGGTTCCGGTTAAGTTAGATGTTCCGATTAAGGAGCGCTATGTTTATCCTGAATATGACGGCGAGATAGACGAGTTTGAGGAAACTACTATCGTTCTTGAACACGATTATATTGACCTCGAAGAAGCTGTAATCGATTCGTTAATACTGAATTTACCCATGCGGGTAGTCGGGGACGATGAATTATCTGCTGAATTACCATCGGGTAATGATTGGTCGGTCGTAACAGAAGACGATTATCAGCAACGAAAAGCAAAGGAAAAGACTGAAACAGTCGATCCGCGCTTTGCAAGTTTGAAAGCTCTATTAAACGAAGACAATGCGGACGAATAAGTCTGTAAATCAATCAGGAGGTGTAAATCATGGCAGTACCAAAGAGAAGAACATCAAAAGCACGTAAAAGAAAGCGTCGTACACACTTCAAATTAGAGGTTCCGGGAATGAACAATTGTCCTGAGTGTGGCGAGTTGAAATTAAGTCACCGTGTGTGCCCATCATGTGGCTACTACGATGGCAAAGCTGTTGTCGTAACATCAGAGAATAACTAATCAGTATTGAATGGAAACCGAGATTGCGTGGAGCGATTTCGGTTTTTTTAACAAAAAATCTAAGGAGAGAACGTGCTAATGATCAATGAATTTATACGTATTGCGAAGCAATTGAATCGAATTGGGATTTGTCCTGTGTTGATGGGGTCGTTGGGACTGGAGTGGATTACTCATCAAGATTGGCAAGCGCGCGATATTGATATTCATGTGCCGGGAGATTCGAGAGGTTGGCAAGCACCTGATGAAGACCGTATTTATCAATGGGACGAGATTATGGATGTCATGCAGCAACTAGGTTACGTTTTAGTGGATTTGCATGAACATGAATTTCAGCGAGAAGGTTTGAGCGTGGAGTTTGGTTGTATTGATACCTTGCCTGATTTTGCAGGGGTGGAACCGTGCGATTTGCCTCAATATCAAGTGGAAGAAGCGCGCTTCTATGTGCCGAATCAAGCACAGTATTTAGCGATTTACAGAGCATCATCGCAAGACAGTTATCGCAATGAACAGAATAATGATAAGGATTTCGCCAAAATTTCCTACTTAGAAAAAAATAGGAACGAGCTATAAACGAGCTCGTTCCTTATTACGTATTGGTCAGCCAATTTTGTTGAGTGCGTGACACCATTTCATCGTGATATAAACGCAAAATGCTAATCTTGTGGAGCAAGTAATTGCCGACGAAACCAACGGTAAAACCGGCGAGGATGCCACTGAATGCAAGGATTGGTAAGTAGTTTAAGACAGCCCATGATTTCGCAAAACCGCTGGCGACAATCAGCTGCCCGACATTATGCATGATTCCACCTAAAGTCGAGATGCCGATAATACTAACGCGCTTAGGCCCGAGTTGCTTGGTCAATAGCATGACACCGTAACTTAAGTAAGCGCCGGCGAAACTATAGATGAATGTGGACAATGTGCCTCCTAATAAAGTTGTAATCAACAGCCGCAAGGTCACAACTTGGAGGCTTTTTTTGATAGGTAAGGTAAATATTGCAATGATAGTAATTAAGTTTGCTAAGCCGAGTTTGGCGCCCGGTGCAAAGACAAAGGGGGCGGGAATGCCACGCTCAATTAAGCTGATGACGACGCCTTGAGCAGCTAGCATGGCAATGTAAACCATTGTTTGATAAGTGCTTTTCTTGTGCATACGTCGTCCCCTCTCGCTGGTGTTGGAATGGTTGTTATCGCAAACCATGTAGTGTTATTATCGGCGATATGGGTGGCGGTGTCAAGTTTCGTTTGTGGCATACGGATTCAGTTTATAACGATTCCAACTTTCTAAGAGAGATTGACAGCAGCTGTAATTCTTTCGGATAATAAAGGAAAGATTTTTTTGGTAAAAAGCGGGAAATTGCGTTGAGAGAGTAGGTGTTCGTCAGTGAACTTGGATGTCCGCACAAAAGTATTGTTATTATTATTTACGAATTATTTACTCCTGAATCGCCTTACAGGTATTTGGGAATGGGCGAGTGTGTCAGGGCTGGCACTCTTATTTCTGTTCGCCGGCAAAAAAAGAAAAGCTATAGTTTATTCGGTAATATTTATAGTGTTGTTCATTTTGGATGAGCTGGTCATGATTCACACTTCCGGCAAGGCGCTCTCGTTTCTTTCTATGTTGGCAATTGGTGGGCGGTTGATGTTGCCGTGTTTTATGGCGGGAAGTTATTTGTTGTCGACAAGTTCGGTGAGCGCTATGTTGCATGCTTTGCGTAAATGGCGGGTGCCGGAGCCGGTGTTGCTCACGTTCGCAGTGATGATGCGTTTTCTTCCGACCATCAAAGAAGAGTATGCAACCATTCGTCAGTCCTTGCGTTTAAGGGGTGTTTTTGTCAGTGGATGGGATATCGTGAAGCGTCCGGCGGCATTCTTCGAATATGTAACGGTACCGCTCTTAATGTCTGCCGGTCGGACGGCACAAGATTTAACGATTGCCACCTTGACGAAGGCTATCGGGTCGAAGGCACCACGCACCGCCTACCGTGAACCGCGTTGGCGTGCGACGGACTGGTGTTTATGCGTTATGTTAATGAGTGTTGTAGTCGTATGGGAATGGAGGAAATGGCAATGATTCATTGTGAACAATTGAGTTTCCGTTATGCGAACTGTTCTCAAACTTTATGCAAAATTGAGCAACTGACGGTTAGAGCCGGTGAATGTATTGTGTTATGTGGCGAAAGTGGGAGTGGCAAGTCGACTTTCTTACGTTTGTTGAATGGGTTGATACCGGATTTCTATGCGGGAGAAGTTGTTGGCGAATGTCGTTGCGCGGGGTATGACGTTGTACCGACATCGGTCGAAACATTGTCAACAGTTGTCGGTTCTGTTTTCCAAAATCCGGCGACACAATTCTTTCATCGGCGGGTGGAAGATGAGTTGGTATTTCCTTGTGAGAATCAGGGCTTGCCGCGCGATATTATTGCATGCCATTTGAAAGAGACGGTGGATTTTTTCCAAATAGAGGATTTGTTGGAACGTGATTTGTTGACGGCTTCGGGTGGCGAGCGGCAAAGGATTGCGATTGCGACAGCATTGATGCAGCAACCGAAAGTGATGGTTTTAGACGAGCCGACAGCAAATTTAGATGAGCAAGGTATTCAACAAGTTGCCGAACAAATTGCACGGTTGAAAGCAGCAGGCGTTACGGTCATCGTGGCGGAACACCGCTTGAATTTCTTGACCGAGTTGGCGGATCGGTATTTATTTTTTGCGAAAGGGGAGTTGGTGCACCAATGGACCCATTCGCAATATCGTGCATTAAGCGAGGAGGAACGTCATGCGTTGGGGTTGCGAAGTGCGGCGGTTTCCTTGACTTGCCAGCCGTTGGGGAATTCGGGGTACGGCTTAACTTTATCAGAGGTGAGTGTCGGGTATCGAACGAAGCAATTAGCTTACATAGAGCGAGTTGCTTTCCCAACTGAACAGGTAATTGGTATTATTGGTGCTAACGGTTCCGGCAAGACAACTCTAGCCAAGCAACTGTCCGGTTTGCAGGAATTAGAGGGACACGTCACCTGGTTTGGAAAAAATTTTCCCGCTCAAGAACGTTTGCGTCAAACAGCAATCGTGATGCAAGAAGTGCGTTTGCAACTGCATGCTGAAAGTGTGCGCAAGGAAATTCTGCTCGGTGCTAGCCGATTGCAAGATTTCGATCAAGTAGTGGCGCAACTGAACTTGACTGATTTGCTGGATTGTCACCCAATGGCTTTATCCGGCGGACAGCAACAACGGGTAATGATTGCCAATGCGTTGCTCTCTGACAAAAAAGTCTTTATTTTCGACGAGCCGACGAGCGGTCTGGATTATAAGCAAATGCGACATGTTGCCAAATTGCTACAACAATTGAAACGCTCAGATCGTGTGATACTCGTCATCACACATGATGAAGAATTTCTAAACCTAGCTTGCGATAGTGTTTGGGAGATGAAATAATCAACAAAAAAGTCCCCTCAATAAGCTAATTGCTTATTGAGGGGTTAAATTATGCACCGTAATACAAGCTGCTGTTTGCAAAAGCAGGGTCACATGTCACCATGACACCTAAATTGCGGAACGTTTCTTCGTCCACTTTCGGCAAAATGACCGTGCTATGTGCTTGTAAATGACGTAAGTTCGTCAGTTGTAGGCAAGCCGCTTCGGCAGAAGGGTTCGTTACAGCGGAGATACTTAAAGCGATAAGAATTTCTTTGCTGTCAAGCACTTGGTTACGACGTTTTAGTGTGTCGTGATTCAAACGATCCATTGTGTCGAGAATAACCGGCGGTAACAGATGCATATCTTCGCCGATATTTGCCAATTCCTTGATACAATTCAACAAGCAGGCGGCGGAAGCTGTCATCGAAGTGGATTGTTTACCGGTAATAATGCGTCCGTTCGGTAATTCGAGGGCAACAACAGGTGTTTCATCGATACTGGCGCTTTTCTGACGGGCGGCAGCAACGGTTGGGCGATCGTCGGTACTCAAGCCCATTTCGTCGAGAATCAGTTTTCCGCGTTGCGCTGCTTCAAGCGTTCCGACGCCTTTTTTGTAATCGCATTGAAGGGCAAAATAACGACGGATAATCTCTTGGCGTGCGGCTTCTTGAACGACGGCATCGTCTGTAATAGCAAAGCCCACGCGGTTCACTCCCATATCTGTCGGTGAGTAATACGGGACATCGCTACCGTTGATTTTTGTTAGAATACGTCTTAAAAGAGGGAAAGCTTCAATATCGCGATTGTAGTTGACAGTTGTTTGCCCGTATTTTTCCAGATGGTAAGGGTCAATCATGTTGACGTCTTCAAGATCGGCAGTTGCGGATTCGTAAGCGACATTGACGGGGTGTTTCAATGGTAAATTCCAGATTGGGAAAGTTTCAAATTTAGCGTATCCTGCGGAATTGCCTCGTTGAACTTCGTGATAGAGTTGTCCTAGACAGGTTGCAAGTTTGCCGCTGTTGGCACCGGGTGCAGTTACCACCACTAATGGCTTGGTTGTTTCGATATAAGGATTTTGTCCGTAACCGGCGTCGCTGACAATTGTATCGACGTCCATTGGATAACCTTCTGTATGTCCATGTGTGTACACTTTCAAGCCACGGCGTTCGAGCATGTTTTTGAATTGGGTGGCAGCGGGTTGTCCGGAATAGCGCGTGATAACGACGCTGTTGATACTTAAATCCCAGTGGCGCAAATCGTCAATCATGCGCAAAACATCGCGATCATAAGTGATGCCTAAGTCACCACGGATTTTGTTCTTCTCAATATCGCCGGCGTAAACGCAGATGATAATTTCAGCCTGCTCGCGTAAGCGGTAGAGGAGTTTCACTTTGCCATCGGGGTCGAATCCCGGCAGTACGCGCATGGCGTGGAAATCGCCGATAAGCTTGCCCCCGAATTCTAAATAGAGTTTGTCGTAACTGTTGACGCGCTCCATAATATAGCGACTTTGTTCTTCCAGATACTTTTCACTATCGAAACCTAATTGCATGATTATCCCTCTTTCTATTCAATTAAGACTGATACATTTATTTCAAACGTCTAGTTTACCGAAAGAGATAAAGGGTGTCAATGACTTTTCGAATAATTTCACAAAAAAATGTGCGCACTTTCTACGTTGTCACAGTAAATGATATTGAATTGTTTTACCAACCGCGTTGGACTTTTCAAACGGCTTTTTTTATCGTATAATAGTCAAAGAAAGTCAATGTTAGTAGAAGGAAGGAGGGCTTATCGTGTCACAGCGGAATATGTCAGATATAATTGAGGCTTACTTGAAAGAATTCTTAAAACATAATGAGCATGTTGAAATTAAACGGAGTGATATCGCTGAGCAGTTTGATTGTGTTCCTTCGCAAATCAATTATGTGATTAACACTCGATTTACACAAGCGCACGGTTATTTGGTCGAAAGTAAGCGCGGTGGCGGCGGGTATATTCGTATTTTGAAAGTACAGTTGATTGATGAAGTGGCCCAGATTGATCAAATGATTGAGTTGGTAGGGGATCGTATTAGTCAACGCAATGGCATCAATATCATTGAAACTTTGATTGAACGTCAATTGATTACTCAGCGCGAGGGCACCTTGATTCTGTCGGTAATTGAGAAATCCGTGTTGCATAGTATTAGCGAACAGGAACAATATGCGCGCGCGCAATTGTTGAAGACTTTTTTGTATCAGTTAAGGTACTCATATTAGAGAGGTGAATGAAATGATTGAAGAAATTTTTACGCCAAGTGCCAGACAGGCGATGTTATTTGCAGCGGAGCAGGCATATTTGATGCGTAATCCGGCTGTGGGAACGGAACATATTTTGCTTGGTTTAGCCAAAGAAGAAACAGGGATTGCAGGTCAAGTGTTACGAGAAGTTGGCGCAGATTACGAATCTTTGTTGTTAGAGTTGGAATTGATTCACGGCAAAGTTAACGCGCCGCATGAACAGGGGGAAGTGGTCATTCCGTATGCTCCTCGTGCGAAGAAAATCATTATGCACGCATCGAATGATGCGAAGCGATTGGGTGCACCGAAAGTCGGCACGGAACATTTGTTAATGGGGGCGATTAAGGAAGAGTCATTGGCAGTTGCCTTACTGAAGAATTTGTCAATTGACATCGAAGCGTTGCAACGCCGCGTTTATGAACTGATAGGTATAGCTCCGTCGGCGACACAAGCTTTGGAAGGCGGACGCAGAGTCGTATCGGCAAGTCGCAGTGGCTCAAGTAGAACACCGACACTTGATTCGGTTGCACGTGATTTGACCCAGTTGGCGCGCGAGAACCGTCTAGATCCGGTCGTCGGCCGAGAAAAAGAGGTGCGGCGCATGACTCAAATTATTAGCCGTCGCCAGAAAAACAATCCGGTACTCGTTGGTGAACCGGGTGTCGGCAAGACGGCAATCGTCGAGGGAATGGCGCAACGGATGGTAGCGGGTCAAGTTCCTGCTGATATTGCGCGCAAGCGTTTGTTGATGTTAGACGTGGGCGCCTTAGTTGCCGGAACGAAATATCGAGGCGAATTTGAAGAGCGAATGAAGAAAATTATCGAAGAAATTACCGTAGATAGAGAAGTCATTCTATTCATCGATGAGTTGCATACACTAATTGGTGCAGGTGGAGCGGAAGGAGCCATTGATGCGGCGAATATTTTGAAACCGGCATTGGCGAGAGGCGAAATTCAAGTGATTGGGGCAACAACCCTAGATGAATACCAGAAATACATCGAAAAAGATGCAGCTCTGGAGCGTCGTTTCTCAAAAGTTCAGGTGGACGAACCATCAATTGAAGATTCCATTGCCATCATAGAAGGCTTAAAAGAACGTTATGAACAACATCACAAGGTAGTCATTGCAGACGAAGCCGTGCAGGCAGCGGTGAAATTAAGTGCGCGGTACATGACATCGCGTCGTTTGCCGGATAAGGCGATTGATTTAATTGACGAAGCGGCAGCAAAAGTGCGCATTGACCAATCGGTGACGAACACAGCTATTTCGCAATTAGAGCAACAATTGCATGATATTTCCGGCCGCAAAGAGCAGGCGGTTTTGGCAAGGGATTTCGACCGCGCTTCCGAATTGCGTAAAGAAGAACAAGAAGTAGAGCGAGCACTTCATGAAGCGACGAAAGAAGAGTTGGCGAAAGGTCAAGACGAACACTTGGAAGTCACAGCGAATCATGTTGCAGAAGTCGTAGCCTTGGCGACAGGAGTTCCTGTTCAGCAAATGGAGATGAAAGAAAGCAAGCGCCTAGTAAACTTGGAATCGGAACTACATAAACGTGTCATCGGTCAACATGATGCGGTCGCTTCAGTGGCGCGCGCCATCAGACGTGCGAGAAGCGGTTTGAAGAATCCGAAACGACCAATCGGCTCGTTCTTATTCTTAGGACCTACCGGAGTCGGGAAGACCGAATTAGCCAAAACACTCGCGGCTTCAATGTTTGGGAGCGAGGAAAACATCGTGCGAGTGGATATGTCGGAATACATGGAGAAGCATGCGGTATCGCGCTTAATCGGTTCACCGCCGGGCTATATCGGACACGATGAAGCCGGACAACTCACGGAAAAAATCCGTCAGAAACCATACAGCGTCGTCCTATTGGACGAAGTCGAAAAAGCCCACCCGGATATCTTCAATATTTTGCTTCAAGTATTTGATGACGGACATCTAACAGACTCTAAAGGACGCAAAGTGGACTTTCGAAATACAATTATTATTATGACATCGAATTTAGGAGCAACTGCATTACGTGATGAGAAATCCGTCGGTTTCGGCGCCAAATCGTTTACGCAGGACCATGCCGCTATGGAAAAACGAATTCGAGAAGAATTGAAACGTGCTTTCAGACCGGAGTTTCTCAACCGAATCGACGAAACGATTGTTTTCCATGCATTGACGAAGGAAGAAATTCGTGAAATCGTCCGTCTGCATACAGAAGACATTGTGAAACGCTTGAGTGAATTGGATATTAAAGCACGCATTACAGATACGGCAGTCGGCATTATTGCAGAAGCCGGCTTTGATCCGGAATACGGCGCACGCCCTATTCGCCGCGCCATCCAAAAACAAATCGAAGATGAATTGAGTGAAATGTTACTAAACGGAGATATCGCTCAGGGAGATATGATTACAATTGGCGGACGTTCCGGCAAAATTAATATCGCAAACAAAAGCAAATAAAGGAAAAGGCTGGATTTCAGTATCCAGCCTTCTCACGTCGAAAGGAGAATCAAGGTGATAGATTACTTAATTATCACGGATGAACAGCTGACGAATGAACTTGAAAACCAACTGCGACAATTATTTAATTCGGAATATCAAGCTGATTATGGCGAATGGACCCGCAAAAATCCGTACGGTTACGCCTCTTTTGACTTGCGCGTACTAGCAATTAGCGGGAATCGTGTTGTTGGTCATGCCGGGTGTCAGAAACGGCAAATACTTGTGAACGGTATGCCGGTCACAATCGCCGGAACCGGTGGCATTCTTGTCGATAAAGCATATCGCAATCAAGGCATTGCTCGCCAATTACTACACCACCTCCAAAAAGCAAACACCCGCCAATTAGGGACTTCTTTCGGTTATTTAGGCTGCCGCGAAGCTGTTGTGCCGTTCTATGAAGCGTGCGGCTATGTGCGCATTGACACGGAGGAACACTCGCTCAATCGATTGACCCGACAACCGGAAGTGTCGAAAGGAACACCGATTATGATTTGTGACGGTTTGCAACCGGCATCTGAGTTTCCGAATGGCATCATAAACTTACAAGGCGTTCCTTGGTAATACGGAATAGAATATGAAATCCTCAAAGAAACCGCATTGTTTTGCCAATGCGGTTTTTTGCACAAGAATTCTAATGAAACTCTTAGAATTAACGCTAAAAAAACAGAAAGAATTATGTTAAGATAGAGGGCGTGTGAGTGAGAATAAACACTAGCAATGATTGTATTTATAAGGAAAAGTAGAAAGATTAGTGATTTATCAACACTTCATTCGTATTCTGAAATAGGAGTAATCATTATGGAATTAGCAAACTTTTTTGCGTTACTAGGCGGGTTGGCATTATTCTTGTACGGGATGAACATGATGTCAAACGGCTTAGAGATTGTGGCGGGAAACCGCATGAAATCCATTCTAGAGAAATTAACTGCAAACCGTTTTGTCGGTGTTGGGATAGGGGCGTTGATGACGGCGCTTGTTCAATCTTCATCAGCGATTACCGTTATGACGGTCGGCTTTGTCAATTCCGGCTTAATGGGCTTGGAGAATGCCGTTTGGGTCATTATGGGAGCCAATGTCGGAACGACGATTACAGGGCAATTAATTGCCATTGACATTACGACTTTAGCACCGCTCATTGCTTTTGCCGGGGTATCGCTCATCGCGTTCTTTAAGAGCCAGCGACTGGACGGCTTAGGCACTGTGTTGGCAGGTTTAGGATTCTTATTCATGGGGATGGCGATGATGTCTGGCGCAATGGTACCTTTGCGCACCGTTCCGGAATTTGTTAACCTAATCACCTCGTTTGAGAATCCATTTATCGGGATTGTAGTAGGCGCCTTGTTCACAGCAGTCATTCAAAGTTCGTCAGCATCTGTCGGAATTTTGCAAGCATTAGCAGTCAGCGGTGTCATTACCTTGCCATCAGCATTATTTGTTCTCTTCGGGCAAAATATCGGAACCTGCATTACATCGGTCATCGCTTCAATCGGTACAAATCGGAACGCCAAGCGGGCGACAGCTATTCATTTGGCGTTTAACATTATCGGGACAGCGTTTTTTGTGGGGATTAGTTTAGTGACACCTTTTGCAAGTATTATGGCATCATTAACACCGACAAATGTTCCCGCTCAAATTGCTAATGTACATACAGTTTTCAACGTAGTAACAACGATTTTGCTATTACCGTTTGGCTATCAATTGGTTAAGTTCGCTTGCTGGTTATTACCTGAGGAAGCGGACGAGAAGGCGGACATGACGTTGAAATTCTTAGATTTCAAAGTATTCGACAACGATTACCGTATCGGAGCTAGCGCGGTAGCAAATGCACAATTATTCCGCGAAGTCCAAAATATGTTAAGTGTCGTCATCGAAAACACCGAGAAGGCATTCCAATTATTCCGAAAATACGATGAAGAAACTTACGAAACCATCGAAAAAAATGAAGAATATATCGACTACTTGAACCAAGGAATTATTCGTTTTACAACGCTAACATTATCATTTGAACTTCCGGTGAGTGGTACACAAGCCATCGGTTTATTCGTGAAAGTATCTTCAGATTTGGAGAGAATAGGTGACCACGCGATGAATATTGCCGAACGTGCCAAGGCGCTCGCTGAAGAAGGTGTGCACTTCTCAGACAAGGCTCTGGCAGAAGTTGAAGAAATGAAGCAACTTGTCCGGCAAGTATTACAAGAATTATCGATTACAGATTATTCAGAATTTGATAACTTGGTCAAACGCGTTGACGAAATGGAAAACTTAATTGACGACACGTATCTGCAATTTGAACATAATCAATTAGTTCGCCTCAAGGATAAGCAATGTACCGTTCAGAACAGCATTCATTATGCCAAAATATTAACGGATTTCGAGCGGATTGGCGACCATGCACTCAATATCGCTAACAGCTTTGATGAGATTCAGGAAACCGTGCAATCCATGAAGTTATTGCATGAATCACTCGATAAATAGAGGCTAAACATTCTAGAAATAAGAAACAACCCTACTCGCTCATCTGAAAGGTGCGGTAGGGTTGTTTTTGTACAGTTAGGATACTGTTTCATTCAATTGTTGTGGATTAGAAGTTCTTTTTCAAATCTTCTACCACATTTTTTGCGTCAGCCATCGCTTTTTCGCCTGCGGCTTTCGCGTCTGCTGCTAATTTTTCACCGGTTGCTTTTGCGTCAGCGGCAACTTTTTCTGCGCTTGTTTTCGCATCTCCGGCAACTTTCTCTGCTGAATCTTTCAATTCGTCTAATTTTTTGCCTGCTGCATTTGCTAATTCTTCTGCTTTACCCATTACATCTTTGAACAAATCTGACATTATCATCCACTCCTTTATTGTTGATACATTAACTTTAACAGATTTATGAATAAAGGTCACGCATTTTGCAAAAAAAGGGCTGAAATGTTAAGATAGTGGATGAAATTGAGGAGGGATAGGGAATGCGCCTAGTTGTAGATACTGCCACAAGTGCACTATGCATCTCGCTTGTAGAGGGAGCAGATATGGTGGCAACGACATCATTGAATGGCAAACGCCAACACGGTGAATTATTGGTTAGTAGTGTAGCGGAATTATTAACACAAGCCGGGTATAGTGTAGCGGATGTTACGGAATTAGTTGTCGGCATCGGACCGGGTTCTTATACAGGCTTGCGAATGGGCGTGACTTTCGCCAAAACGTGGGCGACATCCGTTGGCACACCTTTATATAGTGTATCTTCGCTAGCCTTGATGGCATTGCAAACAGAATTGATGCAATTATCGTCGGGAAGCATGATTGTACCGGTAATGGATGCACGGCGAATGACTGCCTACACAGGTGCTTACTATTGGGACAAAACAGGTACATTGCGCAATATGCTACCGGATTGTCACACAGAATGGGAGAGTTGGATAACGCGCCTACAACAACAAGATTGCCAAGAAGTGATATTAGTCGGACAGAATTTAGACTCCTTCGCAGAAATGATACGTACGCAAGCGCCAAATCTAAAGATGATTTGTGTGAGCGATGCGCATGCCTACCCGCGAACGAATGCGACTCATCTGCTTGAATGCGAAGCAATTGCTATTCCAACAGAGTTGGCACCACATTATGCACATGCGACATTAGCGGAACAAGAATGGCTTGATAAGCACGAAGGGGCTCAACAAGATGAAGTGGTTGAATATTTGGCATAATTGGTTAATCGGTAAGAAAGAGGCGACTCAAAGTGTCAAGTCTGTCATTATGCCGCGCCTTGAACCGCAAATCTCGGCATATAACAAAAGACATTCATCTGCTAAAGTTCGTTTTGGCACTTTAGCGGATGTGAATCTTTTTATCGAATTGGAGAAGCAAGGTTACGACGGTTATTTGGCTTGGGAACGTCACGACTTCAAGAAAGATTTGAAGCAGAATCCTTACGCTGTTTACCTTCTGCTGGAAGTGGAAAATCAAGTAATTGCCATGATTTCCGGACGATTCACACATAAAACAGCACATATTAGTCACCTTATTGTACGTCCGCATTATCAACGTCAAGGATTCGGGCGCATGCTGTTAGTGTTGTGGATTCAATTAGCACAATCACAAGGTATTGCGCAAGTGAGCCTAGAAGTCCGTTCGGACAATCATTCAGCGCAGCAGCTTTATCAACAGCAAGGATTTGAGACGACTGTTGAAGTTCCGGATTACTATATAGATGGCAGCAGCGCCTTACAAATGCGCTTGCCGCTATTGACTAAGAGAGAGTGAAAAGATGACGATTTTACATTTAACAGTAGTGCCGTTCCAAGCGCAACAATTACCGGAAATATTACGTGAGCAAATTAGCGAGGCGAACCAAACATTCGGCTGGACACAAGTACAATCGCAAGCGGATTTCGCCAACGAATATGCGGAATACTATGTATTGCTACAAGGAACGAATATGTTGGGTTATCTTGGTTTGCATCGAATTATGGACGAGGCGACCATCAATATGATTTATATCTTGCCCTCTCACCGACAAAAAGGTCTGGCAACCGATTTGCTGTCCTTCGTGTTAGAGCAGTTGGCGTTCCGAGAGGTAAAGCATCTATTTCTCGAAGTACGTGCCCGTAATATAGCGGCACAACGTTTATATCAGAAATTAAAGTTCCAACCATTGACCGTCCGCAAAAATTACTACCAACAGCCGGCTGATGATGCCGTCATTATGCAATTAGCGCTCAATCAAGAAGGAGGCAACTAAATGACTCAAGAAAGTTTAATATTAGCAATCGAATCCAGTTGCGATGAAACGAGCGTTGCACTCGTTGAGAATGGTAGTCGTATTTTGGCGAATATCGTGGCATCTCAAGTGAAAAGTCATATGCGCTTTGGTGGCGTTGTGCCGGAAGTGGCAAGTCGTCATCACGTTGAACAAATTACGCAAGTGATTGACATGGCACTTACGAGTGCCGATAAGCAAATAAGTGAGGTCGATGCGATTGCAGTCACACAAGGACCTGGGTTAGTCGGTGCACTGTTAGTTGGCTTGACAGCAGCCAAAACATTAGCGTTCTTACATCATAAGCCACTTATTGCAGTGAACCACTTAGCAGGACACATTTATGCCAGCCAATTACAACAACCTTTACAGTTCCCGCTATTGGCATTGATTGCAAGTGGCGGACATACGGAGTTGGTTTATATGCCCACTGACGCTGTCTATGAAATTATTGGTGAAACGCAGGATGATGCGGTAGGAGAAGCGTACGATAAGGTCGGGCGCTTGCTCGGGCTGCCATATCCGGCGGGCAAGTATATGGATGAGTTGGCACATCAAGGTGAGGATACTTATGTGATTCCGCGTGCGATGTTACATGAAGAAAATTTGGACTTCAGTTTCAGCGGGATGAAAAGTGCGGTGATGAACCTAGTACATAATGCCAATCAACGTGGTGAAACAATTGATAAAGCCAATTTAGCGACCAGTTTTCAAAACGCAGTGGTGGAAGTGTTAGTAACGAAAACTTTGCGAGCGCTTGAACAATATCCTGTTAAGCAGTTCGTCTTAGCAGGCGGGGTAGCGGCGAATTCCGGGTTAAGACAGGCATTGGGCGTGCAATTAGCCACTAAATTCCCGGACGTTGAGTTGCTAATTCCGCCACTCGCTTTATGCGGTGATAATGCGGCGATGATTGGTGCGGCTGCTCATCACCTTTACTTAACACAACAGTTCAGCACACTGGATATCAATGCCAAACCGGGTTTGTCCTTATAGGATTTTTTTCACAAAGTATGGTAAGCAAGGGAATTTTTTGATACAATGAAAGCGTATCAATGACAAGGAGGTAAGAATAATGAAAGATGTTAACTCAATCGGATGGGAAGAGAAAGATGATTTGGAGAATGATATAACATTAGCACACGAAGAATTATCAGAAGAGAATTGTGTAGGTTGCTGTGATACAGCATTCCACGTTGTAACGTCCGAAGATGAATTCCAAGAATTGTTGCGCGGCTTATTAGAAGACTAATCTTCATTCTTTTTGCTTGCTTTCTTCTAGTAAAAGGCGTATACTTCAATTATCGATAATGATTCTAAATAAAAGTCGATGACTTATTTTTTACAAGGAGGAAATGAAATGTCAACAGAGCAATTATTAAATGAAATTACCGCAAACTTAGGTGTCTTGTACATCAAATTACATCAACATCACTTCTATGTGAAAGGTGCGGCGTTCTATCGCCTGCATGAAACTTTCGAGAATTTCTATGATGAAGTGCATGAGCACTTAGATGAGGTAGCAGAACGTTTGTTAATGTTAGGCGGCAAACCGGTTTCAACCTTAGGCGAGTTCTTACAGTTAGCTAGCATTCAAGAAGCTCCTTATACGCAAGAAAAGACGGCAGCGCAAATGTGCGAAGAAACAGTTGCCGACTTCAAATTGATTGTATCATTACTTGGTAAAGGTATCGGTTCAGACTTCATTGACGAAGTGACAGAAGATGTGTTAATCGGTATGAAAGCTTTCTACGACAAACAAATTTGGATGTTGGAAGCGACTCTAGCATAAGTTGAATGATAGAAATCAACTCCCCTTTATTTAGTGAAGAAATCCTTCTTCTCTACGTAAAGGGGAGTTTGCTTTATATTAGCGTTGTGGTAGACGTTGAGATACAATAACTGCGAGCATCGCTTTAATGATATCACCGGGTATAAATGGCAACATTGTTAAGGCGATAATTTGACTGAAAGGCATGTTCGCGCCTTTATAAAAATTCATAATACCTGCAAAATAAATCATGCCGATTGCATAGATGAGAATGGTTGCAATTGTTGCGGCAACAAAATAGTGTTGCCACGTGCGTTTAGCATAGCGATGAACTAAGCTGGAGGCAACATAACTCGCCACAATAAAACTGAGAATGAAACCGAATGTCGGTGACAAAATCGTTTGGACACCTCCTGACCAATTCGCAAAAACCGGCAAACCGACTAAGCCCATAAACGTGTAAAGGGAAGTCGCAATAAGCGCCTGAACTGGCTTCAAGTTGAATGCAATGAGTAGCACGGCTAAAGTTTGCAAGGTCAGTGGCACCGGACCAATATTGAAAGCCAATTGTGAACAAATAATTAATAATGCAATGCTCAACGCAATTAAAGTTAAATCTCTTGTTTTCATCAAAAAATAATTCCTCTCTTAAATAAATTGTTGACTCGAAAAATGAATATCATTTCCAAATAAAGTTGCCACTGTGCCGTCTTCATGCCGAACTAACAAATGCCCATCTTGATTGATTCCTTCAATGATACCGGCGCAAACAGTTTGTTGCTGTTGATAGGTCACATACTTGCCGACACCAAGCAAATGGGACTCGTAATAAGGTAAATGTATTTTTTGTGGGAATGAGTGGTGGTAAATGGCAAATTGATTGAGGAAACAGCGCAATAAAGTATTAGGATTAAAGTTAGGCGGCAAGGTTTCACCGAATAAGGTACCTGCAACTTGTCGCGTTTCCTCACTTGCTTGCGCGAAGCTCCCGGCTAAGTTCAGTCCAATTCCGACTAGCACCGCCGAAACTTCTTGCGTTTCCAAATCGGTTACCGCTTCGCATAAGATACCGCCGATTTTTTTTCCATTGGCAAAAAGGTCATTGATCCATTTGATTGCGATTGAACGGTCGGTTAGCGTTTCGATGGCGTGTACCATGGCGCTGGCAGCGACAAGCGTGTATTGAGGAATATCGCTCAATGGCAATGCTTCCGGGCGGAAAACAAGCGTGAAGTACAAACCGTGAGCCAATTCAGAATGAAATTGCCGACCGCGTCGACCGCGTCCTTTCGATTGGTGCGTTGCAATGAATACTCCACTTTGGTTCGGAGAATCGATTGCAAATTGCTTGGCTAAATCATTTGTGGAAGTGACAGAGTCATGTATTTCAATGTGCAAGTCTCGCCAAAAATCTGCCAGTTGATGTTGAATTTGTCCGCGATCCAATGCGGTTGTTGCTTGATGCAACGTGTAACCGACACGGGGAACACTTTCGATAATGTAACCGGCTTGGCGCAATTGTTCCACAGCTTTCCACACCGCATTGCGTGATACGTTGAGTTTGTTCGCAATCTGCTGACCTGATAAAGTCGTATGATGTTGCTGCATCAATAGTGCGAGAAGTTCATCTTTGACTGTCATAGCAACCTCCTTTGGAAATTTGATGAAAAGAGCATAGCATAGGATAATAATTATTGTCAACTTTGTTTTCACCTCGGGTTGACTATAACGGTATTTTTTCGCAAAAAAAAAGCGAAGGAATTTCCTTCGCCTTCAATAATTAGCCTTTACGTTTCAACAAGAAAGATACAACGAAAATAAGGATGATCGCGCCTAATAGTGAAGGAACAACTGCCATTCCGCCGATAATCGGACCGAAATCTTTGAATAAGTAGCCTCCGATAGTAGAACCTAATAGTCCTGCAATGATATTACCGATAACGCCACCGGGGATATCACGTTTCATGATATTACCTGCTAACCAACCAATAACACCACCAACAATTAATTGCCATAAAAGTCCCATGATGCCACCTCCATAAATTATTTGCATAACCAACTTGGCTATACAAGTTTATTATAACATATCTTTGAATTTATTCCAAATAGCCACCATTAAGATGTTTAATAACTAGTGTCATAGAGATTCATTATGCTATAATTTAAGCGATATTAATTGATTATATTAATCTTTTGTTAAGACTGAGATATATCCACTCTTTTAAAGGCGTTCAATTATCGGATAAATCAACAATTTCTTTTGATTTAATTACTGAAATTGAAATGACTGATATAGGACCAATTTTAGTGCCACGATATGTACCAATCGTTCCGAGAGTAGAAGTGGAAGAAAAATGGCGAGATCTGTATAGACAAGATGGGGAAACAGCTGTAAATATGGTAACATCGATCGCTGGATTTTTGCTGGCAGCTGGAGCTGCGGTATTGATTGCTGAGAGTTTAGGAATCGGTGTAGCAGCAGTCACGTTAGTTGTAGTAGTAGAATTTTTATTAGGAAGAGATAAAGGAGCTTAATAGATAATGGAACATACAAAGATGAGGTGCACTTTTTTCAAAGCGTATCAAAATAACATCCATATATTAAGTGCTTATTTTGGAAAACTAGACTTAGTTTTATTATTAGTTGCATTTGGTTATATGATGTATAGTGTAGGGACTTTGGAAAAAATAGAATTGTACGGCAATTCAATTATTTTTTTGGCTATATTGATTACCCTTATTGCCTATATAATTGGGAAAACAGTAGTGTGGCTGGTTTCTATCCTTCCCATTCCAATATTTAATCAACAAAAGTATATTACAGTTATTTTTGTTCCTAATAAAGAGGATGGATTGATAGAGATAACCCGTAAATCTTTTGGATTGAAAGATAAAACTTTAATCTGTCAATATGATTCAATTAGGAACATAATAATTTTACCAGGAGGCAGAGGATATTTTACCTACATAAAAAATGAAAAGACAAGTACTTTGTTGTCATTTTACACATTTAGCCAAGATTTCTTTGATGTGCCAATTGAAGACTGGGTCGATATAGTAAAAAAACACAATCCCAAGGTGAAAATTAAAGCGTACAAGCATCGCTTTTGGATGTTTTAACGAGTACTGAACGGAGTTGAAAAAACGCCCATGAAACAGGCATGGACCTGGTTTCATGGGCGTTTAATAGTGTTACTAGAACAATCGCTGCTGTACTTGGTGTGTGTCATCGCTACGCTCATTAGCGTAAGCGACCAATACTTTACGTTGATTGTCGTTAAGTTGATCCGCAGGGATGGTTCGCAAATCTTCTAATAATTCTTTCGGGAAGTAGATGCGGTAGTCACCGCGCACTTTACCGGCAAGAGAATTAACAAGCGGACTGACTTTCGACAATTCGACAATTTGATTATTCTTCGTAATTAATTCAATCTGAGTGCGATTCGTCTTGGCATCCAAGCGATAGTAATCGTAAGGTAAGTCGAAGCTACTATTTTCGCCGAAATAATATTGGGCATCATAGCCTGCATCAAACAACACCTCGCGAACAGCGGTCGCTAGTTCGGTTTTTTCTTCAGGATTGACGATAATCGACTTGAATGGTTTGCGGCAGAGGAAACGGTTTGCTAAATCAGCCAGAATTGCGTCATTATCTTCTCGCCAATGTGCAAAAAAGTTGCTCATAATATGATCATCCAACTTTAAGTAATCTTGCAATGTCCAGTTACCCAGTAAGAACGGCTTCAAGAAGTCAATCGGATAGCGCATGTCTTCCGGTTTATGTAAGTAGCAATATTTTGCCCGCGAGAAAAGATTCTGTAAGACTTCTTCCATACCGCGCGATACAGGGTGGAAATAAACTTGCATATACATTTGGTAACGACTGATAATATAATCTTCTACCGCATGCATCCCAGAGAAATCAAAGACAATCTTATCATTGAACGGGCGAATAACACGCAAAATTCGTGTTAAATCGAAGGTGCCGTAGCTGACACCGGCATAATAGCCGTCGCGCAACAAATAGTCCATCCGATCGGCATCAATCTGACTGCTAATCAGTTGCACCACCTGTTGATTCGGATAAGTCTTGTTGATAACGCTGGCTACTTTGTCCGGGAAGTCATCACTTACTCGACGCAAAATGCGGTTAATTTCCGTTTCCGGAGAAGTGATGATCAGTTGGGTCAACTTCTCGTGATTCGTGTTGAAAATTTCTTCGAATGTATGAGAGAAGGGACCGTGTCCGATGTCGTGCAATAAGGCAGCACATAGAGCGATTAAGCGTTCACTCGTATCCCATAAGCCGTCATGTTCAGCTTGAGAAGGGAAACTCCGCTCGAACTTATCCGCAATGCGACGTGCGGTTTCGTAAACGCCGAGCGAGTGGTTAAAGCGCGAATGTTCGGCTCCGTGGAACGTATAAGAGGAGGTGCCCAATTGTTTGATACGCCGTAAACGTTGAAACTCACGGCTGTTGATTAAGTCAATAATCACTTTATCCTGGATATGCACGTAATCATGAACGGGGTCACGAAAGACTTTCTCGCGTGATAAAGTCATAAACTCACTCCTTTTCGTAATCAGGTTGGATTGTTTGGCTGCGCTTTGTAGCGACAGCGAACATTTTTGCAAAAATAGTCTGTAATTCTTCATTGGCATAATCGCCGACGGATAGTGTTGCGTATTGTTGAATGGTTGCTAGTAGCAATCGCTTGAAGTCAGCAACGTTTAGGGGAATGCTTAATAAATCGGAAAGGCTAATCATCGCTTGCGGATTGATATTCGGATAACTTCGGTCTGCGTGTCCGACTTGGTAATAGTTGCGAATCAAATGAGCCCGGGTTTGTTGGTCACCACAAATGCTAATGTAGGCTGCAGTCGTTAATCCGCTTTTGAAGCGTCGTTGAGCGATGCCGCCGATTTTTGTACCGTTAATGACGAGGTCGTAGGTGCCCGGGCAATAAGAATCTGCAATTTCGTGGGCTTCAACGTGTAGTCCCAATGGCGCGAGCGTCAAACGAATCAGCTGTACCATTTGCTCATAAGCGTCGTCAATGGATAAGGGAAATTGAGTTAAGTCACTCGCCATACCGATATTGAGAATTCCTTCATCGCAGACAACTGCCAAGCCGCCATGCGAACGCAAACTCAACTGATATCCTTGCTCACTCAAGAACTGACTGCCGTTTCGCCAGTCGGCTAAGCGCGTGTCTTTTGCCCCTAACAAAATCGTCGGCGCCTCGATTGGGTAGAAATGAATGATTCCGGTGGCATTGGTTTGTTGTGTTGGCAGCCAGCGAATAAAGCTGTCTTGATAGGCGAGTGCTTCGTCTGCTGTCAATGGAGGCGTTAAAGATTGGTCGTCGAACACGAGCCAATGATGTTTAGCTAAATACGGGAAACTTTCTGCCAAGCGAAGCCCTCCTTTTCATTCGAAGTGTGGTATAATAAGTTCATTATACCCGATACACTAATAAATACGCAAAAAGAAAGGAACACCATGCGCAAGAAACAAGTAAAGATTAAAGTGAACCAATCCATTGTCTATGCGGACACTAAACAACAAGATAATTGGCACTTCCAAGTCGTTGGCGACTTGTTGGAGTTGGAAACTTTTTCCAAATTGAGTTATGAGAATGAACAAGGACAGCCAGTTGTTGTGAAATGGCAAATTGGCGAGGAAGCGAATCAATGGATTGTGGAGATTAAGCAAGGCGGGAATCAATTAAGATTCAATCCTGAGCAAGTTACACGAGCACAATATCGCACGGAACAAGGTGTATTGTTGCTAACCATTCATACATCTTCTATCCGTTGGGGTTGGGAGCAAGCAAAAAATGGTCATACCAGACGACGATTGACGATCGACTATCAGTTGCTGGTGGACGATACGTCCGTCGGCGATTATCGTTATGTGTTGACCTATACGGATTGATGCTGAAAGGAGAGAGTGGTATGCGTTTGTGGCACGAAGCAATGATTACTCGTTTGCCACGGCAACAATTATTAGGTCAGCATCGAGAGTGCGCGGCATTGAGAGGAAAAGGTTGGGGCAAATCGCATGCTACTGTCAACTATGTCTTTCAACATTCTCCGTACAAGCTGTACCAGTATCATCGGTTAATTATGACTGAGATGAAACGTAGAGGTTACCGGCCGGATGCGCGTTGGGAAGATGCGACTTATCGTGGCAAAATCTGTGTGCCGCATATTGACCTGGCTTGTGTGAGGTTGACTACACCGATTTATCCGGAACACAATGATGATTATTACCAAGAATGTGTATCAAATCTTGCTCGTAAAGGGATTGTGATTGACGAGTGTAATAGAGATGGTAACGGTAATAAAGTGTGATAGTAAGCGCACTTGTTGCTGTTGCGATCTCTTTTTAGGTGCAATTCAGGGAAATTCAGCAATATATATCATTAAGTTAGCAAGATAATTCAATCAAATTGTAAGCGCTTTAATGTATGGTGTAATAAGACAAATAAATGTAATGGAGGAATGATTATGCGAAAAGAAACGAAGCATCTTTTTGATAAGAAGTCGCGTTTCTCAATTCGGAAATTGACCATCGGGACGTGTTCGATCGCCATTGGATCGTTTCTGATAGGAATCAACACTGTACAAGCAACAGAAGCAACAGAAAATGAGTTAACCTCACCTGTTGTGGCGGAGCGTGCGCCGGATGAGAAAGTCACAGAAGCAGAAGTGAACAATTCTCCTGCTAATGAGGTCACGGGAGTCGTTTCCGAAGAGAACAATTCGGAAGGCAGAACTACTGAGGAAGCAATGGCGGATAACAATGATTATAAACTACATTATAATCGTCCGGCTGCTAATACATACGAAGGTTGGGAACATGAAAGTCTTCCGATTGGTAATGGGGAGATAGGTTCCAAAGTGTTCGGACTTGTCGGAGCCGAGCGCATTCAATTCAACGAGAAGACTTTGTGGTCGGGCGGTCCAACTCCGGATAGTACCACATACAACGGAGGAAATTTCCCGAACCGCCATGCAGCTTTGCAGCCGATTCGTGAAGCTTTGGAGAACGGAAACTTACGTGAAGCGAAGCGTTTAGCGGAGTCTCAATTAGTAGGACCGAATAATCAAGAATACGGCAGATACTTGGCATTCGGGGATATCAATGTCAACTTTACCAATCAAGAGAAGACATTGGAGAGTGTCACAGATTACCGTCGTGAACTCGATTTGAAGACAGCGATTGCTTCAACCGCGTATACGCAAGACGGCACGGAATTTCGTCGGGAATCATTTGTGAGTTTCCCTGATGACGTATCGGTCACTCATTTCGAAAAGACAGGGGACAAAGCCTTAGATTTCGAAGTGACCATGCGGATGACTGACGACATGGTAGGTGGCGGCTTGGGCAGAGTTCGTCAATATTCAAACCAAAAATCAAACTTCAAAACAGGGACAGTTACCTACAGTGAAGATGGTATTTTGTTGTCGGGGGTTGTTAATAATAACCAGTTGCAATTCGCGTCTTTTGTCAGTGTCAAAACTGACGGACTGTTGCGTGTTGAACAGGATAAATTAGTGGTTACCGGTGCAAGTTATGCAACTATATTAATGAATGCGAAGACTAATTTTGCCCAAGACCCGAAAAATAATTACCGCCAAAATATCGATGTAGTAGAATCGGTGAAGGCAACGGTTAATGCGGCGAAAGCCAAGTCGTATGCGGATATTCGCCAATCGCATGTTGAAGATTATCAAACGCTCTATAATCGTGTGAAATTAAATATTACAAGTTCAGAAACGGTTGCAACACCAACGAATGAATTATTGCGCAATTATAATATGCAATCAGGACAGCAATTAGAGGAATTATTCTTCCAATACGGGCGTTATTTGATGATTACTTCTTCACGCAACAAGACCAACGCCCTACCGGCAAACTTGCAAGGCGTGTGGAATGCAGTGGACAATCCACCTTGGAATTCCGATTACCATATGAACGTCAACTTGCAAATGAACTATTGGCCGGTATATTCAACGAATATTGCCGAGACAGCGCTTCCGCTCATCAATTATGTAGACGATTTGCGTTATTACGGACGTATCGCCGCTAAGGAGTATGCGAATATCGTTTCAGGCGAAGGTGAAGAAAATGGTTGGCTCGCTCATACACAAGCAACACCATTCGGTTGGACAACACCGGGCTGGAGTTACTATTGGGGTTGGTCTCCGGCATCAAACGCCTGGATTATGCAAAATGTGTACGATTACTACAAATTCACTAAGGATGAAGAATTTTTGCGTGAGAAAATTTATCCGATGTTGAAAGAAACAGCGAAGTTCTGGAATTCATTCTTGCATTACGATCAAGCAAGTGACCGTTGGGTATCGTCTCCGTCTTACTCACCGGAACATGGTACGATTACCATTGGGAACACATTTGACCAATCATTAGTGTGGCAATTGTTCCATGACTATATGGAAGCGGCAAATATTTTGAAGGTGGATCAAGAATTCGTTAAAGAAGTTCGTATGAAGTTCGACAAATTGAAACCGCTTCATATCAATCAGGCAGGACGTATTAAAGAATGGTACGAGGAGGATACAGAACGCTTCACAGGTGAAGGTGTTGAAGCGGGACACCGCCACGTATCAGAATTAGTGGGGCTATTCCCGGGAACACTATTCAGTAAAGATCGTCCGGAGTTTCTTGAAGCGGCACGCAACACGCTCAATCATCGTGGTGACGGCGGGACAGGATGGTCTAAAGCCAACAAGATTAACTTATGGGCGCGTCTATTGGACGGGAACCGTGCGCATCGCTTGTTATCAGAGCAGTTAAGAGGTTCGACCCTCAACAACTTATGGGATACACACTCGCCGTTCCAAATTGACGGGAACTTCGGTGCGACCAGCGGTATGACGGAAATGCTTCTGCAATCACATACAGGATACATTGCGCCGTTGGCTGCTTTACCGGACGCGTGGCGAACAGGTGAAGTAAGCGGTTTGATGGCACGCGGCAATGTTGAAGTAGATATGAAGTGGAAAGATAAAGTTTTAACTACGATGAAAATGACCGCACATAAAGGCGGTACGCTTCAAATTGATTACCCGAGTGTTGATTACGCTGTTGTGAAGGTAAACGGCGAGGTTGTAACACCGAAACGAGTACAGGCAAACCGCATTGAACTTATGACAAACGAAGGAGATGTGGTAACGTTTGAATCGTTCATCGGACGCGTTGCCAATGTTGTGGCAGAACGTAAGACAGGGCATACAGCAACTATCAGTTTTGATGCGATGCAAGGAGCAAGGAAGTATACGATTGAACGTGAAGATTTAACGGCACCAATAGGGACAAATCGTGTTATCAGCTTTGATACGGATCGTACAAAATATGAAGATAACAGTATTTTGAGCGGACATTCATACCGCTATTCTGTTAAAGCGCACCTCGGTAACATTGTAACGGCTTCATCAGATACGAGTACCATTGAAGCGGTGAAGTTGATCATGGATGACCGTGATCCGGCCATTCACTATGGATCATTGTACGGCAACTGGTCTGACAGCGCACTTTACGGTGGCACGGAAAAATATGCCGACCTTCAAGGTCGACCGTCAGCAACACCGGAGGAAGCGACTGCAACCTTGCAATTCTTCGGGAAAGGTATTGAAGTATACGGTTTGAAAACACCAAACCTTGGACAAGCCATCGTCACAATTGATGGACGAGAAGTCGAGGAATTAGACTTCTATGCAACGAGCGCATCTAAGAAAGTACTTGTCGGACGTTACGATGGCTTGGAAGAAGGTTTGCATACGCTCACTATACGTGTTAAACCTCAACATAAAGGTCGACAAGGTGAACGAGCAAAAATTTCATTGGACTACTTCAAAGTGTTGACAGATGATCCATCAATACCGGAAGTTCTGGATGATCGTGACCCACGTATCCAATACGGTAGCGAATATAAGAACTGGCAAGATAGACAAGGAATATTGCACGAAAGCACAGAGAAATATATCGACATTAACGGTAATCCTAACGCTGATCCAAGCACTACAACAATGACGCTGACCTTCACCGGAACCGGCATTAGAGTGTACGGTATCAAATCACCTCAGCTAGGTCATGCTATCGTCACAATTGATGGACAACCTGCAGAGAGATTAGATTTCTACAATCAAGGCTCAACTTTGAAAAAAGTTCTAGTTGGTGAGTATTCAGGATTGGCAAATAAAGAACATACGATTACGATTCAATTGGATCCTGATTCTCCACAAGGAAGAAAGAAACTTTCGCTTGATTACTTTGAAATCCTCAAACCGGAACGCGTACCGGTTTATGCACCGAAGTTAACAGACGTTATGCCGGGAGACACTACACTGAAAGTTACATTGCCGGAAGGAGATTGGACTGCCGTCTACTTCATGATGCCAGGCATCGACACACCGATTGGTTTAGCCAGAGACGGTAGCGGAGGTTACATACTTTCCAACGGCGGTACGGTAACGACCGGCGAAGCTAATTCGGTTAATATTGAATTACCTTCTGCCTTGATACGTACAGGAGAGCATGGCATTAGCGCAGCAACGCTAAGAGATGAAGAGTTCAGTAACGTAGTGACAGCGTCAATCATTGTTCATACAACCGAACTTGTTGACGGCGACCGAGAAGCAATTGACTTCACTGTTGAAACTGTAACGGATGATACGAAGTATACGGATTACAGCGAGGTGCGTACACCGGGTGTTAAGGGCGAACGCCTGTACAAGAATCGTATCCACAAAGTCAACGACGTGATTGATGAAAGCAAAACGGAATTGCGTGTGGAAAGCGTTGTGACCCGTCAACCGGTCAACGAAGTACGTGTAGTCGGTACGAAAGCGATTGAAACAAGCGAAGAACTTACGCGAGAAGAAGTCGTTGCCTACACAACTGAACGTCGTAACGACGATACCATTCCGGTCGGCGAGGAACGCGTACAAACAGAAGGTAAAAACGGAACAGTACGCATTACCATTCGCAAACATTACAACAAAGGTAATTTCGTTCGCGAAGAAGAAGTGGGTCGAGAAGTAACCGTTCAACCTGTAACGCAAGTAGTATTAGTCGGTACAAAAGGTAATGTGATGACAACCGAACTTGTTGACGGCGACCGAGAAGAAATTGACTTCACTGTTGAAACTGTAACGGATGATACGAAGTATACGGATTACAGCGAGGTGCGTACACCGGGTGTTAAGGGCGAACGCCTGTACAAGAATCGTATCCACAAAGTCAACGACGTGATTGATGAAAGCAAAACGGAATTGCGTGTGGAAAGCGTTGTGACCCGTCAACCGGTCAACGAAGTACGTGTAGTCGGTACGAAAGCGATTGAAACAAGCGAAGAACTTACGCGAGAAGAAGTCGTTGCCTACACAACTGAACGTCGTAACGACGATACCATTCCGGTCGGCGAGGAACGCGTACAAACAGAAGGTAAAAACGGAACAGTACGCATTACCATTCGCAAACATTACAACAAAGGTAATTTCGTTCGCGAAGAAGAAGTGGGTCGAGAAGTAACCGTTCAACCTGTAACGCAAGTAGTATTAGTCGGTACTAAAAAAGCAGACAAGCCGCAATCGGAACAGATTGTTTATGTGGATGAGCCAACGGGTGTGAAGATTACAATTTCATCAAGCGAACCGACCGTGCCAAGCAAGTTCATGATTGCGCACAGCGAGCAACCAACGGACACTACGCACCCGGCGTTAATTGGACGTGACTATGATTTATATGACATTGAACTTTTCGATGATGAAGGAAACTACGTTCAATTGAAACATGGCGCAACAGTAGAAATGCCGGCTGATGCAGGTAAACAAATTGAGCATGTGTACTATTTACCAGAAGGTGGAGAAGCTCAATCACAAACCTTCCGCCAAAAAGATGGACGAGTAGAGTTCACAGTACCGCACTTTAGCCAATATGCAATTGTCTATGCAAGTTCACAACCAACACCACCAACAGGAGGAACAACGGATGCCCCTAAACCGGATGTGAAACCGGATCAACCTGCAACGCCTAAACCAGACGTGAAACCGGATCAACCTGCGGTACCTAAACCGGATGTGAAGCCTGAACAACCTGTGACACCTAAGCCGGATACGCAATCCGATCAGTCTGTTCAAGACAAGAAGGATAGAATTATTTCGGCTAGTACGACAGATGTAGCAACCAAATCGTCTGCCGATAGCAAGGAAACCTTGCCGGCAACAGGTGAGGAAGCAACTTATGCGATTTTTGGAGCAGCAGCTTTAACAATCTTAGCAAGCGTTGGTTTAGTGGTAGCAAATAAGAAAGAAGAATAATATTTCTGAGTAACGAGCACCTTCAAGGTGCTTGTTGCTTTATCAACGCATGAGAAATCCCCGCTGAAAATTCATCTTTCCATTGATTTATCGACACTAAATCGGTAATATAGAGGAGAAACACTAGAAAGGGAAGTGGCTAGATGGAACTGAAACAATTTGCAGGACAGAATATGGAAGAATTATCAATGCTGGAAGTCGCACACGCCATTTTGGAAACGAAAGGCGATGTGATTGATTTCACTGAATTATTGATTGCCATTCAAGAATATCTCGGCTTATCGGAAGAACAGGTAGAGTCGCGTATGGCGCAATTCTATACTGACATGAATATTGACGGACGCTTTATCTCACTTGGCGAAAATCGTTGGGGCCTACGCGCGTGGTATCCAATTGACTCAATTGATGAAGAGATTATCTCGTCAGCTGAAGAAGAAGCACCAATTCGTCCGCGTAAGAAACGTAAATACAACGCCTTTGGCGACGATGAAGATATGATTGACTACAATGATGATGATCCGGAAGATATGGACATTTCATACGATGAAGATGATATTATTTACGATGAAGAAGACGACGAAGATGAATCGGACGATTTAGTGGGCTTGTCTATCGTTGAAGATGACGACGAGGAAAATGAAGAACTCACCGAATACGCAAGTGATTTATCAGAGTTCGGGGACGCTGATTTAGACGAAGATATTGAAATCGTTGACGAAGAAGATGACTCAGACGACTTTGAAGAGGAAGAAGAAGTAGAAACGGAACTCATCGAAGAAGAAGAATAACAACAGAGCACATGGACGCGACAAGTTGCGATACCATGTGCTTTTTGCGTGAAAATATTTACCGAATGAAAAGGTTTTACATTTGTGAAAAGGTAGCAAAATGAATTTTTTTGGAGTATAATAGAAAAGTAAAAAATAAATACTGCAAAGTATTCAAGGAGGAACTTAATCATGAGTCGTTTAGTAAGCATGACAGAAATGCTAAAGAAAGCGAAAGAAGGCAAGTATGCGGTTGGTCAATTCAACATCAACAACTTGGAATGGACACAAGCTATCTTGAAAGCAGCGCAAGAGAATAACTCACCAGTTATCTTGGGAGTTTCTGAAGGTGCCGGCAAATACATGGGTGGTCCTAAAGCGGTAGTAGGTATGGTAAATGGTTTATTGGAAGCCATGGACATCACAGTACCAGTTGCGTTGCACTTAGACCACGGTTCATCAGTTGAAGTATGTAAAGAATACATCGACGCAGGCTTCTCATCTGTAATGTACGATCACTCTCACTACCCAATCGATGAAAACATCGCTTTAACGAAAGAAGTCGTAGCATACGCACATTCAAAAGGCGCTTCTGTTGAAGCTGAAGTAGGAACTGTCGGTGGAGAAGAAGACGGCGTTATCGGTGGCGTTCAATACGCTGACTTAGAAGAATGCAAGCGCATGGTTTCAGAAGCGGGTATCGATGCATTAGCAGCGGCTTTAGGTTCAGTTCATGGTACTTATGCAGGCGAACCAGTATTAGGTTTTGACGAAATGTTGGCAATTTCTGAAGCAACAGGTGCTCCACTCGTATTGCACGGCGGTTCAGGTATTCCGGAATACCAAATCAAGAAAGCAATCGAGCGTGGTCACGCAAAAATCAACGTGAACACTGAATTGCAACAACAATGGACAGCAGCTGTTCGTGAGAAATTAGCGACAGATGATAAAGTTTACGATCCGCGTAAGATTATCAAGCCTGGACATGACGCAATTGTGAAAACAACAAAAGAAATCATGGATATGTTCGGTTCAACAAACAAAGCGTAATCAACTTAAATTACAGACAACTCAACGCCTTGCTCATGTGAGCAAGGTGTTTTTTGTATGGGGGATAGAGAGATTCCATCCGCTCTCCAACATAAAAAAACTTCCCTTCCTTAAGAAAAAAATAGCTATTTATATTCACTTATGGTATGATGTTAAATGGAGATTTCATTAAGGAGGGTTTACCTTTGTATAATGCATTATTAACAGCGTTAGTGATCGTATCAATTATATTAGTCATTTTAGTAGTGTTACAACCATCGAAGAGTAATGCGGCAAGTTCGCTAACAGGTGGCGGTGGGGAAGCTCAACAAGGCAAGCAAACTGCGCGTGGCTTTGAAGCATTCTTAATTCGTACAACAGTGGTATTTGGCTTCTTATTCTTTGCGCTGGCGTTAGCGTTGGCTTACTTATCAGCAAAGTAATGATACACAACAAGATCTCTGGTGAATGTCAGAGGTCTTTTTTGTTAAGGGGGAATGGCAGTGACGGATTTAAGTCATGCGATTTATTTGGAAGGGCAAGGTTCGGTCGGGATTGTCTTGTTCCATGCGTATACAGGAACGACTGCAGATGTCAACTTGTTGGCACGCGAACTGAATCGTGAAGGGTACACGGTCTTGTGTCCACTATTTAAAGGACATGGCACGGGAGATATTTTTGATTTGTTGCAAGGGACGCCGGAAGACTGGTGGCAGCAAGCGCAAGATTGTGTGCGTTGGCTCAAAAAGCGTTACGAACTGGTATTTGTGTTCGGTTTATCGATGGGCGGTATTTTTGCGACGCGGGCGCTGTTGGAGGCAGATTTAGGCATTGTTGCCGGCGGGTGTTTTAATTCGCCGATTGTGACGAAGCGCCCTATCCATTTAGAGAAACCTTTTATGGCTTATGCCAAATCTCTCGCTCTCCGCAAAAAGGCGCTGGCACAGTTTGAACAAGATGAACAACGAATAAGAGCGGCGCATTTTGAGCAAGTGGAGCGGATTATGGCGTTTACGGTAGGTTATCGCCCGGCTTTAGTGACGTTGACGCAACCTTATTACATTGCGCAGTCTGCACAAGATGAATTGATTGATCCGGACGATGCGTATGAGTTGCAGAACGAATTGGAGCAGGCAATGCGCATTGACTTTAATTGGTTTAGTGAGAATACCCATGCGATTACGGCGAATTCGAACCGGAAAGAGTTCGAATTAAGTGTGAAACGATTTATTGAGAAAGTATTGGAAACTCTATAAGAGAGGAGGAAAAAGATGAATTTAACAACAACAGAAAAGCGAATTTTGAATTTTTTGCAAGTGCGTGAAGGTGAGGCGTTTACAGCGGAGCAAATTGCGCAACAATTGAATTATCGCGGAACGAAGAACTTTAAGATGTTGGTCAAAGCGTTAGCGTTCTTGGAGCGCGTCGGTGAAATTAAAGTGACGAAGGTCGGGAAGTTTTGTTATCGCAGTCAAATTGAGAAGGCCGTCGGGAAATTCCGCGCGAATGGTCAAGGGTTCGGCTTTGTGGAAGTGGAAGGACTAGATTCAGATTTATTTGTTCCGCCGGGCAAATCGGGGGCGGCGATGCACGGTGATATGGTTGAAGTCCAAATTATTAAGCATGTGAACCCGCAGACAGGGAAAGGCTCTGAAGCGCAGGTGTTGAACATTGTAGAGCGTTCGACACAACAGTTGGTAGGGGAATTTTTTGCGTATAATAAGGATGAGCGTGAGCAGACAGGCTTCTTAGGTTATATTAAACCGCATGGTGATTATAGTGAGGCTGTCCGTTTGTTTGTCTTACCGGATGGCATTCACCCTGCTGATCACACAATTTGTGTGGCAAAAATTAAAGAATATCCCACCGATAAGGATCCGAATCACTTAGTCGGTATGGTGGCAAAAGAGGTAGGGCATAAAGATGCACCGGGAGTGGACATTCTGGCGATTCTATTCCAATTTGGGATTCCGCATGAATTTCCTGATAATGTCGTGCAACAAGCAGAAGCGATCGCTCAAGAGATTGACCCGAATGATTTGGCAGGCCGCCGAGATTTGCGCAATGAATTGATTATTACGATTGACGGCGCCGACGCTAAAGATTTGGACGATGCGATTTCCCTAAGCAAGAATCCGGACGGTACTTTCCAACTGGGCGTGCATATTGCCGACGTATCGCATTATGTGCAAGAAGGGACGGCAATTGACCGTGAAGCTTATCAACGTGGTACATCGGTGTATTTGACAGACCGCGTGGTGCCAATGTTGCCACAACGTTTATCGAATGGAATTTGTTCGCTTCATCCACACGAAGACCGCCTAGCCGTCACATGTGAAATGACGATTGATGCGACAGGAAAAGTGTTGAAACATCAGATTTACTTGAGCGCGATTCATTCTTCTTACCGTATGACGTATAGCGATGTCAATGCTATTTTGGCGGGAGATGAAGCGTTGCGTGCGCAATATGATGAGATTGTACCGATGTTAGAAGAAATGGCGGAGTTGCATCATATTTTGGAGATTATGCGCAAAAATCGCGGGGCGCTCGATTTCGACGCACCCGAAGCAAAAGTATTAGTCGATGCCGAAGGAAGACCGCAGGAGATTGAACTGCGTGAGCGTGGTGTTGCCGAACGTCTGATTGAATCCTTTATGTTGGCAGCGAATGAAACGGTTGCGCGAACGTATACGTTGAAAGAATATCCTTTCATCTACCGGATTCATGAGCAACCCGATGAAGATCGCATGATGCGTTTTGCGGAGTTTGTAACATCATTCGGCGTGATTTTGCGCGGGGACGTTGGAACGATTGCGCCGAAGCAATTGCAGACAGCTTTGTCGCAAGTAAAGGGTGAACCTTACGAACACGCAGTGTCAACTATGATGTTACGCAGTATGAAACAGGCGAAATATAGCGAGAATCCAGACGGTCACTATGGTCTAGCAGCGTTTGATTACACGCACTTTACCTCGCCGATTCGTCGCTATCCCGATTTGATTGTGCATCGTCTTATTCATCGCTATTTGAAAGGTAAACCAACGCCGAAAGAAGTACAGCAATGGGAAGATAAGTTGCCGGATATTGCGGAACAAAGTTCCAAAATGGAACGCCGTGCCGTTGATGCCGAGCGTGAAACTACCGCTCTGAAAAAAGCTGAATTTATGGTCGATAAAGTTGGCGAACAATTTGAAGGACGTATCAGTTCCATTACCTCTTTCGGTATGTTTGTAGAATTGCCAAACACGATAGAAGGATTAGTCGCCTTAAAGAATTTGAACGATGATTATTATGAATTCAATCAGGCGCACATGCTATTAATCGGCGAACGTAAAGGACGCATTTTCCGTATTGGGCAGCAGGTGACAATTGAAGTAGCGCGCGTCAGCGTCGAAGAACGTGAGATAGACTTCAATTTAATTGATGCTGAGCCGATTAGCGGAACGGATATTGATTTTGTCAAAAAAAGCTTGAAGAAACGCAAACAAACGAAAGCATTGAATGCCAAAAAGCAAGTCGATAAACAATTCAAAGTGAAAGTGCGTAAAGCAACAAAGAAAAGTAAGAAACGTAAGTAAATGAGGGATGATGATGTCACAAGGACAAGACAAGCCATTGGCACAGAATCGCAAAGCGCGTCACGACTACGAGATTATAGAAACGTATGAAGCCGGCTTAGTATTGACGGGCACGGAAATCAAGTCAATTAGAAAAGGGAAGATGAACTTGAAAGATGGTTTCATCTCCATCCGCCACGGAGAAGCTTGGCTTAAGAATACGCATATCAGTCCGTATGATCATGGCAATATCTTTAATCACGATCCGGAGCGCGATCGCAAATTATTATTGCATAAGAAAGAAATCCATGAACTGCACAACGAAGTGAAGCAGAATCGTATGACACTTGTGCCGTTGAAAGTCTATTTAGTCCGTGGGCGTGCCAAATTATTATTCGGTCTAGCGCGAGGCAAGAACAAATACGACAAGCGCCATGCATTGAAAGAGCAACAAGCGAAACGCGATATAGATCGCGCTCTGAAAGCAAGATAACTTAATTTGTCCTCCAACTTTATAGTTGGAGGATTTTTTGTGCAATTCACAATAAGTTTTTGTTGGTGGAATTTGTTAGAATGGAGGCAAATGAGAATAGAGGAGGTTTTGCAATGCAATTCAATGTGAATTTATTGTTTAACGGACATTGTGAACAGGCTTTTGCTTTCTATCAGCAAGTGTTAGGGGGAGAATGCGCCCAGGGTATCATTCGTTACGGTGAAGTGTTGGAAGATTTACCGGAGGAGTGTTCGCGGCTAGTATTTTACACAGAGTTATCCTTTGAGCATTTCACACTGAGAGGGCAAGATGTTTTGGAGCAGGTGGAGTTGTCGTCTGGCAATCTTGCCATTAATTTGGACTTTACAGATGAAACGCAAGGACGCAGTATTTATCAGCAATTATTAGCGGAGGGGGAAGTTCTTGAGCCGTTGGAGCCGGTCTTTTGTGTGTCACAGCCGGAAGAAGCACAATCAGATACAGGCGCTCCGGATTTAATTTACGGCAAACTGACCGACCAATTCGGCATTACATGGGAAATTCTGATTCATATATAAGCAAAAAAAGGTTAGCACTTCTGATAGGAAGCGCAACCTTTTTTTATTTTGCCTTATTGGATAAAGTACGCGTAAGCGTAACAAAGTATAGTGAAGCTGATAGTAGCGTAAAGGACGCCAAAGCGAATAGCATGAATCGGTTTGTACAGACGAATGAGTGTAAGAATGCACCAAACGAGTAGGACGAGAATGAACCAGCCGGACAATAGACGCAAAGGCGTTGGTCCGTAGAGATACATATAAATCCCGAATAATTTCCATCCGGCAAGCAAGGCGAATAGCGTTGCAAAGATAAACAACAACGTCAGTGCATTGCGAGTGCCTTTCGTGTCCCATAACGGCTTATCTGCAAAAACATAGAAAGCAGCTAAGACCCCGAAATTCATTAAAGAAACTTTGACTAATTGCCAGAAGCCGGATACAGCAACATTTGAGGCTTCCTGCGGCGAAATATTAGCGGCTTGTTGATCGATAGAAAGCAACGATCCCATCTCGCTCATCGCAATAACGAAGAACAAACCATAAATGAAACACAAACCGCCAATCACAATGTACGCTGTAATTTGTGGGAAAACACGGAACGGATTCAATTGCGCTTGAAATTTCTCGTATGTGTTTTGTGGCTTATGTGTCACAAGACTGCCGGCAATTAAACCAAATAACCACATGCCGACTGGAATCGAGAGAATGAGTTGTGTGATGAATTGTTCGGTATTGTATGAATTGAAGTAGCTTGCAATCCATTCAAACAATTGCGCATGAAACGTACCCGTTAACTCGGCGAATTTATCGGAAACTTGTGTGAGTTGCGACCAAGCAAATCCGATTAAATAAAAGGTAACGACAAGCGTAATGGCAATTAGTGCAAGAGATTTAATTTTGTTTTTGTGCGCATCCTGCTTGCCTTGTGTGGAAGTATCTTCCGAAGAATGATAATGCAATACGCGCTCCCTTAAGAAAAAATTCTTAAAAGGAACAACAAATGTATAGCGCAAAATATCCACCCAGAAAAGGATGCCTAATTTCTCTTGGGTAAACAAACCGTTTCTGGCAATGACATAGAGGATGAAACACGCATGCACACCCAAAAATTGCAAGAACCCCAATTGATAATGGTAACCCCAAATAGATAAGGCTAAAGCCTGTGCTAATGTAGTCAGCATGAAGGCCCATGTTTCGAGGTGGCTATTTTTCTCACGGATAGCAGAGAATGGCAATCCTAGACAGTGACTGACTAATTCAACCACAGCAATTAAAGCTATCGATAAAAGAAAGAGAAATGATGGATTCGGACTACCCATGATAACAATGTAAACATAAGCGACTAGGTAGCTGATGACGGCAATGCGTTTCAAAGTTGTGCGTTGTTTGTCGTTGAAAGATTGAAGTGTATCCACTTTCTCGAGCTGAGTATCTTGTTCAGCTAAATGTTGTAGTTCTGTTGATGTGTTCATATTATTCCTCCTCTAATTCATCGGGTACATATTCAAGAATATCCCCGGGTTGACAATCTAAGGCTTTGCACAATGCATTCAAGGTTGAGAAACGAATGGCTTTCGCCTTATTATTTTTCAGGATAGATAAATTTGCAGGGGTTAGGTCAATCAGTTCCGCTAGGAGACCGGCGCTAATGCGTCTTTTCGCCATGATGATATCTAAATTTATTTGAATCATTTGCGTCCCTCCTTAAATTGTATAGTCCAACTCGTCCTGCATTTGAACAGCTTTGCCGAAAGCATTGCGGACAACGCGAATGATGAGTGTCATGAATGTGCCGGCGATTGCAATTGCCAGCACGGGAAGGTAACAAGTGATGCTGATAATGAGTGCCATAATGGCAACAACGCCAACGTTCCAGCCGATTAATTGCAAGCTACGTACATTGGTCGGAATAAACACTTCGCCTTGTCCGATTCTGTCTACCAAATGGAAAAGTTGAACGATAACTATTAAGGCGAGCGTCCCCAAAACATAGCCACTTCCTAACAATAGATAATAACGTAAAGCGCCTTGAAGCCACGGAGAAGTTCGTAACATCATGATGCCGACAATCCGCGGTCCGGACAAGAGCATGACGATTGCACATACTGCCAATAATACTAAGCACCACTTAGTTAGGCGAATACTGAAATCTTCGTGGGATTTGTTGATAGTATAAGGTTTAAGCATTGAGAATTCCTCCTAAATCAATCTTTGTTAACATATTTTGTATCTGACAAAAAATAATATACCAGGATTTTTATCGATTATCAATAAAAAAATATCGAAAATAGGAAAAATATTATTGCTAATTGATAATTGAGAAAAAAGACATAATAAAAAACGGGTTGACTTTCATTAAGAAAATCAACCTGTTTAGGGGTGTGTTATTTTTTGATAGTTTTGTAAATCCAGCTTGCAATCTCAAAATCAATGGCGCCGTGGATGAGTGTGCCGACGCCGACGAGAAGGAAAATACTAGTCAACGGCATGGTCATGTTGCTTATGGGTAGGAAGGCGAATAAGAGGACTACTAGACATTCCGCAATTGCATGAACGCTGTTCAACACAAGGCTCAAACGCCATTTCGTTACATGATTAGCAAGCAGGAGGGGCTTTTTTTGTAGCCAATAAGCACCAATCCCCGCAAAAAGCACGTGACTTAAAGCGCGAAAGACAATGATAATCGGGAATCCTGCTAAGAAGAAGCCGAGTGTGGAACCTAATGCGGTAGCGATGGCGATGGTTGGCGATAGAAACATGGCGATAAAGACCGGGACATGGCTGGCGAGTGTAAATGAGGCTGGACCAATAATCAATTTGATCGGCATAATCATCGGTAATAAAATGCCCATCGCAGTAAGGAGGGCAGATAAGGTAAGTGTTTTGGTTGATTTCATACTTGATAACTCCTTTGTATTCAACGTAACCTTATTATATAAGGTGTATATACACCTGTCAACACCGTTTGCTAGCACACAAAAATAGCCCTCAACTTCAGCTGTGGGCTATTTGAAACGGAATATTGGCTCTTTTTGTAGTGTTTATACTCATTTCAACAGGATGTTCAGTTGCTCCAAGGCTTGTAACATTGCTTCAAACTGATTGTTGTTGTCACAAGAAATTTGATGTAGGTGAATGCCATTGGTTAGCGAACTGAGCAGTTCCGTGTTTCGCTTTTGAAATTGAGCGAGAAAGGCTTCCAGTTCCGCTAAGGTTCGAATATTTAAGTTGACTGTAATCATGCCGTACACCGGATGTTCGACTTCTAAGGTTTCGATATGCCCACCGTAAGTGAGTATTGTGCGCATTTCCGCTTCCATTTCAGCAGCTGTGTGTTGGAAGGCGATTTTTGCGCGGTAACGTGCAGAAGCCGAAGGGGTATGTCGGTTGAGCAAGTAGCCACGAGTTGTGGCGAGAATATCGTGTCCTGCGGCACGGAGTAAAGCGATATCGCTCACGATGATTTGACGCGTCACATGATATTGTCGTGCTAACTGAGTAGCCGTTATAGGGGAGGCTGACTGTTCTAACTGGGTGATGAGTTGCTGTCTACGTTCAGTTGCCGTCATCCTACCACTCCTCTAGTTGTTGGCTGTTACTTCGTGGCGTTTACGCACGCCTTTATTGATGTCCAGTAAGACGGGAACAATCATCGGTTTCCGCTCGGTTTTGTCGTAAATAATCGGTTGAATCGTCTGGAAAATCGTGTCGCGGATAATGCGTTCGTTCACATTGGTGCCACTCTCATTCAGACCACGGTTGATTGCTGCGCGTAAAGCTTGTTGCACTTCACCAATCCAATCGCCCGACTCTTTCATGTAAATAAAGCCACGCGACATAATATCAGGTCCGCAGACTAACTGGCGATTCTGATAGTCTAAAGTTGCCGACACAATTACCAATCCATCTTCTGACAAATTACGGCGGTCTCGAATGACAAGGTTGCCAATGTCGCCGACGCTGCTGCCGTCAACATAAACATCCGAAGCTGGGAAATTACCGGCGATACGTGCACTGTCGGCAGTGACGGCGAGCATTTCGCCGTTTTCCATAATGAAGCAATGTTCTTTAGGGATGCCGGTTTGTTGTGCCAAGTCTGCTTGAATACTTTGCATGCGGAATTCGCCATGAACCGGCATGAAGTATTTCGGCTTCATCAAGCGCAACATTAAGAGTTGTTCCTGTTGCCCACCGTGTCCGGAAGTATGAATATTGTTGAAGCTACCGTGTACGACGCGTGCGCCTGCTTCGCTCAATAGGTTGATAACGCGATTCACGCTAACGGTATTCCCTGGAATTGGCGAGCTGGAAAAAATGACCGTATCATTCGGTTGGATTGCGATTTGGCGGTGTGTACCATTCGCAATGCGACTCAAAGCAGCCATTGGTTCACCTTGGGAACCCGTACACAAAATAATCATTTGCTCAGCTGGATATTGATCCAAGTCGCGTCCGTCTATGAATAAATCATTATTCTCATCTTCAATGTAACCTAATTCGCGCCCTGTCTTAATCGCAGCTTCCATGCTCCGTCCGAAAACAGCAATCTTACGCCCGGTTTCTCTGGCGGTTTGCGCGACTTGTTGCAAACGAGATACATTCGACGCAAATGTCGCAAAAATCACGCGCCCGCTCACTCGTTGAATGATGTTTTTGATCGATTGTCCGACAACCTTTTCTGACTTGGTGAAGGTCGGAATTTCAGCATTGGTGCTGTCCCCCAATAGGACGAGGACACCTTCTTCGCCGATGCGTGCCATTTTGTGCAAGTCAGCGGGTTTACCGACCGGTGTAAAGTCGAATTTATAGTCACCGGTGAAGACGATATTTCCCGGTGGCGTCTTCACGACGATGCCGTAGGCTTCTGGAATACTGTGCGTTGTCAGATAGAAACTTACAGTTGTTTTTCGGAAACGAATGACGGAATCTTCGTCAATTTCGTGAATTTCAGCGTCGCGCAATAAGCCGCGTTCGTTCAATTTATTTCGGATAAGTGAGCTCGCTAATTTACCGGCATAAATCGGCACATTGATTTGTTGCAGTAAGAACGGGATACCACCGATATGATCTTCGTGTCCATGACTGATGATAAGAGCTTTCACTTTGCTACGATTTTGTAATAAGTATTGGTAATCCGGGATAACATAATCAATTCCTAATAGGTCATCTTCTGGGAACATTATCCCGCAATCTAGCAAGATAATTTCATCTTGGAATTGAACTCCATACATGTTCTTTCCAATTTCGCCCAGTCCTCCCAGCGCAAAAACGCCGGTTTCGTTATTCTTCAAATTAACTGACATGGATTATAAATCCTCTAAATGAAAGTCGGTTACACTTTCTTGTTCATAAGCTAAATGAGCAGGCGTCAGTTCTTGAATGAACTCGATATTATAATCGCTGTATGGTTGCTTGCTTGCTAATTTAGCGCGTGCGTCAACGAGATTAGTTGCTTGTAAATAAAGCGCCTTTGTGTTCTCGCGTGTCGGCACTTGGTCTTTAGTTTCTTGGTACATTACTTTGAAAGTTATCATATATAATACTCCTTTTTACTATTTTTGTACGTCACCTGCTATTTTAACATATTTTGTACGCCAAGTATATTCAGAACAAAAATGATTTTTTCACCCATTATCGTATATATAACTGGGAGTGATTAAAATGAATATTGAAGCAGATGCACGCCGTTTAATTCAAGAAGCGTTGCGTGTCGGGGTATCGGATGTCCATATTTTGCCGGAGAAACAAACCTATGTGATTTACTTGCGCATCAATGGGCGTTTGGAGCAGTTGCGCCAGGAGTCGTTGGAATGGGGTAAAAGACTTATCAGTTACTTCAAGTTTCTAGCTAATATGGATGTCGGGGAGAAACGTAAGCCACAGTCGGGTGCGGCGCATTTGGAGATCGAAGGTTGCAATTTGGAAATGCGTTTTTCAACGATTACGAATGTACTCCTTTTGGAGTCTTTGGTCATTCGTTTGATTCGGCAGCATAAGCAAATCGCCACGCGGGTGCAGACGTATTTTCCAAAGGATATTGAAGTGTTGCGGCGTTTAGTTCGGCGTAAGAGCGGGTTGCTATTGTTCTCGGGGCCGGTTGGTTCAGGCAAGACAACAACAATTTATCAACTGCTAAGAGAGCGTATGGCAAGCGACACCATGCAAGTGATTACGATGGAAGATCCGGTCGAAATTTATGAGGAAAGTTTTTTGCAAACGGAAGTGAACGAACGAGCGGGTATTACATATGATGCGCTGATTAAGGCGTCCTTACGACACCATCCCGACATTCTGATGATTGGTGAAATTCGCGATTCGCAAACAGCGCGCATGGTGATTCGTGGCGCATTGACCGGGCATTTGATGATTGCGACCATCCATGCCAAAAACGTCCGCGGCGTTATCGCGCGTCTGCAAGAATTAGGAGTCAGCGACGAACAGTTGCGTCAAACGCTCATCGGCGTTGTGTCGCAACGGCTCGTCCCACGATTCTGCGTGCAGTGTGCGGGTGTCTGCAATAAAGCTTGTACGGCATTGGCGATTGAAGCTAAACGTTACGCGTTGCTTGAAATATTGGTCGGAAGTGCGCTTCAGCAAGTGGTAGGTCAGGGGCAACAAGTGGCTGCTTATCAAACTCTCAACGAAAAACTCAGAAAGGCGTGGGCGTATGGCTACATTGATACAGCGACTTTTGAACATTTTGAAGTGGAATAGCGCTCGCAAGTCAACAGCAATGAAATTACCGAAGAAATATCATGCGTACTTCTTAAAGACGCTTGCTGAATTGCTTGAACAGGGCTTTTCTTTGAATCAGGCGCTAGATTTTATGCAGTTACTGATGCCGGATAGTCGCGCGCTTTTGCAAGGTGTGTTAGCGCAATTAGGTAAAGGCGAACCTTTTGAAAAATGTATCCAACCGCTCGGATACGGTGTGCCTGTTGTTGCGCAGCTGTTTTATGCACAACGCCAAGGACGCTTCATTCAAGCGCTAAAAGATAATGCGGCGCATTTGCAACGAATGCACGATTACCGTCACAAAATAATTCGCCTATTGAGTTACCCCTTACTGATGGGTGTGTTTTTAGTGGCGCTGTTGTTCGGCATGCGAAATTTCATGTTGCCGCATATTATGAGTTTCATCAGCCCGCGCGTCTACGAGGAGAACTTGCTCGTACAAGGTTTAGTGTGGTTTTTTACGTATTTACCGCAAATACTTATCACGACTACTGCTGTATTCATCATCATTCTCACCGCGCTTGATGTGTATTTAATGCGCATTAGCTACTTTAAGCGTTATCGCCTATTGTGTCGCCTCCCGTTTAGTCAAAAATGGTGTCGCTGGTTTTGTACGTACAAAGTGGCGAAAGAATTAGGGTACTTTTTTGAAGCGGGCTATTCGTTGCAGCAATTGCTCGATGTGTTGATTCAATATCCGGTTGACCCTTTTTTGGCGGAGATGGCGCAATTCTTATGGCGGGAACTGGCGCGAGGGCACGCATTAACAGCTGCATTGGAATCTTGCGGTATCTTTACGCGAGAATTCGCGATGGTTGTTTATCAAGGCGAACTGACGAGCCAGACGGCTTCCAAATGCTTGGTGTATGCCGATAAACTATTGAATGACCTGCTCACGGATTTAAGCAAAAAATTGGCTTATGTCCAGCCGATTCTGTTCATCTTGATTGCTGTTCTTGTATTGGCAATGTACTTGATGATGTTGTTACCGATGTTAACAATGGACGGCTTCTAATTAGGAAAAGGAGGAATTTTTTATGAAGAAATGGAACAAAATGAAAAGAGTTAACAACAAGGCATTTACACTTCTAGAGATGTTAATAGTCCTGATTATCGTCGGAATCTTAATGGCGATTATTATGCCGAATATCACCGGACAGAAAGACAAAATCGAAACTCAAGCGAAACGAAATATTGCACAAATCGTGGAAACACAAGTGAACACGTACAAGCTTGTTGAGCAAGATGACAATGTGACTTTAACCGAACTGCAAGCGGAAGGTTATTTAACTGCTAAACAAGTCGATGAAGCCACCCGTCTACTGGAAATTGGCAAAGACTCCGCTATCTCTGTGCCGATTGCGGTAGAATAGATGAAACGTGGTTTCAGCCTCATTGAGTCGGTCATTGTTCTTCTATTGGTTGGGATGGCTTTATCTGTCATCGCATTTCGCCCGACGACTGATTTCATACCTTTGGAGGAACGTATCTTTTTTGACCAGTTGCGTAGCGAGTTGAACTATGCGCAGGAAGTAGCTATTTTGCAACAGGTGCCGGTGCGAGTGGAGTTCGACGGTTCGGGAGAGGTACGCTTCGGCAATCGACAGTTAGAATTGCCGACGGGCTGGCAAGTTCAAACGCCTTTTGCCTTTGATTATTTACCGAACGGGCATGTCAGTTACTTTAGGACGATAGTATTGGAGCATGTGCCGACACAACATATTCGGCGAATTGTAATGCAAATCGGGAGTGGTCAGTTTGAAATTAAATAAGGCAGGCTTTAGTTTAGTGGAGTCGTTTGTCGCTTTTGTATTGATTAGCTTAATGCTTATGCTTTATTTGCCAGCATTCTATCCTGAATTAGGACGCTTGAAAGCAGAGCAGTTGTATACAGCACAATGGCGTTTATTCTATGAATTGGCGGCGATTGAGTTGCGATCGGATATGCCTCCCGTACAAAAGACACAACTGAAAGAGCAACTTCAAGCAAATTATGCACAACTTCATCGGCAGCGGGTGACTTTTTTTGCTTGTGATGCGAGCGCATGTCACATTATCTTTGAGGACGGAAGTGAATGGGATGTTTCGTTGGAAAAAATACAAGAGTAAACGAGGCTTCACACTCTTAGAATGTGTTGTCAGCTTATTTGTCATCGGGTTGATTATGCAAGCCTTGTTGTTGGCGGTCCAGTCTTATCGACAAATCGATGAGGCGATTCGAACGGACTACACAGCGAGATGGTATCAATTTCTCGCCGTCTTAGAGCAAGAAATGGCGGACTATCGATTGGTAGCTGTTGAGAACGATCGATTCGTTATTCGTGACCGTACAGGACAGAACTTTACGATGCTACACAAAAATCATAAAATCTACAAGATTAGAGGGTATCAACCGTTTTTGTATGAGGTGCGTGGGTGGCAGATAGGGTATGATGCGCCTTTCTTGGCGATAGTGGTGGAATTTGATAATGGACAAGTGTTCAGCGGTTCGATTTATTTGGAGGTAGCAGATGAAGAAAGCTAATTTGAATCGGAGAGGTATGGCGTTGCCAATCGTCTTTATCTTTCTGGTTATCAGTCAAATCGTTTATATGGGTTTACTGCGCCTCAATCAACTGAATATGCAACATTATCGTCTTTTTCAACAGCATTATGTTGCTTCGATTCAGGTGTTATTAACTCGTGCTCAACTGACGCCATCACCCGAAACATTAGCAACACAATGGGAACGACATATCCGAGAGGTGCAAGCTGCGCAATTTGATCAACGTTTTGGTACGGCATCTTTCACTTGGTTGACAGAAGAAACTTATCAAATGGGTGCGTTACAGATGGACGACGGGCATATTGTTGTGTTTGAACAAACAATCGAAGTTTTGGACGGAGACTTTGAGGTGGAGCATGCGATGTCCAGTGAGTTGCTTCGCCTTCAAATCGAAGCGGATGGATTTACCTTATTGGAAGAGATACAGTCAGAAGATAGAGGTGAATGGCAGGCGCCGCTTGTATCCGATGCACATTTTATCTTCAATACAGGCGAGGTAACTCATCAATCACACCGCTTATGGAGTATTCCTTTCCACTCAGATGCGCGTGTAGAGCGATTTTTACCGCGGGTTAAATGCAGTTATTCCGTTAAGTGGCGAGTATTTTTTTACCAAGGAGAATAGACAATGACAAGCAATCTCGGTATAATTGAATAGAAAAAATAGAGGAATGGGAGTAGAGAGATGAAGGGCAAGCTAATTATAATGAGTCTGTTATTGTTGGCGGGCTGTCGTGCGACAGAACAAAAGCAGGAGCAAAGTGTGGAAAGTAGCTCAACGATTATTTTGGAGTCGCAAGCAAGTAACGAGGAGAAACGAATGGATAATGTGCGTCGTGCAACAACAGATTATACGGTGTACGCACAACCGAACGAAGAAGGATTTGCGTATTATATTCATGATGATCCCGATGTTTCTTCTGAAGTAATGCCGTTAGATGAAAACTCATCGCCTAATGTTGTATTATTTACGTTTGATGATGTGCCGCAATTGCCGGACAGCCATATTATTCGCATGGCGGAAACACTCAAAGCAAAAGATGTGAATGCTATCTTCTTGGCAAATGGAATGTATTTACTGAGTGAAGAAGGGCGCGATTTGCTGAAGCGCGTGCATGAAATGGGATTTGAAATTGGGAATCATACGCAAACACACCCGAATTTGCGTGAGTTGACGTATGAGGAACAATATGCTGAAATTGAAGAAACTAACCGACTGATTTACGAAATTACCGGCGAAAAAGTGCGTTGGTTCAGACCGCCTTTTGGGAAATTCAACTTTGATACGATTCATATTTGTAATGAGTTGGATTTGCAATTGATGGCTTGGTCATTCGGTTATGATTGGATGGACGAATATCAAGAAGGGACTGCTTTGGCGGAGATTTCGCTAGATAATGTGTATTTACATTCGGGTGCGAATATTCTTATGCATGATTTACCTTGGACTGCTGATGCGCTCGACCGTCTAATTGATGGTTACCGCAAGCAAGGATATCATATTGTTGATCCGTATCTGATTATTCGCCAAGAGAACAGTACGGAACCGTTGGCGCCGTAGATAAGAGAAAGGAAGTGGGCAGCGTTGGCAAAGGACATTCATCTGTTTTATCAAGTTGTGCAGTGGCAAGAGATGACTTTGCCTCTAGCTTACACTTCAGAAGGATTGGCTTGTGTCGGAAGCTTCAATAGTACAATTGAGTCGATGCGTGCGTGGTTTGATTCGGATAACCGTTGGCATTGGCAGGCGCATCAAGGTAGAGATAGCGTCTATGCTACTCAATTGTTAGAATATTTAGAAGGCAAGCGACACAAATTTGAGTTTCCGATTGTTTTTTTGAAAGGGACGGCATTTCAGCAAGCTGTTTGGCGGGCACTGTGTGAGATTTCCTATGGCGAAACGTCTAATTATTCAGCCGTCGCGCAAAAAGTTGGCCGTCCACGTGCTGTGAGAGCAACCGGTTCTGCCATCGGCAAAAATCCGCTGACAATTGTCGTGCCTTGTCATCGTGTGCTCGCTAAATCTGGGGCATTAGGTGGGTTTAGCGGCGGTTTGGCAATGAAACGTCTATTGTTGGCAATTGAGTCGACACATTCATAAGATGCAGTGATTCAAACTCTTTTATCATCCGTGTATGAAAAGAAGAGTTTGAATTTTTTTGTTAAGAGGGAAAGCGATATGCGATCAAGTAGGCAGGCTGTGTTATCAATAATTTGAAGAATCGTTACATAGCGCAAAGAAATTCTATGATGAGGTCATTATAAGAGGCGGACATTTGGTTTATAAGGTGGAAAATTTGAACGCGGCAGTGTGACAATGACGAGAGCAAGGCATTGTGGTAGTTGAATTTGAATAATCTGCTGCTTGTTTTTTGAAGAACGGGGCGAGAGGGAGGGTAATTCTTAAATTTCTTTGAAGAAACAGCAGAAAAATTGCAACCGCTTCTTAACTTCGTTAAGATTAAAACGATTAGACAAGGAGGGTGGCCATGAAAGAAACATTTCCGAAAGCATTCTATGTGAAGTTGAGCGCTATCATAGTGGTGTTTGCATGGGTCTATATTCAACATGCGCCTTTTATTAGCGCAACGTTTCAGCGAGAAGATTTATCCGCCTTTCAGGCAGTGACCGTAGTAGTGCAACATCTATTGAACGTGCAACCGAATCAAAGACAATCGCAACAAGAAGCGATTCCGGCTCAAACAGCGCAGACACCGCGCACGCTTGATGAACAAGTCACGCAGTATCCAGCGTATCACAAAGCAACAGAAGTAGCACAACGCTTCAATCAACAAGTTGATCCATGGCAGTTGAATCAGCTTTTTCTTGCGAAAGTCAATCAAGTTCGATCAACGCAAGGATTATCACCGGTGCAATATGGTGAGCATTTGTTAGGCGGCGTCCAAGAGCGAACGAAGCAATTAGGAATGTACCATTATTTCGGTAGTGATACAGTAGACGGCTTGGGGTTTCGAACCTTGTTTCCGACGATTGACTCGGCGGAATATCGTTTAAGCGAGCAATTATACGAAGTGTATATTTCGGCAACGGATATACATTTACAAACTTGGGAGAATGAAGATATTTTGGCGGAGTATTTGTTGAAGGCGTTTGGCGGTGATTCGTCGTCGCTTGTACAAGCGGATTATATCAGCCAAGCACTGTATATTTATGCAGAAGCATCGGATTATCGTGTGGAAACAATGCCGTACGTCCGCTTAGTAGTAGCCTTAGTCACAGACACAATGCAATAGTAAAGTTTGGAGAGAAGAAAGATGCAGAAAGTTTATATTACAGCGATTAACCGCACACCGATTGGCAAATTTCTGGGCAGTTTATCAGACGTATCGCCTTCCGATTTAGCCTCTGGTTTACTGACAAAAATGTTAGCAACCTCAAACATTCCTGTTTCAGCTATCGATGAAGTGATTATCGGGAATGTCTTGTCGGCAGGTCACGGGCAGAACATTGCGCGCCAAGTTGCTTTGAAAGCCGGTTTATCGGAAAGCGTGCCGGCTTACACCCTCAACATGGTGTGTGGCAGTGGCTTGAAAGCTGTTTACGAAGCCTTTATTAAGATTAAATACGGTATGAACCGAGCAATTATTGCCGGTGGCGTTGAAAATATGAGCCAAGCAGCGTACTTGGCACCAACGAGTATGCGTAAAGGATTCAAATTAGGCGATGTGACTTTTGTCGACAGTTTGTTGAAAGACGGCTTGACAGATGCGGTTGGCGGTTATCACATGGGACAAACTGCCGAGAATTTAGTCTCGCAATATCGCATTAGCCGTCAAGAGCAAGATGAATATGCGTTAGCATCACAATTAAAAGCCCGCCAAGCTCAACAATCCGGCGCTTTCAAAGCGGAAATTCTACCTGTGGTGCAAATGACGCGCAAAGGTGAGCTAGTCACTGCCGAGGACGAATATATCAATTACACAACGGATGCCGAACAATTAGCCAATCTTCGACCCGCTTTCATAAAAAATGGCAGTGTGACAGCCGGGAACTCATCCGGCATCAATGACGGTGCTGCCTTGCTTTGCTTAGTATCCGAGGCAACATTGCATGAGTTCAATTTAACGCCATTGGCGGAAATTGTTGGTTTCGCTCAATCAGGTGTTGCACCTGAAGTGATGGGAATGGGACCGGTAGATGCAGTCGCCAATGTCCTAGCGCAAAATCATCTCACCTTTGAGGACGTGGCAGTTTTTGAACTTAATGAAGCATTTGCCGCTCAAGCAATTGCGGTAGAGAGGGCACTGGCAGAACGATTGGCGGTGACACCGGAAGCATTGCGTCGAAAGACGAATCCAAAAGGGGGAGCTATTGCATTAGGACACCCGATTGGTGCATCGGGGGCACGGATATTGACTACTTTGGTACATGAATTGCAAGAGCAATTGCCTGCTTATGGTGTTGCCTCATTGTGTATCGGAGGAGGCATGGGCATCGCCGCTTTAATTAAAGTTGTGTAATTTTTTTGCAAAGAGAGGGACGAGTAATGGATATAGAGCGAGTTGCAGAGTATATTAGGGAGCACTTGCACGAGGATTTGAGTTTGAAGGCGATTGCTCGGCAATTCCATTACAGCGAGTCCTACTTGTCGCGTGAATTTAAGAAACAGATGGGCTATTCGATTAAACAATACATTGAATCTCTGAAATTGGCAGATGGTATTAAATCAATTGTACAATCGGAAGACACGGTTACTAATACGTCGCTCAAATTGGGATACAGTAGTTTGGGAAGTTTCTCCAATGCCTTTAAGCAACTGACGGGCATTACACCGAAACAGTATCATCGCAAATCCACCCTCGCTTTCAAAATCATTCGCAACTTTATCGGGAAACGAGAAGCCATTCCGTATCATCATTATCGAGTAACCACGGGAAATTCCTTGACAGTAAAGGTCGTTTATCCGGAAGATTACCGACCGATGATTACTTGTGTTGGTTTATTTAGGACGGGTATTCCCAAAGAATATCCGATTGTTGGTGTGGCGCTTGTTCATCAGCAACAGTACACATTCGAGAATGTGCCGAATGGAGAATATTATTTATTAGCTTGTGAAATAATGCAAGATATGACGTTCATCAAATCGTACGTATTGGATTATAATTTCCGAAGTCGCTTGGAGGCGCCGCTATATTTTGAAGGTGAAACACATCATCAAGCGGAATTGATGATGCGTCCGCCAATTGCGAGTGACCCGCCGATTATCATTAACTTGCCTTTCCTTATTTTCAACAATTTGCCTCAAAAGCGCCGTTAAATCCCGTTCAAAACAAAATAATAAGCTAGAGATTTGCGACTCAATAAGAGACGTTCTCTAGCTTTTTTTATCGGATTGTCAGTTTAAGGTAGGTCGACTTTTTGAATCCAGCCGTCTGGTGCCGGCAAATCGCCGTATTGAATTCCGGTTAGCTCACGGTATAAACGTTGAATCGTTGGTCCGACTTCGGTTTCCGAGAAGAAAACATGTTTCGTATCGCCGACTGTAATGGAGCCAATTGGTGTAATAACGGCTGCTGTACCACAAGCACCGGCTTCGGCGAATTGATCGAGTTGATCAACGTAAACATCACCTTCCTTTACCTTTAGACCGAGCCGTTTTTCCGCTAATTCGAGTAGTGAATATTTCGTAATGCTCGGCAGAATGGATGGCGATTTCGGTGTCAAAAATACCCCGTCTTTCGTAATGCCGAAGAAGTTGGCAGCTCCGACTTCTTCAATTTTGGTTTTAGTTGCCGGATCCAAGTAAATCGCATCCGTATAGCCTTGCGATTTGGCTAATTTACCCGGATACAAACTTGCGGCGTAGTTTCCCGCTACTTTAGCGGCGCCGGTACCTTTAGGAGCAGCACGGTCGTAATCGCTAATTAAGAAGTTTGCCGGTGCGAGCCCTTTTTTGAAATAAGCACCGACAGGTGTTACAAAGATTGTAAAAATATATTCAGAAGCAGGTGCTACCCCGATTCCGTCACCTACGCCGATGAGTAAAGGTCGGATATACAAACTTGCGCCTGAGCCATACGGTGGAACCCAATCGGCATTGGCACGTACAACTTCATGCACGGCGCGGACGAAATCTTCTTCGGGATAAGGCGCCATCAATAATCGTTCTGCTGAACGGCGCATCCGTTTCGCATTCTCGTCCGGACGAAATAGCTGAATCTCGCCCGATTTGGTTCGGTAAGCTTTCAGTCCCTCAAAGCAAGTTTGTCCATAATGTAGTACGTTGGAAGCTTCACTGATTCGTAGGTGGCGATCTGTTTCGATGCCGCCTTTGCTCCATTGTCCGTCTTTGTAATAGGCACGAAATCGTTTGCCGGTGTCAATGTAACCGAAGCCGAGTTCATTCCAATTGATTGTTTCTGGTGTTTGCATATTAGTTGCCCCTTTCTAGCAGTGAGTTGATGTTTGATTTGTCTAGAGGATCCCTTATGCTACTTGATTCAGGCAGAAGCAGCTACTTTTTTGTGCGGATTCAGCTAAGGGAAAAAACAAAGCCATCTGTATCCGAGAGAGGACAGATAGCTTGTCTATGTACATAATTGAGAGTTCTTGTTGCGGATAGAATTTATGTAAGAACTTTTTTTGTGTGTACAAATTTCTTTAGATAGGTGTTCGAAAATGATGCTTAGTTTTTCTCGTAACCGATGAGCAAACCGTTGCGTTGTGCGTAATAGGTGCAAAGACCATCCATTGTGAGAATTGAAATATCAGCTTGTGGATATTGCTCAAGAATCAATTGGCGGAAGTTGTCCGCAGATTCCGGATTTAAGCAGTGTGTGACAATGACTTTACCGCCTTGGTAGCCGCGTTTCTGCATTTCTTCCAAAAGACTCTTCATTGCGCGCTTGGTTCCTTTGGCTTTTGTTGCCAATTCAATCTTACCTTCCGCTGTGCGGACACCGATTAGGCGAATGCCTAGCAAGCCAATCATCGAACCGACTAATTTGCTTAAGCGCCCGTTTTTGACTAGATTATCCACGGATTCAAGCATGAAGACGATGTCGGTATGTTGGTGGTATTCTTTCAATGTACGAACCATTTCATCGAAACTGATGCCGGTTTGAGCCAAATCGAATGCTTTATGCACCAGTAAATCCATTTCCGCTCCTGCAGACAATGTGTCAAAAATATGCAAGTTAACATCAGGATGTGTTTCTTTCAACATATTAGCACCGAGCATAGCGCTGTTATAGCTACCGGATAAACCGCTGGACAAGGTGAAGCACAGGACGTTTTCCGCACCTTCGAAAGCTTGCGCATAAGCATTCGGAGAAGGGCAAGCACTTGAAGAAGCTGTACGCTCTTTCTCCATTGCATCAAGTAAAGTATTCAAATCCAAATCCTTGTTGTCGACATAAACATCGGTACCAATGTTTAGCATCAATGGAACAGACTCGTAGGCGAAAGCATTGTCCGGTGCCGTGAATTCCAGAATATTTGAACCGGAGTCGGCAACAATTTTCCATTTCGTCATAATAGTTCCTCCTAATAGGTCATTTACGTTGTCCCCCTCAGTATATAGAAATCTCGGCGAACATGCAATGCCACAAGCTTGTTATTACGCAAAAAAAAACACCTTCCTTCAAGCAAAAATGAGCCGAATTCGAGCAAGACGCTCGGATTCCATAACAAAACGATGACAATCACAATTTCTGATTGCTTAATAGAAGATAAATTTGTATGATAAATACAACAGAAAAAGTTAGGAGGCGTTCAAGATGTTTATTGGGAATTTACATCGTTCAAATGTGTTAGTGATGTTTAGTTTATTTTTTGGGGCGGTCGGAATCGGTTTTGCGATTATCAATCAGACGCAATACGCACTATTGTCTTTAATTGTGGCAACGGTTGCAGATGTCTTTATTTATAAATTTTCACGCGCGTTTGATTGCGATGAGGCTGTAGTTTCTTTTGCGAAAGGATTAGAATATTTAGCGGACTTTGTGATATTCGGGGTGCTGCCGGCGGTATTGTTAATTCAAGTGTTACAAGCAAGTGTTTGGGGTGTGTTGTTAGCAGCTTTATATATGTCAGCTGTTGCGATTCGTTTAGCTCATTTCAATCGCGCGGCACGTTTTCAAGTTGAACACGCGCCGGGAACCACTCTAGGTGTTAAAGTTGAAATGGTCGGTTTGATTTTGCCGATTGTAGCGTTGTTAGGTTATGTCTTGCCGTTAGTAGTGTTCCAAGTCGTGTTTGCGTTAGTTTATGTGCTTTTAGCAGCCGGTTATGTTTGGAAACGGGAAGTTCCTGAAATTCCGGCAGCTTGGACACTTTACATTTTTGCTTTGCAAGCTCTTGTGGCGGTTGCGCTTATTGCATTGGGAAGTATTTTCAAATAAGTCAGCACTTCATGCAAAAAAATTAACAAAAACAGAAGCTAAGTTATGACTAGCTTCTTTTTTTTGTTATAATGATGAAGAAAGATTATAAAGGTATAGGAGATTATTATGACACATCATGAACCGACTATTGCCCAGCAAATTGAAGATATTTTGTTGGATATGACGAGCAGTTCGTCTTTAGAGGAAAAAGTTGTTCATCTCTTAGATGAAACGCATATTCAAATTCGAGAACAGTTGTACCAATTAGTCATTGATTATCGAGAAGCATTTGATTTGGAGGCATTTGAGGCGCGCTATCAAGATTATTTCGATAAGTTTGACTTTATTGTTGGCGATTGGGGATTTGAACAATTGCGTTTAAGAGGTTTCTATCAAATCAATCAGCGTAAAGTACCGCGCGAGCAGACGATTGACCATTTGGATGAGTATTTGAAAGAATACTGCAATTTCGGTTGTAAATATTTTGTTTTGGCGAAAGAATCTGCGTTGGTCAAATATAATCAATTGCGTAAAGTGCTAGGGAAAGCAGAAGTGACGCCTTTAGTAGTGTCGACCGTTGAGCGTCGAGTGACTACGAAGGAAGCCAACTTTAAGCCGTCGAAGCGCAATACTAAGAAAGAACAACCAAAAGCTAAGAAGCAGCCGCGTTTTGTCGAAACGAATGAACGCAAGATGGAACAGAAACCGTTCAAGCAGAAGAAGCGTCAATCAGAAGCTTTGAAGGCAGAAAAGCCTGTATCATCACAACCAACCAACAAAAAAGGGAAATTCGTCATTAAACAGAAGATGAAATAAAAGGAGATCCATGATGAAAACGTATAAAGGGTATTTGTTAGATTTGGATGGCACCGTCTATTTCGGTAATCAGCGGATTCCGACTGCGGAAGCATTTGTGCGCGAACTGGTTGCGAAAGATATTCCTTTTTTGTTCGTGACAAATAATGCAACGCGTTCGCCGGAACAAGTGGCGGAATCGTTGCGTACGCAATATGAATTACCTGTTGGTCCGGAACATGTCTACACTTCCGCGTTGGCGATTGTCGATTACTTGCACGCACATCATGCAGGGCAATCTGTATACGTCGTCGGCGAGCCGGCGTTGCATGCACAAATAGAAGCAGCCGGTTTCGCGCTCAATCAAACACCGTCCGCACAAGTAGTAGTGCAGGCTTTGAATCGTCAGACGACTTATGAGGAATTGGCGATGGCTTCACTAGCCATCCGTAACGGGGCAGCGTTTCTAGTGACGAACATGGACAGTAATATTCCGACAGAGCGAGGAATGATGCCGAGTTCGGGAGCGCTGACGGCTTTCTTACAGATGGCAACGCAAAAAGAGCCGACTGTCATGGGGAAACCTTACCGTCCAATTTTGGAAGGGGCATTGAGTCGTATGGGATTGGCTGTTGATGAAGTGCTGATGGTAGGTGATAATTATGAAACCGATATTAAAGTCGGTATCAATGCGGGAATGGATACTTTGCTCGTGTTGACCGGCTTTACTCAGCGCGCGGATTTATCTGATGTGTCGGCGCAACCGACTTATATCCGGGAGAATTTATCTGAATGGGAGCTCTAACGAAATTTCAACAAATATTAATTGCGCTAATATGGGGTGTAACTTGTTTGTCGTTAGCTGTTACAGTGACGATAGTTGTTTCACCGCATATTTATCGCATTTGTATCGACTGGTTCAATTTGGGGGCAGTTGCCGGCTTATCGACCGAGGATTTAATGCGTAATTATCACGCAGTGCTCGATTACATCACCAATCCTTTCACTACCAAAATGCTCCTGCCTCATTTCAGTAGTTCAGCCGGTGGCGTCCAGCACTTCTATGAAGTGAAGCAATTGATTCTAGTTAATTTTGTATTAAGTGGAGTCGGTGTTCTGTTTAGCATTTGGCTATGGGGACGTGTTCGAAAGCATAAGAGCAACCTTTGGTTACGTCTGTCTTTGAGACTGGCAAGTTGGTTTCCGATTGTCATGTTATTTCTTGTAGTAGTGGCGTTTGAACAGTTATTCATTCTTTTTCACCAAGTGTTCTTTCGCAATGACTTATGGTTATTCAATCCTTTGACAGACCCGATTATTACGGTTTTGCCACAAGAGCTGTTCATGCTATTATTTGTATGCATTTTGCTGATGTATGAATTGTTCGTAAGTATGTTAAAACGGTCAATCCGACGCTGATTTTTTGGAGGAGGGGATTGTAGTGGAACAGATTATGATAGTGGAAGATGAGCAAGATATTTCTGATTTATTGCGGGTGTATCTAACGAATGAAGGCTATGCAGTTACCATTTTTTCTGATGCGGAGGCGGCTCTAGCTCACCTTCAGGAGGGGCATGTCGACTTAGCTTTAGTGGACATCATGCTACCTGGAATGGACGGCTTAACACTGAGTCAGACAATCCGCACACAGCATATGTTTCCGATTATTTTGTTGACAGCGAAAGATGATGCCCTCGATAAAATTAGCGGCCTATCGGTAGGAGCTGACGACTATATGACGAAGCCGTTTCATCCACTGGAAGTAGTAGCACGTGTCAAAGCCCAGTTGCGTCGCTACAAACACTATAATCAAGCCTCGGGAGAAGCAGAAGAGGTTGTCTTCTACAATAATTTAGTGTTGAATCGCTCAACGTATGAATGTCTAGTCAACGAGAGGCCAGTCAGCTTAACGCCGCTTGAATTCAAAATATTATGGGAACTCGTGGCAAACGCCGGAAAAATCATACCGACTGAAACGCTTTTTGAGCGTGTTTGGGGCGAAGCTTATTACGAGAAAGACAATAATACGGTAATGGTTCATATTCGCCACATTCGCTCGAAGATAGACGGCTTATCCGCTTCACAGAAATACATCAAAACCATATGGGGAGTAGGTTATAAAATTGGTTAAACAGGAATTTACTACCTTAAAGAAACATCTGTGGCGCAAGACGCTCGTTGTTTTGGCTGCCGCTGTCTTCGGTGTTATTATGTTGCGTGCGTTGTTGTTGGGGATTATCGGCGATCAAATCGTCGCACTTATTCAACGTTTTGCTCCGATTGACGACACAGTAGCCTTTCAGACCTATCGGACATTGATACAAAAAAATAGCCTGCTACTACTGAGCATCGCGCTAGTGGCAGTCGGCATCATTCTTCACCGAGTATTGGTAAAAGATGTCGTGAAGCAATTCAATCATATATTGCGGTCATTGGATTCCGTGGCGAAAGACGAACCTTTATCAAATGAACATCATATACCGGAATTGACTCAGCAAATACAAGTCCTTCAACAATCCGTTGCTCAAAAAGAACACTTCGCCAAAGAAGCAGAGCAACGCAAAGATGATTTAGTTGTCTATTTAGCGCATGATATTCGCACTCCGCTAACAACGATTATCGGTTATTTGACATTGTTAGATGAAACGCCGAATTTAACACCCGAACAGCGCTCACATTACACGCAATTGGTTTTGGCGAAGGCTTACAAGCTGGAGGAATTAACCAATGAATTATTTGATATCACGCGCTTTAATTTACAAGAGATTCCCTACAGAGAAAGCACCGTAAACATTACGTTATTACTGGAACAATTAGTAGAAGAATTTAATTACTTAGGGACAGAGCGCCAAATAAGAGTTGTATTGAAAGAAGCGCCGCCTACAGTCACCCTGACAGCAGATTCGTTCCAACTCGCTCGTGCTATCAGCAATATCCTCAAAAACGCTATCCAACACGGTCGGGAACAAAGTGAAGTTCAAGTAGCGCTTTTGCAGGAAGAGGCGGGAATTCGCATTGAGATTGCAAACGAAGGCAGCACAATTCCGCCGGAAATCCAAGAGCGAATTTTCGATAAATTTTATCGATTGGATCATTCTCGTTCCGGCCAATCAGGCGGCTCGGGTCTAGGTTTAGCAATTGCTGCGGAAATCATCAAGGTACATAGAGGAACCATTCGCGTGCAGAGCGAAACAGGGCTCACAACCTTTATACTTCAATTACCATTCTTAAGGAAAGCATAAGATTTGATTAAGGAAAAAATCGCAAAAATCTTCGTTGAGCGTGGTTTAATAAAATTATCAAATCAGTGTTTGAAAGGAAGAATTCAAGAATGAAGAAATATTTGCTAACAGCAGTCGGGATAGCGATCCTGATTGGCGGTTGGAGTGTTACCGCGCCGTCGATGCTTGCGCAACGCACACCTGTCGCTGAAACGGCGAGCGGACAGCACATTACGTTGCCGCCATTGAACAGTTCGCATTTCTTATTGGTTGATTGGAATCAACAACAAGTTTTGGCACAGAAAGGTGCACAGGAGCGTATTTATCCTGCTTCTTTAACGAAATTGATGACAGTTTATACGGCGTTACAACATTTGGACGACTTACATCATGGGGTGACAATTCCGGAAGGAACAAAGGAGCGTTTCGCGATTGAAGGTGCAGCAACAGTTGGGTTTAACGATGGCGAGTGGGTAAGTGTACGCGACTTGCTTTACGGCACAATGTTAGCTTCGGGAGCAGATGCGGTATCCGCCTTGACGGTTGCTGTGGCAGGAAGCGAAGAAGCATTCGTTGAGATGATGAATGAAGAAGCTGCCAGAATCGGCATGAAGCACACGCACTTCACGAATGCCACCGGGTTACACGATGATCATTTGTATACGACACTGAGTGATTTATACAAATTGATGCAAGTCGCAATGCAAGATGAAGATTTTCGGATTATTTTTACAACGCGTGAATATATGGCTTACCCGGGGCAACATCTGGATGGATTGCTGATAGAGAGCACTCTGTTTCGTAATTTAACCGCTGACACGGTTATCCAAGGTGGCAAAACAGGTTACACGGAAGAAGCAGGGCAAGCTTTAGTGTCCTTGGCGCACATTGATAACAATGCTTATCTATTATTGACAGCCGGAGCAGACGGTAATCCGGAGTATCAAGACACCAAGCATATTGATGATGCGATTGCGGTCTATCAAATGTTGCAACAACCTTAATGCAAACTAAACAATCCCTCAAGAGTTAGTGACATCATCTAACTTTTGAGGGATTGTTCTATTATTGAGTAGCTTCACGATGTTTCAAACGATATTCACGTGGCGTACAACCGAAGGAAGCTTTGAACTTTGTTGAGAAGAAGTTGACGGAATTGAAGCCAACCAATTCTGCAATTTGCATAATAGAGAAATTAGTTGTTTTTAATAAAGTTTTGGCGTGAGAGAAACGGACGTCAATCAAGTAATTGATAGGAGATACACCCAGTTCCGCCTTGAACAAGTGCGACAAATGGAAACGAGAGATATGGGTGCGTTGTTCCAAGACATCTAACGTAATATTATTTGAATAATGGTTGTCCATGTAGTTTTTAGCAACACTCACACTCGCGGACAGAGGCGTATTACGTTTAGCTTCAAGTCGACTTTCGGTGGAATTACTCAGCTTCAGTAACATTAAATTAACTAGGTAATCAATAATTTGACTTGAATAGCTACCGGCATGCTCACATTCTTCTAATATTTCTTGGAAAAATGGTAAGAAATTATGATCCATATCCTCAACACAATACAAGCCGTTATCGAAGGCATGATTCGGCAAAATAATTTCCGGACCACGAATACCGATTACCAAGTATTTCAATGGATTGAGAATGGAAGTGTGCTCCGTATGCTCAATATAAGGATTGACAATAATGAAACTATCTTTACGAACAGGTTGTTGACCGTAATTTGTTTGAATATAGCCTTCGCCTTCCAAGCAATAGAAGATTTCCATAAAGTCATGATAGTGCAAAGTGCTATGCCAGTTGACATCATATGAAATTTGAGTAACCGACAATACTTCGAAGTGAGTATCCGATAATTCTTGAAATGTATGGTTTACATCATACTTTAAATACATACTAACTAATCCTTTCTAATGACGAATAATAAGCGACTTCTTTATTATACGCTTTCACGCAACATAGTTCAACATTTTAGCAAAAAAATTAATGTAAAAACGGTTACAAACTGTTAAGATGAGTATGTTGAAAAACAAAAAAAGAAAAGGAGTTTTCACTATGAAGAAAGCACTATTATCAGCAGCAGCATTAGTATTATCAGCAAGCAACTTAGTTGGTTTGGTAAATGTTCATGCGCAAGACAAAGTAGAATTAGATTTAGCAGTTCTTGAAGGTGGATACGGTGCCGAAGTTTGGCCGGCAATCGTTGAAGCTTATAAAGAAGTAAATCCGAACGTTGAAATCAAATTAACTCAAGAGAAAGAATTAGAAGATGCGTTGACACCTCGTTTCCAATCAGGTGATGCACCGGACGTTGTAATGTTAGGTTTAGGTCGTGCAAAAGCATTCCCTGAAACATTGATTAAAGAGAAAGCATTGGCAGACTTAACAGATGTATTAGACTTAACAGTACCGGGTGAAGAAGGAACAGTAAAAGACAAATTATTACCAGGTTTCACATCTTCAACAGCAACAAACCCTTACGGTGACGGCAAAACTTACTTGATGCCAATGTTCTACAGCCCAACAGGATTATTCTACAACAAAGGCTTATTCACTGAAAAAGGTTGGGAAGTGCCGACAACATGGGATGGCATGTGGGAATTAGCTGCTAAAGCTAAAGAAGAAGGTATTGCATTATTCACTTACCCAACAGCAGGTTACTTAGATACATTCTTCTACAGCAACATCTACTCTGCAGGTGGTCAAGAATTATTCGACAAAGCAATGGGTTACGATCCAGAAGCTTGGGGTGGAGAAGACTTGAAAGCAGTATTCGAAACTTTAGGTAAATTAGCAGAAAACACTGAATCAACAACAGTAGCAAACGCAAACAAAGATGGTTTCACTAAGAACCAACAATTAATTTTGGACAATAAAGCATTATTCATGCCTAACGGAACTTGGATTGTCGGCGAAATGGCAGAAGCACCACGTGCTGAAGGTTTCGAATGGGGAATGACAGCTATCCCTGCACTTAAAGAAGGTGGCGATCGTTACGCTTACACATTCTTAGAGCAAGTATGGGTACCGGAAGCAGCAGAACAAAAAGAAGCAGCTAAAGAATTCGTTGCATTCTTATACTCTGACAAAGCAGCTGAAGTATTTGCTAAATACAATGCAGTACAACCAATCAAAGGATTATCTGACAAATTACCGGCAGAACAACAAGTATTCTACAACATCTACAACGATGGCGTACAAGCTGGTATGGGTAACTTCGTAGCGGCTGAAGCAATCGAAGGTGCTGACTTGAAAGGTACATTAACAGGAACATTCGATTCTGTAGTATCAGGCGACACAACAGTAGCAGACTGGCAAACAGCTGTAGTTGAGTTAGTAACACAATTACACGAATCTTTAGTTCAATAATTTTTTAACTGAATCATTCAGCTTTAGGGAACCCACTTCAAGCCACGGCTAGTAAGTGGGTTTCGCTAAAGAAACGAATGAAAATACGTTGAAAACATACAAATTAAAGTACGACTATCTAGAAAGGGGATTTATGATGGGTAACAAATCATCAAGAGCATGGTTTGGAGTGTTTTGTGCGTTGCCGGCAACGGTGATGTTTCTGACTTTTATTGTGTATCCGACGATTCAGGTATTCAGAATGTCACTTTACAAATGGGGTGGACTTTCACCTAAAAAGACATTTATCGGCTTCCAAAACTTCCAAAAATTGTTTAACGATTTGAAATTTATTAAAGCGTTCCAAAATACTATCCTATTGGTAGTGTTGGTGACGATTATTACACTGTTCTTTGCAGTGGTGTTTGCAGCAATTCTTTCTAATGAAAAAATTAAAGGGCAAAACTTCTTTAGAATTATTTTCTATATCCCTAATATCTTGTCAATCGTTGTTATTTCAGGGATTTTCTCTGCGATTTACGACCCGACAAAGGGCTTGTTGAACTCTATTTTGAGTATATTCCGTGGAGACGCGGCTCCTATCTTGTGGTTAGGGGATAAGCATTTGGTGAATTATGCCTTGGTTGGTGCCTTGGTATGGCAAGCAATCGGGTATTATATGGTAATGTATATGGCAAGTATGGCGAATATTCCGGCAAGCTTCTATGAAGCGGCTGATTTGGATGGCGCCGGCAAACTAAAGCAGTTCTTTGCGGTAACATTGCCGTTGATTTGGAATAATATTCGTACAACTTTGACATTCTTCATCATTAGTACGATTAACTTGAGCTTCTTGTTGGTTCAAACGATGACGAGCGGCGGTCCGAACGGCGCTTCTGAAGTTGCTTTGTCATATATGTATAAGCAAGCTTATACGAACTCCAGTTATGGATACGGAATGGCTATTGGGGTAATGATCTTCACGTTCTCATTTGCTTTGTCAGCGATTGTGAGCGCCATTACGAAGCGCGATATCTTGGAATACTAGGAAAGGGAGGGATAAATGATGATGTCATCTAAAGCCATTAAATGGTATAAAGTGTTTGTCTACGTTGCTTTAGTTTTATTAGCAATTTCAATTATCGTTCCTGTAGGTTGGGTATTCCTATCTTCTATCAAGCAAAATTCGGAATTCTATCGCTCACCATGGACATTGCCGGCAGGATTTTATTTCCAAAACTTTGTTGACGCTTGGAATCGTGCCAATATGGGTGCGTACATTATGAACTCGATTATTGTGACGTTTATGGCACTAACGATGTTATTGGTAACTGCTTTGCCGGCGTCTTATGTCATTGCGCGTTTCGAGTTCCCCGGCAAAAAACTATTGAGAACTTTGTTGAAAGCCGGATTGTTCATCAACATGAACTATTTGGTAGTGCCGATTTTCTTAATGTTAGTAGATGCGCAAAAATCATTGGAATGGATGCCGCAGTTATTAAATAACCGTTTCGTCTTGGCGTTCATTTATGCATCTGTTACATTGCCGTTTACTATTTATTTGTTATCAAGCTATTTCATCACGTTGCCAAGTACGTTTGAAGAAGCGGCGTCAATTGACGGTGCCGGACACTTCACAACGATGGTACGTATTATGATTCCAATGGCAAAACCAAGTATCATTACAGTAATTCTCTTTAACTTCTTGAGTTTCTGGAATGAGTATATTTTGTCATTTACCTTAATGTCCAAGCAAGAAATGCGGACGTTGCCTGTTGGTTTAATGAACTTGATGGCAGCACAAAATTCTGCACAACAATACGGGCAATTGTATGCAGGGATGGTGCTCGTTATGTTACCGACCTTGATATTGTATATTTTTGTTCAAAAGCAATTAACCGAAGGTATGACAGCCGGCGGTTCTAAAGAATAATTGAAAGCGAGTGAATAGAATGGCAAAATCCAAAGGGAGAGTAACACTGCCAAGTGAAGCGAATTTCCTAGAAGAAACAAAAGAATTATTAGAACGTTGGGGTGCGGATACGATTCGAAATTCAGACGGTACGCAACTGACGGAAGATGTGAAAGATTTACCAGTAGATATTATGTCCACTTACTTCGTGGCACGTAATCACAATGATTTCATCAAAAATCATATGGAAGAATGCCAACAACTGTACTTAGTATCGGACAGAAATCAAGCGATGGAAGACACATTAACCATCGAGTTTATGAAAGGCTACTATCGCGAGCAATTGACACCGAATTACAACAACGACCCGAAAGAATGGTGGGAAGTGATTGACCGCACGACCGGCGAAGTTGTTCCACCGGCACAATGGGAAGTGAACAAAGAAACAGATTCTGTGACGATTAATGGTGTCTTACCGTTCCACGAATATACAGTTTCCTTCTTAGCGTATAAAATTTGGGATCCAACCCATATGTATAACCATATCACAAATAATTGGGGAGACGATGTACCGCATGACATTCCGTTTGACGTGCGCCACCCGCATTCCAAGACGTTCATGTCAGAGTATTTGGAAAAATGGTGCTTGGAAAATCCTAAGACGGATATCATTCGTTTTACAACGTTCTTCTACCACTTTACTTTAGTATTCAACGATCAAGCGAGAGAAAAGTTCGTTGACTGGTTCGGATACGGCGCATCAGTTTCACCGGAAGCTTTCTTGGAATTCGAGAAGCAAAAAGGATACAAACTGCGTCCGGAAGATATTATTGATGAAGGTTACTACAATACAACATTCCGCGTACCAAGCAAAGCGTATTTGGATTTCATCGATTTCCAAAGCAAATTTGTTGCCGACGAAGCGAAAAAATTAGTGGATATTGCGCACAAACATGGCAAGGAAGCGATTATGTTCCTGGGCGATAACTGGATTGGTACGGAACCTTACGGAAAACATTTTGCTTCGATTGGTTTAGATGGCGTTGTAGGCTCTGTTGGTGGTGGCGCAACATTGCGAATGATTTCGGATATTCCAAATGTTAAGTATACAGAAGGACGCTTCTTACCATATTTCTTCCCAGATGTGTTCCGTGAAGGAAATGATCCGACTGTCGAAGCCAATGCGAACTGGTTGGCGGCACGTCGTGCAATTATGCGTAAACCGGTTGACCGTATCGGTTATGGAGGTTACTTAAGCTTAGCCTATAAATTCCCTAAATTTGTTGATTATATTGAACAGGTAACGGATGAATTCCGTGAAATTTATGACATTGTGGCAGATACTAAGCCATATAACGGCTTGAAAGTTGCGGTCGTGAATGCATGGGGTAAGTTGAGAAGTTGGCTGACACATATGATTTCGCACGGTTTGGAACATAAGCAAGTGTACTCTTACTTAGGTATTTCAGAAGCGTTATCCGGATTGGCTGTTGACGTTGTATTCATGTCGTTCGATGACATTATCAACGACGGAATTCCGGCAGATATTGATGTTATCATTAACGCCGGAGATGCCGGAACAGCTTGGTCAGGGCACACTTATTGGGATAATCCGAAATTAGTTACAGCGATTCGCCAATTCGTTTACAACGGGGGCGGATTCGTCGGAATCGGCGAACCATCCGCTTACCAAAAAAATGGACGCTTCTTCCAATTAGGTGACGTTCTAGGTATCGAAAAAGAAATCGGCTATTCATTGATGACCGACAAATACTTTGTGGATACAGTTGATAACCACTTCATTACAGCCGACGTAAAAGACATTCGCACTATTGATTTCGGCGAAAGTATGCATAATATTTTTGCAACGTCAGCAACGACAGAAATTATCGAGTACTCAGATCCGAAAGCGGAGTTGGATAATGGCATTGTTGCACCGGCGAACGCAGAAGGTAAAGGTTTCGGTGAACTGCACTTATCAGCTAACCGCTATGGAAAAGGTCGCGGTGTTTACATTGCCGGCTTGCCTTACTCAGTTGAAAATACGCGTTTATTATTGCGCGCAATGTACTATGCGGCAAGCAAAGAAAACGAATTGACAACATGGTTCAGTTCGAACCCGGACGTTGAAGTACATGCTTACCCAGAAAAAGGTAAATACGCACTTGTGAACAATACAGATGTTGAGCAAGTGACAACATTCTATGATGGTGACCAAAACGCTGTTGAAGTGACATTGGCACCAAGTGAATTACGTTGGAGCGACATTTAATTAACGGTGTGAGAAGGTAGTGTTAGTGGCGTGTGTCATTAACACCCCCTCCAACGACCCGCTTAGGCAGAAAGGAATCATATGAGTAATCAAAGAAATCGAAGAGTTAGCTTTGCGCAAGCAACCAAAGAATATTTTACAGGAATATTTGACTTCAAAGGCTTTGCTACTCGTGAAGGCTATTGGAAAGCATTTTTAGGAGAAATTATTCTTCGGATGGCGATGAGTTTTTTGGCAGTGATGATGCCATTCGAGTTATGGGCAGTGATATTATTGCCCGTTTCAATTGCGACATTTGTCTGCTCGATTAGCATGGAAGTACGTCGTATGCGCGACATTTGCATGTCCACCAGAGGGATTTGGACATATTTCGGAATTGCAAGCATCACGGTCTTGTTGCTTATGCAAACTCACGAAACACGTATTGAATGGGTGTTCAGAATATTAGGGTTACTTATTGCGCTATTGCCGACAAACGGTTTATTGAAATACAAGGATACAGATTTCGGTAAATGGTTCGTTGATCCATCATTAGAAAATATTGTCGACACACACAACATACAAAGTTAGAAAGCGAGGAATCTCAAATGACACATACTATGCGTAAGGGATTGCGTTGGATAATCTTTATCATCTGTTTGGCGATAGTTGTTTACTTCCAACGTGTAACAGGAAAAGAAGGACTTGAGATTTTGGGCATAGCGATTACAGCTAAGAAAGCATTGCTAATCATGTTAGCGGCATTAGCGGGGATGTTGGGCGTATTATATGACTATAATCGCGATTATACACATCCGCGCAGAGATGTATAAGATGGAAGGATAAAGACTATGAAGCAAGCAATTGGTATCGATATTGGAGGTACAAAAGTAGCGATTGCCCTAATCAGTGAAAAAGGTGAGATGAATCACCGCTATGAAATGAAAAGCAACATTACTTCGGCAGAAGCATTATTCCAATCCATTGTCAAAGGTGTTCACTTCGTTTTGGGAAATGCCAATTTAACCGTCCAAGATATCGAAGGAATTGGTGTCGGCGTACCTGGAAAAGTCGATGTTGAGAACGGGGTTGCCGTTTACCAAAACAATATTCCGTGGCACGATTTTCCGGTTGTAGAACGGTTCAAAGAAGCGCTTGGCGTTGAACGTGTCAGAATTGATAATGATGTAAAAGTAGCGGCCTATGCTGAATATCGTTTAGCAAATTTATCGCCGAAGGATATGTTTGGTTATATTACCATCTCGACAGGTATCGCTTGCACCAATATTATCAATGATCAAATAATTCGTGGTTCAGGCTTCTCGGGAGAAATTGGTTTCTTGCCGGTGCCGTCAAGTGTTGGTTTAAGACCGCTTGAAGAAGTAGCGGCAGGACCTGGTATTCAAGCCTATGCTCGCTCACTTTACCAAGATGATACGCTGACAACGAAGGACGTATTTGAGCGCTATTTGGAAGGTGAACCTAAAGCAATTGAAGCCGTCAACCAAAGTGCAATGGGCGTTGCGGTCGGTATCTTCTCAATGATTTGTTTAGTTGACCCTAAAGCGATTGTCTTGGGCGGTAGCGTTGCCTTGAAAAATCCATTCTATGTTGAGCGTATTAAATCCATTCTAAATGATTTGACGCATTCAGAACAAAAGCACGTTCTTGAACGTTTAACAGTATCCCAACTAGGAAGCGATAATGGTATTGTAGGGGCAGGTATGTTAGTATTATAGAGTATGAAGGAGTGGAACAAGCTGGAGATGACATGATTCTCCGGGATTTGTTCCACTTCTAGTTATAGGCAAGTCAATCCAAATGGATTCACAAAAGGAGAGTTAATATGACGAAGAAACCGAATATCGTGTTGATTATGGCGGACCAATTTCGTTATGATGCCATTGGCGCTCACGGTAACAGCATCGTATCGACACCGACACTCAATCATATGATTGCAGAAGGATGCGATTTTGTAGAGGCGTATAGTGCGACGCCTACTTGTATTCCGGCCAGAGCATCATTGATGAGCGGACTGTCCCAAGTTCACACGCGAATGGTGGGGTATCAAGAAGGTGCGGATTGGAATTTCCCGAATTATTTAGGGAAGGCCTTTGCGGAGCGCGGGTATTACGCGAAAGCCGTCGGCAAAATGCACGTTTCACCACCGCGGAAATTGTGTGGTTTTCATCATGTGGAATTGCATGACGGATACTTGCACGCAACGCGCGATCACACATTGTCGGTTAGGGAATCTTACAGTCGCACCGATGATTATTTAGCTTGGTTACAACAACAAATGCCACATCCAATCGACCTCAACGATGCCGGTTTGGATTGTAATTCATGGGTGGCGCGACCGTTCCCGTATGAGGAACGCTTGCATCCGACGAATTGGGCAACACAACGCGCGATTGATTTTCTCGACCAACGCGACCCAACTCTACCATTCTTCTTGAAGTTAAGTTATGTTCGTCCGCATTCTCCACTTGATCCGCCGTCATATTATTTCGATATGTACATGAATATTCTCTCCAAAATGGACGTGCAACAAATTCGTGATTGGGCAGAAAAATTAGGTTTGTTTGAACCAATGGGACGAGTGGATGGTTTATACGGGTCACTCAATGAGCACGAATTACGCCGTATGTTAGCAGGCTATTACGGTCTGGTTACGCAAATCGATCACCAAATCAATCGTTTCCTCATTCATTTGGGTGAGCATCAGTTGCTGAATGATACGATTATTCTTTTTACAAGTGATCATGGCGATCAACTAGGTGAGCACGGTTTGTTTCGTAAGGGTTTTGCGTATCAAGGCTCAATTCACATTCCCTTCATCGTCTATGATCCGGGCAATCATATTGCGCCAAAAGATCATTTACATTCTGTTGTGCGAGACATTGTGGAGTTGCGAGATGTTTTGCCGTCGTTGGTGGACTTTGCGGTATCGGAACAACTAAGTCAGGTAGACGGGCGTTCAATTAAACCGTTGATGTTGAAAGAAACAGAAGTATTGGACTGGCGTTCATATTTGCATGGCGAGCATTTATTAGGACGTTTCTCCAATCATTATATTTTGTCATTGCCATGGAAATACATCTGGCACTCGCAAACAGGGATGGAGCAACTCTTTAATTTGATAGACGATCCGAATGAACAAGTTGATTTAGCGGCAGATGCAGCTTACGCCGGTCAACTAGCCAGCCTAAGGCGGACTTTGATTCATGAATTGTCCGAGCGTCCGGAAGGGTTTGTACGTGAGGGGCAACTTGTAGTAGGCGTGGAACAAGCGCCGATTATCCCAATAGAAAGTTAGGCAAGACAATGGAATGGAAAACAATTCCCGCAGGGAAATATTATATCGGTTCAAGTGAAGCAGCCGGATTTGCTGAAGATCAAGAAGGTCCGCAAGTGATGGTTGAATTAACCGAATTTCAAATAGGTGCCACGCCGATTACTAATGTACAATTCGCGGCATTTGTTGAGGCGACCGGTTATGTGACGGATGCCGAACGTTTAGGTTGGTCATTCGTGTTCGGTTATTTCCTCACTCCCGAGCAAAAAATGAACGCCCAACAATCAACAGCCAATCGTTTGTGGTACGCAGTGCCGCAAGCGTGTTGGCGGCAACCGGAAGGTGAAGGCAGTTCGATTATCGAACGTATGGATCATCCGGTCGTTCAAGTATCGCGCAATGATGCGGTGGCTTACTGTCGGTGGGCAGGATGTCGCCTACCGAGTGAAGCGGAATGGGAAGTTGCCGCCAAAGGGGGTACTCTTTACGAAAAGTATCCATGGGGAGATGATTGGCAACCGAAGCAAGCAAACCATTGTAATATTTGGCAAGGAGCTTTCCCGAATGAGAACACCGCAGAAGATGGCTATGTGAATACAGCGCCTGTCTATCAATATGAGCCTAATGGTTATGGCTGCTATCAAATGATTGGGAATATTTGGGAATGGTGTAGCAATCCGGCGCGTATTGATTTGTCGTTATTTGCTTACACCAGTGGCGAACAAGTTTGGCACAGTTATCAAATGACAGATGACCGCGAATATGCAATTAAAGGGGGCTCCTTTTTGTGCCATCAATCGTATTGCAAAAGGTATCGCATTGCAGCACGCAATGCCAGCAAAGGTATGGAAGCGACGAACCATTTAGGTTTCCGTTGCGTGAAGTAATCGAAAGGAGTGTCTATGAGAGGAATTATTTACTTTATCGTTATTGTACTATCGAATGCTGTCGGCGCACTTTCCGGCATGGGTGGCGGTGTCATTATCAAACCCGTCTTTGATTTGGTAGGAATAGATCCGGTCGCATCCGTGTCGTTCTATTCAACGATTGCCGTCTTCACCATGTCGATTGTATCGACTTTTCGCCAAATCAAAAACGGCGTCGCGCTCCAATGGTCAGTGGCTAAATGGCTCGTTGTCGGCTCTGTTGTAGGAGGAGCGCTTGGGAATGTCGTCTTTAGTTGGTTATTGAGCACTATGCAAAACGATGTTATCGTCAAGGGAATTCAGATTATCTTGATGTTAGTGACACTTGTCTTCGTATTGGCGTACAATCGTTATCGTTGGCAAAGTTGGCAACTTCAAGGCGCAATGAGCTATTTCCTTTGCAGTTTAGTAACAGGATTTCTATCGAGCTTATTAGGTATCGGCGGGGGTCCAATCAATGTAGCATTATTAATGTTATGCTTCGGTATGCCGATTAAGTTATCCACTGTCTATTCAATCATTATTATTTTTGCATCGCAATTAGCGAAACTGGTTGCCATAGGCTTTGACACGGGGTTTGCGGTTTATGAATTATCCGTGTTGTTTTATATTATCCCGGCAGCTATTATCGGCGGTATACTCGGTGCGACTCTGAGCAAAATCATGCCCGATTCTAAAGTCAGCATGGTCTTCAATGCAGTGGTGTTGCTCGTCATATTGATTAATTTATATAATGGATGGCAACTATTTGTCGGATAAGGACATTATTTGCGATTCTTCAATAAAAGAGGTATTTTGTATTCAACTAGAGATTGAATACAGAGTGCCTCTTTTTTTGAACCCAATGGGCGCCTTCAATGCGTGCATCAAGTTGGGTTCAAAAATTCTAGCCACTCAAAGGGAAGCCCCTTATACTGAAAATGTGGAGGAGAACAACATGATAGATAATGGTTCGCTGAAATTGTTATTAGATATTTTGGAGAATCCGGCGATGAAGGTGGACAACTTCATTGAAACAAATGCGTTGACATTCCGCCAATTACACGCCAAGTTGGAACAACTCAATTATTATCTCGTTCAACGTGGGTTCGCTGAAATTTGTATTCAGGATGATTTTTTTCAATATGATGCGCAAATTGAAGCGTGGATAATGGCGGATGATTTTCTCAAAGGTGAAATGATTATTCTCGATGAGAAAGTTAGACCGCAACTCATCTACTTATACGTATTTGCCAGGCAGACAGAAGTCAGCAACTATCATTTGCAATGGTTATTGAAAGTTAGCAAGAATACGGCTTTTTCTGATGTGAAGCAACTGAAAGAATTTTGTTTGAAGCATCATATTCAATTCGTTTACACTCGCCAAAAAGGTTATCACCTTAAAGGAACAGAAATGGATAAACGCAAATTAGCGATTATGTGTTTGAATCAATTGATGGAGTTGCCGCTCGGTCATAAGATTGTGGCTTACATGATTGAATCTTGGGGTGAGGCGGCGAATATTCAAGAGCACTTTGAAGATATTCGGCACATTCTAGTTAGCGGGCATTTATTGGTGCCGCGGTCAAGGCTGGAAGCGATGAGTATTTTCTGCCGATTGTTGATGATGCGCCATGTCGATGAAGTGGAATTTACCGGACAGCAATATCAATTGTTGAAAGCGAGTCAATTACGGCGGATTGCTCAGCAAATTTGTGGGCGGTTATCTCTAGACAGTGAAGAGGAAGTCTTGTATTTAACGGCGCATTTATTAGCAATTGTTGAGGGGAATGCATTGGATGAATGTGTCGGCACGATTGAGCCTTACGCCATTCAAATGCTCCAGTACATTGAACGCAAGTTGGCAATCTCTTTCGACCAACGCCTTGACTTACAAAAAGGTCTGCTTCAACATTTGTTACCTGCCTATTACCGCATTGTCTTTGATATTCCGATTAATAATCCGTTGTTGGAACAGATTATGAAAGATTATCGCTTTTTGTTCGATGTGGTGCAACAATCTCTCATTCCGTTGGAACAATTGCTCGACAAAGCAATTCCATTGAGTGAAGTGGCTTATTTAACGATGTTTTTCGGTGGAAGGTTGCGAAATCGTGCGAGAAATAAGCGACAATTGCATGCACGTGTGATTTGTCCGAACGGCATCAGTGCCTCGCATATGTTGAAAGCTCAATTGCGCGAATTGTTCCCTGACTTCTTATGGTCGGTGGATTCTCATTTGAATCAACAAACCGCCGGGGATGCCGACATGATATTTTCGACGATTTTTATCAAAGCGGATGTGCCGGTCTATGTGACGAAGCCACTCTTGTCTGTCTATGAGAAAAACTACCTGATTGATGTCGTGAACCGAGACTTCAATGTGCAAACTCAGAAACTACCGACGAGTCGCGACATTATGGCAATCGTCCAGAAATATGTGCAAATTGAGTTGCCGACGCAATTGGAGAAAGAATTAACGGACTATATTCATCGATATACCACTATGGAAAGGACGGATGATCCGATGTTAAAAGATTTACTGACAGAAGACTATATTCAATTTGATAGCGAGGTGCAGAGTTGGCAAGAAGCGATTGAGAGATCTGCACAACCACTCGCGCAAAAAGGGCACATTCAATCCTCTTATATTCAAGCGATTATTGACAGAGTGAATGAGTATGGACCTTATATTCATATTGGGAAAGGAGTGGCAATTCCACATGCTCGCCCCGAAGATGGTGTGAGCAAACTGGGGATGTCTTTCTTGAAGTTGGCGAATCCCGTGCAACTCGGGGGCAAACCTGAGCATGAAGTAGATGTTTTTATCACGTTGGCGGCAATTGATAATACAACTCATTTGGCAGCCTTGGCTGAATTGACACAAATTCTGTCGAATAAGGATAAGTTGAATCGATTGAAATCCGCGCAAACAACACAAGAGGTACTCGACCTCATTCATACAACTTAAGTCAATTAATAATAAAAAATGGAGGGATTTATATGAAAATTTTAGCGGTATGTGGATCAGGTTTGGGCACAAGTTTCATGGTTGAAATGAATATTCAACAGGTGTTGAGTGAGCTGGGAGTCACAGGAGTGGAAGTTGAACATTCCGATTTAAGTTCCGCAACGCCGGACAGTGCGGATATCTTTTTCCTAGCGAAAGATATTGCGGAAGGTGGCGCGCATTTAGGTGAAGTAGTGGTCTTGGACAGCATTATTGATATGGATGAGTTGCGTGACAAAGTCAGAGAAACTATGCAAAAACACGGAAAATTATAATTAAGGGGGAATTATCATGAATGCATTAACAGAGTTTTTGAAAGATTTTTTTAGTTCGCCGGCAATTTTGTTAGGAGTAGTTGCGTTAGTAGGATTGGTTCTGCAGAAAAAATCTGCACCCGACACAATTAAAGGAACGGTAAAAGCATTCGTTGGTTTCTTAGTTATCGGTGCCGGTGCCGGTGTTTTAGTGGATGCGTTGAATCCATTTGCCGAAATGTTCCAGTACGGTTTCAAAGTAAGTGGGGTTGTGCCGAACAACGAAGCGATTGTAGCTTTGGCATTGACCAAGTATGGAACAAGCACGGCGTTCATCATGATGGTCGGTATGGTCTTTAATATTTTAATTGCACGTTTTACTCGCTTTAAATATATTTTCTTAACAGGTCATCACACTTTATATATGGCGTGTATGGTTGCGGTTATTTTATCAGTGGCAGGTTTACATGAAGGGATGCTTGTTCTCTTTGGTGGATTGGCGTTAGGGATTATTATGACCATTTCGCCGGCGCTCGTGCAACCTTTCATGAAAGATGTGACAGGTCATGACAATGTTGGACTCGGACATTTCAGTGCCGTTGGTTACAGCCTAAGTGCTCTAGTCGGACGCGCTGTTAAAGGTGACAAAAAAGTATCCACTGAGGAAATCAATTTCCCTAAAGGATTAGGGTTCTTACGTGACAGCACGGTAAGTATTACGCTAACAATGTCAATCTTATATTTAATCGTCGCAGCGGTTGCAGGACCTAAATTTGTTGAAGAAACATTGAGTGGCGGTACGAACTACTTAGTGTTTGCACTGATTAAAGCCGGAACATTTGCAGCGGGTGTGTTCGTTATTTTGGCGGGAGTGCGCCTTGTGTTGGCAGAAATTGTCCCTGCCTTCAAAGGAATTTCTCAGAAATTGGTACCGGACGCTAAGCCGGCACTCGACTGTCCGATTGTGTTCCCGTTTGCACCAAATGCGGTTATCATTGGGTTCTTTGCAAGTTTTGTCGGTGGTTTGGTCAGCATGGCGCTGATGGGCGTTGCCGGTACGGTGATTATCTTGCCGGGCGTTGTGCCTCATTTCTTTACTGGAGCGACAGCGGGTGTCTTCGGTAATGCGACCGGTGGTGTGAAAGGTGCAGTAGCAGGTTCATTCGTCAATGGTGTGGTCATCAGCTTCTTGCCAATCTTATTGATGCCGGTTCTAGGGGATTTAGGATTTGCCGGTTCGACTTTCTCTGATGCGGACTTCGGTGTTAGTGGAATTTTGCTTGGTAAATTAGCGAATATGGGCGGTTCAACCGCAGTGATTGCCGGAATATTGGCTGCACTTGCCTTGCTCATTGTCTTATCTCTACGCAAAAAGGGCACAAACGAATAGGTAATTATCATAGCTTTAAGTCGCTTGGCATTTGCTTGGAGAGAAGATTCGCCAGCAACACAAGCCGGCTTAAAGCTATTTTGTGACAAAAATAGACAAAAAAGAGGTGTGGAGATTGAAAGAATTTGCCAAAAAAATTAGATTGGAAACATTAAAAACCCTATTGCATTTAGGGTTCGGTCATTACGGAGGCAGTTTGTCGATTGTTGAAGTATTGGCGGTATTGTACGAACGCCACATGAAAGTAAATCCGGCACAGCCGAAATGGACAGAACGCGATTATCTAGTTCTATCGAAAGGACACGGGGGACCGGCTTTGTATGCAACATTAGCACTGAAAGGTTTCTTCCCGATGGAAATGTTGAAAACCTTGAATCAGAATGGTACAACATTACCTTCACATGCGGATTGTAATTTGACACCGGGGGTTGACATGACGACTGGCTCACTCGGGCAAGGCATTTCAGCAGCAGCAGGCATTGCTTATTATCATCAAGCGCGTAAGTTATCGAACAAAGTGTTTTGCATTGTGGGCGATGGAGAACTGAATGAAGGGCAATGTTGGGAAGCATTCCAGTTCATTGCACATAATCGTTTGAAGAATTTGATTGTTTTTGTCGATGATAACAAGAAGCAATTGGACGGAACGACGGAATCTATTTGCCGCCCGTTCAATCTTGTTGACAAAATGCGTGCATTCGGTTTGCATTCCGTACAAGTAGCAGGCGACGATGTGTCCGCGATTGATGCCGCTATTCGCGATGCCTATCAACAAGAAACCGCAACGGTCATCGTATTGGATACGATTAAAGGCATGGGCGTTCCATATCTGGAGGAAAAAGCCGACAACCACCACTTGCGTCCAACGCAAGAAGATGAAAATGCAATTCGTGCAGCGGTTCAGGCATTAGAGGAGGAATTGAATTATGGAAATGCGTAAAGTTTATGCGGAAACCATCAAGCAAATCGCTCTTCAAGATGAACGCGTTTTTGTTTTGGAAGCGGATTTAAGTAGCGCAATTGCGACGAGTGGATTGAAAGAAGTTTTAGGCGAACGCTATGTGAATTTAGGCATTATGGAAGCGAATATGATGGGGGTTAGTGCCGGAATTTCCGTTTCGGGAGGGATCTGTTTTGTCCACACATTTGGACAGTTCGCTACGCGACGTGCTTTCGACCAAATTTTTGTATCCCTCGCGTATGCGCAACAAAATGTGGTCATTGTCGGTTCCGATTCTGGTGTGACAGCCGAGCATAATGGTGGCACCCATATGACATTTGAAGATACGGGCTTGATGCGTTTAGTTCCGCATGCCAAAGTATACGATGTGTCAGACGAAGTGCAGTTGAAGTATATTTTGGAGAAGGCGTACCGAGAAGGTGGCGTTAATTATATCCGTATGATGCGCAAAGAAGCGGTGAAGTTGTATTCAGAAGGAACGCGCTTCGATTCAGGAGCAACTCTTGTGAAGGAAGGCAAGGATCTGACGCTATTAGCCAATGGCATCTGTGTCAGTGAATCGCTGGCGGCAGCTGAACAATTGGAAAAAGAAGGCGTTTCAGTCGAAGTTATCGATTGCTATTCAGTTAAGCCGCTTGACGCAGAAACAATCTTGACGAGTGCGCGCAAAACAGGACGTGTTATGACATGTGAGAATCATAATGTGATTGGCGGACTAGGAAGTGCGGTTTGTGAACTATTGTCAGAAAAGCAACCGACACCTGTCATGCGATTAGGCGTCCATGAGCACTTCGGGCAAGTCGGAAAACTTGCCTATTTGAAAGATTATTACGGTATTAGTGCCGACAAGATTGTTACAAGTATTCGGGAGTATCTGAAATAACAAATGAACACCTTCATTGAACGCTGAGTTTTTGAGCGTTCAATGAAGGTGTTATTTTTGTTGTAAGTATAATTAACGTGTTAATAATGCAGCTGCATCTTTATCGAGTAATAAGGTAACATTCGGGTGCGTTTGTAAGATAGAAGCGGGTACATCAGTGGTAACCGGACCTTCAACCGTATCTTTAATAGCTTGCGCCTTCTTAGCGCCGAAAGCCATTAAGATAATTTCTTTTGCGCTCATAATCGATGCAATGCCCATGCTATATGCTTGAGTCGGCACATCTTCCACTCGTTCGAAGTAGCGTTTGTTCGCCTCAATAGTTGATTCGGTTAAGTCAACCAATTGTGTTTGACTATCAAAACTCGTGCCCGGTTCATTAAAGCCGATGTGAGCATTTGACCCAATACCTAGAATTTGCAAATCGATTGGATTATCCGCAAGGATTTGGTTATAGCGCGCAATCTCGCCTTCAACATCTTGATTAGTGCCGTCCGGCAAATAAGAGGTTGCGAACGGTTTTTTGTCAAATAATTGTGTTTGCATGTAGTGATGATAACTTTTTGGATGATCGGCAGCTAAGCCGAAATATTCGTCCAAGTTAACCGATACACAATTTGAGAAATCGAGTGTAGATTCAGAAAGTAAAGTGTACAATTGTTCAGGCGTGCCTCCAGTAGCTAAACCGAATACTTTGGCACTGTTCTGTAATGCGCGCTCAAAAAAAGCATACGCTTCCTTGGATGCGTCTAGTTGTGAATCAAAAACATGAATCTTCATGGGTAAAAAACCTCCTGTGTTTTGACATATCATACTTTCATTATACCACAAAAAAGCCAAAGAAACTTATACAAATTAAATCAAAACATGTCGTAATTGTGAACTTAACCTTTTTAATCTAAAAAGACAAAAGAAATGTTGATTAGTGCAACTTGTGCGGTTGGAATTGAAGGGCAGTCTTGTTATAATAAACACAGTAAAACCAAATTTAATTAAAGGAGTGATTCATCGCATGTTTGAATTATCAAAAGACGCCCTGCTTGAGATGGGGGCGGAAATTACAACGCGTGAAATCAAGCAACAACCGGAAATTTGGCAAGAAGCGGCAGAGAATTTTGCCAAGAAAGCCGATGAAGTGCGCCAATTTCTCGCGTCATTAGTTGCGCAGCATCAGAAGTTGCGAGTTATTTTTACAGGGGCGGGAACGTCAGCTTATGTAGGGGACAGCATTACCCCTTACTTGAAACAAGTGAACGATGAGAAGGTTTGGGATTTCCGTTCAGTGCCGACAACAGATATCGTGTCGAATCCGACGAGCTTCTTCCAAGCAGATATTCCGACATTGCTTGTATCATTTGCACGGAGTGGAAATTCTCCGGAGAGTGTGGCTGCCGTTCAATTAGGTCAACAAATCGTTAAAGATTTCTATCAATTGACGATTACTTGTGCGCCGGAAGGTGCCTTGGCGAAAGCGGCCGTTGGTGATAAGAATAATATCGTCTTATTACAACCGGCACGTTCGAATGACGCCGGCTTTGCGATGACAGGAAGTTTCACTTGTATGATGTTAACAGCATTATTAACATTCGATCCTTCAAGTGATGCCGACAAGCAAAAATGGGTAGAAGCTGCAATCGAAATGGGGAACAATGTGATTGCCCGTGAAGCGGAAATTCAACAATATGTTGATTTAGACTTTGACCGTGTGATTTATTTAGGTTCAGGCGGTTTCTTAGGATTAGCTCACGAAGCGCAGTTGAAGATTTTGGAATTGACAGCCGGTCAAATCGCAACAGCATTTGAGTCTTCACTAGGGTTCCGTCACGGTCCTAAATCATTCGTAAATGAGAAATCATTAGCATTTGTATTCGTTTCAAACAATGACTACACACGCAAATACGATGTGGATATCTTGAATGAATTATCAGGTGACCAAATTGCGGAATTAGTCTTGGCAGTTCAAGTTCAAGGCGAGAACGTGTCAGCAAGTGCAAAGGCGTTCGACTTTGATGTGAAGTATCAGGGTGTTCCCGATGCTTACTTAGCATTCCCGTACATTCTTGTGGGACAAACAGTTTCGTTATTAGCTTCAATTAAAGTGAACAATAAGCCGGATACGCCATCACCAACCGGAACAGTTAACCGCGTTGTAAAAGGTGTGATTATCCATCCGTTTGAAGCGTAACAGTGTTTTTTTAGAAAGAAGTGAGGTTAATGAAGCAATACATCTACGCCAAAACAATCGTATTGGATGAGACAGTCGTTGAACAGGCGTACTTGACCATTGAAGACGGCAAATTCGGAGAAATTGTCAAGGAGCGTCCAAGCGACGGCGCCATCTTAGATTATGGGCATGCGATTGTGGCGCCCGGATTAGTAGACACACATATTCACGGATATAAATCGCATGATGTCATGGACAATGATTTCGAAGGCATCAAAGTGATTTCGGATGGCTTGTTGGAATGCGGTGTGACAAGTTGGTTGCCGACGACGTTGACAGCTTCTGTTGAACTGTTGAATGATGTGTGCGAGACAATCGGGAAACATTATCAAGAAGTAACAGGTGCAAAGATTCGCGGCATCTTCCTTGAAGGTCCCTTTTTCACGGAAAAATATAAAGGAGCGCAAAATCCTAAATATATGAGCGACCCGTCGATTGAGGCTTTGGATAAGTGGAACAGCTTATCGCAAGATTTAGTGAACAAAATTGCGATTGCACCGGAACGACAAGGAGTGCCGGACTTCATCAAGTTCGCAACATCCAAAGGCGTTTACACAGCATTGGCACATAGTGATGCAACGTTTGAAGAAGCAAAGGCTGCCGTCGATGCAGGGGCGAACATTTTTGTACATACATACAACGGTATGAGCGGATTGCATCATCGTACGCCGGGTATGGTCGGCGCTGCGTTGAGTTTAGAGAATGTTTACGCAGAATTGATTTGTGACGGGCATCATGTTCATCCGGCAGCGGCTAAAGTCGTAACGAAATGTCGCGGAGCGAAAGAGACCGTGCTAATTACTGATTGTATGCGAGCAGGCGGACTTGGTGAATGTGAATCCAAATTAGGAGAATTCGATGTCATTGTATCAGGCGGAACAGCTCGCTTGAAAGAGGGCGGTAGCTTAGCCGGCTCAATTCTCGAATTGAAACAAGGTGTCAAAAATATCGTTGATTGGGGCATCGCAACACCGGCTGACGCATTACGAATGGCATCGTTAGCACCGGCTAAATCAGTCGGCATCGATAATGTGTGCGGACGTATTGCGCCGGGATATGACGCCGACTTTATTGTAGTATCAGACGACATGACCTTGGAAGCAACGTTTTTGAATGGTGAATTAAGATATCAAGCAAGTAAATAGGAGGACTATTATGAGAAAAGTATCAAATGAGAAATTAGCGAAATTACGTCAATTATCAACAGCAGAAGGAGTTATTTCCGCATTGGCATTCGACCAACGTGGTGCATTGCGCAAAATGATGGCGAAACATCAAACAGAAGCACCGACAGTAGCGCAAATGGAAGAATTGAAATGCTTAGTATCAGAAGAACTAACAAAATATGCATCTTCTATCTTGTTGGATCCGGAATTCGGGTTACCGGCAGTAAAAGTAAAAGACGAGAACGCAGGTTTATTATTAGCGTACGAAAAAACCGGCTATGATGCAACTTCAACAAGCCGCTTACCGGACTGCTTAGTAGAATGGTCAGCAAAACGTTTGAAAGAAGCCGGTTCAGACGCAGTGAAGTTCTTGCTTTACTATGATGTGGACGGCGACGAATACGTTAATTTACAAAAACAAGCGTACATCGAGCGTATCGGTTCGGAATGTGAAGCGGAAGATATGCCTTTCTTCTTAGAAATCTTAACTTACGACGAGAAAATTGCTGACAACGGCAGCGTTGAATTTGCGAAAGTAAAACCACGCAAAGTAAACGAAGCAATGAAATTATTCTCTGAGCCTCGCTTCAATGTAGACGTATTGAAGATGGAAGTGCCGGTTAACATGAACTATGTAGAAGGTTATTCAGAAGGCGAAGTCGTTTACACGAAAGAAGAAGCGGCGCAACACTTCCGTGACCAAGATGCGTCATCAGCGTTGCCGTACATCTACTTAAGTGCAGGTGTATCAAGCAAATTATTCCAAGAAACTTTGGAATTCGCAGCAGAAGCTGGCGCTAAATTCAACGGTGTATTATGTGGACGTGCAACATGGGCGGGTTCAGTACCGGTTTACATCGAAAAAGGCAGCCAAGCAGCACGTGAATGGTTAGCATCACAAGGACGCCAAAACATCGAAGAATTAAACGAAGTATTAGAGCGTACCGCAACACCTTGGACAGACAAATTAGCAGCTAAATAATCATTTATTTTGAACCTCGGGTAACAGAATCGTTGCTCGAGGCTTTTTTGCGTGGGGGAAATATGCTAGAATGAGAGTGGATTGTTAGATTCAGAAGAAAGAAGGGATAGAATGTTCACGCTAATCGGATTACCGCAATGTAGCACCTGTAAAGTCATCGAAAAGACGCTCAAAGCAAAAGGTCACGCTTATCAATATCGCCATATCGTTGAAGAAACGCCAACCGCCGACGAGTTGGCACAATGGTTCAGTCGTTCGGGCGAAACAAACTTCAAGAAGATTGTTAACACGAGCGGTCAGAAGTATCGCGAATTGAATCTGAAGGAACGCTTGGCGGATACGTCGTCGGATGCGCCATTTGCTTTGATTGCTGAAGACGGCATGTTAATTAAACGACCGATTCTGCTGACACAAGCAGGTGAAGTGTACTGGGGCGCGAATGTTCAAAAGTTTGTCGATAGTCTGTAAGGAGGAATTACGATGAGAAAAGGTTTAGTATATAGTTTAGTTGCCGCTTTAAGTTTAGGGGCGGTTCCGAGTGTTTTTGCTCAGAAAGTTGACTTGACGCCACTACCGAAAGTGGAATGGGGGACAGCGAGCAATGATTCGGCATCGAGTATTGGTAGTCAAATGACAACTAGCGAGTCGAGCGTGAGTGAATCAACGATAGGTGAGGCGAGCGTTACCAGTTCGATTGCTGTTGATATTACGCAACCGGCTTCGTTGGTGCAAGCACTTCGCCGTGAACAACGTTTGAGCACGGATGCGACGTTGCTTAATTTGGTGGATGAAGCGGCCGCGGCCCAAACGCGCAGTTACTTTAGAGATGGCGATCATCATTATGTGCGTACCGGTACACCGTCTTCAAGTGTATTGCTACATACAATGTCCGATAACAAAATCGAACAGATCTTTTTCTCAGTGGACGATGTGATGAGTTATGCGGCTGAGTTGATGTCGTTGCGTCCGGCAGAATACGCAGACACAGCGATTGATAATTTCAACCAAACGATTACGGCAGATGCGTCACCTTTCGTAGGGAAATATGTCAAAAGCACGCAAAATGTGGTGCCGTATCAGTCAATGTTGGATGAAATGCGTACCCAAGATGCCTTCTTATTGGATGTGATTGAGCAGTGGTTGGCAACTAACCCGACACCGACCAGTGAAGTCGATGAAGTGTTGCAATTCGATATTACCGACGCAGAAAAAGACGCCTTCACGCAAATTGTGCGCAATGTAGAAGCAAAGTATCCGAGTTTGAAACCTTTATACGACATGTTTGCAGACGGGTATGTCGGCACAATCAAGCTGGATTTCGCCAAGAAGGAGATCGGTATTGGTTTAGTATCGGAACAAGCAGCACTGGAATGCTATGTAAGTGTGAGTACGATAGAAGTGAATCTGCCTGAGGAAGCGGCTATCTTAACAGAGGCGGAATTTACGGAATTAGCTGGAGTCAATTTATTTGACGGCTTGGTCGCACCGCAAGAAACACCGCAAGAGTCAACAGAATCAACAGAAGAATAGAAATGAAAGCGAAACGAAGCACAGAAAGGAGCGCTAAATGCTCCTCTCTGTTTGCTTAGTTAGAAGGAGAACAGTAGAATGAAGGTAAGATGGACAGAACCTTGGCAAGAACAAGTGAAAGGTAGTTGGTGGAAAGCAATTGTTGCGGTCATCGGCGCGTTTATAGCGATGTTTGTATGGTCAATCGGCGTATCGACCGTGAATATATTGCGCTCGGGATTGAGTCAAGATGCGTTGCTCAACTTGACGCCGGAAGAGGCACTTGCTGTATCCGGTGTGAATGAATGGACTAATTTAGCGAGTGAAGTCGTCATGCTAATTGCATTATTGTTGTTGATGCGTGCTTTCAAACTGAAATTATTTGATTTCAAATCATTACAATGGCGCGGTGTCGGCTTTACAATTCTCATTTATATCGGAACGTTCTTATTGATGATTGCTTACAGTTATTTCATGGTATTATTAGATCCTTCGCGTGTGACAACCGGAAATCAAGCGCTTATCGAAGAAGCTTTTGCGCAAGTATCACCGTTGGTGATGTTTATATCGATTGCGGTTTATGCGCCGCTTTGGGAGGAAATCGTCTTTCGCGGCTTCGTCATGAAGTATGTTTTCCCGAATTGGCCGATTGTCGGCGCGATTGCATCGGCAGTGATTTTTGCGGGCTTGCATATGCCTGCCGGAAGTGTTTGGTTAGATTTCGGTGTATATTTCATTATGGGTATGGGGCTTGTAGTTGTTTATTGGCGCACGCGCAAAATCGAGTATGCCATTCTGTTCCATTTCATCCAAAATTCGGTCGGCGTCTTAATGATGTTGAGTCAGTAAAGGAGGATGCGCTTCATGGAATATGCATGTCGAGATGAGCATACAATCGAACAAGAACGTCAGAAAATTCAGGATTTCATTCAGTTGGAAACTTTAGAACAGCAGGCGCTTTTTTTCAAAGCATTGGGAGAGGTGCATCGTGTCAAAATCATGCATGTCTTAATGCGTTATGATCGTCTGTGCGTGTATGAGATTTCCCGCCTGATTGACGCAACAGTGGCGACCACATCGCACCACCTGATTATGCTCAAAAAAAGCGGCATTATCCGTTGCGAGAAGGACGGCAAGCATATGATTTACTCATTGGAGAATCAAACCGTGTGTAACTTAATGCAGTTGTCCAGTCGATTGAAAGCGAAATGTCCGGAGTGCGGTCAAATTCACGAGTAGCACTGTATGATGATGAGCGAGCGGCATGATGTTGCTCGTTTTTTTGGAAGAAGAGGAGTAAGAGGAACGATGATGAAACCTATTAAATTGATGGACGTGGTAAAGCATGTGTACGCGATTGATTACACAGCGAAGAACCGTAATATTCTGGTGGAGAATGTCGAGTTCGATTCGAGAAAAATAACACCGAACAGCTTGTTCGTACCGCTTGTGGGCGGTGCAACGGACGGGCATGATTATATCCAGCAGGCGATTGCGAACGGAGCGATTGCAACTTTGTGGTCGGCAGACCCGGCATTGGCGCCGAGCGATGACATTGCCGTTATCTTCGTCGACGATACGTTGGAAGCTTTCCAAAAATTAGCGAATTATTACCGTCATCTCATCGACCCGATTGTTGTCGGCATTACGGGAAGCAATGGCAAGACCACAACGAAAGATATGACGGCGATGACCTTGACCGCCAAGTACCGCGTGCATAAGACCGAAGGCAACTACAATAACGAAATCGGCTTACCGTACACTTTGCTCAAAATGCCGGCAGACACCCAAGTTTGCGTTTGCGAAATGGGCATGAGTGGCTTCGGTGAAATTAAATTATTGAGCGAAATTGCCCAACCGGATATCGCCGCTATTACCTTGATTGGCGAAAGCCACTTAGAACATTTAGGCACTCGCGCCGGTATCGCCCAAGCGAAATTGGAAATCTTACACGGTTTAACGGAAAATGGTGTCTTCATCTACCCGGGCAACGAACCTTTGATTGAATCGGAAATGCCGGAAGTGGAACGCATGATGTATTTGCGCAGTTTCGGATTCAATCCGAATTGCGACGTTTACGCTTATGACTTGGTGGAAGAACAGAGCCAAACCTTCTTCAAGACGAATGTGGACAATAATGTGACCTGTGTCATTCCAGTGTTGGGCGCGTACAATGTCAGCAATGCCCTCATCGCGTTGAGTGTGGCGGAAGTATTGGACGTGCCGATGGAGCAGGCGATTTTTACATTATCGCAGTTTAAGCTGACGGCAAACCGCTTGGAGTGGTTGAAGACACATCACGGAGCCGATTTGTTGAACGATGCTTACAATGCGAGCCCGACTTCGATGCGTGCGGTTCTGCAAACTTTCTCGACTTTGGATGCGTCACGCAAAATAGCGGTGCTCGGCGATATCAGAGAACTCGGCGAGAACAGTGCGCAGTTCCACAGTGAATTGAGCGCATCACTTGATCCAAGCAAAATTGAGAAAGTCTACTTGTTCGGAACGAAAATGCGTGCCTTGTACGACACTTTACAAACGAAGTATTCGGCGGAACACCTTTTCTATGAAGAGAGCAATCACGAACGCCTGATAGAAGCCTTGAACCAAGATGTTCGCTCAACCGACATGGTCTTGGTCAAGTCGAGCTTCGGAACAGACTTGTTGAAAGTGGTAGAAACTTTAAGGAGAAAATAATATATGAAGAAAATCATTGTTTTACTAAGTATTTGTTGCTTGTTATTTGTGCCAACGATTCGTGCAGAAGAGAAGTTGCTAGGTGGGTTCATTGATTTGAATGACGCAGCCGCTACACACAAGAATATTATGAAAGAATTTGGTGTGAAGCAAGTGTCAATGACAGAAAGTGTTTTACCCGATGGCAAAGTTATGCAGGAGTGGTTATTCGAGAAAGAAGATAAAGCAGCTGGGCTAGTCGGCTTAGGTGCGACCAAAGATAACAAATTTGTAATCTTTGGTCTGGTCCAGCCGGATTACGAACCAATCGTAGATTTCTTTGAAGAGCGTTTCGAACTCAAGAAGATGAATGAATTGGTAGAGTTTATTAAAGAGCCTGTTACGGATAAGACACCTGACCATTCAGCCAAAGGAATTCAAGAGGGGGACTTGTATATTGTGGTGGAGCGTGTTGTCAAATTGCGTGAGTTAAACATCGCCACTTATACGATTTCTATAACTGTCAATCAATCGCTTTATGAGTTGTTGATTACACGAGAAAAAGTTTAGCTAGGCTTCCTGTTAATGGCAATTAATGGGGTGAACACAATGCGTAGCACCTTGTCAAACAGAATAATTATTAGCTTTTATCGGCTTTTAGTTGTTCTAATGTGCTAAACGTGTTACACTGTATCAGAGAAGTTAACAAAGTATCATTTAGTCAACCAATTGCATGATTGAATATTGACCGCATGACACCTTCACAAAGCTATACTTTGTGTGATTAGTCACTGCGGTTTTTTGTAGGGAAAAAGACTTCCGGAAAATATAAAGAGAGTAAGAGGAAATTTAGTGAAATTTACAGATTTAGACTTAGTAGCACCGTTGTTGGAGTCATTGACAGAAATGGGGTTTGAAGAACCGACACCGATTCAACAACAAGCTGTGCCGGTTGCCTTAGCAGGTGCCGATTTAATCGGGCAAGCGCAGACCGGAACAGGTAAAACTGCCGCCTTCGGCTTACCGATGTTAAATAAATTAGACCGCAACCAATCAGCGATTCAAGGTCTGGTTGTAGCGCCAACCCGTGAATTAGCCATTCAAGTACAAGAAGAATTATTCCGCTTAGGTAAAGGACAACGTGCACGCGTCTATGTCGTTTACGGCGGCTCACCTATCGGCAAACAAATTGAGCGCATTAAGCGCAACCAACCGCAAATTATTGTCGGCACACCCGGACGTATTCTCGATTTAATGCGTCGCAAAGCATTGAGCTTGAAATACTTGAACACATTAGTCTTAGACGAAGCAGACGAAATGTTGAACATGGGCTTCATTGATGATATTAAAGAGATTATTTCAGCAACACCAAGCTCACGCCAAACATTATTGTTCTCAGCAACAATGCCACCGGAAATTAAAGCTTTAGGCGAACAATTCTTAACGAATCCGGCACATGTCAAGATTAAAGCGAAAGAAATGACCGCCGACTTAATCGAGCAATTCTTCGTGAAATGCCGTGACGATGAGAAGTTCGATATCATGACCCGCTTATTAGATGTGCAGTTGCCAACCCAAGCGATTGTCTTCTGCCGTACCAAAAAACGTGTCGACGAAGTGGCGCGCGGCTTAGGCTTACGCGGTTACAACGCCGAGTTGATTCACGGTGATATCCCGCAACAAAAACGTACCAATGTAATCAACGAATTCCGTAAAGGAACCGTAGAACTGTTAGTAGCAACCGACGTAGCGGCGCGCGGTCTTGACATTTCCGGCGTAACGCACGTTTATAATTACGATATCAGTCAAGACCCGGAAAGCTATGTCCATCGTATCGGACGTACAGGCCGTGCCGGTAACGAAGGAATGTCCATTACATTTGTAACATCGTCCGAGATGGCTTACTTACGCACGATTGAAGAACTCACCCGTAAGAAAATGCAACCACTCAAACCACCGACATTGAAAGAAGCACAAGCGGGACAAGTGCAACAAATTATTGACAAAGTCAACCGTAAATTAGTAAGTAACGAAGTGAGCGATCACCGCAATACCGCCAAATTATTATTGAACCATTACGAAGCGAACGATTTAGTGGCGGCATTGCTGAGCGAACTAGTTACAGACAGCACGAATGTTGAAGTGGTGATTTCACCACAGAAACCATTACCGTACTTACGCAGTGAGAAACAATCTTCGTCACGCGGACGTAGCGGCAAATCCAATAAAGGCGGCAAACAACGCCACGACCGCGGACCACGCCGTGAACAAAACGGTAAACGCGATGAATTTACCCGCAAGAAACGTAGCAAAACAACACACGACAAGAAGAAAGAAACTGTCAGCAAACATTACAAAATCAAAAAACGTGGCAAAAGCGAAGCGTAAACCCTCCTAAAAGCGTACGCCCTTTTTGCCGAAAGTGAGGTGGCTTATGCGAGTAGGAACAGATATTATCGGCATTGACCGAATTCGGCAAGCGGTCATGCGCCAGCCGCAATTCGCGCGGAAAGTCCTGTCAGACAGCGAGTATGCGCAATACGAACAGTTTACGCAAACGCGTCAAATGGAGTTTCTTGCCGGACGTTTCTGTGCCAAGGAAGCATACGTCAAGGCGTTGCATACCGGTATCGGCAAGATTCAGTTTGCCGATATTTCGATTGTAGCCAACAACATGGGGGCACCTGTTATTGAGAAGGCCCCGATTATGGACGGTGTGCATGTATCGATTAGTCACTGTCGAGAGTATGCGACTGCCACGGTAGTGATTGAAACACCAGAAGACGAATTACGAGCACAAATTGCGGCATTATCATGAGGAGTGAGCAAGATGATTGAACCTAGCGAACATCGACCAACCGTAGCGATTGTGAATTTGGAGGCGATTCAGCACAATGTGCACGCCTTCCTCAAGCGGATGTCGCCGTCGCAACAATTATATGTGGCGGTCAAAGCGAACGGCTACGGTCACGGCATTACCCACGTTGCGCAAGCAGCTTTAGAAGCGGGGGCTTCCGGCTTATTGGTCGCAACCGTTGACGAGGGCATTACTTTACGCAAAAACGGTGTCCACGCGCCCATCCTTGTACTCGGACTGACCGACCCTAGAGGTATCGCCGAAATCTTGCATTATCAGTTGATGATTACAGTATGTTCACCGGACTTTTTCCAAAGAGCGCAAGAGCAGTTAGCGCAAACAGATAAGTTGGATTTGTTGACTACACATCGTTTGACGGTCCACTTGGCATTGGATACCGGTATGGGACGTATCGGCTTAACGACGGTGGCAGAAGTCGAGGCATTCAAGGACAGCGTGTCAGCGTATGACTGGGTCGACTGGCAAGGCGCATTTACGCACTTCTCAACAGCGGGCGGCGGTCCGGAAGAGCATGTCCATGCACAATGGGCGAAGTGGCAAGCCTTGACTGCGGTGTTGCCGGATTCGGTAACGGTTCGCCATTATGCTAATTCCGCTATGGCGATGTGGTATCCGCAACAACCGGCGAGCGATATTGTTCGCCTCGGTATCGGCTTATACGGCATCGACCCGAAAGACCGCTTGGACGTACCGCGAGCGGAAGCCTTACAACCGGCGCTACAACTTTTGTCAGAAATTGTTCATGTTAAGCAAGTGCCGAAAGGGACAAAGATTAGTTATGGCGCAACGTACGAAGCGCAAGCGGACGAGTGGATTGCGACTATTCCGATCGGCTACGCTGACGGCTGGTTCCGTCATTACCGTGACATTCCCGTACTGGTTGACGGACACGCTTGCCCGGTTGCCGGTACAATCAATATGGATCAAATGATGATTCGCTTGCCGAAGTACTATCCTGTCGGCACGACCGTCACATTGATTGGACGAAGCGGTCACTTAGATAATCATGTATCCGCATTGGCAGAGCAACTCAATACGATTAGTTATGAACTGTTAACGAGCATTTCAACACGTGTCCCACGTCTTTATGTGAAAGGAGAATCCTTATGTTAAAGGTGCATCAGTTGATTGTCGGAGCAATCGAGGAGAATACGTATGCGATTGTCAATGAGCATCAGGAAGCATTGATTGTTGATCCCGGTGCCGACGGCGATCATATTGTTGCCTGGATTCGGCAAAATGGCTGGCAACCGACAGCAATTATCTTAACGCATGCACATCTCGACCATATCGGTGCGTTGGATGCAGTCCGCGACGCCTTCGGTATTGAAGCGTACATGCACCCGAACGAAGCGGAGTTTATTATAAATCCGTCGCTCAACTTATCCGGTTTGTGGGGCGGTCCGCCAATTATCCAACGTCCAGTAGAACATTACTGGCAAGAAATGGGCGATCAGACACTGGGCAACTTCACTTTCAGGGTGGCATTCGTTCCCGGGCATAGCCCGGGACACGTGGTCTATATTTTTGAGGGAGACGGCTTTATCATCGGTGGTGATACAATCTTTAAGTGTGGCATCGGTCGTACCGATTTGCCACAAGGGAACTTCTTGCAGTTAATGCAAGGAATCGCCAGAGAGATTATCAGCCAACCTCATCACTACGCTATCTTCCCGGGACACGGAGAAGCAACAACAATTGCTGACGAAATTGCCAACAACCCGTATTTCGAAGTCTTTCGGAATTCAGCTAAACATAATTTAGGGTAATGAACACCCCCCACACTTTTACAGTGTGGGGGGTAACTTAATCGCTCCATATTTCAAAGCAAAAATAACCGTAAGGCAGTTCTTCAGCTGTAAGTTGGTAAAATCTGTCTAACCATTTCATCATTTGGGGAATACCGCGTTCTAATAAGAATTGCTTGTATGTGAGAATTCCTGCTTGAAAAGATTCAACGTCATTCTTCCGACAGAGAAATTGACTACGTTTCATATCGTCATCACTAATGTAATCAGAAAGAATGCGGTATTCATCATCAGGGTTTGTCCAGTAACGTTGCTCCAGTGGGAAATTGTCTATCTCTTCCTGTGTTACTTCCTCCCGACACTCAATGTAGAAACACCCAATGTCAAATTCTTCTTGGAAACCACCACGTGCTACGCTTCGATAGAATGGGATAATGTGGATAGAGTCAGTCGTACAGTTTAACTTTAAAATTTCGTCAAGCAAATGGAACAGTTGGAGTATAGAAGGATATAGTCGGTGTTCTCCCCCGTAATATACCGTTTGCTGATAAATTATCTTATTTATTTGTCCTTTTTTTTGTTCAATCATAATTGTTCTCCTATTAGTGAACCCAATCTAGATCTGTTAAATCTTTAACTGTTTGATAGGGAGCTCTGTTTATTATCAATCTTCCCTAGGTATATAAAGCTTTCCAGCGTATGTGTGAAGTACCTCTATGTTAAACGACTCAATCCACTCTTTGAACGTTCGTAAATAGAAAAGTGCATGTTCCAATTTGCCTTCACCAATGAATTTCGCACCTTCCTTACGGCATTGAAATGTTGTAACGTCACCAACTGTCTCGAAAGGCTCCTCGTCCCAATAGGTTTCGTCTAAATCAATGACGAAATGGCATATCCCGTCGCTGTTAACTTCACCCTGCACCCCATACAAGTGTTCCCAGAAACCGTCACATTCAAAGGTGTACCAAGTTTGTATATAGGTGATTAGAGGTAGAGTTTCCACTAACTGAGGGGAGTGCTATAGAAGTCGTTTATTTCGAGATGAATATAACAGCTTCATTAGAGTATTGTAATGTGTTTTTTCGTTTTATCAAAAGATACCTTTGATTGTTCGTGTTTTGGGATTGAGAGATGGTTAGCGGGGCAATCGTGTCAAAGTTGTCAGCCAATCTTCTAACAGGTGTTCGACTACATCGGATTCATGCGAATCTTTACTTCTTCTGCTACTCCGTATTCTAATTGGTCGAGAGATATATTCTCCCAGTCAACAACGGAGCCGTCAAGCGCAATGACTTCTAACTCATCAATTGTGCCGTTGTTGATATGTAGTAAAAATTGCACAGGTGCATGATGGTTTTGCCACGCAATCATGTCGACTGGCACTCTTACTGCAGACGGGAATGACTCGCCGCCGCTAGAAGCGAATTTCAACGCAATATACGGCGACCATATTTCTTCTACAACCGTTAAATACGTCAGTTGCGATTGCAGTTGTGTTTGACCTTGAAAAGATACGTTCAACAATGTACGCAACCACTCCATTTCAATCGGGCTTACGGTTCTACTCATAGAATAACCTCTCTTTACTTAGGATAATATGTACCTACGTTGATTATATCATCTGTCACTCCAAACGCTCTATATTCTATCAATATACCCGTCTGCGTATATTTGCCCTTTATAAGCTTTCTCTGCGCCTAGAGGAATTTTGGATAGGTGCTATCCGCTTTATCTACACTTAAATTCGTTCCTTTTAGATGTCTACCTCCGTGTCCAATAGTAATCTGTTTACCATTAATTTCTACAATGTTAGTTACTCCACCACCTCCTACCGGAGTAGTATATATGTCATCAACTTTATCCGCGCTTTTCACAGTGCCTTTTCCTGCATCCGTTGCTTTGTCTGCGGCATTCAATATAGAAACGACCAATATCAAACGCTTCTTGGAAGCCGCCGCGTGCTTCGCTACGATAAAAGGGAACAATGGAAATAGAGGTTGTAGTGTTGTTGGAATGAATAATTTGTTCTAATAAATAAAGTAAATCTGTTAGTGACAGATATAAACGAGACCATGCATTGTAAGATACAGTATGGTGATGGATAATTTCATTGATTTTTCCAGTGTTTTGTGTAATCGCAGATATATTATTTTCATTCAAGATAGGCAAGTAATCACTCGGTAATGTGTATTGGCTTGGTGTTCTTTGACAGGATTTTTTCATTTCGAACAACGATGACGAATAAAAAATTCTCTCCGTTCCGTTCGATGTAACGATTCATATATTCTATCGTCTTCACGACAGAGTCTTGTGAAGATTCGCCTTCGTAGTACCAACTATCATAGGTTGATTGTATTGTACCGTTAGCATATGCGTACACGTCTCCGCCGAGTATAATTAGATTTTCTTGTTGAATAATCAAGCAAATAGACAAGATGTCTTCATAGGTCCAAGCGTATTCCGAGACACCGAACTGTTCGTATAAATAATGAGATTTTTCAAACAATTCTTTGGGTAATATTTGCTCCCATGACATAGTATCGACTCCTTAATTAATTATTTATAGGCTTAAAAAACGATGATTTATAGCGTTATCCGGCTCTATAATATATTCAAAAACAACCGTCTTCAACTTCACGACAGCTTTTCCTGCATCCGAATGAATCTTGGACATCTCATTTGCGGTAGCTTTATTTACGGTATCCACTGAATATCCCCTAACAGTTAGACTCGGGCATTCATTTCCATGTTCACAAAAAAGTGTCGCAATGAAATACAGTACTTGTCCACTGAATAAAGTTGGTCGCCGCAATCCGTATTCAATATAGAAGTTGCTTATTTCGAGATGAATATAACATAAAGAAAGTAATCATTCAATATATTTTCATACGTTATATATGCAAAAAGCAGAAAACGTTCGTGTTTGTTTTTTGGGAGAAGGTGTTTGCTTCCCATGCAAATCATCCTAAGAGCAGGTTGTTCGAGAAATCCGGTTAGTCCGAGAACGATAAGAATGAAAGTTCGCCGCTCGCGCGCATATCCCACCTCCCCAAAAACCAAAGTTCCCCGTCACGCCGCATGACAGCTGTTCTTGAAATTAAAGTAACGCCGTCATGCGGAATTTTGGTGTACTTTCAAAAAAAGTAACGCTGTCACGCGGAATTTTGGCGTACTTTCAAAAAAAGTAACGCTGTCACGCGGAATTTTGGCGTACTTTCAAAAAAAGTAACGCTGTCACGCGAAATTTTAGCGTACTTTCAAAAAAAGTAACGCCGTCATGCCGAATTTTCGGATTACTTTAGAAAAAAGTAACGCCGTCACGCGAAATTTTGGCGTGCTTTCAAAAAAGTAACGCTGTCATGCCGAATTTTCGGGTTGCTTTAGAAAAAAGTAATGCAATCATGCGAAATTTCAGCAATCTCATAGAAGAAAAACACGCAGACAACCCAACGGCTAGTATGCCTCAAATATAAGGTTAACCGACATTTTGGATTTTAAAGAAGTCATAAAGAATAAATTAATCAAAATTCAGCATAAAAAATAAATAAAAACAAAAAAACAGAATAAAAATTGTGGACAAACAAAATTAAATGGTGTAAAATAACCATAAATTAAACAAAAAATAAATCGGAAAGGAATTTGTTATGTTAAAAGATGTTCAAAAGCTTAATTATGGTATGTTGCACCACGCCGAATATGCACAATTAGTTGCTCGCTTCGTGGAAGAATACGAAGCAACGAAGCCTAAGACGGCAGACGAGGATTTCAAACGCTTGCTGGCGGACGTCAAGACGAAATTAACCGCTATGCAAAACGCACTCGAACAAGTAGTTGCCAGCGAGAAATCAGAAGCGCTCAGCCAAGCAGACACAGAACGCGATGCCAGTTTGAAAGCACTTTTTGACAGTATTCGCCCATATCGCTTTGCACGACAAATTGCCGAGAAAGATGCCTACAATGCGCTGAATCTTCTGTTCAAGCAATATCGCAACACAGCGGGCAAAGGTTATGAAGAAGAAACGAGCCTCATCAATTCCTTGTTGGCGAAGCTGAAGACACCGGAATATCAACCGGACGTGACAACATTAGGGATTACCAAATTTGTGACGAATCTAACCGAAAGCCAAACGCAATTCAATAAGGTATTCACGGATCGAATCAAAGAGCGACGCGGACGAGTCAAGTACGATGTCAAAACCTTGCGCCAAGCACTCGCTCAAGACTACCGCTTACTTCTCGCTTATACCGCCATTCACGCCCAAGTCAAGAAGACCGAATTCTATACGCAGACACTGACGATAATTAACGGCGTTCACAAATATTACGCAGACAACCTCGCGCGACGTAAAGGCAAATCTAAGGCAAATGTCACTGACAAAAAACCGGCAACACCAACAAGCGAGGCAACATCGACAACTGTATAGCAACTTCACTCGCCGCAACGGGCTCACACATCGAGCAAGTTGCGGTTTATTTTTCCCCGCGCGATGCGCTGTCACTATCGGATACAAGCGCCCTCCGTCACAGACTACCGACTATTAGATATTATAATGATAAGAAAATTAAAAGAATCAATTGCTTTATCATGTTTAACCTGTTATAGTCATTTCGAAATGCGTGAATGAACAGGTAAACCTAGCTGTACCAATCCACCTGATTCCGTTCACGAATATTAAATTGTACATAAGCTATTCGGTTGTAGCGGACATCGATAAGTGCCGGATAGGAAGTATTAAGAACAGGAGCGAACAAATGGAGAACTTAGGACAGAATTTAATGAAGTATTATCGATGGATTTACTTCTTATTTACTTTACTATCGATGGGCGGCGTATTCTCAACGCCTTACCTACCGTTACTTTGTATCGTATTATTAGCGCTGGCAGAACTGGCACTCAAGAAGAAAATCAACGGACATCTTGTAAAAGAAGACTTCAGAGTGTTGAAGTTTCTCCTAGTTGTACTAGGTCTAATTATTGTAATTTTGTTAAGCCGATGGTTTAATGGCACGCTCGTTTTGTAGTAAGTCTACAATGAGCAAATGCTTATGAGGCATGACAAATCGAAAGGGGATAAGTTGTCTGCGTTTGAAATCGAAGAATCGTGAGGAGTAAATGGAGGATAGGAATGATTATACGTAACCCTAATTTTATAGAGGCTTTGAGGAAATTGTATGTATATTGTATATTTAGCATTTCTTTATTTGATGTGATTTTTATTCTATGTTATTCAATAGGCGTGATGTTGTATGCATTAAAGACACATAAAGTTCCAGATAGCTACTATTTTCAAATAATCATAGTTGGTTTACCGATCGTGTTGGTTATATGCTTTGTTGTTGTTGCAATAGGAAGAGGTATAGGCGCTGTATTAAGATTAATGTTCTATACTATTAAACGCAAAAGAACACCGGTAAGCAAAAGAATCAGAGAAATAAGGTTTACAGACAAATTAGAATGTATCGGAGATGATGTAGAGAATTTTTATTCTTATCAAGACTTATCAAAAATTATTATTGGTAGAGGAACGATAGCTTTTTTTATGAAGCGAAAGCTTATATTGTTGTTAGACACTTTGGAGTTTATCGATTTTACGGTAGAGGATATCATTCGATTGATTCAGACCCACAATCCGACTATTAAAGTGCTATATTCAGGGAAATTTTGGCGTAAAACGTTGTTTTTTTAACATGTTTTCCGAATATAGAACGTGCATTGCTGTTGCTCATACGCACACACAGACTATCATTGTTAAGGCTGTCTCATTGCTTCTTCGTTCCAAATTCGCTCATAGCAAGGTGATATTTTGTCCAGAAGCTTTGCAAGAGAATGTTACTGTTCACGAATGGTTGGATACCGTCAAGCAACACAATCCCAACGTAAAAATTAAAGCGTACAAACATCGTTTTTGGTTGTTTTGAAACTATCAGTCATTAGATATCATAACGGTTCTTGGATAGGAGGATAGATTAGCGTAATAACCGCACTAAAATAGTACTAATAAACAATTGTGTAAACTATTAAAGTGAAATAAAAATGCAATTCAAAGAATGTGTGAGGAGTGAGCAGTGATGAAAATTAAAATAGGTTGGACGTTGCTAGGGTTAGGAATTATTCTTTCGCTTGTGTATCTGGTGCATGACCCTAATAGAGCGTTAGATGGTTCGTATTTATCAGGACCAGATGCGCCTTATCCTAAAGTGTTCGCGGAGGCGTATATTGATGACGTATTCAAACGTGTGCTAGGGATAGGAATGTTATTTGTGATGCAGATAACGGGAATCTATTTATTGGTGACAGGTTATAATGATAACAAAAAGTCGCTAGATACTTCTGATAGTGAATAGCTATCGGAAGATGTTGACACAAGAGATTATTCGTTCAATATGCTAAGACGGTTATCTGTATAAATAGGCTAGGTGAATCATCTTGCTGACAGTAAACCGAATGGTTAGCGTACCGTGTTGTGTGTTGAATCTCCTATGATATGGAGTTTCCTATCTCCCCTTTCCACTTGTGGTTTGAGGAGTTTTTTTGCATTCTTAGACGGAATAGGAATCTGGAAGCGTTTTGTTAACGTTTTGTTTCGACAAGTGGGGCGGTTTATTCTATAATAAAGTTAGATTAATTTTTTAGGAGGAGAGAATATGCCAGTATTGGTTATAGTAGGTGTTGTAGCGGTTATCGGCTTGATGTGGGCGGGAATTTATAACTCGTTAATTCAGGTGCGCACTTGGGCGGAGCAAAGCTTCAGTCAAATTGATGTGCAGTTGCAACGTCGTAATGATTTGATTCCCAATTTAGTGGAAACAGTGAAAGGTTATGCAAAGCATGAAAGTTCAACTTTAGAGGAAGTGACGAAAGCGCGTCAACAATTGTTGAGTTTGCCGGCAGATGCCAGCCCGGAACAAATTAACCAAATGTCTAATTTGTTGAGTTCTGCGTTGTCACGTTTATTGGCGGTTGCGGAATCGTATCCGGAATTGAAGGCGAATCAGAACTTCTTGGATTTACAAGGGAACTTGACGGATACGGAAGACAAGATTGCCAAAGCGCGCCAATTGTACAATTCAAGCATTGGGCAATACAATACGCAAGTACAATTGTTCCCTAAGAACATTGTAGCAGGCGTGCACGGATTTGCTGTGAAGCCTTATTTGGAAGCGCCGGCTGAAGCGCGTGAAGTTCCGAAAGTAAGTTTCTAAGTAAATATTTCAACAAGGCAATCAACTCATCATATAATTGACATATTTTTAACGGAATACAAACTATTTTTTTGTAACAAAAGAGAGTAGAATGAAGCAGATAGGTATGAAAGGAGGTGGAGTATGAGTCGCGTGAACTTGTATGTGCATTACGATTCAGTGACAAACTATGTGATGACGCGGGGAATCGGCTTGAATAGTAGCGATTTCGAAACGCAATACATTCCCAATAATTTAATATTGGCAGAGGCGCCTGCGGACTTCGGGCGGTATGATGTGCAGACGAACTTCAAGGTTTTGCGTGGTAAGACGGAAGTGTTAAACTACATGGAAGTTTGTCAGAGCAAGGGCTTGCGCATGTCGAATTGGATTGATTTCGAGAGTATGGAATTGATGCATCAATTGACGCCCAATGAAATAGCGGAATTATTATATTTGTTTCATAGTTCATCTGTTTTGCGTTCAGCTTTTTTCTACAAGTTACAGAATAATTATGTGTTCCTAACCTTGCCGAACGGCTTGAGTAAGATGTATTATCGTCATGTGGCTCATTTCTACCCTCGCTTTCAACGAGTGATTCGTGAGCGTGTTGAAGATTTAGTCAATGAATCACGGGCGCGTTTTTTTGCGCGTCGTGAACAGGTGGCAGAGCTGCCGATGGAGATTGTCTTGGAGATAGCGCCATTATTTGCGAGTGGGTTGAAAGTGAATTTCACACAGGCTTATGCGGATAAGTTAGCATGGTATATTCCGTTAATGATTATTGAAGATGAATTGACTTTGTTGACGCAAGGGCAGTCACTGAATGAGCGTGTCGGGACATTGATTTACGACATATCGTTACAGGAATGGCGTTTGAATTTAACGATTTTTGAGATGTAGCACAGGAGGATTTAGCATGAAGATTATTCTACTATATGGCGGACAGAGCGCGGAACACGATATTTCGATTATTTCAGCGCACAATATTTGCCGGTCCATTATGTTTAATTACTATCAAGTACAACCAATTTATATTACGAAGGACGGCGAATGGTTGCAAGCACCGTTGTTAACGGCACCTTTGGAAGATTCCGGTCACCTCATTTTGCAAAAAGGGGCGCAAGCTGTTTGGGATGGTGCGAATTCTGTCGGGGTGCAAATTTCACCGGGAGAGATAGCGCAACCGGATGCGATTGTGTTTCCGATTCTGCATGGGCCAAATGGGGAGGATGGCACGATTCAGGGATTCCTCGAAGTGCTAAATATGCCGTACGTCGGTGCAGGTGTAACGGCAAGCGCATGCGGTATGGACAAAGTCATCAGCAAGCAATTATTCCAACAGGCGGGAATTCCGCAAGTGCCTTATGTGGCGTTTGATATGCGTGATTGGCGTCAAGATAGCGACGCTTGGATTCAACGTTGCGAAGGGAATTTATTATATCCGCTATTCGTCAAGCCGGCGAATATGGGCTCGAGTGTCGGTATTTCCAAGGTGCACAGCAGCGAGGAATTGCGTGCGGCAGTGGAATTGGCATTGGAATATGACCGACGCATTGTCGTTGAACAAGGAATCACAGCGCATGAGTGTGAGGTGTCGGTTCTCGGAAATGATGATGCGCATACTAGCGTAGTTGGGCGTTTATTGAAGGAACAAGATTTCTACGATTACGAAGAGAAGTACATCAACAATACGACCGCAATGGAAATTCCGGCGGAACTACCGGAAGCTGTCAGTGAGAAAATCAGAAAGTATGCGTTGAAAGCGTATCGTGCTTTGGACGGTCGTGGCTTATCGCGTGTCGATTTCTTTGTGACGAGCAATTACGATGTATATATCAACGAAATCAACACGATGCCGGGCTTTACGCCTTACAGCATGTATCCATGTTTATGGCAAGCAACTGGTTTGAATTCACGCGATTTAATTGAAGAGTTATTGCAATTAGCTTTGCGTAGCCATGAAGCCAAGCAAGCGTTGAAGCAAGCGAAACGTTAATGGTGAGTGTACCATTTTAGATATAGACGGCAAACCTACCTTTCTCGGTTAGTGAGGAGGGTAGTTTTTTTGTGAGGGTGGAAAGGTGTCAAGGACGTGTCAGATATGCTATACTGAGAGTGCATATTAGGATAGAAGGTGATGAAAGCATGTTAGATACATTAGAATTGGTAATTATTACAGGGATGAGCGGTGCCGGCAAAACCGTTGCTGTGCAAAGTTTCGAAGATTTGGGGTATTACTGTGTGGACAATATGCCGCCGAGTTTGTTGCCGACTTTCTGGGAGTTATTGAAAGAATCGGGGAAGATTACTCGCATTGCGTTAGTGATTGATTTGCGGTCGCGAGATTTTTTTGCCGAGTTGGAGCAAGTGATTGCGGCAATGGACAATACGCAATTGATTACGACGCGTATCCTGTTCTTGGAGGCAAGTGATCAAGCGTTGGTGTCGCGCTATAAGGAAACGCGACGGAATCATCCGCTCGCAGTTGAGGGGCGTTTGATGGATGGGATTCGCAAGGAGCGCGAGTTGTTGACAGATTTACGTACACGCGCACAAATTATTATTGATACGTCCGATATTTCGCCGCGTCAGTTGCGTGAGCGCATTACGGCACAGTTTGCTAAGGAAGACTATGAGGCTTTCCATGTTGAAGTGATGTCGTTCGGGTTCAAGTACGGTGCGCCGATTGATGCGGACATTGTCATGGACGTGCGCTTCTTACCGAACCCGCATTATATTCCTGAACTTCGTCCAAAAACCGGGCTCGACCAAGAAGTTTATGATTACGTGATGATGCAACCGGAAACGCAAGCTTTTTATGCGAAGTTAATGGATTTGATTGAGTTTTGCTTACCGGGGTATAAGAAGGAAGGTAAGTCGAGCGTGACGATTGCGATTGGTTGTACCGGTGGGCAGCATCGTTCGATTGCACTAGCAGAACGCATCGCCAATCGCCTCAAAAACGATCAGTATGTCGTGAATGTATCGCACCGCGACCGCTTCAAGAAGAAAGAGACGGTGAATCGCTCATGATGCCACAGACAAAAAATCGCTATAAAGTTGCTGTTATCGGCGGTGGAACGGGTTTGCCGGTTATTCTTAGAGGGCTGAAGCGCCTGGATGCGGATATTTCGGCGATTGTAACGGTTGCGGATGACGGGGGCAGTAGCGGGATTATTCGCGACTATATCAATATTGTGCCGCCGGGAGATATCCGAAACTGTATGATTGCTTTATCAGAGGCGGATGAACTGGTTCAAGAAGTGTTTCAGTATCGCTTCGATACGGATAATGATTTCTTGTCCGGGCATGCAATCGGTAATTTATTGATTACGGCTTTGAAGGAGATGCGCGGTTCCATTTCGGAGGCGCTGGATGTGTTGGCGCAATACATGCGTGTTAAGGGGCAGATTTTGCCTGCGGCGAGTGAGCCACTCGTGTTGCATGCACTATTTGAAGATAATACGATTGCGATTGGCGAGTCCTCGATTGCGCATCACCGCAAAAAAATTCAGCACGTCATGGTGACAACAATGGCAGGTGATGAGGCTCTTGAAGCTTCTCCCAAAGTAGTCGAGGCGATTATGGAAGCCGATTTAATTGTGTTGGGACCGGGTAGCTTGTACACGAGCATTTTGCCTAATTTGATGATTCGAGAGATTGGAGAGGCGATTAAGCAAACGTCCGCTGAAGTTGTGTATATTTGTAATATTATGACGCAATTAGGCGAAACGGAAGGCTTTACGGATGCAGAACATGTGGAAGTCTTACATCAACATTTAGGTTGCCATTTCGTCGATACCGTCTTAGTGAATACGTCGGAAGTGCCGCATGATTACATTATGAATCAACCGAACGAGGAATACTTGTTGCAGGTGGTGCATGATTTCGCCGGATTGCGCAATCAAGGTTGCCGCGTCATTTCCAATGAATTTCTCAGCATGAAAAACGGTGGCGCGTACCATGACACGGACCGAGTGGTTGCCGAGTTGCGCCATTTGTTAGAGACCGCCAAGCTCAACGAAAAAAATGCAGTTAATTAGTGAGGAAGGAGGCAGAAAATGACTTTTGCATCGGAAGTGAAGAAAGAATGCACGCTCTTGGAAGTGCATAAGGAACACGCCAAGGCAGAATTGGCAGCTTTAATTCGGATGAACGGCGCCTTGAACATTCATCAACAACAATTGGTTCTCAATGTGCAAAGCGAGAACGCCGCTATCGCTCGCCGAATTCTCGCTTTACTGCGGGACCATTACCAATCGGATAGCGAAGTAATTGTGCGACGCAAGATGAAGCTGAAGAAGAACAATGTGTACATCGTGCGTTGCCGCCAAAATGTTTCTGCCCTCCTTGCGGATTTGAATATTTTTGACGGGTTATTGCCGATTCCGCATGTGTCGCCGACGATTATGCAAGATGAGCAGCGCAAGCGTTCCTATTTGCGCGGTGCTTTTCTGGCGGCGGGGTCAGTGAATAACCCGGAATCTAGTCGCTATCACTTAGAAATTTATTCCAATTACGAAGAACATAATGAAGATATCTGTCAGATGATGAATGATTTTCATTTGAATGCCAGAACGATTGTCCGCCGTAACGGTTACATCACTTACTTGAAAGAAGCAGAAAAAATTGCCGAATTTCTGGCGATTATCGGTGCCAATCGAGCGACGCTCAAATTCGAAGATGTACGAATTATGCGCGATATGCGCAACTCGGTCAATCGTCTCGTGAATTGTGAAACCGCGAATGTGAATAAGATTATTAACGCTTCACAAAAGCAAATTGAATCCATCAAGTTGATTGCCGAACGCAATGGCTTAGAAGATTTACCGGAAAAATTACGTGTAATGGCTGAATTCCGCTTGGCAAATCCTGATTTAAGTTTGATTGAATTGGGTGAGCAAATACCGGGTGGACCGATTTCCAAGTCGGGTGTCAATCATCGCTTGCGCAAATTGGTCGAAATAGCGGAAAACTTATAAAATAATGCGTCCATGAACGCTCTAACAACGATAAGGTGGGAACAGGATGTTGACTTATGACTGGAACCGAACACTGCCGCCAGAGCAAGTGCTCGAACTGTATCAAAGTGTGCAATGGAGTGTTTACACGGACAATCCTGAAGTTTTGATGAAGGCAATGACACAGTCATTAGCGATTCTATCGGCTTGGGAAAATGAGCGCTTGGTCGGTTTAATTCGTGTAGTAGGAGATAATGCAACGATTCTCTATATTCAGGATATTCTCGTGCACCCCGACTATCAGCGTCGAGGAATCGGGACATATTTGATGCATGAGACATTGCGACGTTATGCGCCTATTCGTCAGAAGGTGCTTGCAACCGATAACACAGCAAAAACGCGGCAATTTTATGAAAGTTGTGGGTTCTTATCGAATGAGCAACTCAATTGTATTTGCTATTTCCGCGATGAATACCACATGCCGCCATTGGAATTATGATGCCGAATGCAAACGAATTGAAGATATAATATTTAAATCACAGCCAAAAAGCCGTGTTTTTTATTTTTCAATAGAAACAATCGAACGATGTGATGTAATGGTGAAGAAATTATGATAAGGAGTGTTATTATGGAGAAAAAAATCTTAAAAGGTTCGGTAGGCTCTTTCTTTTTGGGTGGCGTTTTTGCTCTTGTGCCAATTGCAATTGTGTTGTTATTGTTATTTATACAGAATACGGATTTCTATCTGAAACAGAATCGTGTATATGGCAAAACGAATACTCCCGTATCGGTTGCGAATATTTATAGCATTACGCCTAAGTTGGGACAATCAGCAGACGGAAAGTCAGAAGTGTACATTGTAGGTACGGATAAAGGGTATGTCGTTTTTGAAGTGGAAAAAAATAATCAAGTAGTTGCGCAAATGTTGAAAGACTCGTCAATATTATCGGATAAGCCTGTGCCGATAGTTGTGGAGAGTGTTAGAGATATAGATGGGGAAGTGCGTGAATTTCTAATCAAGATGAATATTGATAAGGAATTTCAAGCTCAAATTGAAAAGAATGAATTTATTTCAGCTTACAATATTACAGACAGAAACCAAAAAATATTGCTAGCAGCAGGAGGGTTTACATTAATTCCGATTTTGCTTGTAGGCGTGGCGTTGAAGCGCGTTAACATGAACAAGAAAGCATATAATGCTTTATTTGCGGAGTATCCAGAGTTGGAAGATGATTTAGATTTAATTGTAAGACATTCGGATTTCTATGATGAGAAATTGAAGATGGCATTGTATAAACATCATGTGATTGTATTCTCGCGTGGGTTCGATGTGATTGACATTCGCGGAGTGGAGAAAATGCAATACATCCTTCAAAAAATTCACTACGGCGTTGTCGCGATGAACAATTATTATTTCCAATTACATAAGTGGAACGGTAAGAAGGAACGTGTTGCTTTCAAAGGAATAAAAGAAGACATGTCTGAGCGTATAGAGAAATTACTGATGCTGATGAAAGAAAAGAATCCTTCAATGGAAATCATATAAGGCAAAAAATAGTATCAGATGCAAGAATGTGTGATTGAGCGAGTTGCGTAGAAAAGCGTATCTGTGTGTGATAATTTTGCCTCGTCAAACAATTCATGCAAGATTTAACAAAAATAAATGAAAATTCCTTTGCCTCGTTTATTTATAACAAATGAGGAAAGGAGATTTGATCAATGAATCAAGTAATGTTAGTAGGTCGCTTAGTGCGTCCGGTCGAAGTGAAGACAGTGGGGGAACACCGAGTAGTGAACAACTCGCTGGCAGTCAGTCGCAAACATCGCGACCGTCAAGGTGAGGTGCCGACGGATTTTATTCCGATTAGTGCGTGGGATCATCTGGCAGACGTACTCAGCAAGTTTTGTCAGAAAGGGCAGCAAGTTGCTGTAACCGGCAAAATGCAGTCGCGCACTTATACCAATGCCCAACAACAGTCTGTCTTTATTGTCGAATGTTTAATCACGGAAATTACCTTGCTAGACGGTAGCCGTAAGAAGTTTGATGCGGAATATCAGAGTGTCAGTGCTTCTTATGATGTGCCACTAGAATGTCCGATTGATTAAAGCAACACCTCCTTTCGCTAATGGCAACAGCTAGCGAAAGGAGGCTTTTTTGTATGCAGGACTAGGCAAAAATGTGTATAATGGGAATGCATAGCAAAAAATGTTAGGAGGAATACAAGATGAAAGTATTGATGATTGAAGATAATGAATCCGTTAGTGAAATGATGTCGATGTTCTTTGAGAAGGAGCAGTTTGAAGGCACTTTTATTTATGACGGCTTAGAAGGTTACAATGCTTTTGCGGCGGAACCGACTAAATGGGAAATGATTATTCTTGATTTGAACTTACCGTCAATGGATGGCATTCAAATTTGTCGCAAAATTCGTGCCCTTTCCAAAGAAGTGCCGATTATTATGTTGACGGCACAAGATTCCGAAAGTGACCAAGTTATCGGCTTGGAAATGGGTGCTGACGATTATGTGACGAAGCCGTTCAGTCCGCTAACTTTATTGGCGCGCATGAAAGCATTGCACCGCCGAGCGCATATTATGCCACAAGTAGCAGAAGTTGCGAATGCCGAAGATGAACAATTCGATGTGGTGACCGACACGGTCAAAATCAACACGACAACGCGGGAAGCTCTATACAATGGCAAGCCGATTGAAAACTTGACGCCGAAAGAGTTCGACCTATTAGTAATGTTTGCCAAGTCACCGAAAAGGGTCTTTAGCCGTGAGCAATTGTTGAAGAGTATTTGGGAGGATCCGTTCTTTGGAGATGAGCGGACAGTCGATGCGCACATTAAGAAACTACGCCAAAAAATTGAGTTAGTCGGCAATCAGGTAATTCATACGGTTTGGGGTGTCGGTTATAAGTTTGAAGACTCGGGAGAAGGCTAATGAAAGTCCTATGGCAACAAATCATCGGCTTTCTGGTCGTGTTGACAACCGCCTTAGCTATCAGTGCGTTTCGGATTTCGGAATATGTCACGCAAGGCGTCTATGACGAAGTGAAGGAACAATTGTTGTATTACGGCAACAATATTATTCAATATAATTTCACACGTTCTGACTTAATCAAATTATCGGCGCTCGTTGCGGATTCAGGGATTGATATTCAAGTTTATTTGAAGGACGGGCGGATTATTTATCCTACTTATAATAATCGAGTGGCCGCCCGCTTAACAGAGGAAGATTTAGCGACTTTGGCGAAAGGGCAGTCGCTTGATTTGCGACAGACTCGTCGTTTCGGAGAGAATAACGAAATCCAACTTTATGTAGCGGTTTTCTTGCCGTATCGTTCCGATCAAAGCGATTTTCCGCCGGGTTTCGTTGGATTGAGTGCGCCACTTGAGCAATTAAATCAGCGTGTGAGCGCTGCACAGAAAGAAATTTACGTGTCATTTTTCGCGACGGGGGCATTGGGCTTGGTGATGAGTATCTTGTACGCCTATTATCAAACCCGCAAAATCAAGACGCTTCAACGAGCAACCAGACAAATTACGTCGGGAAATTATGATGTTCACTTATCGGTGGACAGTAAAGATGAGTTCGGCGAATTGGCGCGAGATTTCGAAGTGATGGCGCAATCGCTGTTGCGGTCGCAAGAGGAAATTAAGCGTCAGGAGAAATTGCGCCGTCAATTTATGATGGACGCCGCTCATGAAATGCGCACACCGTTGACGACGATGAGCGGGGTGGTGGAAGGATTGCAACACGACTTAATTCCGGAAGGGCATCGCGCACGTAGTTTGGAGTTAATCGGACGGGAAACGCAACGCCTTATCCGCTTAGTCAATGAGAATTTGGATTACGAGAAGATTCGTAGCAATCAACTCATTTTGAAAAAACAAACAATCAGCGGAGCGACTGTTCTCCAACAAATCAAGCAACAAATGGAAGAGAAAGCCAAGGAGAAAGGCAATGTCATTCAAGTAGAATGCGCGGAAGATTTCCGTGTTTACGCGGATTACGACCGTCTCGTTCAAGTACTCATTAACTTGGTGACAAACGCCATTCAATTCTCACAAGATGGGCGTATTTGGCTAATCGGCCGTATGCATGATACATATGCTGAAATTGCGGTTGCCGATGAAGGTATCGGCATTGACACGGAACACATCGAAAGTATATGGGAACGATTCTACAAGGCGGACGTTTCCCGCAAAAACACGAAATTCGGCGAGTCGGGTATCGGCTTAGCGGTAGTGAAATCGTTGGTAGAAGCGCATGGCGGAACAGTTGAAGTTGCCAGCCAATTGGGGCAAGGAACAACATTTACCTTGCGTTTCCCACATGAAGATAAGTAATTAGAGGAAGGAATAGTTGATGAAAACCATTGTTTACATTGCGCATCCGAATAGCGCACAATCCGGCAGTCAACAGTTTCTGTTGAGTAGCGGTCAAATGCTCACTGACGCGACCTTTGTCGATTTGCACACGGAGTTTGAAGCGAACGGCGGTTTCGAACCACGAGCAGAACAGGCGCGCTTGGCACAATATCAGCGTATCATTGTGCAATTCCCACTCTACTGGTATCAAGCGCCGGCAATTCTGAAGCAGTGGATGGACACGGTCTTTGACATGTCCGCTTCCATGCGAAAATTACAACAGCACCTAGCGCAATGTGAATTCGGAGTGGTGCCAATTGTCGGAGTGGCGGAGAGTGAATATCAAGCCGGCGGGCGCGAGCAACGCACAATGTCCGAATTGTTATCGCCGTATGAAACATTTGCCCGTTATTTCGGTATGCGTTATTTAGCGCCTTTTGCGGTTTACCAATTCCAGTACATGAGCGAGGAAGAAAAGTTCGATTTGATGCTGCGTTACGCCTGCTACTTACAGACAGGAACCGTAGCGAATTTCTTAGCTTTTCAAGATTTTATCATTGACAAAATCCGCTCGCTGACAGATAAACAGTTGGAGTTATCACCGGAAGATGCGATATTATTCGAACTGTTCGCAGGAGATTTGGAACAGCAACGCGATGAACTGGACGAATTATTGAATATTACGCGAGATTGGTAGGTGCAGACAAATGGATTGGCAAAAATATATGAAACGCTGGCAGGACCAAGCGAAAGATTACCCAACCAAAGCCTTGTTGGCAGTAGCATTGAAAGTGAATCACGAACAGCAACAGTGGATTGCGAATCAGAAAGCCAAATTAGACGGCATGATGTGGAGTCCGGACGGTTGGCGTAAATAAAGTACAACAAAAAATGCGACAAGATAGTGTCAAACGCATGATGTTTGGCAATCTGTCGCATTCTTTTTTGTGAAGGTTAAGCGAAAGTAACTAAGTGGTAATTCTTCTTGCCGCGGCGAACGATAACGTATTTGTTGCCGATGGCGTGTTCCGGACTGATTTCAAAGTCAACGTCGGTCACTTTCTCGCCATTGATGAGGATAGCGCCGTTGTTGATGAATTCGCGAGCTTCACGGCGTGATTTGACAATGCCGGTATCGACCAACCAAACGGCTAAATTGCTCGGTTCAGCCGGGCTGGTTGATTGAGGCATGTGTTTGAATCCTTGTTCGATTTGTGACACGGATAAATGTTGCACTTGCCCTGTGAATAGTGCGTCGGTAATTTGCAAGGCTTCATCAAGCGCTTCTTGTCCATGTACGAAGCGAGTAATTTCTTCGGCAAGGCGCTTTTGAGCGACACGCAAATGCGGTTGTGTGGCAATTTCGTTCGCAAGTTCATCGATTTCTTCTTTCGACAGGAAGGTGAAGTATTTCAAGAATTTCACCACGTCAGCATCTTGTTGGTTGAGCCAGAATTGGTAAAATTCGTACGGCGTCGTTTGTTCAGGGTCTAACCAAATGGCGTTTCCGGCGCTTTTACCGAATTTGGTACCGTCGGACTTCAACATCAGCGGAATGGTTAAACCGTACGCTTCCGATTCGTGTCCTTCCATACGACGAATGAAGTCCAAGCCGGCAGTAATGTTCCCCCACTGATCCGCGCCACCGATTTGTAATTGCACGTCGTGGTTGACGAACAAATGGTGGAAGTCAATCGATTGCAGAATTTGGTAAGTGAATTCCGTAAAGGAAATCCCTACTTCCAAACGGCTGGCAACGACATCTTTTGCTAACATGGCGTTCAAGTTGAAGTGTTTGCCGTAATCACGCAACAATTCCAACATTGAAATGCGGCTGAGCCAGTCGTAGTTGTTCACGATTCTAAAGCCGCTCGCTTCGGTATCGCCTTTAAGAAATAGACGGTTCATTTGCTCGGTGAGTTTACGCGCATTCTCGTTGATAACATCCATTGTTTGCAACGAACGCTCGCTGTTGCGTCCGCTCGGGTCACCGATTGCACCAGTAGCGCCACCGATGAGGACGACCGGCTTGTGCCCGGCAAGTTGGAATCTCTTCAAGACCATGAACGGAATTAAATGCCCGATATGCATCGAATCGCCGGTCGGGTCAACGCCGCAATATAAGCCAATCGCCTTCTTGCTGACCAGCTTCTCCAAACCTTCCGCATCCGTTTGTTGATTGATGGCGCCGCGCCATTGTAAATCTTCAATAATTGACATGTTATCTGCTCCTTTTCTCTGTTTTTTTAAGCGCAAAAAAGTCCCTCACACTCCGTGAAGGAATGCAAGGGACGATTTCAAAACCGTGGTACCACCCGTCTTATTTGTTAGCAAACAAATCACTTTGAGCACGGTAACGAGTGCGAATCGCTTGTTCAGTTGCTCCAAAGTGTAATTCGTCAATAACCCGTGTTAGTTTGCACCATCCACTAACTCTCTAACAAGGCAAGGATTATTCACTACTTCGCTTCTTCAACGCATGGTCGCTTAAAATGTAGCTTCATTATAACAGCAGACAGAATGAGCGTCAAGAATTGTATCAAAACGACGGAAATCGCGCATTTTTTGCAACAAAAACTAGGCAACTTTACAACAATGTTACAGATGCTATACGAATTAAAGAAAAGCAACTATTTCTTGTTGGCGTGTGTTATTATAGCCTCAGGTTAAATTAAGCGAGGTAGCACCAACTCGCAAATCGAATGAAAGGCAAAGTATTTTTTGCCGAATGACTTAACAAAAAAGTGAGTAACAACTCAAAGGAGAGACATCAGTAATGAAGAAAGTGAAACGCAATAATGTATTCAAGACTTTATTTACTTCAGCGATTATCTTAGGAGCAGTGGCAGGTGGTTCTGTTGTATCTGCGCAAGACTACGATACAATGATTGGCGAAACACAAATCGCAATCAATAACTTATCAGCATCACAAGCAGCATTATATGAGCAATTAACAGCAGCCTATGCGCAATTGGAAGCTATCCAAGCTGAAGCAGGCGAATTATTGACAAGCATTGCAACAGACGATGCACAAATCAAAGAATTGGAAACTCAAATCGAAGAGTTGAATACTTTGATTGAGAAGCGTGAAAGCTTATTGGCAGACCAAGCGCGTGCAGTGCAAGTAAACGGTGGCGCAACAAACTATGTTAACTTAGTAGCATCATCTCGTTCAGTGAGCGATTTCGTTGGACGTGTTGACGTTGTCCGCAAAATGGTTAATGCTAACAAAGACTTAATCAACGAACAAAAAGCTGACAAAGAAGCTGTAGAAACTAAAAAAGCTGAAGTTGAAACAACGAAGCAAGACAAAGTTAAGAAAATGGCTGAATTGGAAACTTTGAAGAATGAATTGGCAACACAATCAGCAGAAGCTGAAGCAGTGTACAACCAATTAACTTCAGATATTACATTGGCAGCGGCGCAACGCGATGCGTTGGTAGCTGAGAAGGCTGCTTTTGAAGAAGCGCAAGCAATTGCAGCGGCGCAAGCAGCACAAGCGGCGGCTGAAGCGGCAGCAGCTCAATCAGCAGCGGCGACTGCACCGGAAGTAACGAATGAAGTAGTAGAAGAAGCACCGGTAGCCGAAACAGCAGAAGCACCTGTGTTAGAAGAAGTACCTGCAGAATCTGTTGTGGAAGAACCGGCTCAAGAGCAACCGGTAGTAGAAGAGGCACCGGCGACTGAAGTTCCTGTTCAAGAGGAACCTGTGGTTGAAGAAACGCCTGTAGTTGAAGCACCTGTTCAAGAAGAACCGGTTGTTGAAACTCCGGTTGTTGAGGAAACACCAGTTGTGGAAGAGCCTGTAGTTGAAGCACCAAGCTACGGTAGCAACTACGGCGATGTTATCAACACAGCTGCTAAATACTTAGGAACACCTTATGTATGGGGCGGTAAGAGCCCGAGCGGATTCGACTGCTCAGGATTTGTACAATATGTCTTCAAAGAAGCATACGGTATTGACGTAGGTGGTTGGACAGTACCTCAAGAGTCTTCTGGTACTAAGATTAGTGTTGCTGAAGCTCAACCGGGAGATTTATACTTCTGGGGTTCACCGGGTGGAACGTATCACGTTGCAATCGCAACAGGTGGCGGAAACTATATCCACGCATCACAACCTGGAACACCATTAGAGTACAACAGCATTCAATACTTCACTCCTGACTTTGCAGTACGTGTACGTTAATTGAATGAATCAAACAACTGAAAGCCTTGGCTTGCCAAGGCTTTCTTTTTTCGTATAAACTATATTGAGAGAGGAGTTTTAATGCATGGAAATTTATGTGAATCATCCGACGTTATCGGATTTAGCAGGAATTATGGCGATTGAGCAAGCGGTCTTTGCGGAAGGGGTTGCCGATACAGTGGACGTGATGCAACAACGGATTGAGTACGCGCCGGAAACATTCTTTGTGGCGCGGGATGAGGCGCATCAAATCTTAGGTTATATAGCAGGATCGGCATTGAATCAGCGTTACATTACCGATGATTTATTCAAGAAGATTTCTGCCAATAGCTTGAATCCCGAATATCTACTCGTCTTAGGCTTGGCGGTCAGCCCAGATGCGCAAGGGCAAGGTATCGCTCAACGCTTATTGGCATCATTCGAACAAAAAGCGCAATTTTATCAAGCGCGTGCTGTATCCTTGACTTGCTTGGAACATCTGATTGTGTTCTATGAGAAACATGGTTATCGCAATGAAGGTGTCGCTGCTTCACAGCATGGCAATCAAGTTTGGTATAATTTGGTGAAGGAAATATAGATGTGTTGACCATTTAGGTAAATAAAGGAAATTGATTAATCAATTTTGAAGACAGAAACACCATGCGTTCGCATGGTGTTTTCAATCTAAATATTGTTTAATAATGGCGAGTTCTGTCGAGGTAAGTGGGCGGTACTCTCCGGCATTTAAGGTGGAATCCAGCGCTAAATCGCCGAAGGTAATGCGCTTGAGGTGTGTGATTTTTTTGCCGACGGAGAGGAACATCTTCTTGACTTGGTGGAACTTACCTTCGTGAAGGGTGACGTGGGCGTGGTGTGGGCTGATAATGTGCAATTGTGCGCTCTTGCATTGTGTTCCGTCATGGAAAATGATGCCTTGGTGGAAGCGTTCAATATCTTGCGTTTCCAACGGTTCGAGTGTCGTGACGGCATAAGTCTTGGGGATATGGCGTTGCGGGTGCAACAGTCGGTAGCCGAGCGGTCCGTTATCGGTCAGTAGTAGCAAGCCTTCCGTATCGCCGTCCAAGCGTCCGACAGCGTACAAGTCAGGTCGGCGGTCTTCCGGTGCAATCAAATCAATGACCGTTGGTAGTTTCCTGTCCGAATTGGCGGTCACGACCCCTTGCGGTTTGTTGAGCATATAGTAGACGTGTTGCTTATCGCCGATAATTCGCTGACCGGATACACAGACCACCTGCAAAAAAGGGTCAACATTCTGCCCGAGATGTGTGGCAAGCCTGCCGTCTATATAGATTTGTCGGCGTTTGAATAATTGGGTGACGTTTCTCTTAGAGCCGAAACCGGTGTCGTATAGTAAGCGATCAAGACGCATAAAGAAGTTCCTTTCGTATATCATTGCTATTATTGTAAAGAGCGAAAAATATTTTTGCAAACGAACATTTATTCGCTAGTTGGAGAAAGATGTGTTATAATGATGAGGAAATCGCAAGAATATAAGTGAGGATTCAGAATAAATGGCAAAAGATAAAATTATCGTAAAAGGCGCGCGTTCTCATAATTTGAAGAATATCAATGTAGAAATACCGCGTGATAAATTAGTTGTTGTAACGGGATTATCCGGCTCCGGTAAGAGCTCTCTGGCCTTCGACACGCTATATGCGGAAGGGCAGCGGCGTTATGTGGAGAGTTTGTCGGCGTATGCAAGGCAATTCCTCGGACAAATGGATAAACCGGATGTTGATTCGATTGAAGGTTTGAGTCCGGCAATCTCGATCGACCAGAAGACGACGAGTCACAATCCGCGTTCAACCGTTGGAACGGTAACGGAAATCAATGATTATTTGCGTTTGTTGTATGCGCGTGTCGGCACGCCGTATTGTCCGAAGCACAATATCCCGATTGAGCGTCAGACGATTGACCAAATGGTCGAGCGTCTTATGGCGTTGCCGGAGCGTTCGCGCATTCAAATTCTTGCGCCTTATATTCGTCAACAGAAAGGACAACATACGAAAGCTTTGGAGAGAATTGCAAAAGAAGGCTTTGTCCGTGTACGTGTTGATGATGAAGTGTATGACATTAGCGAGGTGCCGGAGTTATCGAAGACCAAGAAACATAATATTGATGTAGTAGTGGATCGCATTGTCATCAAGGAAGAGGTGCGCTCCCGTCTATTCGATTCGATTGAAACGGCGCTTCGTCTAGCAGAGGGGCATATGGTTGTTGATGTGATTGGAGAAGAGCCTTTGTATTTCAATGAGCACTTTGCTTGTCCACATTGTGACTTCACGGTTGGGGAGTTGGAGCCGCGCTTGTTCTCTTTCAATGCGCCTTTCGGTGCTTGTTCAAGCTGTGATGGTTTAGGTGCCCGCTTAACGGTGGACGAGGACTTGGTAATACCGGACACGAACTTGTCGATTGCAGAAGGCGTATTTGCAGCGTGGGCACCGATTAGTTCGACCTATTATTCATCGATGTTGGAGCAATTTTGTCGGGCGTATGGGATTGATATGACGAAGCCGTTCAATCAGCTGAGCGAGGAAGAGCAGCGTGTGTTGAAGTATGGTGCGCCGGATTTCACGTTCCAGTTCGAGCATGAGCCAATGTCCGGCGGCAAAAGAGTGGTGGATATTACCTTTGAAGGTGTCGTGACGAATGTGGATCGGCGCTACCATGAAACGAGTTCGGAATACACGCGAGAAGTCATGCGTCAATACATGACCGAATTGAAGTGCCCAAGCTGTAAAGGGCAACGTCTGAATGAAATTGCACTTTCGGTCAAAGTCGGCGACAAAAATATTGCGCAAGCAACCGAGTTGTCGATTGGCGATGCTTTGGCGCATTTCCAATCGCTAACATTCTCGCCGGCAAACGACATGATCGCGCGACCGATTATTAAGGAAGTATGCGACCGTCTGCAGTTTCTGAATAATGTTGGCTTGGAGTACTTAACATTGAGCCGAGTTGCCGGTTCATTGTCCGGCGGTGAAGCGCAGCGGATTCGCTTAGCAACGCAAATAGGTTCCAATTTGAGCGGAGTTCTCTACATTTTGGACGAGCCGTCAATCGGCTTACATCAACGGGATAATGCCCGTTTGATTCAATCGCTGGAAAAAATGCGTGACCTCGGCAACACGTTAATCGTTGTTGAGCACGATGACGAAACAATGATGACAGCAGACCACATTATTGATATTGGACCGGGTGCCGGTGAACATGGTGGACAAATTGTCGCGCAAGGCACACCTGCGGACATTATGAATAACCCGAATTCATTGACGGGTAAGTACTTATCCGGGAAGGAACGGATTGAAATTCCTCAAGAACGCCGAACGGAAGATAGAGGTTGGTTGGAAATACAAGGAGCCAGTGAGAATAACTTGAATCAAGTAACGGCCAAGTTTCCAATCGGGCGTCTGACTTGTGTTACCGGTGTATCCGGCTCCGGTAAAAGTACATTGGTGAACCGTATTTTGAAAGTAGCACTTTCGCAAAAGTTGACGAACACCAAGGAGAAGCCGGGCGCATTCAAGACGATGAGCGGACACGAATTGCTTGACAAGATTATTGACATTGACCAAAGTCCAATCGGGCGCACGCCGAGAAGTAATCCAGCAACTTATACGGGAGTCTTTGATGATATTCGCGACCTTTTTGCTCAGACGAACGAAGCAAAAATCCGCGGGTATAATAAAGGTCGTTTCAGCTTCAATGTGAAGGGCGGACGTTGTGAAGCGTGTTCCGGTGGCGGAATCAATAAGATTGAAATGCATTTCTTGCCGGATGTTTATGTGCCGTGCGAAGTGTGTAAAGGCAAGCGCTATAATTCTGAAACATTGGAAATCAAATATAAAGGTAAGAATATTGCCGAAGTGTTGGATTTGACAGTTGAAGATGCGCTCGAATTCTTCTCTGCCATTCCTAAGATTAAGCGTAAGTTGCAAACTTTGATGGATGTTGGCTTGAGTTATGTGCGATTAGGGCAATCTGCCACTACCTTATCGGGCGGGGAAGCACAGCGAATGAAGTTGGCGTCTGAATTGCAACGTGTTTCCACCGGCAGAACCTTCTATATATTAGATGAGCCGACAACGGGCTTACATGCGCACGATATTCGCCGCTTGTTGCAAGTGATTGACCGCTTAGTTGAAGCGGGGAATACCGTGGTAATTATCGAGCATAACTTGGAAGTCATCAAGACAGCCGATTATATTATTGACTTAGGACCTGAAGGTGGCGTGAAAGGCGGCAACATCATTGCGACCGGCACACCGGAAGAAGTCGCAGAAGTCAAAGGCAGCTTCACCGGACAATATTTGAAGCAAATTTTGCAGAAGTAATGCTGAACATCTCAAATCAGAATGGTTTGAGATGTTTTTTGTATGAGAATTTACGCGAATTTTCGTTGCAAAAACGGGCGTTTCCCTATAAAATATTGAAGGCATATCAATGCGCCCGGCAGAATGGGCACAGAAATAAAGCAAGAAACGTTCTCTTGAAAGGTGTTTTGATGAAAGACGGCGTTTTTTTGCAGGAGTGAAGGAGTTCATAAATGAATAAAGTCGTTAAAAATGGTTTAATGTCGCTAGTTGCCTTAATCGCCTTAATGTCGAGCGTGGCAGTTAATGCGAAAGCGGATTTGGGTGTGGACAGTTACACGGCTGTTCAATTGACATTGTCCAACATCTTTAAGTTGGAGATGGGGACGGTTGCTTTATATCTCAACTTGTTAATGGTACTCGGACAAGTATTATTATTACGGAGCAAGTTCGCTAAACGTCAATATTTCCAAATTGTCGTGGCGATTGTCGGAGGGGTTGTTATTAACTTTGTGCTGTATCGTATACTGGGACAGTGGGATATTGCCGATAATTATGCGTTGCGTTTCGTCTTGTGTATCGCTTCGAATATTTCGTTAGGGATTGTCATCGCCTTAATTTTGGCGTTGAATTTCGTTCGTTTGCCGCTGGAGGGATTCTGTTTGACGGTCAGCGAGGCATTTCCACGGATTAAATTTGTAGTGGTTCGCCAATTATTTGACGTTGCCTTTGTTGTTTTTGCGGCGGGGGTGTCTTATTTGGTCTTCGGTCTTGACTGGGAGAAGATGCCGGTTCGTGAAGGAACTATTATTTCAACGTTAATCTTGCCGAAGATTATTAGCGATGCGTACCATTACTTCTATCAACAAAAATGGGTTCAAGCCCTCAGAATGTAATTAATAAAATTGGTATTAAACAAGCCTACAAGGTCACGCTAATCCGTGCTGTTGTAGGCTTTTTTCTATAAATATCGCGGAATATATCGGAATCTTTAAGGCTGTTTTACAAATAAGTAACGCAAGGGATTTTATTTGAAAGCGCTGAATTGAAGGTGCTAAACTGAGGGTAACAACACAAAAGGAGTGGGGAATATGAAGAAAAGTTTAGTATTAAGTTGTGTTGCATCAGTTGCTTTAGCACTGTCAATTGATTATTTTGTCATTCGCGAAGTACCACCGTCCGCCTCTTATGTATATGCTGCAGAGAAGATTGATTTCAACCAAGGTTCAATGAGTGACGAGGAATATATTAATCATATTTATCAAGCTTTTGCCAAACTCGATTTAATTGAAATGACCACCGATAGCTCCATCGGAGATTTGAAGGCGAAGATGCATATGTTGGTTGATCGTAAGCTAGACGCCTTGAAAGCCGCAGTGGAAAGTAACGGAATGAAGATGAGCTTGTACCGCTATGGCAAGGAAGTGTTCTATGATCCGATTGTCACGTTGCGCTCAATTGCACCGATGTTCCAGACAGCAGATAAAGATTTCGATAAGAAAATCGAAGAACTCGCTACAAAAATGGAAGGGCGCATTGTCCGAGATGAAGACGGGGAATTTGGTTCGGATTTACCGGACGTAGAGGAAATTTTCGTGAATCAGACATTGAAATTTACGAGTGTGGAGCGTGAAGGCGATATTGTCCGCGGTATAGTAGACGCATCGGTATTCTCGGAAGCTGGCGTATTGGGTTTGAAACTGCCGGCGAATGTGCTGTCAGAAGCGGCTCCTAAGACAATGTTTGAAGTAAATGCTAAAGCCAAAACCTTCAAAATCACCAGCAAAATATCGTTGCCAAAAATGGATGAACTGAAAGAAAAAGCTTCCAGCATGGACGAACATATGGAAGAAAACGAAGCATTACGCAGTATCAAAGAGTTGACCGGATTTTCCGTGGGGGCGATGTTTGGCGACATGGAAAGCATCGTTGAGTTGAAGGAAACAACAGAGAAACTGCAAGAAGTTTCGGAATTAAATCCGCTAACAGAAGACGAATTCGAACAATTGAAAGAATCGCTCAACCTTGATTTCTAGAAGGATAAGCAAGGCGGTGTCCCTATTTTGGGAGACCGTCTTTTTTGTGTGAAATTAACGTAATGGATATGTCCGTTTTTTTGCTAGAAGGATTGAGAAGTTTTCTATCCGCTAAAATGGGAATTATGCTATAATAGAGTGAAGTGGTTTGCGAGGAGGAAGAAGAATGAGTTATCAAGCGTTATATCGCGTGTGGCGACCGCAATCGTTCGATGAGTTAGTCGGACAAACGATGATTGCGACGACACTCAAGAACGCTGTCAGAAATAATCAATTAAGTCACGCCTACTTGTTCACGGGACCTCGTGGAACAGGGAAAACAAGTGCCGCCAAAATTCTGGCGAAAGCAGTCAATTGCCATCATCAACACGACGGCAATCCTTGTAATGAATGCGAACTGTGTCAGGCGATTACGGCAGGGCAGTTGAGCGATGTTATTGAGATTGACGCTGCCAGTAATAATGGCGTAGAGGAAATTCGGGACTTGCGCGATAAAGTACGCTATGCCCCGAGTCGCGCCGATTATAAAGTCTATATTATCGATGAAGTGCATATGTTGACGACGGGTGCTTTCAATGCTTTGTTGAAAACTTTAGAAGAACCGCCGGCGCAAGTATTGTTCATCTTAGCGACAACCGAACCGCACAAAATTCCGGCGACCATTATTTCGCGGACACAGCGTTTCGATTTCCAACGGATTCAAATGCCGGATTTAATCGGTAGAATGCGTCATATTTTGGATTATGATAGTATCGGGTTCGATGAAGAGGCGCTCGCGGTGATTGCGCGTGCGGCGAACGGCGGAATGCGTGATAGTCTGAGTTTGCTTGACCAAGCACTGTCGTTTGATAATCAACATTTATCGCTCAATGCGGCGTTGCAAGTATCCGGGAGTTTAGCCCAACAGGTGTATGTTGCTTACATTCAAGCTGTTTACGAACAAAAAGGCGAAGTTGCTCTCGAGCTGTTGGCACAACAATTACAAGCCGGTAAGCAAGCGAGCCGCTTTATCGAGGAGTTGATTCTGTTCTGTCGCGATGTGTTGTTGACAATCCATTCTAAGAGCAACCAAACATTGTTGAGCGATGCGGAATTGGAGCCGTTACGCGTTAGCGTTCCGGCGGATTATTATTACACGATGATTCAGCAGTTGAATACGGCGCAACAGCAGATGCGTTTTTCGAATCAGCCGGATTTATATTTAGAAGTTGCGACAATTGAACTGGCGCAGCATCGACAAGACAAGGATGCATCGTCTGTTATGGCGGTCATCACCTCCCTCGAACAAAAAATTAACACCCTCGAGCAAGAAATCGCGCAGTTAAAAGCGGCGAAGTCAATCTCGAATCCGGTACCATCAGCGCCGACAAATGTGCCGACTACACCGCGTGAGCGCCCACGTCATTTGACAGCGACTTATCAATTAGAAGTCAATAGCGTTTACCGCGTGCTGAACGAAGCAACACGAGAAGATATTCAAGTATTGAAACAACAATGGCAAACATTGTTGTTAGAATTAGCACCGCAACAACGAGCTAAATTTATGGGTACGGACACCTTGGCAGCCGGACCGAATTTGGCACTCATCAGCTTTGAGAATAGCCAATTATGTGCAATGGTTCAAATGGATACAGCATTGCGCCACGAACTCAGTGCAGTGACGGAACGTCATCTCAACCGCACGGTAACGTATATTTTCATTTCGGCGAACGATTGGCCGAATGTGCGTAAGAATTACACTGTCCTACGCAAAAAAAATGGCGGCAACCCAATTGATGTGACGGAAGAACAAAGTATGTCAGAAGAACGCTCATCAGAAGCGCCGCAAAGCAGTCCGCAACCAATGGAAACCTTGATGTCGCAAGCAACGGAGTCAATGGAGCATTTATTGCATTCAATTGAAGAACAAGCGGACACTCATTTGCCAGATAATCAAGGAGACAATCCTGAAAGAGCGGAAACCTCCTTTGAGGCAGACACAACACAACAACCAATCATTATTCAGAAAGCTATCGAATTATTCGGTGAAGAAAACTTAAACATAGATTATGAGAACTAATGGAGGAACCAACATGCGTGGAATGGGAAACATGGGCAACATGCAAGGCATGATGCAAAAAGTACAAAAAATGCAAAAAGAAATGGCGAAAGAACAAGCTGCCATTGAGGCGTCGATTTTTGAAGCGAGCGACACGAATCAATTAGTGGTCGCTAAAGTCAACGGCAAGAAAGAATTAGTAGAGTTGAACTTATCGGAGCAACTCGTTGACCCGGATGATGTCGAAATGCTACAAGATTTGGTCATTGCAACAGTTAACCAAGCTTTGCAACAAGTGGACCAAGCAATGGAAACACGTTTAGGCAAATATACGAAAGGCTTAAACCTGCCGTTCTAATCCGCCGTCTAAGTGAAATCATACAGACAAAGAGGAGAATATTATGCAATATCCGGCACCGATTGCCAAATTGATAAACAGCTTTACCAAATTGCCGGGAATCGGCTCGAAAACCGCATCAAGATTAGCGTTCTATGTGCTGGAAATGAACGAATCGGATGTCACGCAATTTGCGCAAGCACTTATTAATGTGAAACGAGATTTGAAGTATTGTAGCGTGTGTGGCAATATTACGGAATCCGATCCGTGTATCATTTGTCAGGATGAGCAAAGAGATGCCAGTCAAATTCTGGTGGTAGAAGATGCTCGTGATGTGATGTCGCTAGAACGTATGCAAGAGTATCGCGGGAAATATCATATTTTGCACGGAGTTTTGTCGCCGATGGAGGGGACAGGACCGGAAGATTTGAACATTGCTTCGCTCATTAAACGACTGCAAGACGACACAATCAAAGAAGTTATTGTTGCAACCAATGCGACGGCGGAAGGGGAAGCGACAGCGATGTACTTATCGCGCTTGTTGAAGCCGGCAGGGATTAAAGTGACCCGACTTGCGCATGGCTTAGCCGTGGGAAGCGATATTGAATATGCAGACGAGATGACATTGTACCGCGCAATCGAAGGACGTCGCGAACTGTAATGAAAGGACATACTATGTACAAAGGAAAGTTTATTACATTTGAAGGACCGGATGGTGCCGGCAAAACAAGTGTCATGCAAAGTGTCGCGGATTATTTCCGCAAAAAACATCAATACACCATTATGATGACGCGTGAACCGGGGGGCAACCCGATTGCTGAGCAGATTCGCAACATTATTCTGGATGTGAATCACACGGCAATGGATGCGCGAACGGAAGCACTATTATTTGCGGCTGCTCGGCGTCAACATCTCGTGGAGAAAGTTCTTCCGGCTTTATCAGAAGGGCAACTCGTACTTTGTGATCGTTTTGTAGATAGTTCACTCGTCTATCAAGGCGTGGCACGCCGATTGCCGGTCGAACAGGTTTGGCAAATCAATCAATTTGCGATTGAGAATTATTTGCCGGATTTAACTTTAGTATTAGATGTCCCGGCAGAAGTAGGGTTGGCGCGCATTTATGCCAATCGCGCGGATGAGGTCAACCGCTTAGATCGTGAGAGCGTTGAATTTCATCATTTAGTACGCCAAGCGTTTTTGGACTTGGCAGCAAAAGAAGAACGCATGATAGTCATCGATGCCACGCAACCATTGGAAGCTGTTGTCGCACAATGTATTCAGATTATAGAAAGTAATCTTTAGGAGGGATTAAGATGATGAAACTCATCATAGCCGTTGTCCAAGACCAAGACCAACACGCGCTCAGTACTGCTTTGTATGAAACGGGGATTCGTGCAACCAAATTGAGCACGACGGGCGGCTTTCTGCGAGCTGGGAATACCACTTTCATGATTGGAATTGAAGAAGAGAGGGTGGAGGAAGTGTTGGACATTATCAAGCGTTGCTCGCAAGCGCGCGAACAATTTATCACATCGCCAATTAGCTTGGATGTCAATTTAGATGCTTCTGCAGCTTTCCCAGTGAAAATTGAAGTCGGCGGAGCGACAATTTTTGTCTTGCCGATTGATAGTTTCCATCAATTCTAAGGTGCAACATGGCAGTGGAACAATTAGTACATTATTTCCAACAGCAAGTATATAGGGGCACTCTATCACATGCGTATCTTTTCTCCGGCAGTGATTATCCCGGCAAAAAAAAGCTGACGCAAGCGATTTTGCAAGCATTAGTGTGCCAACAACCGACCGTTGTGAATCAACCGTGTTTGCAATGTGAATTGTGCGAGCGTATTGAAAAGGAACAATTTGCCGATACGATGGTCATTCGCCCGGACGGGCAAGGGGTCAAGGTCGACCAAATTCGCCAATTGAAAGAATGGCTCGGCAAGACGCCGATTGAAGCGAATTTCAAATTGGCAGTCATCGAGAAGGCGGAGTCCATGAATGCCTCAGCTGCGAATGCGTTGTTGACTTTTCTAGAGGAGCCGGTAGCAAATGTCTATATGATATTGTATGTGAATGATGCGGATACGGTTTTGCCGACGATTCGTTCACGCACACAACAAATTCATTTGAACGGCTTGCAAACCGAACAAAGAATAGTGGAGTTAGAAGCGAGAGGTATCTTGCCGCATCATGCACGTGTCATCAGTTACTTCAACAATGACTCCATTCAACAGTGGTGCGAACACTACGAAGCGAATGTTTTTGAGCAGTGGCATAAGAGTTTGCGTCTGTTCTATCGCAAATTGCTTCAAGGTGATACAAGTGCTTTCGTGACTGTACAGACACATTTGAAAGCTTATTTATCTACCCAACAGGGCTTGGATGGTTTAGATTATTATTTGGTTATAACCAATCAGTTATTGAAAGCCTTGCAGTCACAACAAACGTCGGTTGCATACCTTGAAGAATTGATACAGGAATGTCAGCCAACTGTTTCACGCCTGTTGGCAATGCATCGTATTTTGCTTGAGGCAAAAAAACGATTGAGTGCCAATGTGTCAGCACAAATGTGTTACGAATATTTGGCGATTGAATTAAGCGCTTGGCGTTAAAGTAAGAATAATAACAAATAAAGGAGGGGTGTCGGTGGAACAGTATGACATTCAACAATTATTGAAATCAGCAGAAACACAACTCATCGGTTTGGGTGATACAATTGCCCAATTAAGAGTTGCATGCGATGAATTGCGCGAAGAAAATAATCGTTTGCGGATGATGAACCATGATTTGCATGATTTAGTTGATGCGCTTGCCAAACCGGAAATGCCAGTGGAACAAAAGCAAGCACCTGTTTTGGAATCCGGCACATCGAATGGGCGAGAACGTCTGCAAACTTTCTATAATGAAGGGGTGCACGTTTGCCATATGTTCTTCGGTTCGCGTCGAGAGCCGGATGAAGAATGTATGTTTTGTCAGAGTGTGATTGATGGTTTGCCGCCGGCGAATCGTTAGGAGGATGGCATGGAACCGGATGTATTGATGAACCAACTCGTTCAAGCTGATGAACGGGTTGATGCATTTATTAGGGAGAATTTACAGATTATTCAGAGTCCGCATTATTTTTCTTTCTCGGTGGATGCGATTTTGTTGGCGGAGTTTGCGAATGTGCCACGTCGCGCTTCGGGGCGGATTATGGATTTTTGCAGTGGGAATGGTGTAATTCCGATTCTGTTGAGTAAGAGGACGCAAGCGAATATTGATGCGGTGGAGTATCAAGCGCCGCTTGTTGATATGGCGAAGCGTAGCGCGCAGTTGAATGGCTTGGAGACGCGTCTGAACTTTATCCAAGCCGACTTGAATGAGTTGCCACGCCCCCAGCAATTATACGATTTAATTACATGCAATCCGCCGTACTTTTCTGTGCAAAATAAACAGTCGCAACATCATTTGACCAGTCACGCGATTGCAAGGCATGAAGTTTTTTTGACGTTGGAGCAATGGGTTCACAAAGCGCGAATTTTCTTGAAGGACAAGGGGAAATTATGTTGTGTCTATCGTCCGGACAGGTTGGATGATTTGATGGAAACGTTATTGCGGCACGGGTTTAGTGTCAATCGAATGCGTTTCGCTTATCCGAAGGCACATTTACCGGCAAAAGTGGTGTTGATTGAAGCGATTTATCGGGGAGGACGTCAAGGTGTGGTAATAGAACCGCCGATTACTATTTATCAAGCGGATAATACATATACACCGGAAATGCAGGCGATTTATTATGGGAACTAAGGCGTATTATTTCTATGTGTTATATTGTCAGGATGGCACCTTATACGCAGGTTATACGACAGATTTGGAGAAGCGTTTAGCCACACACAATACCGGAAAAGGCGCAAAATATACACAAATCGCCAGCAGACGCCCTTTGCGTTTGCTCTATGCAGAACGGTGGGCAACGAAATCGCAAGCAATGCGGGCGGAAGCTTTATTTAAGCGTCTGTCACGTCCGGCAAAAGAAGCGTATTTGTGGCGTGAAGGGCAGCAGACGCCGGAATCGAATCATTTCGTGTTAGTGAATCGAATAGAGGAGGAGATTTAATGCATATTCAACAAAGTTTCGCACCGTATAAGGAAGAGGTGGGTGCTTTATATTTGGTGCCGACACCGATTGGAAATTTGGAGGATATGACGTTCCGTGCGATTCGTATTTTGCAAGAGGCGGCATTGATTCTGGCGGAGGATACACGCACGACGATTAAGTTGTTGAATCATTTCGCAATTGATACGCCGATGCACAGTTTCCATGAGCATAGTTCGCCGGCGCAAGTAGAAGCGGTGATGATGCGGTTGCGGCAAGGAGACCACGTTGCATTGGTGTCTGATGCTGGCATGCCGTTGATCAATGACCCGGGGCATCCGCTAGTACAAGCCGTATTGGCGGAGGGATTAGCGGTTGTAGCGTTGCCGGGAGCGAATGCGGCACTAACCGCACTGGTGGCATCCGGCTTGGGTTGCCAGCAGTTCACTTACTATGGTTTCTTTCCGCGTGGAAGCAAAGAACAGGAGCAAATCTTGCAGCAAGTGCAAGCGCGCAAGGAGACGGCGATTTTTTATGAGTCGCCGTATCGCTTGAAGAAATCTTTGTTCGCCATCGCCAAAAAAATGCCTGTCGATACCAAAGTGGTCGTCGCAAGAGAGTTAACGAAACGTTATGAAACCTATTTGCGCGGCACAGCAGCGGAGTTGACCGAATATTTGGCGAATCAAGAAGTGAAAGGCGAGTGTGTCTTGCTAATTGAAGGGCATGGGGAAGTCGCTCCCTCTGTTGAAAGTTGGCAGGAATTGTCTTTGAAGGCGCATGTTGAACAGTTAATGGCGGATGAAGATATCAGCGCCAAAGAAGCCATTAAACAAGTGGCGAAATTACGACAACTCAAGAAGCAAGAAGTTTACCAAGCGTATCACGAATTGGGTGAGTAACGGTCATAGAAAGGAGGAGCGCTAATGTATTTGAATGTGTTCAGTGTCGGCATTGTCGGCGCCGGGTTGTTGGCGCTCCATCTTGTACGGCGAACAACGTTTCAGCCGGTCGTTTGGGCTGTTTACGGTTTGACCAGCATCGTACTGTTACTTTTTCAAGATACGATGTGGACGCCGATTTATGTTTTGCGTTATTTTTTCTATATTATCAGCAGTTTCGTTATGCTAGGTGTGCCGTTTATTTTGGTAGGGTTGGCGTTGCTTATGGTGTTTAAGGCTTTAAGGGAGCATAAGCCGATTAGAGGCGAACGCTTAGCGCAAATATTAATGGCATTATCTTTTCTGGCTTTCGTTGCGTTCACGCTTTGGGGATTGACGAATCGAGCGCCTTTCGCTTATGCGCGCTTTATCAGTGTCTATACGATTATCGCCTTGTATTTCAGTGCGACTTTCCTAAGTTTTGTCCTCTGCATACCGGCGGTTCATTTTTGCTTCCGTGACAAAAAAGCAACAACTGTATTGATTCTCGGAACTGAAATCGGAGAAGACGGCGAAGTGTTGGATACCTTGCAACGTCGTTTGGATTGTGCTTTGGCATACGCCGAGAAGCAGGCGCATCCCGTACGTTTCATTGTGTCAGGCGGTGTGCGTCATCCGAATGGTGTCACCGAGGCGGAACAGATGAAACAATACTTAGTGAACCGAGGCATTGAACCATCGTGTGTTCAATGTGAGCCACTGTCGCGTAATACTTACGAGAACTTAATTTATTCATCTATCCTATTACAACAACAAGCGACAGCAGAGCGGGTGCTCGTGATTACCAGTAAGTTTCACCTCGTCCGAACAAAACAATTAGCCGACCGTATGCGCTTCAAAGTCGGCTATCTAGGTTCGCGCACCGCATGGCATTTGTGGCCGTATTCCGTTGTGCGCGAATACATTGCGTTTCTCATTTTGACGAAAGAAGTGAATTACGTGTTTCTATTAGGTTTGATGACTCAAGGGATTATGCAAGTGTTTGAGTGGATTTAAGGAGGAAAGTCAATGGCAGTAAAAGATAAGAAGTTTATGGAACGCCAAGTGAAAGATATTGATGATGCAATGCGTGACTTGGGTATTGTGTTGGAAGAAAAGAAAGTGAAGGTCAAAGATCCGGCGGATCAATTTGATTTCAATCCGCAGGCGTTACGAGAGGATTCCGACGATGAATAAGCTTGACGACAAACGTTGTGCATGGGTGCAAGGGAAACCTGACTATTACGTCGCTTACCATGATAACCATTGGGGGAAGCCAGAACATGATGATCGGCAATTATTCCGCTGGCTCGTGTTGGAATCTTTCCATGTCGGGCTGTCGTGGCAATTGATTTTGTCCAAGAGTGCAGCCTTTGATGCGGCGTTCGACCACTTCGATTACCACCGCATTGCGAATTACGGGCAAGATAAAGTAGAAGCATTGGTGCAAGATGTCGGTATCGTTCGCCATCGTGGCAAAATCAATGCAACAATCGCCAATGCGCAAGCCTTCTTGAAGATTCAGCAAACATTCGGGAGTTTCGATGCGTATATTTGGTCATTCACGAACGGTGAAACAATCATGAATCAAACGGATGAATTTCTGACCAAGTCGCCTTTGAGTGACGCTATTGCAAAAGATTTGAAACAACGCGGTTTCAAATTTCTAGGTTCAGTGACTGTCTATGCTTACTTGCAAGCGATAGGTATTATCAACGACCATGAATTAAATTGCCCATTTAGGTAACAAAATAACAGGATAGGACAACTTTTCTACTGTAAAAAAGTTGCTATATCCTGTTTTTTTTGCTTAAAAAACAAAAATAAACATCCGAGTTTAAAAAAATTGAACTTTTTTTCAAAAAATACTTGTATTTTTTTTTTAGACGATATAATAATAAATGTGATTACATAAAGTGTAATCATCAAAATTATAGAAAGGAGGTATATTATGAAACTAGTTAATTTAGAGTATTTAAGAACTTATGTAGGCAAAACTCTAGAGGAGGTTGCTGATACATTGAATGTGTCTAAGTCAACTATTCTTAATTGGGAGAAGTCCCCGGAAAATTTATCTGTTGATAAATTGGTCAGTTATGCAAATGCAATTGGTTATAGGTTAGAAGATTTATTTGAATACAAGGAGGAACAAAAAATGGTAATGAAATTTAACGATAATGCTGTGTTGAATTCAGCACGAAAAAAATTACAAGAGTACATCCAACAATTTGAAAACTACGAATATGATAGTACGTTACTTAAGTCTCCGTTGTTAGAAGAATTTGTGAGAGAATTACAATCGATTCGCCAATACACTAAGAAGCCGTCTATTGCATTGGTAGGACCATCGGATAGTGGAAAAAGCACATTGATTAACTATCTGTTAGGCTCAGAGATTGTTCCTGCTAGGTGGACGCCAGCAACGGGAACAATTATCCGAGTAATACACACTTCTGATAAACCTAGGTGGTTAAACGACAATACCCTTATTGTAAAAAATAATAATGGGAGGGTTACAAATCTTGAGCTGTGGGATTTACAGGACGAGAAGGATAATTGTGTAGTAGACAGTGGAAGCCGAGATTTAATTGCAAAATTCGGCGATAGAATTGGCGATGCATATGATGTAGGGGAAGCCGAGATGTTAACGATTTTTACTTTCGTTGACGCTCCGATACTTAATCATTGTGAGATTTGGGATACACCAGGAATAAGTGCAGGTAATGATGATGAAGGAGAAAGTGATCAAGCTCAATCCGTTTATGCAAGAGCAAGCGCGGATATATTGGTATATACCTCTGTTATTAACCAGTTTTTACATAAAGATTCGGTGGACTATTTGAAACCGGCGATTCGACGTTTGAATTCGTTATTGCCTCATCATCGCTTTGGAGTGGAACCTTTCGGGAATCTGTTCGTGTTAGGAACTCAAGCGCAAATAATTTCTAATAAATTGGAAGTGCAGCAGATTCTAGAACGAGGAGCAGAAAGGCTTGCTAAGAACTGTGGAGATTCAACATTTAGCGAAGTAGGTTATACAAGAACTCAGCTTAAGAGTAGATTTTATCCTTTCAGTATTGATATTGAATCGTATGCCTATGATTTTACAAAAGCTTTACTAGAAACGTTAGAACAAGCATCACGTAAGTTGTTTACTGTTCAAAAAGAACGGCTTGCAAAAGCTACGGAACGCTTTATGGCGCTAATCACTGAAGAAATCGAACAATTGACAGACGATAAAGCAGAGGAAGCGCGACTACGAGCAGAATTTCAAGTGTTTCAAGATAACTTACCTAATTTGCTTGAGAACCATAGTCAGATGGAGAAAGAACTCACAGAGAAAGTAAGACTGTATAAGCTTGAATGTAAGCATGAATACATGGAGTACTACAAGTCTACGATGACACAGGAATCATTGGTTGAATTGATGAAAGAACGTGACGTTAAGAATGATAAAGAATCAAAAGAAGAATTTGTTTCTTGGCTAGAAACGTTGCATCAAGAAAAATTAGGGCAAGTGTTGTATCAATTTTCTAACAACATGTCGGATGTATATGGACAAGTTCTTTCAAAAGTTCAAGAAAAATCACCTGTTTCCACGCAGTATTTTGATTATGAAGCGGTTACTGCAAGTATATTAACAGGAGGGATTATCGGCGGAGCGTTTCTGTGGTCAGCTGCAACGACTGCTTCGAATTTGGGATTATACATTCTAGCAGCCAAAATAGGAGGGATTTTGACATCATTAGGAATAATTTCTTCTCCTACAGTCCTTGTTACAGTGATTGCGGCAACAGGAGGACCGGTAGTTTGGGCAATTGGTTTAACAGTGGGTGCTATGTTAGCTGTGGGCGCGCTTCTTGGTTTATCGCAGTGGCAATCGAAACTTGCGAAACATTTGATTGCTACGTATGAAGAAAACAGAATGAGCGAAAAAATGTGTGAGGCGATTGATGCGTACGCTCAAGATTGGCTAAAAGGGGCACAAAGTTATGTAAGAGAATTAGATGAGAAGGCTAATGAACATCTAAGTACCTTGAAAGAAAAAATCAAGTCAACGCCGGAACAATTTGATGAGGTCATTTGTCATTTAGGCTGTCTCAGATTAAAGGCAGAAAACTTTGTGGAAGATATGATAGTTGAAACAAACTACACTGAGGAAGATCCAGCTAAATAATAGCTACAAGGTAAAACGTAAATTAGACTAATTTTGGTTGGTTAAAATAAGAGCAAACTCCATGCTTCTAGAATTGCCTAGAAGTATGGAGTTATTATTTTAACTTCCCAACAGTTCAATGAACCAAATGAGAACATGCAATGGCTGATGTGGACGAGTAAGTCGAATGATTTGCAGTGGCTGAGTCTTCAAGTGTTTCAGCAATTGTTCAAATAAATTTTGCGTAAATTCATTGATTGAAGGTGCGGATTCATTTTGCTCAGCTGGTGTGATTGAGGAGACGACAGATTTCGAATCTTCAATCTTGGGTGTATTCAACGCCTCCAGTCGCGCGATAACACCTAATACATGGTGAAGGTTCTCATAGGCGTTTGCCATCGCATCTTGCCCTTCATACCATTCATACCTTTCCGCATGTTCTATTCGACGAAGTGCACTTTGATATTCATCTAAGTCATCCTCCGCAATTTTATAGCGTGCGCGAGCAAAAGCATCTTCAACAATCGGACGCAACGCACTGATTTCGTTACATACGGCTATGAAATCAGGGGCATTCACCTGAACTAATTCGGGATTGTAGGGTTCGTAGTCTTCCATATAATAGGAATAATAGAAAGTTTCGTTTGTTGTTTCTTCATCTTCTTGTTCTTGGGCAAAAACCGCAACCGGAAAAATAAATAATATACATAAAGAAAGAATAATTTTTTGCATGTGGCTACTCCTAAAGGAAAATAATTTGAGTGGAAACTCGGATTTATTGTAACATTTTTGCTGAAAAAACACGAGTGATATTATGAAAACGAAATCATAAAAAAACTTGCAAAAATCCACTAAAATCAACAAAAAAAGCCTTGCAAGTCGTTTTTATTTTCGCTATAATTGTCATGTTGCCTATGTAAAGGGCTTATTATGCCCATTGGCAGGCACAGCCCCCTATAAGATGCGGGGCGACAGCTAAGAAGCGAGAGGTTGCGACACACCCGGACGCATTGCCACGGACGTGTGAGTTTGGAAATTCTTGTGGAGCTAGTCATTTTTTGAAAATTGACGAAGGAGGGAAACTAAATGGCAAACAAAAAAATTCGTATTCGCTTGAAAGCTTACGAGCACAGAGCATTGGATTTATCAGCGGCTAAGATCGTTGAAACAGCACAAAGAACAGGAGCTAAAACGGCAGGACCAATTCCATTGCCAACAGAGCGTTCAGTGTACACAGTAATCCGTGCGACTCACAAATACAAAGATTCTCGCGAACAATTCGAAATGCGTACACACAAACGCTTAATCGACATCTTAGAGCCAACAGCTAAAACAGTTGACGCTTTAATGAAATTAGATTTACCAAGCGGTGTAGACGTAGAAATCAAATTATAATCAAAATAAAGAAAAAATGGAGGTGTACTCATGACCAAAGGAATCTTAGGTAAAAAAGTAGGTATGACTCAATTCTTCACTCCAAACGGTGAATTAGTCCCTGTAACAGTTGTTGAAGCAACACCAAACGTGGTTTTGCAATTAAAAACAATCGAAAATGATGGCTACGAAGCTGTACAATTGGGCTTCCAAGACATGCGTGAAGTATTGGCAAACAAACCTGCTAAAGGTCATGTAGCAAAAGCAAATGCTACTCCTAAGCGCTTCATCCGCGAATTCCGCGACGTAGAGCTAGGAGAATATCAAGTAGGACAAGAAGTAACAGTGGAAACTTTCGCAGTTGGTGACATCGTCGATGTGACGGGTACATCAAAAGGTAAAGGATTCCAAGGCGCAATCAAACGTCACGGACAAAGCCGCGGACCAATGGCACACGGTTCACGTTACCACCGTCGTCCTGGATCAATGGGTGGAGCATCATTCCCATCACGTGTATTCAAAGGTAAAGGCCTACCGGGTCAAACAGGTGGCGAACGCGTAACAATCCAAAACTTGGAAATCGTTGCGGTTGACGTAGAAAACAACGTTATCTTAATTAAAGGAAACGTACCGGGCGCTAAGAAGTCATTAGTAGAAATCAAACAAGCAATCAAAACAGTGAAATAATTGAGAAGGGAGGAACGAGAGAATGCCAAAAGTTACCTTATATAATCAATCAGGTTCGTCAATTGGAGAAGTTGCTTTGAACGAAGCAATCTTCGGAATTGAGCCAAATGAAGCAGTTATCTTCGATGCAGTTATTATGCAACGTGCATCATTACGTCAAGGCACACACGCAGTCAAAAACCGTAGCGCAGTACGCGGTGGAGGACGCAAACCTTGGAGACAAAAAGGAACAGGCCGTGCGCGTCAAGGTTCAACACGTTCACCACAATGGGTTGGCGGTGGCGTAGTCTTCGGACCAACACCTCGTTCATATAGTTATAAATTACCTAAAAAAGTTCGCCGCTTAGCATTACAATCAGTATTGTCACAAAAAGTAGCGGAAGATAAATTCTTAGTAGTAGATGCGTTAAACTTCGCAGCACCACAAACGAAAGAATTCAAGCAAGTATTGAACAACTTAAACGTTGATTCTAAAGTATTATTAGTTTTAGAAGGCGACAACGCGAACGCATACTTATCAGCACGTAACCTTCCAAATGTGAAAGTTATCGACGATAACAACGTAAACGTGTTAGACGTAGTAAATTACGACAAAGTGATTATTACACAAGCGGCGCTTTCAACAGTAGAGGAGGCTTTAGCATAATGCAATATTCTGAAGTTATCTTGCGTCCGGTTATCACTGAGCAATCAATGAGAGACTTAGAAGAAGGTAAATACACTTTTGAAGTAGACCGTCGTGCAAACAAAACATTAGTGAAACAAGCAGTAGAAGCATTGTTTGACGGAGTTAAAGTAGCTAAAGTTAACACCATTAACGTTGACGGAAAAGCTAAGCGCATGGGTCGTTACGCTGGATTTACACGCAAGTACAAAAAAGCAGTAGTAACATTGAAACCAGAATCAAAAGCAATCGAATTATTCGCTTCTGAAGAAGAATAATTCAACGAAAATTCTAACATAGGAGGGAATAATAGTGGCGATTAAGAAATACAAACCGACCTCTAACGGCCGTCGTAACATGACGGGTTATGATTTCTCAGAAATTACAGCTTCTAAGCCGGAGAAATCATTGTTATCATCACAAAAACAAAAAGCTGGTCGTAATAACCAAGGTAAAATCACAGTTCGTCACCAAGGTGGCGGTAACAAACGTGCTTACCGTATTATCGACTTTAAACGTAACAAAGACAATGTAGTAGGAACAATCGCAACAGTTGAGTACGATCCAAACCGTACAGCGAACATTGCATTAGTTCACTACGAAGATGGAGTGAAAACTTACATCTTAGCACCTAAAGGCTTGAAAGTTGGACAAAAAATTGAATCAGGCGAGAATGCAGACATCCAAATCGGTAATGCATTACCATTGATCAACATCCCGGTTGGTTCATTCATCCACAACATCGAGTTGAAACCAGGTAAAGGCGGACAATTAATCCGCTCAGCTGGTACTAGCGCACAAGTATTAGGTCATGAAGGTAAATACACTTTAGTTCGTTTGAACTCTGGTGAAGTACGCATGATTTTGTCAACATGCCGTGCAACAATTGGAGTTGTAGGTAACGAACAACACGAATTAGTAAACATCGGTAAAGCAGGACGCGCACGCTGGATGTCTAAACGCCCAGAAGTACGTGGATCTGTAATGAACCCGAACGATCACCCACACGGTGGTGGTGAAGGACGCGCACCAATCGGACGTAAATCACCAATGTCACCATGGGGTAAACCGACACTTGGTAAGAAAACACGTTCTAAGAAAGCTCGTTCAAGCAAGTTAATCATTCGCGGACGTAAAAAATAATCACTAAGTACAAATAATCGAAGGGAGGCTACACTGTGAGTCGTAGTTTGAAAAAAGGACCTTTCTGTGACGCTCATTTAATGAAAAAAGTTGAAGAACAAGCAGAAAGCACAAAGAAACAAGTAATTAAGACATGGTCTCGTCGTTCAACAATCTTCCCTAACTTCATTGGGTTAACAATCGCGGTATACGATGGCCGTAAACACGTACCAGTGTATGTTCAAGAAGATATGGTCGGTCACAAATTAGGTGAATTCGTACCAACTCGTACATACAAAGGACACGCAGCAGACGATAAGAAAACTAAGAAACGCTAATTTATAGGAGGAATAAAAGATGTCACAACAAATCACATCTGCAAAAGCAATTGCTAAAACAGTTCGCATTGCACCTCGTAAAGTTCGTTTAGTATTAGATCTTATTCGAGGCAAAAAAATCGGCGAAGCAATTGCCATTTTGAAATTTACGCCTAAAGCAGGCTCACCAATCGTTGAGAAAGTATTGATGTCAGCAATCGCAAACGCTGAGCACAACTATGATCTTGACTTAGAAAACTTATATGTAAGCGAAGCATTCGCAAACGAAGGACCGACAATGAAACGTTTCCGTCCGCGTGCGAAAGGTTCAGCTTCACCAATCAATAAACGTACAAGCCACATCACAATCGTGGTATCAGAAAAAGAGGAGGCATAATCAATGGGTCAAAAAGTACATCCAATAGGAATGCGTGTTGGCATCATCCGTGATTGGGATGCTAAATGGTACGCAGACAAAAACTTTGCTGAATACCTACACGAAGACTTAGCAGTTCGTAAGTTTTTGTACAAAAAACTTGCAGAAGCATCAGTATCAACTATCCAAATTGAGCGTGCCGCTAACCGTGTTATCGTATCAGTTCACACAGCTAAACCAGGGATGGTAATTGGTAAAGGTGGATCTGAAATTGATGCCATCCGTGCTGAGTTGAACAAATTAACAGGCAAGAAAGTACACATCAACGTTGTCGAAATCAAAAAGCCGGAATTGGATGCTAAATTAGTAGCAGAAGATATCGCGCGTCAATTAGAGAACCGTGTTGCTTTCCGTCGTGCACAAAAACAAGCGATTCAACGTGCAATGAAAGCCGGCGCACAAGGGATCAAAACAATGGTATCAGGCCGTTTGAATGGTGCAGATATCGCGCGTAGCGAAAGCTACTCAGAAGGAACAGTTCCATTGCATACATTACGTTCAGATATTGACTACGCTTGGGAAGAAGCGGACACAACTTACGGTAAGTTAGGAGTAAAAGTTTGGATCTGTCGTGGTGAAATTTTACCAACGAAGAAAAATTCTGAGAAAGGAGGGAACTAATCAATGTTAGTACCAAAACGTGTAAAACACCGTCGTGAATTCCGTGGAAAAATGCGCGGAGAAGCAAAAGGCGGTAAACAAGTCGATTTCGGAGAATTCGGTTTGAGAGCAATTGAATCAAGCTGGATTACAAACCGTCAAATCGAAGCAGCCCGTATCGCAATGACACGTTACATGAAACGTGGAGGGAAAGTATGGATTAAGATCTTCCCTCATAAATCATACACAGCAAAAGCAATCGGGGTTCGTATGGGTTCCGGTAAAGGGGCACCAGAAGGATGGGTAGCACCGGTTAAACGCGGTAAAATCATGTTTGAAGTAGCAGGCGTTTCAGAAGAAATCGCACGCGAAGCATTACGCTTAGCTTCACACAAATTACCAGTCAAATGTAAATTCGTAAAACGTGAAGAATATGGTGGTGAATCGAATGACTAAAAGAGCTGAAGAATTAAAAGACTTTAGAGGATTATCTGCCGCAGAAATTGAAGCGAAAGAGAAAGAATTCAAACAAGAATTATTTAACCTTCGATTCCAATTAGCGACAGGACAATTAGAGAACACTGCCCGTTTACGTCAAGTACGTAAATCAATTGCTCGTATCAAAACAGTCTTGCGCGAACAAGAATTGTCTAAGTAATCAAGCAAAGGAGGCAAATAACTAATGACTGAACAACGTAATCAACGTAAAGTTTATCAAGGCCGTGTCGTATCAGACAAAATGGACAAAACAATCACAGTTCAAGTAGATACACGCAAAACACACCCTAAATATGGTAAACGTGTTAAATACTCTAAAAAATATAAAGCACATGATGAATTAAACAGTGCAAAAGAAGGCGACATCGTGCGTATCATGGAAACACGTCCATTATCAGCAACGAAACGCTTCCGCTTAGTAGAGATTGTTGAAGAAGCAATCATTATCTAACACACCAGCTAAATTCGGAAGGAGGACATCGAGATGATTCAAACAGAAAGTCGATTGAAAGTTGCCGACAACTCAGGAGCACGTGAAGTATTAACAATTAGAGTTTTAGGTGGATCAAACCGCAAAACAGCAAACATCGGAGACGTAATTGTTGCAACAGTTAAACACGCAACACCAGGCGGAGTTGTCAAAAAAGGTGACGTTGTAAAAGCAGTAATCGTACGTTCTAAATCAGGAGCTCGCCGTAAAGATGGTTCTTATATCAAGTTTGACGAAAATGCTTGCGTAATTATTCGTGACGATAAGAGCCCACGTGGTACGCGTATCTTTGGACCAGTTGCACGTGAATTACGTGATAACAACTACATGAAGATTGTTTCATTAGCTCCAGAAGTTCTATAATTTTTTAACGAAGGAGGAAACCAATCATGCGTATCAAAACAGGCGATACAGTAAAACTTATTGCAGGTAAAGATAAAGGAAAAACAGGTACAGTATTAAAAACTTTACCAAAACAAGATAAAGTAGTGGTTGAAGGCTTAAACATTGCCAAAAAACACACTAAACCATCTCAAACAAAACCAGGCGGAATCGAAGAATTCCCGGCACCAATTCACGTATCAAACGTAAAATTAGTGGATCCTAAATCAGGAGAAGCAACACGCGTAGGATATCGCTTTGAAGATGGCAAAAAAGTTCGCTTTGCTAAAAAATCAAACGAAACAATTTAATCAAAGCTGAAAGGAGGATCCTATTAAATGGAGAACCGTTTAAAAACTAAATACGTAAACGAAGTAACACCAAAATTGGTTGAACAATTCAAATACACTTCAGTAATGGAAGTGCCAAAAGTAGAAAAAATTGTCATCAATATGGGGGTTGGCGATGCTGTTTCTAACGCTAAAAACTTAGAAAAAGCAGTTGACGAACTCGCATTATTATCAGGACAAAAACCAGTTATTACAAGAGCGAAGAAATCAATCGCAGGATTCCGCTTGCGTGAAGGCATGCCAATCGGCTGTAAAGTAACATTACGCGGACAAAGAATGTACGATTTCTTAGACAAATTAGTAACCGTATCATTACCACGAGTACGTGATTTCCATGGAGTATCAAACAAAGCATTCGACGGACGCGGAAACTACACATTAGGCGTTAAAGAACAATTGATCTTCCCGGAAATTAGCTACGATCACGTAGATAAAGTACGCGGTATGGATATCGTAATCGTAACAACAGCTAAAACTGACGAAGAAGCACATGCCCTATTGAAAGAATTAGGCATGCCATTCAAAAAATAATACAAGGAGGCGAATGAACATTGGCTAAAAAATCAATGGTTGCAAAGAATAAACGTACACCTAAATTCAAAGTTCAAGAATATACACGTTGTGAACGTTGTGGACGTCCGCACTCTGTATACCGCAAATTCAAACTTTGCCGTATTTGCTTCCGTGAACTTGCTTATAAAGGTCAAATCCCTGGCGTGAAAAAAGCTAGTTGGTAATCCCATTACAGTAATAAAGGAGGTAAATACAAAATGGTTATGACAGATCCAATTTCTGATTTCCTAACACGTATTCGTAACGCGAACAGTGTAGGTCATAAAACAGTTTCTGCTCCATCTTCAACTATGAAAGTAGCAATCGCTAAAATCTTGAAACAAGAAGGTTTCATCAAGAACTACGAAGTAGCAGAAGATAACAAACAAGGCGAAATTAAAGTCTTCTTGAAATACGGCAGAAATGACGAGAAAGTTATTACAGGCATCAAACGTATTTCTAAACCAGGTTTGCGTATCTACGCAAAACACGAAGAGTTACCTAAAGTATTAAACGGTTTAGGTATCGCAATCATCTCAACATCAAACGGTGTTGTAACAGACAAACAAGCACGCCAACAAGGTATCGGTGGCGAAGTATTAGCTTACGTTTGGTAATATAAAAAAATAAACTAAAAATATAAGGAGGTGCAGCCCTGTGAGTCGTATTGGTAAAAAACCAGTAGCAATCCCAGCAGGCGTAACCGTTGAAGCAAACGGTCATACAGTGACTGTTAAAGGACCGAAAGGAACTTTGACACGTGAATTACATCCAAACATTTCATTTGAAATCTCAGAAAACGAAGTAGTATTTACTCGTCCAGATGACAACAAATTGAACCGCTCATTACACGGAACAATGCGTTCAGTATTCAACAACATGGTTCAAGGCGTATCAGAAGGCTTCAAGAAAGAATTGGACTTAATCGGGGTTGGTTATCGTGCACAAAAACAAGGTAACAAATTAGTATTAAGCGTTGGTTTATCTCACCCGGTTGAATTCGAACCACAAGAAGGTGCAGATTTCGAAGTACCATCAAACACAAAAATTATCGTATTCGGTTACGATAAAGAAAAAGTTGGCGCATTAGCCGCTAACATCCGTGGCGTACGTCCACCAGAGCCATACAAAGGCAAAGGTATTCGCTACACAGACGAATATGTACGTCGTAAAGAAGGTAAGACAGGTAAATAATGACCGCATCCTTATCGCATTTCAAATTAAACTAACAATAAAGAGGTGACAATTGTGATTACTAAACCAGATAAAAACAAAGTGCGTCGCAAACGCCACGCACGTCTAAGAAACCGTATCTCTGGTACTGCTGAGTGCCCACGCTTAAACGTATTCCGTTCGAATACACACATCTACGCTCAACTAATTGATGACGTAGCGGGTGTGACGCTAGCAAGTGCCTCTAGTAATGACGAATCAATTACAGGAACTAAAGTAGAACAAGCTGCAGCAGTAGGCAAATTAGTTGCAGAACGTGCAGTTGCTAAAGGCTACAAAAAAGTAGTGTTCGACCGTGGTGGATACTTATACCATGGACGTGTGAAAGCCTTAGCTGAAGGCGCACGTGAAAACGGCCTTGAATTTTAGAAGAAGGAGGACACCTAGACATGGTATACATCAATCCAAATAACTTGGAAAATATCGAAGAACGCGTAGTAACGATTAACCGCGTCACTAAAGTTGTAAAAGGTGGACGCCGTTTGCGTTTCTCAGCTTTAGTAGTAGTCGGTGACCGTAACGGACACGTTGGCTTCGGAACAGGTAAAGCACAAGAAGTACCAGAAGCAATCCGTAAAGCGATTGAAGACGCTAAGAAAAACTTAATCGCAGTACCAAGAACAGGAACAACAATTCCTCACGAAGCAATTGGCGAATTCTGTGGAGGACGCGTATTAATCAAACCAGCAACAGCCGGTTCAGGAGTTGCAGCAGGTGGTCCAGTTCGTGCCGTAGTAGAATTAGCGGGCGTAGCGGACGTAACAAGTAAATCATTAGGATCAAACACACCAATCAATATGGTGCGCGCAACTGTTGAAGCATTGAAGCAATTGAAAGTTGCAGAAGATGTCGCTGCATTACGTGGCAAAACAGTTGAAGAAATTTTAGGTTAAGGAGGACAAACAAATGGCGAACTTACAAATTCAATTGAAACGCAGCTTAATTGGGCGTCCTAAAAACCAAATCGACACAGCAAAAGCATTAGGCTTAACAAAAACATACAAAACAGTTGTTAAACCAGATAACGAAGCTGTTCGTGGTATGATTAACACAATCAGCCACTTAGTCGAAGTCAAAGAAGTATAAAACGATTATAACTAAACAAGGAGGTGCCGACACATGAAACTTCACACACTACAACCAGCGGAAGGCTCACGCAAGAAACGTAACCGTGTAGGACGCGGACAAGGTTCAGGTAATGGTAAAACATCTGGACGCGGACACAAAGGTCAAAAAGCACGTTCAGGCGGAGGCGTTCGTTTAGGATTCGAGGGTGGACAAAACCCATTGTTCCGTCGTTTACCAAAACGCGGCTTCAACAATATCAATCGCAAAGAATATGCGATTGTTAACGTAGAAACATTAAACCGCTTTGAAGATGGCACAACAGTAACTCCAGCTTTATTAGTTGAAGCAGGAATCGTGAAGAAAGAATTAGCGGGAATCAAGATTTTGGGCGAAGGACAATTGGAAAGAAAATTAACTGTACAAGCAGCTAAGTTCTCCAAAGGCGCAGAAGAAGTCATTACTGCAGCTGGTGGATCAATCGAGGTGATCTAATGTTCACCTTTCTAAAGAATGCAATGACAAGCAAAGAAATCCGCAGTCGAATCTTCTTTACATTATTTGTATTTGCGGTGTTTCGTTTAGGTTCACACATTCCGGTTCCAGGAGTTAATGCACAAGTACTTCAAAGTATAGGTGCTCACGGGGTGTTCGATATTTTGAACACATTTGCCGGTGGCGCATTGAAGCGTTACTCATTGTTCGCAATGGGCGTTTCTCCATACATTACTGCATCGATTATTATCCAACTATTGCAGATGGATATCATACCGAAGTTTGCTGAATGGGCAAAACAAGGTGAAGTAGGTCGACGCAAACTTAACCAAGCAACGACTTATGCAGCGATTATCTTAGGATTGGTTCAATCTTACGGATTAGCCTACACATTTAACCGTATGGCTGGATACGGGCTAATCAAAAATGCGAACTTACAAACTTATGTTTTGATCGCTTTAGTCTTGACAACAGGAACAATGTTCCTCGTATGGTTAGGAGAGCAAATTACACGCTACGGTGTCGGAAACGGCTTATCAATGTTAATTTTTGCAGGGATTGTTGCAGAAGTTCCGAAAGAACTATACGGCTATGTTAATCAGAACTTGATTGGTGCCGGCGATAAATTAGTCAGAAACTTATTGCCTTTGGCAGCAGTAATCTTAGTCTTAGTTATCCTAATCGTTATTGTAGTATTGATGGAACGTGCACAATTACGTTTGCCAATCCACCACTCAAGAAGAGCGAGCGGTGCGAAATACACAGCGCACTTACCGTTAAAAATTAACTCTGCCGGTGTAATTCCTGTCATCTTTGCAAGTTCATTCATGACAACGCCGCAAACGATTTTTGGATTATTGAACTTAGATAGATCGCAAGGATGGGTGGATTTCGTAACGAAACTATTCAATTACACACACCCATACGGCGCAATTTTCTACACAGTATTACTCATCGCGTTTACTTATTTCTACGCTTTGATTCAAGTGAATCCGGAGAAAGTAGCGGAAAACTTGCAAAAGCAAGGTGGCTACATTCCAAGTGTTCGTCCAGGTAAAGATACGGAAAATTACTTAACAAAAGTAATTAACGCATTAAGTAGCTTGGGAGCATTGTACTTAACAGTGATTGCGTTGCTACCGATTGTAGCTGGTATGATTTGGCAATTACCAAGTAACCTATCATTAGGCGGAACAAGCTTATTGATTGTCGTTGGGGTTGCGATTGAAACAGCTAAGCAAATCGAAGGTCGTATGGTTAAGCGTCGCTATCAAGGCTTCATACAGTAACACTGGTCAAACAGGAATAAAGGAAGATATAAGATGAATATTCTATTAATGGGGTTACCGGGTGCCGGTAAAGGTACTCAAAGTGAACATCTAGTAAAAGATTATCAAATCGTACATATTGCAACAGGCGATATCTTCAGAGAGGCAATCAAAAATGAAACACCTCTTGGATTGAAAGCTAAGTCATACACGGACAACGGGAATTTAGTACCGGATGAAGTGACCAATGCAATTGTGCGCGAGCGTCTAGCTCAAGACGACGTCAAATTGAATGGCTTTATGTTAGATGGCTATCCGCGTACAAATGCGCAAGCGCAAGCGCTCGATCAGAATTTACAAGAACTGGACACGCAAATCGACGCTGTCATCTACATTGATGTAGATCCGGAAGTTTTGAAAGAACGCTTAAGCGGTCGAATCATTTGCCGTAATTGCGGTGCAACTTATCACAAATTATACAATCCACCTAAAGTGGACAATGTTTGCGATAATTGCGGTGCGAGTGACTTCTACCAACGAGAAGATGATAAACCAGAGAAAGTTGCTTATCGTATCAATCTCCAAATGGAATCAATTCGACCAATACTTGATTACTACGACCAAAGAGGCTTATTGCATAAAGTGAATGGTGAACAGTCAATCGAAGAAGTTTACCGCGAAATTCGCATGATTTTGACTCAAGTGGCGAAATAATCAGTATAATTGGTAAGAGGAGGAAGTATGAATGGCTAAAGATGATGTTATTGAAGTAGAAGGTACAGTCATTGAAACTTTACCGAATGCAATGTTTAAGGTTGAATTAGAGAACGGACACGAGATACTAGCTCATGTGTCAGGCAAAATCCGTATGAACTACATTCGCATTTTGCCGGGAGATAAAGTAACGATTGAATTATCTCCTTATGATTTGACACGTGGTCGTATAACGTATCGCTTTAAATAACCATTCCGTTCGAGTTGAAGGAGGGAACAAGATGAAAGTTAGAGCATCAGTAAAACCTATTTGCGAAAAATGTAAAATCATTCGTCGTAATGGGAATGTAATGGTAATTTGTGAAAATCCAAAACATAAACAACGTCAAGGTTAATAAGAAGGAGGTTAGAATCAATGGCACGTATTGCAGGAGTAGATATTCCACGTGAAAAACGTGTAGTTATTTCATTAACTTACATCTACGGAATCGGCTTAACAACTTCTAAGAAAGTATTAGCACAAGCTAATGTATCAGAAGACACACGCGTTAAAGACTTAACAAACGATGAGTTAGACCGTATTCGTGAAATTATCGACGGATTGAAAGTTGAAGGTGACTTACGTCGTGAAGTTAGCTTGAACATTAAACGTCTACAAGAAATCGGATCATACCGTGGCTTACGTCACCGTCGTGGCTTGCCTGTACGCGGACAAAACACTAAGAACAATGCCCGTACACGTAAAGGTCCTAAGAAAATGGTCGCAGGTAAAAAATAATAAACCACACTAATCAATGAAGGAGGGAAACACTTCATGGCAAAGAAAAAACAAGCTGCACGTCGTCGTCGTCGTGTGAAAAAGAATGTCGAGCGTGGGGTAGCACACATTCGTTCAACATTCAACAACACAATCGTAATGATCACAGATGTGAATGGTAACGCAATTGCTTGGTCTTCAGCGGGTTCATTAGGCTTCCGCGGTTCTAAGAAATCAACACCATTCGCAGCGCAAATGGCATCAGAAGTTGCTGCTAAAGGCGCAATGGAGCATGGAATGAAGACAGTTGAAGTAACAGTTAAAGGTCCTGGTTCAGGTCGTGAATCAGCAATCCGTTCATTACAAGCAACTGGTTTAGAAGTAACAGCAATTCGCGACGTTACACCAATTCCACACAACGGTTGCCGTCCTCCAAAACGTCGCCGTGTATAATGATACTATTGACTCAGCGAGACTAACGTTTTGAAAGGGGAAAAAAATCAATGATCGAGATTGAAAAGCCAGAAATTAAGACGATTGAAGTCAGTGACGATTCCAGATTTGGAAAGATAGTCATTGAACCACTTGAACGTGGATATGGAACAACCCTTGGAAACTCATTACGTCGTATTTTATTATCTTCATTACCTGGAGCAGCGATTACTAGCATTCAGATTGATGGAGTACTGCATGAATTTGCAACTGTTGCAGGCGTTGTTGAGGATGTCCCAACAATCATTCTGCACTTGAAAAAATTAGCGTTGAAACTTCATACTCAAGAGTCAAAAGTAATTGAATTAAACGTTGCAGGTCCGAAAGACGTTTACGCATCTGACATTATCCATGATAATGACGTGCAAATTCTCAATCCGGACATGTACATTTGTACGTTGGCGGAAGGCGCACAACTGAACATGCAAATGAACGTATCAAACGGGCGAGGCTATGTACGTAGTGAACACAATAAACGTGATGACATGCCGATTGGTGTTTTGCCAGTAGATTCAATCTACACACCGATCGAAAAAGTCAACTACCAAGTAGAAAATACCCGTATCGGACAAAAAAATGTTTATGACAAATTAACTTTAGATATTTGGACAGATGGTTCAATCAGTCCGGAGAAATCTTTAAGTTTAGCAGCAAAAATCTTAACAGAACACTTAAATATTTTCGTGAATTTAAGTGACGAAGCTCGCCAAGCTGAGATTATGGTTGAGAAAGAAGAAGCAGAGAAAGAAAAAATGTTGGTAATGACGATTGAAGAATTAGATTTATCAGTCCGTTCATACAACTGCTTAAAACGTGCTGGCATCAATACCATTCAAGAATTAACTAATAAATCTGAAGCGGAAATGATTAAGGTACGTAACCTTGGACGTAAATCACTTGAAGAAGTGAAGCAAAAGTTAGCTAACTTAAACTTAGGCTTACGCCAAGATGACTAAGATTTTCAATAAATGTATTCGATAGTAAAGGAGGAACCGGAATGGCATACCGTAAATTAGGTCGTAAGAGCGCACAACGTAAAGCGATGTTACGCGACTTAACAACTGACGTATTAATTAACGAGCGCATCGAAACAACAGAAACTCGTGCGAAAGAAGTGCGTAAATTTGTCGACAAAATGATCACTTTAGGTAAAAAAGGTGACTTATCAGCACGTCGTCAAGCAGCAGCATTCTTGCGCAACGAAATTGCAGAAGCAAGCATCAAAGACGATGAAGTAGTTGTAGAACGTGTATTACAACGTTTATTCAACGAATACGCAACTCGTTACGCAGAGCGTCAAGGCGGTTACACACGTATCCTTAAAAAAGGTCCAAGACGTGGTGACGGCGCACCGATGGCAATCATCGAGTTAGTATAATAAAGTGAAACTTCACTTGAACTAATCACTTTATGATGGGGAGTGTTATGATGGATGAGCCTAAGTGCTCATCGGTCTAGCTCTGTAGCACGGATAAACAGCGCAAGCCAATATCCAGCGAGGATAAGACGTACCAGGTCTTATCCTTCGTGCTAACATCGTTAAAGTGCTTTTTTTATACCTAAGTGAACATGTAGCGCATAGTTATTTAGGTATGAAAGTAAGAAGAAAGAGTTAATTTATACACAAAGGAGTGTATCTAATGACAGCAGCAGTAGAACTTAAACATATTACGTTTCAGTATTATGGCAACGAACGCGAATCGCTTAAGGATGTTTCCGTGTCTATCCAAAAAGGTGAGTGGATTGCGATTATCGGTCCAAACGGGTCGGGGAAATCAACATTAGCGAAGATTATCAATGGACTATTGACGCCACAAGAAACCGGAGAAGTACGCATCAACGGTATGTTACTTAATGAGGAAACAATTTGGGAAGTTCGCCGCAAGGTCGGTATGGTTTTCCAGAATCCTGACAATCAATTTGTTGGGTCAACCGTTGAAGATGACGTTGCTTTCGGCTTGGAAAATAACGGAGTACCACGCGAAGAAATGATTGTACGCATCAATGACGCCCTCGAACAAGTACGCATGTCAGCCTTCAAACAAAAAGAACCCGCTCGCCTATCAGGCGGACAGAAACAACGCATCGCTTTGGCGAGCGTCTTGGCATTGCGTCCGGATATCATTATTCTAGATGAAGCGACGGCGATGTTGGATCCGGTAGGACGCCTTGAAGTGATTCAAGCTGTTAGAGCGATCAAAGAGCGGTTTAATTTGACGGTTATTTCAATCACGCACGATATTGATGAGGCAAATTTAGCAGACCGTATTCTAGTCATGAACCAAGGACAATTAGTGATGAACGATGTGCCGGAGCGAATTTTTACTCTGGGTGAACAATTGATTGAGTTAGGCTTAGATGTTCCTTTTGCGCAGAAACTGAAAGATGCTTTGCAAGCGCAAGGCGTTGCAGTTCCGGATGATTATTTAGACGAGGAGGCGTTGTTAGAATGGATCACCACATCTTATTTGAAGAAGTAGATTTTATTTATAATCCGCGTACGCCTTTTGCCGTCAGTGCTTTGCATAATATCAATGTGGCGATTCCCAGTCGGCAAGTAACGGCGATTATCGGGCATACAGGTTCGGGCAAGTCGACGCTCATTCAACATTTGAATGTCTTGGTGCGTCCAACGAACGGCAGCGTGACGATTGCCGGCGAACGCATTACCGCTCAATCCAAGCACGGCTCTCTCAAACCTCTCCGCAAAAAAGTCGGCGTCGTCTTTCAGTTTCCTGAAGCACAATTATTTGAAGAAACAGTTCTCAAAGATGTGATGTTTGGTCCACTGAATTTCGGTGTACAGGAAGAAGAAGCAAAGCGAATTGCCAAAGAAAAATTGAACCTTGTCGGTATAGAGGATGCTTTATTTGAGCGCTCACCTTTTGAATTGAGTGGCGGACAAATGCGCCGTGTGGCGATTGCGGGCGTTCTAGCTTTAGAGCCGGAAGTGCTGGTACTTGACGAACCGACTGCCGGATTGGATCCGCTCGGTCACCAACGCATGATGGCACTTTTTGCGGATTTACAGAAACGTATGGCATTAACCTTAGTGCTAGTAACTCATCAGATGAATGATGTTGCTAAGTATGCAGACAATGTTATTGTCATGGAAGGCGGAACCGTGGTGGCGACCGGGACACCGGCAGCTATTTTTGCAGATGAAGAAGCGATGGCGCAGCGTCAGCTAGGTTTACCGCACACTTTGCGTTTCTTGAAGCAAGTTAGCGAGCAAACGCAATTGAGTATTCCGGCAGAGCAAATGCCGTTGACGGTGGAAGCCTTGGCAACGCAGTTGATTCAAATGAAGGAGGCGAACGAGCATGTTAGATAAAATGCTACTCGGTCGCTACATTCAAGGCGACTCATGGATTCATCGCTTGGATCCACGTACGAAATTGATAAGTAGTTTCTATTTCATCATCATTATTTTTCTAGCGAACAACTGGCAAACTTACTTGTTGTTGACACTGTTTACGTTGCTGGCGATTCACTTGAGTGGGATTAGCATTCGTTTTTTCATCAAAGGTGTGAAGCCGATGATTTGGTTAATTTTATTTACAGTCATTTTCCAAGTGCTATTCACGATCGGTGGGGAAACATACTTTAAGTGGGGGCCGATTACGGTCACTTCGCTCGGACTAATCAACGGGGCATTCATTTTTGCCAGATTAGTCTTAATCATCTTCATGTCAACGATTCTCACCTTGACAACGGCGCCGCTTGAATTGACGGACGGTATCGAACATTTGCTACGTCCATTGGCAAAAATCGGCTTCCCTGCACACGAAATCGCCTTAATGTTGTCGATTGCACTCCGCTATGTGCCAACATTAATGGATGAAGCACAAAAAATTATGAATGCGCAACGTGCGCGTGGCGTTGAGTTTGACCAAGGAAATTTCATTCAACGAATGAAAGCAATCGTGCCAATTCTGGTGCCTTTGTTCGTCAGTGCTTTTAATCGCGCAGAAGAAATGGCAACGGCAATGGAAGCACGTGGTTATCGCGGCAGTGAAGGACGGACAAAGTATCGCCAACTCAATTACGGCAAAGGGGATTTCGTCGCCTATTCAGCGTTATTCGCGTTGACCTTAGCCCTCTTATTCTTAAGAAATTAGGAGGTCGCCCTATGCCACGCTATGCAATTAAAGTACAGTACGACGGCACGCCCTACGTCGGCTACCAAGTGCAGCCGAATGGTCCCTCTGTCCAAGCCGCTATCGAGAAAGCCCTATGCAAAATGGCGAAATTGCCAAGCGGACAACATATTCCCACCTCAGGTTCAGGACGCACGGATTCAGGTGTTCATGCGCTCGGGCAAGTCGTTCACTTCGATTACCCCGCATCAATTCATCCAAAGGCAATGCAACGTGCATTCAACAGCCTATTGGATACTAGCATCCGCGTCATTGACGTTGCTCAAGTAGCCGAAACCTTCCATGCGCGCTACGATGTCGCTGAGAAGGAGTACATTTACCGCGTGGACGTCGGACAATTTCCGGATCCGTTCAAACGTCATTATACACTACATCACCCTTATCGCTATGATCTTGCCAAAATGCAACGTGCTATCTGCGATATAGTCGGTACGCATGACTTCACAAGCTTCTGCTCAACGAAGACAGATAAGGAAGATAAAGTGCGGACAGTTTACGAAGCGACCATTATGTACGATGAAGAACAGCACGAATTACGTTTTTATTTCCGAGGCAATGGGTTCCTCTATAATATGATTCGCATTCTCGTCGGCACACTCTTGCAAATCGGTGACGGATTAAGACCGGAAACGGAATTGCAACGCTTATTAGCAGTTCGCAACCGTAAACAAGCCGGTCCCACAGCACCGCCTCAAGGTCTGTATATGCAACGTGTCATTTACGAGCAAGACCCATTTAATCAATAAAAGAAACATCTCATGCGCAGATGTTTCTTTTTTTTTCTAAAAAAATTAAAAAATAAATTGCATTAAGATTAGAAATGTGTATAATAAAGTTATGGATTTAATCTAATTCTAATCAAACGGAGGTTTCATTATGAAAAAAAGCTTTAAGAAACATTTCTCATTAGTCGCAGCAACATTGACTTTAGGAACGGCATTTGTTGCCCCTTTAGCTCCGGTGGTTTCTGCGGAAGAAGTTAAGTTGGAAACAACAGTAGATGATCAAGAAGCACAAGCGATTGAAGGCGGAACATTGAAAGTAGCGCAAGTCGGATCACCATTCGAGGGAATCTTGAACAGTTTAGTGTATTCCGGTAACCCAGATAATCAAATCATCGGCTTGTTTAATGAAGGTTTATTCGGCTATGACGCAGACTTTGTCATCGATGATACCGGATTTGGTAAATTAACTTTGGATAAGGAAAATAAGCAAGCAACCATTACAATCCCGGAAGGTCACAAATGGGATGACGGCGAGCCAATTACGATTGACGATGTTATCTTCCCTTATTATGTAGTTGGACATAAAGACTATACAGGTGTTCGTTACGGAGATGACTTCAAGAACATTGTTGGGATGGAAGAATATCATGAAGGTAAAGCAGATACCATCTCAGGCTTAGAGCGTGTGGACGATTACACATTGCGTGTTACTTATAAGAACTTCCCAAGCTCAATGCCATTAGTAGGTGGCGGTGTAAGTAACTACATTGAACCGGAGCATGTCTTCAAGGATATTGAGGTTAAAGACTTTGACTCTTCAGAACCGGTTCGTAAGAAACCTGTAGGCTTTGGTCCATTCAAGGTAGAATCCGTTACTCCGGGTGAAGCCGTAACGTTCGTTGCGAATGAGCATCACTGGAGAGGTAAACCGAAAGTAGACGCTTTAGTATTGGAAGTATTAGCGCCAGAAACGGCTCCTGAAGAGATGAAAGCCGGCAAGTACGACATTGCCTTAACTTTCCCAACCGACACATATGATACATATAAGGATGCAACGAACTTCAAGCCATTAGGTCGTTTGCAAAACGCCGTGAGCTACGTTGGTTTCAAATTAGGTAAGTGGAATGAAGAAAAAGGCGAAGTTGAAATGGATGATACAAGAGTTCTTTCAAACAAGGCTTTACGTCAAGCAATGGCATACGCAGCGAACAACGCAGCAGTAGGAGAGAAATTCTACCACGGTTTACGTACAGCAGCGAATTCATTGATTACGCCGAACTTCACAGAAGTGTACGATAGTGAATTGGAAGGCTACTCATATGATCCTGAAAAAGCAAAAGCATTGTTAGAAGAAGCAGGTTTCAAAGATGGCGACAGCGATGGCTTCGTTGAAGCGCCGGATGGCAAGCCGTTCACATTGAAGTTGGCTTCAATGTCAGGTGGCGAAATCGCTGAACCTTTGGCACAATTCTACTTGGAGTCGTGGAAAGCAGTTGGTATTAATGTTGAATTGACAGACGGACGTTTATTGGAATTCAATGCTTTCTATGATCGCGTGGAGAAAGATGATCCGGAAATCGACGTTTACATCGGCGCATGGGGCTTAGGTGGCGACCCGGCACCTAATGGACTATACGGACGAACTGCGAAGTTTAACTACACTCGTTTTGCAACACCGGAGCATGATGCACTTCTTGAGAAATTCACGTCAGATGAATCATTTGATCCTGAATTCAGAAAGCAAGCTTTCGCAGAATGGCAACGTTACATGCACGAGGAAGTACCGGCATTCCCAACCTTATACCGTTACGGTGTAACAGCTGTTAACAATCGCGTGAACAAGTTCTCAATTGACCCGAACTCTCCATTCGAGTTCTGGCATACAGTTGAATTAACGGCAGATGCGCCAATTGCAGAATAATCGTATTTGAATCGTACAGTAAGCAAGACCAATCCGAAGCATGATTTTGGATAGTCTTGCTTTGCTGTGCTTTTTTTTATAAAAAATAGAAAAATAGATTGCATTTATCCGAGAAAAATGTATAATGAACACATAAAACTAACCAAACTCTAATGAAAGGGAGATGGAAAATGAGAAAAAGCTTTAGAAAAAGTGTTTCGTTAGTAGCTGCAACATTATCATTAGGAGCAGCATTATTGACGCCACTAGCTCCGGTAGTGGAGGCGCAAGTTAAATTAGAGGAAACTGTGGACAACGCAGATGCTCAAGCAATTGAAGGAGGCACATTAAAAGTTGCCTTAGTTGGAGCCGCATTTGAAGGTCTTTTGAACAACATGTTGTACACTGCAAACCCGGATGGGCAAGTCATTGATTTCTTCAACGAAGGACTGTATGGATATGATTCTGACTTTGTCATCAATGACACAGGTTTTGCTAAATTAGAGTTAGATAAAGAGAAGAAACAAGTAACAATCACAATTCCGGAAGGGCATAAATGGGATGATGGTGAACCAATTACGATTGACGACGTAATTTTCCCTTATTATGTTATCGGACATAAAGATTATACAGGTGTACGTTACGGTGAAACCTTCAAAAACGTTGTCGGAATGGAAGAATACCATGAAGGTAAAGCAGAAACAATCTCTGGTTTGGAGCGCGTGGATGATTACACATTGCGTGTAAGCTACAAAAACTTCCCTAACTCAATGGCGTTAGCGGGTGGTGGTGTATCTCAATACATTCAACCAGAGCACGTATTAAAAGATGTTCCGGTAAAAGATTTGGATTCTTCAGAATTAGTTCGTAAGAAGCCAGTTGGTTTTGGTCCATTCAAAGTAGAATCAGTAACACCTGGAGAAGCTGTTACATATGTAGCAAATGAACATTACTGGAGAGGCAAACCAAAAATTGATAAAGTTGTCTTGGAAGTAGTAGCTGCTGAAACAGCACCGGAAGAAATGAAAGCCGGTCGTTATGATGTAGCCTTACTATTCCCACCTGATACATACGACACTTACAAAGACGCAACGAACTTTAAGGTTTTAGGTCGTTTACAAAACTCTGTCAACTACGTTGGTTTCAAATTAGGTAAATGGAATGAAGAAAAAAGCGAAGTTGAAATGGACGATACAAAAGTTTTGGCAAACAAAGCTTTACGTCAAGCAATGGGTTATGCTGTAGACAACGATGCAATCGGTGAGAAATTCTATCACGGTTTACGTGAAGGCGCAAACTCATTAATCACACCGAACTTCACTGAAGCATACGACAAAGAATTAGAAGGATATACTTACGATCCGGAGAAAGCTAAAGCATTATTGGCAGAAGGCGGATTTGAAGACAAAGACAGTGACGGATTTGTAGAAGATCCATCAGGTAAGCCATTCACTTTGAAATTAGCAGCGATGGCAGGTGGCGAAATCGCTGAACCGTTTGCTCAATATTACTTAGAATCATGGAAAGCAATTGGTGTTAATGTTGAATTAACAGACGGTCGTTTATTAGAGTTCAATGCCTTCTATGATCGCGTTGAGAAAGATGATCCTGAAATTGATATCTACTTAGGTGCATGGAGCTTAGGTGGAGATCCGGATCCGAATGGTTTGTACTCTAAATCATCTAAATTCAACTATTCACGTTTCACATCACCTGAACTGGATGCGTTATTAGAGAAATTCGGCTCGGATGAATCGTTTGATTTGGAGTTCAAGAAAGCAGCCTTCAAAGAATGGCAAGCTTACATGCACGAACATTCACCTGTTATTCCGACATTGTACCGTCAATCAGTAACAGCGGTTAACAATCGTGTCAACAAGTTCTCAATCGATCCAAACTCATCATTGAAGTACTGGCATACAGTTGAATTAACAGCTGATGCTCCTGCAACAGAATAATTCTCAACTTAGACTTTATATCAAGCAAGGCTACGGCTTTGCTTGATTTTTTTTATGCCTAAAAATCCGTATGTTAATAGAAGTATCGCAATTAAATGAAAGTTTGTTGTAGACATCTCAATGTTTTTTATACCGTTTTTTCTAAAAATACTTTATTATGTTGCTATTTTTTTACTAAAAATGAAAAAATGATTGTATTTACGTAAGGTAAATGTATAATTAACGAATAGAGTTAATCGAACTCTAATAAAACAAAGGGGATAATGAAATGAAAAAAGGATTTAGAAGGAATTTCTCATTAGTTGCTGCCACTTTAACATTGGGTGCAGCATTATTTACACCGCTAGCATCTGTAGCTCAGGCTCAGGTTAAGTTAGAGGAGACGATTGATACGCCGGATGCCAAAGCAATTGAAGGTGGCACATTAAAAGTAGCATTAGTAGGGACTGCGTTTGAAGGATTACTGAACAACATGGTATCTACATCCAATCCGGATTCTCAAGTTATTGCCTTTTTCCATGATGATTTATTCGGATACGATGCCGACTATATCATCAATGATTCAGGCTTTGCTAAATTGGAACTGGATAAAGATAAGAAGCAAGCAACGATCAAAATTCCGGAAGGGCACAAATGGGATGACGGCGAACCGATTACAATTGACGATGTCATCTTCCCGTACTATGTCATTGGGCATAAAGATTACACCGGCGTAAGATATAACGAACAATTTACAAATGTTGTGGGAATGGACGAATACCACGAAGGAAAAGTGGATACAATCTCAGGGTTAGAGCGCGTTGATGATTATACATTGCGTATTAATTATATAACTTTCCCAAGTTCTATGGTAATCGTCAATGGCGGCGTAGCTACATATATCCAACCTGAACACGTATTGAAAGATGTTCCGGTGAAAGATTTAGAATCGGCAGAAGCGGTTCGTCAAAAGCCAGTTGGTTTCGGTCCATTTAAGGTGGAGTCAATTGTACCCGGAGAAGCCGTTACTTACGTGGCGAATGAGCATTATTGGAGAGGGAAACCTAAGATTGACAAAGTCCTTCTGGAAGTAGTATCTCCGGAAACCGCACCAGAAGAAATGAAAGCCGGTCGATATGACATCGGATTAAGCTTCCCGTCGGATACCTACGATACATATAAGGATGCGACTAACTTTAAGGTTCTCGGTCGATTGCAAAACGTCATCAACTACATCGGCTTCAAGTTAGGTAAATGGAACGAAGAAAAATACGCAGTCGAAATGGATGATACAAAAGTATTGGCGAACAAAAATCTGCGCCAAGCATTAGGGTACGCAGTAGATAATAATGCAATTGGAGAGAAATTCTATCACGGGTTGCGTGAAGGCGCTAATTCACTGATTACACCAAACTTCAAAGAGGCACACGATAAAGATTTGGCAGGTTATACTTATGATCCGGAAAAAGCAAAAGCACTATTGGCAGAAGCTGGATTTGAAGATAAAGACAGCGATGGGTTTGTAGAAGATCCAAGTGGTAAGCCATTTACATTAAAAGTCGCTGCAATGTCGGGTGGTGAGATTGCGGAACCATTTACACAATACTACCTAGAATCATGGAAAGCGATTGGTGTGAATGTTGAATTAACAGATGGACGTTTGTTAGAATTCAATTCATTCTATGATCGCGTACAAAATGATGACCCGGAAATTGATATCTATTTAGGCGGCGTGGCCTTAGGTGGAAATCCGGATCCAAATGCCCTATATGGGAAATCATCTAAATTCAACTACGCACGCTTTACATCTCCAGAGTTAGATGAACTATTAGACAGATTTACTTCAGATAAATCATTCGATTTGGAGTTTAAGAAGCAAGCATTTAAGGATTTCCAGGCGTATATGTTTGAACAAGCGCCGATTATTCCAACGTTGTACCGTCAATCTGTGACGGCTATTAACAACAGAGTAAATAAATATTCAATTGACCCTGACTCACCGTTAAGACACTTACATACGATTGAATTAACAGCGGAAGCACCGATTTCGGAATAATTGGTTATCTAAATGGAACATCAAGCAAAACATTGTTTTGCTTGATGTTTTTTTGTAAGACGGGCTACGTGTATTTTGTAAATTATTCAGCAAATCCTTGCAATCTATGGCGAAACCCAGTAGTATTAAGAATAGTCAAAAAAATCCAATATTAAAGGAGAAAAGTATGAAAAGAATGTTCAGAAGACAAGTAGCTTTAGTAGCTACTGCATTAACATTAGGTTCAGTGGTTGCTAACACAACTGTGTCTATAGTGGGAGCGGAAGGACTCTCATTTGAGAAAACCACCACCACACAAGGTGAAGCCATCAATGGTGGTACATTCAAGTATGGATTGGCGGGCGAAACGTTTGCCGGCGTGTTGAACAAAATGTTTTATGACACGAATGTGGATGCCAAAATCATCTCGCTATTCAATGAGTCGTTAATCTCTTACGACTCAGACTTTAACTATACAGACAAAGGCTTCGGTCGTATCTCATTCGATAAAGAGAAGAAGCAAGTGACGATTACTATTCCGGAAGGACATAAATGGGATGATGGCGAGCCGATTACGATTGATGACGTGATTTTCCCTTATTACGTGGTCGGACATAAGGATTACACAGGTATTCGTTACGGCGAACAATTTACAAATGTCGTAGGTATGGACGACTATCACGAAGGCAAAACGGACAAAATTGTCGGCTTGGAACGTGTGGATGATTATACACTTACAATCACTTACAAAACATTCAGCAACTCAATGTTGATTGCCGGCGGTGGAGTCGCAACTTACATTGAGCCGGAGCACGCTTTTGAAGGCATTGAAGTAGCGGACATGGCAGATTCAGAAGTAGTCCGCAAAAAACCTATCGGTTTCGGTCCGTTCAAGGTGGAGTCAATTACACCGGGCGAATCTGTAACGTATGTAGCAAATGAATACTACTGGCGTGGCAAACCTAAATTAGATGGTGTAGTATTGGAAGTTGTATCAGAAACAACAGCACCTGAGGAAATGAAGTCAGGACGTTATGACTTGATTGACTTACCGGCGGATACTTATCCAACTTACAAAGATGCGACAAATTTCCAAATCTTAGGCGAACTCCAAAATGCTTACACATATGTCGGCTTCAAGTTAGGTAAATGGAATGACGAGAAGAACGAAGTTGAAGTAGACGATACCAAAGTATTGGCAAATGTCAACTTACGTAAAGCGTTGGCGTATGCGGTGGATAACAATGCTGTTGGTGAGAAATTCTATAATGGCTTACGTATCGGAGCGAACACGCTTGTGACGCCAAACTTTAAGGAATGGTATGCAGAAGATATCGAAGGTTATACGTACGATGAAGCTAAAGCAAAAACATTGCTGACAGAAGCAGGCTTCGAAGATAAAGACGGCGATGGTTTCGTGGAAGATCCAAGTGGTAAACCATTTACATTGAAGTTTGCTTCCATGTCCGGTGGCGAAACAGCGGAACCTTTAGCACAATATTATGTTGAATCATGGAAGGCAATCGGTGTGAATGTGGAATTGACAGATGGTCGTTTGTTAGAGTTCAATTCATTCTATGACCGTGTGAAAGCCGATGATCCTGAAATTGATATTTTCTTAGGGGCGTTCTCAGTCGGTGGAGACCCAACGCCGGATGGATTATGGGGACGTACAGCTCCATTCAACTACACGCGTTTTGCTTCAGAAGAATTGGATACATTCATTGACCAATTAACTTCTGACGAGTCATTTGACTTGGCATTCAAGAAAAAAGCCTTCAGAGAATGGCAACAATACATGGTAGATACGGTACCGGCGTTCCCAACCTTGTATCGCTACGCATTAGTAGGGGTTAACAACCGTGTTAAAAACTACACTATTGATACAAACTCTGATTTATCTTGGGCAGATGTGGAATTAACAGCAGACAAACCATTAGCGGAATAATATAAAAGTAAAGAACAGGGCTTCGGCTTTGTTCTTTTTTTATGCCATTGATAAGGTGGTGCACTGCCACTTAAAGCTAAATGTTGATAGGGCAAAAAATTTTTTTAATAAAAGTGTTGACAAACCAAAAAGACAAGTGTAGAATGTAGTTAGACAGTTGTAGAACGTCGTTATTTACAGCACGTAGCTAATGTTGTAAGACGTTTGAATCTGTCGACAAGCTTGTCATAGTAGATGTGGAACAGATGCTATGTAAAAAATTATTACTAATTTGAAGGAGCGAAATTGACATGAATAAAAATTTCATTAAATTAACTTTAGGTTTATTAAGCGCAAGTGTTTTATCAACAGCTGGCAATGTATTAGCACAACCGGCGGGAATTACAGCCGAACAAGCTAAAGCAATTGCATTAGCCGATGCGAAAGTTCAAGAAAAAGACGTTGTATTTATCAAAAATCAGCGCGATGTGGAAAACGGCGTACAAGTGTACGATATTGAATTTTACGTAGGCAACAAAGAATATGACTATGAAATCAGTGTGGCAAACGGAGCGATTGTTCATAAAGACATGGACATCGAAAACTTTGTAGCGCCAACACCGCCGCAAAATACGCCGAAACCGCAGCAACCGGCGCCACCGAAGCCACAACAACCGAATACGGATGCAACTGCTGTAAATGCTAAGCAAATTGCTTTACAACACGCAAACTTGAAAGAAGCAGATGTACAACGTTTGACGGAAAAAATTGACTATGAAAATGGTCGCAAAGTCATTGATGTGAAGTTCTATAGCGACGGTAAAGAGTATGAATATGAAATTGATGCTCAAACAGGCGCGATTCGGGAATGGGACGTAGATCATGACGATGATTACTACGACTGGGACGACCGTGACGATTACGATGATCGTTATGATTATGATGATGACGATGATCGCTACGATAATGACTATGGTCGCCACGGTTATTACGGCTACTACGACTACGATGACTATGATTTCGACGATCGTTACGACTACGACGATGACGATTACGATTACGATGATGACTACGACGATGAAGATGATGATGATTAACATTTAATTCACAAGTAGGCAAAAATAACTCGATCTCCCCTCTTGAACGCTTCTTTTTGCATTCGTTGTGAAAAGAGGCGTTTTCCTATTTTGGAGGGACTATGCTTGACAAAATAGTGAAAAACACGTAAAATTAATTAGACAAATGTAGAAAAGGAGGCACTATTTCATGACGCATTCAATAAAACGACTTCCTGATGCAGAATTCAGTGTAATGAAAGCCATTTGGAGCTCGCAATCACCAGTAGGTACACATACAATTACCGAGAAACTTAAAACGGGCACTTCATGGAAGCCGCAAACATTACTCACCATGTTAACACGTTTAACCGAGAAAGGTTTTTTGGTGAGTGAACGTAAAGGCAGAGAACGTTTATACACACCGATTATTACAGAAAACGAATATTTACAAATCGAAACAGGAGATTTCTTGAAACGTTATGAAGGCAATTCAATTGGTAGTTTAGTGAAAACGCTATGTGCCAGTCAAGAATTGTCTGCAGAAGATTTAGATGAGCTAAGGAATTTATTAAAGGAAGGGTAGGGTCCGTACATGACAGCTTTTATCCTATCACTATTATCAGCCAGTTTGATAATGTCTGTGATTGTTCTGTTGTTACTGTTCTTTTTCCAAAAAAAGCCACAGCTCTTGTCAGCAAAAACACGCTACACAATTTGGATAATAGTGTTACTTGCATTGGTTATTCCGATCCGTCCATCATTTGGCACGGGATTGGTACAGTTCAATGAGCCTTCTGAAACTGAATTGGTAGAAGCGCCCACCTCTCAATCAAGTGAGATTCTTTCCGAACATTCGACAGAGGCGTCGATTTCGAAGGCTTCTACCGGCTCTTCATTTCCTTACAGCGTCGGGTATTTCCTTTATGCAAGTGGAACTGTTATTTGGGGAATCGGCGCAATGGTCATGTTCGGTCGCTCTATGTGGCAATATTACCGTTTCCGCCAAATGGTAGTGCGTTGGGGACACAATGAATTCGATGCATCCGTCTTGAATCTGTTTGAACGAATACTGGCTACTTATGGTGTTTCCAAGAGTACCATTCAGCTCAAAAGATGCTCACTTGTCAAAAGTCCAATGTTAGTCGGCTTCGTTCGTCCGATGATTGTGCTACCTGATGCACCACTTAAAGAAGAAGCCATGAGTATGGTATTGGAACATGAAGTAATCCACTACGTCCATAAAGACGTTTGGATCAATTTATTAGGGCTTATCGCCATGAGCCTTCACTGGTTTAACCCATGTGTCAAATTATGTTGCAGTGCTATGCAAGAGGAAGGCGAGGCTTTCTGCGATGCAACTTTATTGGCAGGGCGTTCCATCAACTATCGCCGTTCTTATGGAGAGATGATTCTTCGCACGCTATCACGCGATGTTGCGAAACCAATCGCGTTGTCGACTTGTTTTTATGGAAAGAAATTCAATTTCAAAAAGCGTATCTTATCGATTATGGATACGACGAACAAGCTGAAACGTTTCTCATTTATGGCGATTTCGACGGTATTGAGTGTGATTCTCCTATCAGGGTCTGTATTCGTATTGGTGCAGCCGGCAGCAAGTGCCACAGGGCACAAAGCATCTACCTCCATGATAGAGGATTTACCTGCTATCAAATCCGAATCGAAAAGTGTACACGGACGTTCGTCCTCAGCAGAAGACACGAAGAAAGTTGTATCACAATCGCATCGTAATACCGTGAAGCCGACACCTTCTCGAACCGTATCGGATGCAGTGCACGCGCAACGCAATACAGAGAATCGTTCAGTTTCTTCAACGACAGAGCCAATCTCATCTACACCGACACAATCAAATAATGCCGTTTCTTCTGTTACCTCCACAACTTCACCGGAAATAGCATATCAATATGCAACCCCCGAAGTTGATGACGATGAAGGAGAAGATGATGTAGACGATTACGACGACGATGATGACGACGAAGATTATGATGACTAAATCAAACAGAATTTGTCCGCAACCGTGTATTGACGAGCATAGCGAAAGCGACTATACTAAGACTATCGAAATAATCGTTTGGTGATGATAGAAGCCGTTAAACTCGCAATGAACAGGGATGCTCAACAAGACTGAAATTGAGCAAGTAAGTCGAGGGCAACTTTCACTTCTGGAACCTATCTGTCAAAAAGTGAACGCAACGAGATATTCATCGTTGCTGTCTGCTTTGAAAAGGATACCGTTTGCCACGGTTAACAGGCATCAAGTGCTTAGAAGGCAACTGCTTTCTAAGAACGAGGGTGGTACCGCGATAACTCGTCCCTTTTTAGGGATGAGTATTTTTTTGTATATAGAATGGGGAGGATACATGATGGATATTCAAAAACACATTGATTCGCTGAAGGCATTAGGGACACAGTTTCGTCCTGAATTGCAAGAAGCGGTGGACGAGAAAGCATTGCAGGCGTTGCGCGTGCGTTACATGGGCAAAAAAGGACTATTAGCTGATGTTGCCAAAGTAATGCGCGACTTATCGGCTGAAGAGCGTCCTAAATTAGGACAGCTGATGAATGAAATTAAAGAAGAATTTGAGCAATTGTTGGCAGAGCATCAACTGAAATTAGAAGAAATGGCCATCCATTTGAAATTGCAGAGAGAAACGTTGGATGTTACGTTACCGGGAACACAACGACCAGTAGGGGCTCGCCATATCATTACGCAAACCATGGAAGAAATCGAAGATCTTTTTATCGGGATGGGCTATCAAATTGTCGAAGGACCCGAGGTGGAATTGGACCACTACAACTTCGAGATGATGAACTTGCCGAAGACACATCCGGCACGTGATATGCAAGATACCTTCTACATTGATTCAGAAGTTTTGTTGCGTACGCACACGTCGCCTGTTCAAGCGCGGACAATGGAACAGCACGATTTCAGCAAAGGATCGTTGAAGATGATTAGTCCGGGGAAAGTATTCCGCCGTGATAGCGATGATGCGACACATTCGCATCAATTTCATCAAATTGAAGGATTGGTCATTGATGAATGCGTTACAATGGCAGATTTGAAAGGGACTTTGCAACAATTCGGTCAGAAATTATTCGGCGAGGAAAGAGAAATTCGCTTGCGTCCAAGTTACTTTCCGTTCACAGAGCCGTCCGTTGAAGTGGATGTTAGTTGTTTCAAATGCGGCGGTGAAGGGTGCTCAGTTTGCAAACAGACCGGTTGGATTGAAATTCTCGGTGCAGGTATGGTTCACCCGAATGTTCTTGAAATGGCGGGCATTGACTCGACCAAGTATAGCGGCTTTGCCTTTGGTTTAGGACCGGATCGCGTTGCGATGTTGAAATACAATATCGATGATATTCGCCATTTCTACCAAAATGATTTACGCTTCTTAACTCAGTTCAAAGGAGGACAGAACTAGATGAAACTATCAGTTGAATGGCTACAAGATTTCCTAAATTTAGATGAATGGCCGGCTACCACACTCGCCGACAAAATGTCTCGTACCGGTATTGAAATTGAAGGTGTCGAGAATTTTGCAGAGGGAATATCGAACCTTGTGATTGGGCGTGTTGTGAGCGTTGTCGACCATCCGAACAGCGATCACTTACACATTTGTGAAGTATATGTCGGTGAAGGCGATTTGTTGCAAATTGTTTGTGGTGCGGACAATGTGGTTGTCGGGGCAAAAGTGATTACGGCTTTACCGGGGGCGATTTTGCCGGGAGGAATCAAGATTAAGAAAGGTAAATTGCGTGGTGAAGTGTCGGAAGGAATGCTCTGTTCATTGCAAGAATTAGGATTCAGCGATTCTGTGGTACCGAAGCAATATGCCGACGGCTTGTTCTTGTTGCCGAAGGACGCGCCTGTGGGGGACAGTGTGGTCGACTATCTGAAACTAAATGACTCTGTGTTGGAGTTATCGATTACACCGAACCGAGCGGATGCATTGAGTATGCGTGGTGCCGCACATGAAGTTGGAGCAATTACGCATCAACAGCCAGAATTTGCTTTAAAGGAGAACGTACATTTCGATTCGTCGAGCGATGTGAACGAGTCTGTACAAGTATCTGTCAAAGATGAGATGTTGGCACCGAAATACCAATTGCGCTTGATCCGTAATGTTAGAATCGGCGAAAGCCCGCTTTGGTTACAAATGCGTCTGATGAAAGCCGGCATTCGTCCAATTAACAATATTGTCGACATTACAAATTATTTCTTGCTATTGTATGGACAACCGATGCACGCCTTCGATTACGATACGTTATCGCACAAAAATGTGTCTGTTCAAGTAGCGTCAGAAGGTATGAAGTTTACAACATTAGACGGTGTAGAACGCATACTGTCCAGTGAAGATATGTTGATTATGGATGGTGAAACGCCAATCGCCTTAGCTGGAGTAATGGGTGGATTAGACTCAGAAGTGACGGAAACGACACGCAATATTTTGTTAGAAACGGCGGTCTTTGACCCGATTCGTGTTCGTACAACTTCCAAGAAGTTCAATTTGCGTTCAGAATCCAGCGCCCGCTTCGAAAAAGGCATCAACTTAGCAACAATTCACGAAGCCGGTGAGCAAGCGGCTATTTGGATGGCACAGCTTGGAGGCGGACATGTCGCAGCAGGTGTAGCTGAAGTGGATACATTAGAAGTTTGCGAACCGAGCATTACGGTGCGATATGACCGTATTCCGCAAAAGTTAGGGATTACATTGAGTCCACAAGAAGTAGCGGAAATTTTCCAAAGATTAGGCTTCGAATGTGCATTGGAAGCGGAAAGTTTCACTGTGAAGGTACCGGCACGCCGTTGGGATATTACAATTGAAGCAGATATTCTTGAAGAAATTGCGCGTATTTATGGTTATGACCGTTTGCCGGCGACATTGCCGGCGGTTCCGAGCACACCGGGGCAATTGAGTGCCAAACAGCGTCTAGTACGTCAAACGCGTACCATTTGTGAAGGCTTCGGACTCAATCAGACGATTAGCTATGTCTTAACTTCGCCGAAACAAGCGGAATTATTACGTTCGCCGAATCACCCACTTGTTCATTTGGATTTCCCAATGAGTGAAGAACGTTCTGTTTTACGCCAAAGTATGTTCCCGGCGCTATTAGAAATCGCCCGCTATAACCAAGCGCGTAACAACAAGCAATTAGCTTTCTACGAAACAGGGAAAGTATTTTACGGGCAAGGAGCGAATGTTCAACCGCTGGAAGAAGAACGTCTAGCGCTATTCCTTTCCGGACAAAAAACATCTGCAACGTGGTACAGCAAGGCATTACCTTATGACTTCTTCGATTTGAAAGGTATGGTGGAAGGGTATTTCGAAGCGGTACGCTTAACGTCGCAAGTAAGTTATCGTGCGGTGAATACGGTGGCTGAATTCCATCCGGGACGGACAGCGGAAATCTTGTTGAATGGGGAAGTTATCGGACTTCTTGGACAAATTCATCCGAAATTAGCTCGCGAGTACGACCTTGAGGAAGCGACCTTTTTTGCGGAGATGAATTTAGATGCAATCTTAGCGGCAACGCGCCCCGCATTGGTGCAACGAGCGATTCCGAAATATCCGTCAACTTCACGCGATTTGGCGTTGCTGGTTGAGGATAGTGTGGCACACCACACATTGGCGGACACGATTCAAGCGCACGGAGGCAACAATCTCGTATCCGTTGAATTGTTCGACTTATTCGTTAATGCAGCCCTTTTTCCAGGCAAAAAATCACTCGCTTATCGTTTAACGTTCCAAAATCCGGCTCGCACCTTAACCGACGAAGATGTGTTGAGCGCAATGAACAAGGTAACGCAAGCCTTGCAGCAAATTGAAGGTTTGGAAATCCGTTAGCGGGCGTAGCTGTCGAAGTGTCATTGTGTTTGCTTAATTGAATAACTTCATTGACCTCATGAACTCGAATTGGTAGACTGAATGTAAAGATTAGTCTAAACAATTCGAGTTTTTTTAAGTGAGGGGGATTTGTATGACGGAATTGATGTATCACAGCACGCGCAACAAAGCAGAGCGCATTACAGCATCACAAGCTATCTTAAAGGGGATTGCGGTCGATGGCGGGCTCTACGTCCCGGAGTATATTCCACAAGTTGACTTCAATTGGACGCATCTAGGGGAGTGTTCTTACCAAGAGATTGCTTATGAAGTGTTACGCCATTATTTAACGGATTTTACTGAAGGAGAGTTGCGTACTTGTATCGCAGCTGCTTATGATAAAGGATTTGATGATGCGCATATCACGCCACTTGTTTCGCTCAATGAACAGTTGCATGTGTTGGAATTGTTTCATGGAAGTACCGGTGTTTTCAAGGACATGGCATTATCGATTTTGCCGCATTTAATGACTCATTCCGCGAAGAAAAACCATCTGAAACATCAAATGGTTATCTTAACCGCTTCAGCCGGCAACACCGGTAAGGCGGTGATGTCAGGGTTTGCAGATGTAGAACGTACGCAAGTCATCGTCTTCTATCCGAAAGATTATGTGACACCGATTCAGGCGCAACAATTATTGACACAGAGCGGTGATAATGAAACGATTATCGGCGTAGAAGGTACATTTGACGATGTGCAAGCAAAAGTCAAAGCCTTATTGGCAAATGAGGAATTACAACAAACGCTCGCCGCAAGAGGATTCCAGTTCTCCAGCGCTAATTCAATCAATATTGGGCGCATTATTGTGCAGATGGTTTATTATGTTTTTGCTTATGCACAGCTAGTCAAGCGTGGCGCGGTTCAGGCAGGCGAGGCGATTAATATAGCCGTGCCGACCGGTAATTTCGGGAATATTCTATCTGGTTATTATGCAAAGATGATGGGAGTTCCAATCGCCAAATTACTCTGCGCTACCAATTTGAATAATGTATTGGTGGATTTCTTTCACGAAGGGTTATACAATCGTCATCGTCCGTTGATTGCGACCAGTTCACCGGCCATGGATGTGCGTGTCGCCAGCAATTTAGAGCGTTTAGTTTATGAATTAGTCGATGAGCAAGATACAGAAACGACTTTGTTGATGCAAACACTTGAGGCGGCCGGTGCGTATGAATTATCCGGTGGCATCGTGAATAAATTACAAGATTTCTATGTGCGAGATGCCAGTGAAGGTGCGACAGCGCGAGCGATTAAGCGAACGTGGGAACAGCATCGTTATGTTATAGAACCGCATACGGCGACGGCTTTTTCGGTGTATAAGCGTTATGTCGAGCAAACCAATGACCGCACACCGACGATTGTCATGGCAACAGCTACGCCGTATAAGTTTCCGCGTATTGTTATGGAAACATTGAGCGAAGTCCAAGCGGAATGGTCGGATTTCGACTTGTTGGATCAACTTCACGCCTTCACCGGTTTGCCAGTGCCGACCTCAGTGGCAACTGTACGCAAAGCCCCAATTCTCCACCGCAAAATTGTCCCAACAACAGAAATGAAGCGCGCAATCTTGGACGCTTTAATTTAAGAGAATACAACAAACGACACCGTGCTTTTCATTGTGAGCGGGTGTCGTTTTGATTTTTTTTGGAATGGAAGCGTTGACACATGGTGTATTAATGGTATAATACAGTTATGAAGTGTATTAAGATGTTAGTACAGTGTGGCGGAACACTAAGAAAGGAGGAGTTTGCATGGAATTTAATAAACGGTTGCCAATCTACGAGCAGCTAGTTCAATATTTCAAGCAATCGTTTGTCAATGGTACGTATCGACCGGGCGATATTTTGCCATCGAGACGCGAATTAGCGCAACAGATGAGTATCAATCCGAATACTGTGCAACGTGCGTACAAGATAATGGAGGAGGAAGGATTGATTATGACGGAAGCGAATGTAACAAGTCGGTTGACGGAAGATACGGAACGCCTAGTACATCTCAAACAAGAATTAGTGCGCGAAGCCGTGGAACTATTCCGTCAAGCAGTTCAACCGCTCAATTTGGAACGGCAGGAGTTGCTGACATTGTTGACAGAATGCGTTACACAAACGGGAGAGGAAGGTGAAATCTATGCTGGAAATTAAGCGTCTAAAGAAGTCTTTCGGTAAGAAGCATGTATTAAAAGAAGTCAATTTCACGGTAAAACCCGGAGAAATCACGTGTCTAGTAGGTGTGAACGGTACGGGTAAAACAACCGTGATGAATGCGATTATGCAACTTTTTCCGATTGATGAAGGTGAGTTGTTGATAGACGGCGAGCCGATTACAGTAGATAATTTCTCACGAATATCCTACATTCCCGACCAAATTATCGTCTTGAAAGATTGGACGATTCATGAAGCATTGACGTTCATGCGAACATTCTATCCGAATTTCAATGAGAAAAAAGCGTTGGAAGTATTAGATTTCTTCAAATTGCATGTGACCGATCGCATTGCCGACTTGTCGAAAGGAACCGTCGCAAAAGTGAATCTAGTCATGGGGTTGGCGCTCGATAGCGATTATTTAATCATGGATGAGCCGTTCAGCGGGATTGATATTCTGTCAAGAGAGCAAATCGCCCAAGTATTCACGACGAAATTAGTAGAAGGTAAAGGAGTCTTGTTGTCTACACATGAAATCAATGAAATTGAACATTTGATTGATCGTGTTGTTTTGCTACAAGATGGTCGAGTTGCACGCGACTTCTATTTGGAAACATTGCGCGAAACCGAAGGTAAGAGTGTCATTGATGTGTTGAGGGAGGTGGACTAGGATGAAGAAATTCAAACAATTAGTTATTCACGAGATGAATCGTTCCAAGAAATTCTACTTGAGTTTGATTGCCGGTGTTTTTGGTTGGGAGCTTATCTTCATCATTTGGCAAACAATTCGCTATCTCGAACAGCGTCGCAATCCGGAGCTGTACGGGAATGTGCCGGAAATTCATTTCGGCTATTTCGTGTCCTATCATATGACGTTCGCAATGGTTGTAGGTGCGGCGATTACCGCTATGTTGTTGTATGCCTTCTACACTTGGATTCGTGAGTGGCGTTTCCAAGGCAATTTCATCTATCGCTTACTTCTGCTCCCCGGCAAAAGAGTGACCATTGCTTATGCGAAGTTAACGAGTTTGATGCTGATGATTTTTGGGTTGCTGGCAGTGCAAGTAGTGTTTACCTATGCCACGAATATTAGCTTACAAAGTTTCTTTAGCGGACAATCTGTGAGTAGTCCGGTACGGGAACTCAATTATGTTTTCACAAGTAGCATATTCGACATCTTATTCCTACCAAAGGATTTCCGCGCTTTCGTGCTAATTTATGCCATGGGCTTCGGTTTTTTGGTCTGGATAACGAATTTAGTCGTCGGCTTCTTCAGTCTTCAAGCAAAAAGTTTTGCGATTATGATTGGTTCACTCATAAGCTATTCCGTACTCAGCGTCCTATTAATCAGCGCATGTATGAACATCGTTGCCAATATCATCCTAATCCAACACGAAATATACCTGTACTTGGCGCTGTTTGTGGTGGTATGGCTCGTTTGGCATCTCAGTATCATGCATTATTTGATGAAACGTCACATCAGCATTTAAGGAGGGAATATCATGAAGAAACCTTATTACACAATGTTCTGGTTCTTCTTATGCTTAACGGTAGGTATATTGACATTTGTGAAAATTATTCCGGCACCTTATCGTGTGACGTTAGTCAATGAAGCGGGAAATACAGACGTTATCAAGGGTGTATCTATTGAAGGGCTGATTATAAATGAACAACAAGGCGTTTATTATGTTTTCACAATTGTAGACGGTAAGACAATAGCTTTAGATAGCAATCCACAATGGGATATTCAGCGTAATCCGATGAGTGCACAAACAACTATGCGATTATTCCCTATGTGGAATCGTCCTGATTTACGTGGCGCCAATGGTGTGCCACTACCGGATGGGCGAGAATTCTGGCTTAAGGTAGAGGCTGGCATAAAAGGCCCCGCCTACTTTTACTATCTTATTGATAAAGAAAATCGAACATATCAACGCAAAGAAATTGAAACGATAGACACTAGTGTCTATGCGGGTTACACACTGCAAATAGCCGTAAATGGCAACCAAGTAGACTTATTACTAAACTTAGATGCGCTTGCGTATGAGAAGAAGGAGCTATGGATTGATTCCGTGACAGGTAGCTGGTATCGCATTGACTTGGAACAACAGACTGTTAAGTATATCAAAGACATCGAAATACCAAGCAGCAATCCACGTTACCATTACGGGGAGCTCCGTTCCAAAGCAGAACGCCGGTTCGCCTTTATTCGTAACGATGCAAATGGACGGGCGATGGTAAAGATAATCGATCCACTAACGGAACAGGAAAGTGAAGTACCATTGCCATTCAAGCTAGATGAGTACACTTATGCCAATGTAGATATTGCGTCTGATATTATCTACATCTCGTATTGGGATGCCGACGAAGACCGCCATGTGATTGTGCGTTATGACGAAGCAAAACAGAAGTTTATTGAAGTTGCTCGCTCTAAGTTGCAAGCGGATATCCACGACGGTTATGTGTACCAAATTGATTTGGCGGAATACGATACTCCCCGTATTGAAGTCATTGATTTGGCAACCGGTGATATCGTTTACCGTGGTTATATCAGTGTTGACGGTGCTGAAGGTGCTATGGTAAATATAGTTGATATTTATTGATTGAATGAACAAGCATAAAGGACATACAAGCTGATCGAAATACGCGAGCTTGTATGTCCATTTTTATGTCGTTTAAGTGCTTGGCGCAAGTTTAAATCTTGCCCAATATCTTCTTAGTGTTTGCAAAATGCAGTTTGGCTGTCTGCGTTAAAGCTTCTGAACCGTATTGGCGTACGAGTTGACGACCAAATTGGTCGACATTGGCACCGGCACCTGAAGGTAACACGGCTCCATACGGTTTGCCGAGTGTTTCCAATGATTCCAGAAAGGCGGCGCGAGCAATAATTGAAGCACAAGCGACAGCGAGGTGATGACTTTCTCCTTTTTGGGCGAAGTAGAGGTCGCTGGTGTACGGGTGTGCTTCGCGTTTCAGATGTTTGTAGTAATTGGCAGGACTAGTAAATTGGTCAATGAGTACGCCCTGTAATTGTTGACGTTCGGAATCGGTCAGTGAAGCGACAAGCTTACGGATGACAAAATTATGTAGTGCAACTTTAATGCCGACAGCATTCAGTGTGTCGATTACTTCATTGTACTTAATCGGCGGGCAGACCGATAGGAAGTGAGGGACGCAGGCTTTGATTTGCCAAGCGAGTTCACGAATTTGCGTGTCGTTAAGTAGTTTCGAGTCTTTGACGCCTAACTCACGCATTAAATCCATTCGTTCAGGAGGCAGAAAGACGGCGCAGACAGTTAATGCCCCGAAGTAACTGCCGGTCCCAACTTCATCACTGCCGATAATTGCCCAATTAGCAAAACCTGTAGGAAGCGCAGAATTGTCAGTGGAGGCAGGTTTTGCTTGAGAGAGGGATGTCAATTTATCGCGCCAATAATTGACTTCTTCTTCAATATAGTTTCCTTGGAACAAAACCTTGCCACTTGTGTAGCCGGTAATAACTACACCATTTTTGCGCGCTTGAAATTCACTATATGGCACAGCGTTTACTAAATAATCCTTATAATAATGTTTCATCTGTTGCAATACTTTTGGTGTTGCTTTCAATGTTTCAGATGCCATCTTCTCAACTTCCTCTCACCTTGTTAATCTCATTATACATGACAAGCGGATTTATGCGCAATCGCCGGAAAAAAAAGCATCCCCTTCTTATCAAGGGCATCTAGGAACGGAAAATGACAAATTTGCAAATCTACCCCATGGAATGAAAAGGCAAACAGGAAGTCCTCTCATTCATCTGCTGAAATCCTCTTCATTGCAAATGAGAAAGCTTGATTTACTGTCTCTCATAAGGAATGCCTCTTTCTATATTCAGAGAATGGCGTAAACATACGTGCGCGGCGAGTATTTACGCCGAATTGGACGATTACACTACCTTTCTAGGTGCAAGGTGCTTTTTTTTTTGGTAGAATGAGAGGAAGAATATGTGAAAGTGAGGGATTGCTATGGAGAAACGTCGCTATAAGGCGTTAATCGCAGGGCAAACTTATACGATAGTGGGGAGTCGCTCGGAGCAACATTTAGATGCGGTAACGGCATTAGTGAACCAACAGTTGCATCAGTTGGGCGAATTAGCACCCGAACTATCCGTTGCTGACCGCTGTGTCTTAATGGCATTGAACGCCGTGTCCGACCAATTGGTTCAAGAGCAACGCATTGTTGAATTAGAACAACAATTACAGGCGCAATCATCATCACCAGAGGTAGCGCCGACAAATCCACGCAAGAAGGGCGAGCAAGTTCCCTTCAGCCGAGAACGCTAGAAAGGAAGGTGTCCGATGTTATCAATCGCCATTATTATCGCATTAGCATTTGGATTCTATAACGGATACCGCCGCGGGCTATTGATGCAGTTGATTCGTCTAATCGGTTATATTGTCTCAATCGTTCTAGCGACTAAATTCTACGAGCCACTAACAAAAATCGTCGAAATGCTTGTGCCGTTTCCGTCGATTCAACAAGATACTCAGTTAGCGGTTTATAACGAGTCTGTCAGCTTTGTTTTGGATCAAGCTTTCTATCGTGTGATTACGTTTGTTCTCATCGGTTTAATCGGCTGGTTACTGACGAACTTTATCAGCCTCTTCTTCAGCAAGTTGAAGTACTATAATTTTTTCTGGAAGCAAGCGAATTACTTAGCCGGAGGCGCCATCAATTTGGTCATTACGTACGGTGTTGTCTTCCTCTTCTTGTTCATTCTGTCGCTTATTCCGATTGAATTTATCCAGCAACAATTCGTTGATAATCCACTCGCTTACTGGATTGTGTCGCAAACACCGATTCTGTCCGATACAGCCATTGAGGCATGGTTACAAGTCAATCCATTCTAACCGCACAATAACAAAGCGTCCACTGCTCGTTTAGAAGCAACGAGCGGTGGCGCTACTTCTATGAAAAATGCAACGTGTCAGCAAAGTAAAGAGGTGAATCCAACACGTGAACAATAACAAAATTTATGAAACACTTGAATTTGCCAAGATTATTAAGCAAGTCAAGCAATATATCCAAACAGAGCGAGCAGGCGTATTGGTGGATACCATGCGCCCTGTTGCACGTATGGAGCAACTGAACACCTTGCAATCAGAAACCGCACAAGCATTAGGGATTCTTAGACAACAGAAGCAAATACCTATTGCGCGCTTGCGCCATTTGGAGGGAGCCTTGAAGCGTCTTGAATTGGGCGCTTCGCTCAACGGCTTAGAAGTTGCCCATATCGGTAAGTTGTTGGGGATTACAAGGCAGACGCAAGATTTTTTTGACCAATTAGCGAAGGAAGAGAAAGTCTATCCTGCCTTGTCGCATTGGGCGAATCAATGTGTGTCGTTGCCACAACTGGAGAAGATGATTGCGGATGCGGTGGCTGAGGACGGAAGCGTCTTGTCGACAGCGTCTGCACAGTTGGCGACGATTCGCCGTCAGCAACAACAGACAGAGCAACAAGTACGGAATATCTTGAATGATTTGTTGCGCCATAAAGCAGCGCAACTGTCAGATTCGTTGATTACGATTCGCAACGACCGCTATGTATTACCGGTCAAAGTAGAATATCGCGCGCAATTCGGCGGAACGATTCACGACCAAAGCAGTACCGGACAAACCTTGTATATTGAACCTCAAGCGGTTGTGCAGTTGAATAATAAACGTGCGGAGTTGCAAGTGGCAGAACGCAAGGAAATCGAGCGAATTCTCCTTGAACTTTCAATGGAGTTGATGCCTTATGTTGAGGATATTCGTCGCAATGAAGCGATTGTGGCGCAACTGGACTTCATTCAAGCGCGTGCGCATTATGCGGTTGAGTTGAATGCGACGCGTCCGAAATTCTCGCCGGAGCAACATATTGCTTTGTGGCAAGCGCGCCATCCTTTAATTGCTGCGCAGCAAGTGGTAGCGAATGACATTCTAATCGGCGAAAGTTATCAATCGTTAATTATTACAGGACCGAATACGGGCGGGAAGACGATTTTGCTGAAGACATTAGGTTTATTGCAGTTAATGGGACAGTCGGGCTTACATATTCCGGCTTCTGAAGGCAGTTGCTTAGGTGTGTTCGACGAAGTGTTTGCCGATATTGGCGATGAGCAGTCAATCGAGCAGAACTTGAGTACCTTCTCGTCACATATGACGAATATTGTCCGCATCTTGAAACAAGCGACACATCAGTCGCTGTTGTTATTCGACGAATTAGGATCAGGAACGGATCCTCAAGAGGGTGCGGCGCTTGCGATGGCGATTCTCAATTATACCCGCAAAATCGGCTGTATTGTCATGGCGACAACGCACTATCCGGAACTGAAATTGTATGCACATAATACAGCGAACACGGTCAATGCCAGTATGGAATTTGATGCGCAAACCTTATCGCCGACTTATCGCTTACTCATTGGTATTCCCGGTCGCAGTAATGCGTTGGATATTTCGCGCCGACTTGGGTTGCGAGAGGATATTTTGGCGGAGGCACGCGCGGGTGTGTCGCAAGACAGTCAGTCGCTCAACGAAATGGTTGCGAATTTAGAGCGCGAACGGCGCGAAGCGGAACTGAATCACCAAGAGGCATTAGCGCAATTGGAAGCTGCCGAGCAATTGCATCAAGATTTGCGGACGGAATACAATCGTTGGCTCGAACAGAAAGCGAATCTTGTGGAGAAGGCAAAGCGTGAAGCAAATGAGAAAGTTGCGCAAGCGCAACGTGAAGCCGAGAAGCTAATTCAGGAAATCCGCGATTTGCAGCTGGAGCAAGGACAAAATCAGACGATTAAAGAACATATCCTCATCGAGAAAAAAGGCGCCTTCGAGCAGTTGAAGGAAGCCGAAAGCTTGAAGAAGAATAAAGTCTTGAAGAAAGCCAAAAACAATCGAAAACTGAAAGTCGGGGACGATGTGGAAGTCCTATCTTATGGACAGCGCGGTACGATTGTGGAAGTTGTATCGGCTAATGAATTCATCGTACAAATGGGGATTCTGAAGATGAAGTTGGATAAGAGTGACTTATCGCCGTTAGCCAAGATTGAACCACAAGCAAAAGTGAATGTGCAACGTCATGCGGGTTCCAAAGTGCAAACAACGCTCGATTTGCGTGGAGAACGCTATGAACAAGCCTTGTATCGTTTGAATCATTATTTAGATGCGGCACTTTTGTCGAACCATCCAATGGTCACGATTATTCATGGAAAAGGCACCGGCGCCTTGCGTGAAGGTGTCAAACAAGCCTTGAAAAAACACCCGCAAGTCGCTCGATTTGAATATTCGGCTCACAACGCCGGAGGCGACGGGTCTACCGTTGTATATTTCAAATAGGATGTAAGAATGTGCACTCAGCTTTTGAGCGGTGGAGCAGTCGGAGCGCAAGTTTGCCGTAAGACAAAGCTAATCAGACTGGCAGCGAAGCACTGAAAAAGCTGCACAATCACACTCAACTCTAATAGGATGTAAAGTTGGTTGTGTGAGGCTTTCTGGGTGCAAGATTGTGTGCTTGCCCCAAGACGCCACCACCAACCTCATGCCTCAAACAAATTCAATCCAATGATGACTCATAGAATGATGACATATTTACTGAATGAAAGGAATTATTATGACAGAACCAGCTATTCGTTACGAATTGATAAAAGAAGAAAAGCATACCGGCGCACGTCTAGGTATTTTGCATACACCACACGGAAGTTTTGAAACGCCAATCTATATGCCGGTAGGCACGCTCGCCACGGTAAAAGGCTTGTCGCCGGAAGAATTGAAAGACATGGGTGCTGAAGTGGTATTAAGCAATACTTACCACTTGTGGTTGCGTCCGGGAGAAGATTTAGTTGCTGAAGCCGGCGGCTTGCACAAATTTATGAACTGGGATAAAGGCATCCTAACAGATTCAGGCGGTTTCCAAGTGTTCTCATTGAGCGACATGCGAAAAATCGAAGAAGAAGGCGTCCATTTTAGAAACCACATCAGCGGTGAGAAACTCTTTTTGTCACCGGAGAAAGCCATTCATATCCAAAACCAATTAGGTGCAGATATTATGATGAGTTTCGATGAGTGTCCGCCGTTCGACCAAACGTATGAGTATGTGAAACGTTCCATTGACCGTACGACGCGTTGGGCGGAACGTGGGTTGAAAGCCCATCAGCGCCCGCATGACCAAGCGTTATTCGGTATTATTCAAGGAGCGGGGTACAAAGATTTGCGTTTGCAACATGCTCAAGATATGATTAGCTTAGACTTCCCGGGGTATTCGATTGGCGGTCTGTCCGTCGGCGAAACGAAAGAAGAAATGAATGCAGTGCTCGATTACTTGACACCGGTCATGCCGAAGCACAAGCCACGTTACTTGATGGGAGTAGGTTCGCCTGATTCGTTGCTTGACGGCGTTATTCGTGGCGTGGATATGTTTGACTGCGTCTTGGCGACGCGGATTGCCCGCAATGGTACGTGCATGACCAGCCACGGTCGCCTCGTTGTCAAAAACGCCCAATACGCCCGCGATTTCAGACCGATTGATGAGCATTGCGACTGTTATACGTGTCGCAATTACTCCCGCGCTTACATTCGCCATCTAATCAAGGCGGATGAAATCTTCGGATTACGTTTGGCGTCCATTCACAACGTACACTTCTTATTGAACTTAATGAAAGACATCCGTACCCACATCAAAAATGACACTTTACTTGAATTTAGACAAGACTTTTTCGAGCGTTACGGGTATAATAAAGCTAATGCAAGAAATTTCTAAATAGAAAAGGAGATATTGATCAATGGAAATTATCGCACAATTTTTGCCGGCAATTGCTATGATTGGTGCTTTGTACTTCTTCATGATTCGCCCACAGCAACGCGCGGCGCAAGAGAAGCGCAAGATGATTGAAGCAATGAAGAAAGGTGATGCAGTCATCACAATCGGTGGATTACACGGGATTGTCGACGAAGTGGATGCAGTCAAGCGTATCGTTGTCTTAGATTGCGAAGGCGTCTACTTAACATTCGAACTATCTGCAATCGGTACTGTCAAAAACACTGCCCAACAACCTGTTGCGCCTACAATGGACACAGAATAATCACATCACTCACGCCCCCTACTTTGCCTTTGGTGAAGTAGGGGGTGTTTCGGTGTTATTGAAGGAATATTTTTTTGACAAAAGGAACAGGTGTTCGTATAATAGAGTGTGAGGAGGTGAGAGCGGTGCAATATGGTTTATTGCGGTTCGAGGAGCCTAAGCCGGATACATCACGCAAAATTATTCATGTGGATATGGATGCTTTCTATGCGAGTGTGGAGGCGCGCGACAATCCGGCGATTGCGAAACGTCCGATTGTGATTGCGAAACATCCTAAATTGACAGACGGGCGGGGAATTGTCAGTACGTGTAATTACGAAGCACGCAAATTTGGTATTCATTCTGCTATGTCGGCAATGGAAGCTTATAAGCGTTGCCCGCATGCTGTCTTTATTCAAGGCAATATGCAACATTACGCGCAAGTTTCTTATCAGATTCAACAAATTTTCCAACAATATACGGATCAGATTGAACCGCTCTCGCTCGACGAAGCGTATTTGGATGTGTCGCATAATAAGAAAGGCATGCCAAGTGCGACTCTATTGGCGCAAGCCATTCAGCAGCAAATTCTGCAAGAAGTCGGACTGACTTGTTCGATTGGGATTTCGTATAATAAATTCATCGCTAAGATTGCGTCCGACTTTAATAAGCCGTTTGGTTTGACTGTTGTTACGCCGGAGCAGGCGCCGCTTTTTTTGCAGCAATTGCCGATTGAGAAATTCTACGGTGTCGGCAAGAAATCGGTCCCGCACTTCCATGAATTGGGCATTTATACGGGAGCCGACTTGCTGGCGATGTCGCTCGATACATTGATTCAACATTTCGGCAAAATGGGGTATTCGCTCTATCATAAGGTTCGCGGTGTACACAATTCACCGGTCGAAGCCAGAAACAAACGCAAATCAATCGGGCGTGAAATGACGTTTACGCGCTTTCTCGAATACGAAGAAGATGTTGAGCGGGTGTTGACCCAACTCTGCGAGAAAGTTATGCGCAAATTGCAGGAGAAGCAGTTGAAAGCTCAAACCGTTACTATCAAAGTGCGTTATGAAGACTTCTCAACCTTTACACGGCAAGTCACTTGCCCGCATTATTTCAATGATGAGCGAACGTGCATCCGTTTGGCACAAGAGTTATGGGAACAGCATGGCGATTTGTCACAATCAATTCGCCTACTCGGTGTATCGGCATCGAATTTCGAAGATAATTTATTTACGCCGGTTTGCTTGGAGTTGGAATAGAAGAGATGTGTATCATTGATTCAAGGGGTTTTCCAATGGGTTGCCTTTAGGTGTGGTATAGGGATAAAGAACGCAGGTCTTACAGAATATAGTCTACCAGAGAGCAACCTAGTTGTTAGAATTGACAACTAGGTTGCTCTTTGGTATTGAATGTTTTATTTTCTAGGTTGTATAGCTTACACAAGCGTTGGTAAGAATTTCTAAAGGCAGCACTAAACACATCTAGTTCTAAGAAGTCTGCTGTTTCAATGCATTTCTCGATAATGTCATGTCCTGTTTGATTATTATGAACGGCTAATAGAAAGCAACCTTTATAAAAAGTAAAGTTAAGTTTATAGTTCATAAAATCATTACTGATATGGATAGAAGATAGTATTTTGAAAATTTTGTTGAGGCGAGGGATATCTTTATTGAAAAGATGGACATTAAACAGATTTTGTAATAATCGGAGCATGTATTTTAAATGAGGCAAATAATTTTCATATTGTTTAAGGGAGTCAAGTAACCTATTCATAACGGCATCTAAATACTCTGGACTGTATATAAATAGAGTAGCATTAAACAATATTATTTCGTAGTGCATCCAAGTTTCAACGCTGTTGAGATAATTCATAAAGTAGTCAATGATACTTTGATTGATAGTACTTTCTTGTAGTCTACTAATTCTTGCTTGGCAAATTAGGCTAAGATGATAATATTTATCCTTGTTATGTTCACTAAATAGAGCGCACTCTTTTTGTAGACTTTTTAGTCCAGCTATGTCATTTTCGGCTGTATATTTTGAAATTTTTGCCATGCAACGGTTGTAATATTGATTGGATTCTACGGGGTATAAGAACATAATCTCATGGAAAGAAACATTCAATATATCAAGCATATGCAGAAAATTTTGAATGGATGTCTCGGTTTCTCCGTTGACAAAACGAGTATATGCAGATCTTGATAGTCTGTCACCGCATAACTCTTTGATTGTAACGTTTTTATTTTGACGAATTTTTGATATTGTCTGCCCTAATTCCATGTCTGTTGCCTCCTTAAACTAATCATACAGTTTTATGAAAAAGATAGAGATGTATTTAAATAATAAAGCGAATTACTATTAAGCGCAACAGCAAAGAAGATATTTTGTATAAAATGTATCTTTTTTGCAACATCAGCACTAAATTAAAAAAGTATAAATTAAGATAATTGTGAAGAGAGTCTATAAAGATAGTCGTCACTAAGTGAGAAATAGGAGGATTGAATTATGAAATTAAAACATAACTTTTGGATAGGGTGTGTTATTGCATTAAGTGCATTGGAAGTAGTTTATAATTCCATGACTTATTCGATGATCTTTTATGTGATTGAACAAAAGAATATCAATTTAGTATTGCCGTTTACAGTAGTCGTTATTTTGGGGTATTTATTTTTCCAATGGCTTACCTATGTGAAAGAATCTTTAGTCAATAACGCGGTAGCACAGCATTTAGTTTCGTTGAAGACCACAATCTCTGAAAATATGTTGTTGAAGCAACGAATGACTTCAGAAGATGTAGTTTCTAAAAACTTGGCGTTTTTTCAAAGTGATTTAAAACTATATGAAGAAAATTATTTACGGATGAAATTTCAATTGTTGCAGTACCTCATAACATCAGCGGGAATTATTATTTTCTCGTTCTATCATTCATTAGTTCTAACCATTATCTTTTCAATTTTTACATTTATACCACATGTAGTATCGAATAGATTGCAAGCGACAATTGGTGAAGCTAGTGAGCATTGGAGTGTAGAAAATGCTAATGTGACGAAAGTGTTAACGGATTTCTTTAAAAACTTGTGGACAGTGAAAGTTTATCAAACAAAAAAGGAGTCAATGTCAGATGTGCAAGAAGCAATACAACGTTCGGAACAATCAAATGCAAACTTAAAAAACCGAATGAGTAAAGTACAAGCATTCACTATGGCGGTGGGATATTTTAGTATGTTTGCGCCAGTGGGTATAGGTATATACTTTGTGCTCAAAGGAGAGTTATCGGTATCTACTTTTGTAGCGGTACAATATTCAAGTTCATGGTTAATTAATAGTGTTATGAATGTACTCCGTACCCGAAATATAATTGCTTCAACAAAGCCAATACAAGACAAAGTAGCTAATCTATCAAGAATTATACCAGTCAACAGTAGAAAGCAAATAGAGAGCCCTATTGAAATGATTGAATTTAAATCAGTGAGCTTTAGCTACCAAAATAAACTTATTTTGGATAATGTGAGTTTCTCACTTGCTAAAGGAGAAAAATTATTAATTCAAGGTATCTCCGGTTCAGGGAAATCAACCATTCTAAAACTTTTAACAAAGCAATTGGACGATTACAAGGGGCAAATACTTATTAATGGATATGAGTTGAAAACGTTGAGTGAACAGGAAGTGCTTAGTTTCTTCGGTGTGATTTCACAGACACCACAAATTTTTAATGATAGTATTTTGAAAAACTTAACATTAGGTAAGGCGTTTACGCAAACTCAAATTCAAACGGCTGTGGAACGGGCGGGTTTGCAGCAGGTGGTGGCGGATAACTCTCTGGATTATCATGTTGGGGAAGACGGGAAGTGTTTATCTGGAGGACAAATTAAGCGAATTGAAATTGCTAGGGCTATGTTATTCGGACGAAATGTATTGCTAGTGGATGAGGCAACCTCATCATTAGATAAAGATACAGGGCGACGAATCATAGAATCTCTGCTCCAGAGTGAGGATACAATTATTGATATCGAGCATCACATTGATGAAGACGTTAAACACTTGTTTGACCATGTCGTTTATTTAAGCACAAATTAATCTAAAGCAATACAATCGTTAGAAACGGCGATTGTATTGCTTTTTGATTGCTGTTAAAGTATTTATCATTTACTTGTAGAGAAATCTTCGTAGCTACAAAATCATAGGCTGTGTAGGAGGAATGATGATGATTATCCCGTTTTTTTATTATGCCATGGTGTTTGTGGGTAACTAAGTTGATGCTTAGTGCTGAGAGGTGTGTTTTGTCGAAAAAATCAAATTTATGTCTATTGCCAGTTGGTGTAGTTTTGAAAGGTATTTAGAATACCGAATCGCTGATTTGCTAAATTTAGAGGGTTGAGTGCAGACTATACACCTCAGAAACACCATGCAATTAACAAAGCGACTATTTCGAATGGAAATAACATCAATGAATCATCGTTCAGTATATTTCAGCGATGCAAACAGGTGTTGAATCATTTGTTCGATATATTGTCGCTTCGGAAATAGCCGATAAAATTACCAACACACCTAATTTCATTCAGCAAAACGTCATGCTAACGTTGAACGGAGGTAAATGAGAAGTTAAAACATAGAAAAAAATTGTTAACAGACCTAATTCAGTTGTGAAACTAGACAAGTCGAAAAAATAAAAAGCTTATTTAGAAGAAAAATACCTAGAACGAACAGTTAGACCGGCATTTTTTACACAAATTAACCCGAGTCAAAAAGTTAAAAACTAATTATTACAACTAATAAATAGGAGTAAGAAAGTTAAAAGACCGTTTTAGTGACTGAATTAGGTCGGCAGCAAATAATTTGTCTAATTTGAGAAAGTGAGAAAGGAAATCGAAAGATAAACTGTCCATCACCGAGTGACAATTGACAACAACAGCTAAAGTAAAATGTATTATTTCTCACAAGAGGGTGGAGATACAATTCTTAAACTGTTATAATAGGTGACGTATATTGTTCCATAACAGAAGATAAGGAAAGGTGTAAGTATGGCAACGAAACATGATTTAATTATTCAACACATCGAATCGCTCCCGATTGGCGAGCGGATTTCGGTGCGCGGTATCGCCAAGCAATTGCGTATGAGTGAAGGGACGGCGTATCGTGCCATTAAGGATGCAGAAATGTTGGGGATTGTGTCAACGATTGAACGGGTCGGCACAATTCGAATTGAGAAAAAGACGAAGTACTCTTTCGACATGTTGACATTTAAGGAAGTTGTCCGCATTATTGAGGGGAATGTCTTGGGAGGAGAAGCCGGTTTAGAACGGCATTTGTCGAAGTTCATTATCGGAGCGATGACGAAAGAAGCAATGGTTCGTTACTTTACTTCCGACTCGTTAATGATTGTCGGCAACCGTGAAGAAATTCAGTTGCACGCTTTGGAACATGATGTGGCAGTGCTGATTACGGGGGGATTCCATGCGAGTCAGCGCGTCATTGACTTAGCGAATGAGCGTTCCTTGCCGGTTATTTCGACGACATTTGATACGTTTACAGTGGCGACAGTCATTAACCGTTCGATGACCGATTACTTGATTAAGAACGAGATTATGACGATTCAAGATATTTATACGTCAATCGATCAGACACCGATTTTGACATTGGAGGATACGATTGAAGATTACCAACGTCTGGTAACGCAGACAGGCTTGCATCGCTTCCCGGTTTGTCACAATAATCGCTTAATCGGGGTTGTTGCCGCCACGGATATTGCCGGCAAACAAGATAAGTTGCCGATTGAACGGGTGATGACGAAAGACCCGGTGACGGTGAAGACTCATATGAGTATCGCCAGTGTTTCACACAAAATGATATGGGAAGACTTGGAGATGATTCCGGTTGTTGAAGATAATTTGCAACTTATCGGTATGGTGACGCGCCAAGAAGTTTCCAAAGCAATCCAGTTGGTGCAACAACAACCGCAAATGGTGAATACATTTGAAGATGATATGATGGCGCATTTAGCAGAATACACGAACCCCGATCAGAAATACCAATTCCGTTCAGTCGTGCAACCGCAGATGATTAACAATTTCGGAACAATTTCTTACGGTGTATTGAGTGAATTTATTGCGAACATTGCTTATCGCCAAGTATTGGCAACAACCAAACTGAACAGTGTCATTGAGAAGATTGATTTGCATTACTTCAATTTGATTCAGATTGGCAATGAAATTCAGTTTCATGCCGATGTGTTCCATTACAATCGTAAGGCGGCGTTGACGCAAGTGGATGTTTATCATGAGAACACACTTGCAGCTAGAGCGATTGTAACCAGTCAAATTATTGAACGTACATAGCGAAAGGGATGAAGGCATGACATATTTAATTTCCGAACAAGTGGCGCATTTATACCGATTGATTGAGCAGACAGACACGATTATTGTGCATCGGCATGTTCGCCCTGACCCTGACGCAATCGGCTCGCAATTAGGATTGAAGGCATTGTTGCGCCACCGCTTTCCGAGTAAACGCGTATTGGCAGCCGGCACAACATCAGCAGGTTTGAAGTGGCTCGGTGAGATGGACAAGGTCAGTGCCGATGATTACGCGCAAGCCTTGGTAATTATTTGCGACACGGCGAACCAACCACGTATTGACGGTGAACACTACCAACGCGGCACTCATCTGGCAAAAATCGACCACCATCCTGACGTTGACGCTTACGGCGAAGTCCAACTCGTCCACACGCAAGCGAGTTCGTGTAGCGAAATCATTATCGAACTCAGCCGTTATTTGGGTGAACGCTTGCCGATGACCACCGAAGCCGCTCGCTTGCTGTATGCCGGGGTAGTCGGTGATACAGGGCGGTTTCTATTCAATAATGTCACACAAACAACTTTTGAGGCGATGGCGTTTCTGATGCCGTTTGACTTTGCACCGTATCAAGTGAACGATCAGTTGCGAATCAAGACAATGGCAGAAGCGAAGTTTCAAGGATATTTCTTCGACCAACTCACAATCAATGACGTCGGCGTTGCGCATTTAATCATTACGCAAGACTTAATTGAACAATACGGGATGACCGAAGAGCAAACGAATAGTGTTGTTGGTTTGCCCGGCGAAATAGAGGGCGTACTCGCTTGGGTTACGTTTGTCGAACAAGCGGGCGAAACACCTTTTTACCGATGTCGCATTCGCTCGAAAGGTCCCGTTATCAATGAAGTGGCAGCCAAACATCATGGCGGCGGGCACCCGATGGCAAGTGGGGCGAATGCCTACAGTTTAGAAGAAGTGCAAGCTATCGTAGAGGAATTGAGCGAATTGGCAATCGCTTATCGCAATGAGGAGAGATTATATGGCAATTAAAAAAATCACGCGCCCTAAATACGAACTCGATACACAACCATTGATTTACAGCTATCCTTTAAGTGAATTGGAGGCGTGGTTCGAAGAACGAGGGCATAAGAAATTTAGAGCCGGGCAATTATGGGATTGGCTCTATCGCAAACGCGTCACCAGCTTCCGAGAAATGAGTAATTTATCGAAAGAATTGATTGAACAATTGGAGGAGTATTTCGTATTCCCAACCTTAACGGAAAAGGTTAAGCAACAATCTGTAGACGGCACGCGTAAATTTCTATTTGAATTGAAAGACGGCTTGTTGATTGAAACTGTCCTAATGCCTCAAGAATACGGATTATCCATTTGCGTTACCACACAGGTTGGTTGCAATATCGGCTGCACATTTTGTGCGAGTGGTATTATTGCCAAGCAACGCGATTTGGTCGCCGGCGAAATCGTTGCCCAAGTATTGCATGTGCAACGTGCCTTGGATGCGCTTGGTCAAGGGGAACGCGTCAGTCATATTGTAGTGATGGGAATTGGAGAACCGTTCGATAATTATGACAATGTGATGAAGTTTCTACGCGTTGTTAATTCGGATAAAGGTCTCGGCATCGGTGCGCGTCATATTACGGTGTCAACGAGCGGTTTAGCACCGAAAATTCTCGAATTTGCTGACGAAGGTTTGCAAGTTAATTTGGCATTATCTTTACATGCGCCCGATAATGATACGCGTTCACGCATTATGCGTATTAATCGCCAATATCCGATCGAGGTTGTAATGGCAGCGATTGATGAATATATCCGCAAAACAAATCGCCGTGTAACGTTCGAATATATCATGCTCAACGAAGTGAATGACTCTGTAGAACAAGCGCAACAATTAGCGCAACTCTTGAAAGATAAGAAGAAATTATCGTATGTCAACTTAATTCCTTATAATAAAGTACGTGAACATGACCAATATGAACGCAGTACAAAGGAGCGTGTCGTAGCATTCTACGATGTGTTGAAGAAACATCACATCAATTGTGTTGTCCGTAAAGAATTTGGACATGACATTGAAGCGGCTTGCGGACAATTACGTTCCAGTCAGTTGAAGCGCGAACGTCGCAAACGAAGTGAAAGCAATCAATAAGCAACATCCCCCTCAGTTGTTCTGCTACTGAGGGGGATTTAATAGAGAGAAGAATGGTCAAACTAAGCGCTATTGACCGAAATATTCTTGATCAATACCGAAAGGAGTAATCGCATGAAAGCAACAACTTTATGGCAACAATATTGTCGGATGAGTGGGCAAGATGCTACGGAATGTCCGCCGGCTTTTCAATTTGGTGTATTGGCAGATGAATTAGCCGAACTTGTATGTAAAGGAATTAAGACGGCAACAGCTTCAGCTTATGATTTATATGTGTTGGAGAATGCGCCTTTACCACAAGTGGGGGATTATGCGATTGTGTTGAACGGACAAGATGAGGCACAGTGTATTGTTCGCACGATAGCGGTAGATGTGGTACGCTTTAATGAAGTAACGGCTGACCATGCTTACCGCGAGGGAGAAGGTAACCGCACTTTAGCCTATTGGCATCAGGTGCACGAACTTTTTTGGCGGGAGGAATTGGCAGCGGTCGGCTTGGTGTTCGCATCGGATATGCGTGTTGTTTGCGAAGTGTTCGAGGTGGTTTACCAAGCGCAATAGAGGAGGGATTGAGATGAAACGTCATTGGCAAGCAGGCGTATTATTGGTGTTGGCGAGTCTGGTATTAGCTTTCGGTGTGGTGATTTACTTGAAATACTTGGCACCGAGAAAGGACGAACCGCCTGTAACTTCGCATTCCATTAGCCGCAGTATCTCATCAAGCGTTGAATCCATACAAAAAAGTATCGCATCTTCTACGGAGGTGGAAACGTCAAGTGAGCCCGAAACCTTTGATGTTGCGCCCGTACGTCAGGCGTTTGAGTCAGTTTTTGGTCAATTAAAAGGGCAGCATAGCTTATATTTCCAAGATTTAAGGCATCAACAGTCGCAAGCTTTAGTCATCGGGGATACCGCAATGCGTTCTGCCAGCACGATTAAAGTGTTGATATTGGCGACACTCTATGATGAAGCGGCGAAAGGTCATCTCGCATTAACGGACAGTCACACACTGAGTGCAGAAGAAATCGTCGGTGGAACCGGTAATTTGCAGACTAAACCAGCAGGCAGTATCTATACTTTACAAGAATTGGCACAAGAGATGATTGTAATGAGCGACAATACGGCTACCAATATTCTGATTGATTATCTCGGTATGGAGAAAGTCAACGCTTTTATCGCTCGTCAAGGTTATACTCAGACACGTTTATCCCGCAAAATGCTCGATATGGCAGCGCTCGAAGCGGGAGAGGACAATTATATTAGCGTCAAAGAAGTCGGCGATTTAATGGCGAAGTTATACCGTCGACAATTAGTGAATCCGCAAGCGGATCGGGAGATGTTGCAGATTCTGAAACAGCAGCAAGACCGAAGCAATTTATTAGCGAACTTACCGAGTGGGACAACCGGTTACAGCAAATCGGGGCAATTTGCCGAATATGGCGTCCGCCACGATGTTGCCATTATCGAAACGCCAAAAGGTGCTTTCGTTTTGGCAGTCTTGTCGCAAGACGGGGAGGACAGTGTACAACAACAAGCGCTGCAACAATTTGGTCAAGCAGTGTATCAACTGTTTGTGAAATAGAATCGGACACATAATTTTAGGGAAGTATCGGCGATTAAGCGAATACTTCCCTTTTTGGTTTGAATAATATAGTTTAATTGAAGTGCCCCAAGTAATCGAATTTCTCGAAGACATTTGATTTGGCGATAGCAACCAAGATTGTATCGGCGGCAATCGGTTCGTTGATGCCGATTGAGTGGTTGAGCGGTTCGCCTTTTTCTGAACGTGTGCCGATTAAGTTCAGTTCGTATTTGCGACGTAAGTCGAGTTCTTGGACCGTCTTGCCAACCCAATCTTTCGGCGCGGTGAATTCCACGATTGCTGTTTCTGCGTCCAAATGCAAAATTTCGTCAATTTGATTGCGTAAGATTTTGGAAGCAAGACGGCGTCCGGAATCACGTTCGGGACGGATAACCATATCGGCGCCGATTTCGTATAAAACTTCTTCGTAAGTATGGCTGCGTGCCTTGGCGATAATGCGTGGAACGCCTAATTTCTTGCAATGCATGATTGCCAAGACCGAACTTTCAAGATGTGTACCGGACGCGACAATAGCCAAATCGCAATGTTCGACGCCGATATTTTTTAAGAAGTCATAATCCGTAATGTCACCGATTGCCGCCTTGGTCACTAGGTCGGCGATGTTTTGGATTTTGTGTTCGTTTAAGTCGACGGCAATGACTTCGCAGTCGTATTGGCTCAATTCGCGAGCGACGGTAGTCCCGAAGATGCCGAGTCCGAGTACTGCAATTGTATGTGTGTTCATGAGAGAATTCCTACTTTCTATCCGATGAGTATTTCAGTATCAGCGTACTGAATGGATTTGTGTTCTTTTTGTAAAAGGCTGAGGAAGACGGTGAATGGTCCGACTCTGCCGATAAACATTAGGCACATGACAATGATTCTGCCGACCGTTGTCAATTCCGGTGTTAAATTCATTGAGACGCCGACCGTCGCGATAGCACTTACCGTTTCAAAAAGTAAAGCAAATGATTCGAGGTGCGGCTGTGTGAACAAGAGTAAAGCATAGCCGGTAATCATCAAAGTAAAGAAGAACAAGATAATGGTTAAGGCTTGCTTAACTAATTTGGCGGGAATGGAGCGGAAATGGAACACAGTATGTGTGTAACCGCTCAATTCAGAACGAAACACGAGAAACATAATGGCGGCAGTTGTCACTTTGATACCGCCTGCCGTTCCGCCCGGAGCTCCGCCGATAAACATATGTAGCATATACATCAAATTCGTAAACGGTGTCGTCAATTCATAATTCAAGGTGGAAAAGCCTGCTGTCCGCATCGTCACCGTTTGGAAAAAGCTTGCCATTCCTTGTTGCCAGAAATTGAATGAGCCAATCGTTTGCGGATTGTTCATTTCCGATAACCATGTCAATAAGGTTCCCGATACAAGCAAGAGAGCGGAAACCATGAGCACAAGGCGGGTATGGCTTGTCAGTTGGCGACTGGCTAGGTGTAAGTGACGCGGCTTGGCGGTAGCGAATTTTTTTGCCGTGTCGCAGAGGTTAATCCAGACAGGGAAGCCGATACCACCGAGAATAATGAGCGTTGCGATTGTGAAGTTAATCGTCGGATTGAGCGCAAACTGTTGCAAGCTAGACGCGCCTAAATTATCAAAGCCGGCATTACAGAAAGCCGATACCGCAATGAAAAAGGCGTTAAAGATGCCGTCAAACCAGCCGTAACGCGGTATGAAATCGGTCATCAAGACGCAAGCTGCGACCAATTCTGTAAGAATGGTAATGCGATAGGCTGCGAATAGAAAGGCGCGCAAATTAGAAGTTGAATTCTGATTGAGCGCTTCTTGCAAAGTATAATGATTGCTGAGCGAAATTCTACGTTTCAGTGAGAAAAAGCTGATTGAAATCAGTGTAATCAAACCTAATCCGCCGATTTGCATCAGGCAGATACCAATCAGTTGCCCGAATAGATTGTAAGTATCGCTGACGGTAATAACGGAAAGTCCGGTTACACACACCATTGAAACGGAAGTAAACAGGTGATCCAGATAAGTGGTCCGGACACCCGGCTGGTGAGCAATCGGGAGCGACAATAGCAAGCTGCCGATTAAGATAACAATAAGGAAACTGGTTGAGAGTTTGCGCGAGGCAGACCAGTTAGCGTAATTGAACCATTTTTGCATAATAATGCTCCTAAGTTTTGTCGATTATTTTTTGAGTGGGTAATATTTTTATCATCTTACATCATACACAAAAAAAACGAAAAATGCTATGATAGTGCTAATGAATGGAGTGAGGCTATGAATATCGAAATTATCTGTGTCGGCAAATTAAAGGAGAAATACTTAAAACAGGGGATTGAGGAGTATTTGAAGCGTTTATCGTCGTATGCAACAGTCAATGTGATTGAAGTAACGGACGAGCCGACCAAGGAAGAGATGAGTGAAACGGAAATCAATCAAGTTTTGGATAAGGAAGCGGATAAGATTCTGGCGCGTCTGGCACCGGATCGCCAAGTCATCGTCATGGCAATCGAAGGCAAATTAGTGACGTCGGAAGAACTAGCTGCGCAACTTGACCAATACGCCACTTATGGTCAAAGCAAGGTTTCTTTCATTATCGGCGGTTCGCTCGGCTTAGCTGACCGCTTAAAGCAACGTGCAAATTGGCGTATCAGCTTCGGTCGCATTACGTTGCCTCACCAACTCATGCGCCTCGTACTCACTGAACAAATTTACCGCGCCTTCCGCATTATCCATAACCACGCGTATCATAAATAACCACCTTAATTAAAGGGCAAAAAAATGAAAAAGCCACACAATGAAACGAACATAAGGCAGATAAATTTGAAAGTTGAGGAGAGTGTACGATGATTAATTTCGAAAAACTATCAACTAAATTTAAAGTGAGGACATTAGTCGAAACAGATATCCCCATGATATTAGAAGTTTATAAAAGTAACCCTTTGTACTTCGAACATTGTCCTCCTTCTCCTACAAAGGAAATATCAGCAATGTGCAATTTGGTGCATCCGATTCAGTAGTATGATGTTGCCTTACCAACTTATGCGTTGAGTGCTTATTGAAACATTTACAGCACTGTATCATAGTAGATACTTTTTGTACCATTAGTGTAGGGTTTTTCTCCTGGAAATCAAATAGAATATAAAGTGTGAGGAGGAAATGAGGTGAATATGATTAAATCATTTAATGAGACGATTCATTATATCGAGAGCGTATTGGAAGATGAGATTGATGAACAGGAGATTGCTCGAATATCTAGTTATTCGTTTGCGATGTTTAGTAGATTATTTTCGATTATGACAGATATGACATTGTCAGAGTATATCCGAATGAGGAGATTAACCAAAGCAGCTGCGGTCATCAAGGATACAGAAGATAAAATTATTGACATTGCGATGCATTATGGCTACGAGTCACCCGATTCGTTCACCTATGCGTTCAAGGCGTTTCATCAAGTGACTCCTTCACAGGTAAGAAAAGGAGAGGCATATAGGGTTGTTTCACCTGTACAACTCGCGCTTAGTATAAAAGGAGGAAAAAATATGAAAATTAAAATTCAAACAAAAGCTAACTTTAAGGTTGCTGGGATAAAGTTGGAGAATATCGAAGCATCTTCTTGTCCTGATGCCTGGGATAAGTTGTTCGCCCAGTTCAGTCATGATACGCTCGAAAGCTTAGGTACGGGTCAAAGTTACGGTATATGTTATGATGTTAAAAATTCGAAGAACATTAATTATATGGCTTGCTATGATGTGACCGATACATCAAAAGCAAGAGAAATGGGATTAGATATTTTGGAAGTTGACGAAGCAGAATACGCAATTCTATCATTGAAAGGAGCAGTTCCAGAATGTATCCACGAAGGATGGAAGTATGCAATGGAAGTATTTTTACCGGAAAATAATTATCGTCATTCAGGTGCGCCAGATATGGAGGTGTATCGAGAAGGTGATATGTCTAGTTCGGATTATGAGATGGAACTTTGGATTCCGATTGTCAAGTTATAAGAGATGAATGATGACAGAGAGCCCGTTACTTATGTAGTATCGGGCTCTCTTTGTTAATTAGAATTTATCTTTCCTTGAGGAGGATCCAAATGGCTAATACGCAGATAACTACTCCTGAAATAGCGGGTTTAACGATTGATAGTCCGCTATTCCCGCTAAAGATAACACTATGAATGACTTTCAATAAAGCACTAATGACGATAACAAATAGAAGCTCCGTCCATTTTCTATTCCATGTCGTATAAATCAAAAAGGCAAAGAAGAGTATTACAGCAATTGCGACAAATACTTTGTCTGCAGTCCAACCACTCGTCAAATAAGCCTTTTCAAAGTTTAGAAATTCAATAACATGTTCACTTGTAATTGCTGGCTTTGGGAACCAGAACATGCTTGTAAATAAGCAAAAAATTGAAGCGGAAATCATCGTATAGGACTTCTTAAATGCTCCTAATACAATCGGGATAATAAATAAAGGTCGGATATACCAACTTAAGGTATTGTGATGCCGTGCAAATGCCCATTCAAAAAAAGGATCACTTGAAAAAAAGAAGATAATAATCGCGATGCTTGCGACTGCAAACAAAGCGCCAAACAGTTTGTCGTATGTTTTCAACTTCATAGGAGACCTCCACAACTTCCAGTTTTCTCTCTAAATATATAGGACAGTATACAATTTTTTACGCCTTTTTTCTACTGAGTATATTTTTTTCTGGAGATCAATCTTTTTCAACGAAATTCACATTTCCTCTTGCATTCATCAAGAAGGCATGGTATGATACCAGAGTTGAGAAAACAAGTAGAAACAGCCGTTTCTCGCCAAACACTTCAGTGACTTGGCTAATAGTGCTTCCTGAACACGGGAGATAACTAGGTAGAACGGCGAGTTTATGTAGATAGACTGGCTCTTTTTGTTTACTCAAAATCAAATGGAGGTGGAAACCATCGTTAAAGAAATGATCATTAACGAAGATATCCGAGCACGCGAATTACGTGTAATTGGCGATAATGGAGAGCAACTTGGGGTGAAATCACTCAATGATGCTTTGACTATTGCGGAATCTTTCGGACTTGACTTAGTATTAGTGTCACCACAAGCCAAACCACCCGTTGCAAAAATCATGGATTACGGTAAATACCGTTACGAGATGCAAAAGAAAGAAAAAGAACAACGTAGAAATCAAAAGATTATTACGGTGAAAGAAGTTCGATTGAGTCCCGGAATTGAAGACCATGATTACCAAACTAAATTGCGTCAAGCCATCAAATTCTTAGAGAATGGCGATAAAGTGAAAGCGACGATTCGTTTCCGCGGGCGTGCCATTACCCATAAAGAATTGGGGCAAGACGTATTGGAAGACTTCATCGAAGATACACGCCATGTGTCCACCGTTGAAGCCAAGCCAAAAATGGAAGGCCGCAGCATGTTTATCATGTTAGCACCATTAGCACAACCAGCTAAAGATTAACATAGTAGGAGGAACACTATCATGCCAAAACAAAAAACACACCGTGGATTAGCAAAACGCGTTAAAAAGACTGGTTCAGGTAAATTGAAACGTGGACGTGCTTACACAAGCCACTTAGCACCACGCAAAACGACGAAACAAAAACGTCAATTACGTAAAGCTGAATTGGTGTCAAATTCAGACTACAAACGTATTAAACAACAAATCGCAGCTTTATAATAGAGAACTTATTTTTGAGGAGGAAACACTATGCCACGTGTTAAAGGTGGATACGTTACACGTCAACGTCGTAAACGTACATTAAAATTAGCAAAAGGTTACTACGGTTCAAAACATACATTATTCAAAACAGCGAAGCAACAAGTCATGAAATCATTCATGTATGCTTACCGCGATCGTCGTCAAAAGAAACGTGATTTCCGTCGTTTATGGATTACACGTATCAATGCTGCTGCTCGTATGAATGGTTTAAGCTACTCAGTATTGATGAACGGTTTGAAAAAAGCCGGTGTTGAAGTGAACCGTAAGATGTTAGCGGATGTAGCGGTTAATGATGCTGCGGCATTCACTGCTTTAGCAGAACAAGCAAAACAAGCTTTGAGCAAATAAATTTTTGTGGAAGAGTTGGGCATTCGCTCGGCTCTTTTTTGTTTCATTGCAAGTTGATACTCAGCTGAACAAATCCTGACAGAATTTGGGCGCTAAGATTGACATTACCGGCAACGCACCTTAAACTGAATATATAAGATTGTAAGGAGATTGAAGATGACAGTAGCAGAGAACCGATATTTATTAGAACACCGCTGGTTACCGCATTGGTTTTTCGAGCAAAAAGAGGCGCTCGTCGGTGCAATTCTCAGTGAGGAGAGTGCTTTTTTGTACAAGACGATGGTCGAAGCTTGTACACAAGAAGATGTGCTGTATCAAGCGGCAGATTATCAAGCGGAAATGATTAAGCTGACGCCGGATTTGTATGCCGTACGTATTCGCATGCCGCAGCCTGAGTATGTGCCACATTGTCATCGTGTTTATTTATTATTCAATGCGGATTTCACACAGAAAGCCTATTTCACAATTGAACTAGGTTTGGACGGCGATTTCATCTGTGGTTGGAATGAAGAGGGATGTCACTTCAATTACGGCAATGCGCCACAAGATTTAGCAGAGGAATTGGCGCAAATTACACAATACTTCGACGCATAATATAGGAGGGGACAAATGAAAGAGTTATTTGAGAAATTAGATATTCAATCGCTGTTGAGGCGCCTGAACAAAGGGGCTGTTCTAATCGGATTAGGCGCATTTGCTTTTGTCTATTTGCTCGGTGTGTTGTATTTCCAATCACATTTTGTTCCGAACACAAGGGTAGGTGCGCGTAGCATTGCTTTTTCCACGAAGCAAAAAGCCTTGGAAACTTTACAAGCAGACTTGGATGCATATGAAGTGGAATTGGTGGAAGGTGAGCAATCAATCGGTGTATTGCCGTACAATCAGTTGGCGGGCGACGTACAACTAGAAAGAGCTTTAACGCAATTATTGGAGCAACAGTCACCGGAATTATGGCTGTTTCATTTATTATTCAAGCCGGCGGGCATTACGGAAGCGGAACGCAATATTTTGTTGAATGAAGGCAAAGTGAGTGATTTGTACCACCAACTGGATTTAGGCGGGAGCTCTCGTACCGCAACCGAATCAGCGAAGCTTGTACTGGCAGAAGGTAAGGGCTATGTGATACAGCCGGAAGTTTATGGGAAGCAGTTGTCGGTGGAAACATTGGACACAGCTTTGAAAGGCGCTTTTTTGCAAAGAAACAAACAACTTGACTTGGTAACAGCCTATGTGCAACCGAAGTACACAAGTAGCAGTCAGGAATTGTTGGACCGTTTGGCGAAAGTAGAAGGTATCCAAAATACGCAAATCACCTTAACGTTCGACGGACATTCGATTACGATTCCGAAAGATCGCATTGCATCGTGGTTAATCTTGGATGAATCAGGAAATCCGACATTGGATGAGGAATTAATTGTTGAATATTTAGGAGAATTAAATCGCCAATATGCTAGCATTTATCAACCACGCCAATTCCAAAGTACGTATATGGGGGTCGTGACGGTACAACCCGGAACTTTAGGTTGGTATATTAATAGTCGCGACGAAGCGGCTTTGATTAAGGCGGATCTAGAAGCGCAACAGAATGTAACGCGCGAACCGAGCATCGGAGGCTACGGCTACGGCATGGAAGACGATATTGGTCAGAATTATGTGGAGGTTGATTTAATCAATCAATGGATGTGGGTTTATTCTGAAGGTGTCGTGGTGTTGGAAACGCCGATTGTGAGTGGGCGTGTCGGAGCAGAAACCGTCCCGGGAGCGTACCAAGTCTGGGAGAAAAAAGCCGACACAGCTTTAATCGGTATCAACCCGTTCTCGGGAGAAGATTATGAGCAACCTGTTGATTATTGGATTGCCTTCGATGATAATGCGCAAGGTATTCATGATGCAAATTGGCAGCCGGTATTCGGTGGAGATGCGCATTATGGTAGTGGATCACTCGGTTGTATCAATACACCGCCTGCTTTGATGGGGCAAGTGTTCGAATGGGTGTATTATGGCATGCCTGTCATTATTCATTAACAATTGGAAACAGTAAATACAACTCCCGCAAAAAGGGTCACCTACCTTTTTGCGGGAGTTGTTTCATGTAATTGGTAATAAATAATTTGAATAAGGGCTTAAACTAAGCGATTATGGCTTAGTGAATAATGGTTCGACAATGGCTAGACATTGTTGGTGATTCAAACGAGTGCGACTGCATGCTTCCATCATTAAATTGAGTTGTTCGGTAATGACCTCTTCGGTAATGGTATCTGCTACCATGATGCCGTCGCCGTCAATGGAATGCTCAAACATCACGAGAGCCGGCGTGCAAGTGGCGCCCATATCGGCGGCGATTTTCTGGTCCTTGAGGTAGAGTTGTCGAACGTAGTCTGATTGCCAGTCTGATCGGAATGTTGCGACATCCAAACCGATTTGTTCCGCTAGTGTCAAGACGTATTCTGTCGAGAAGCGAGAGATATCTGAATTGATATCTGTTTGCATTCGCATGAGGAAGTTTCGCCCTTTGCGCTTACCTTGCAATGAGGCGGCCTTATAGGCGAGCGACGCTTTGTAAATCGTTTGGAAAATGCGGTTGCGCTCTGCCAAGTTGTTGACGTCAATGTGTAAATGCTGCATAAAAGCAGATACATTTTTTTGGTTATGGAAACATAGGATGTGGATATCGGTCTTCACTGGTAAAAATTGGAGAATATTCAAAAGTGTTTGTTCGGTCTGGTGACAGCGATGTCCAATCGGATTGACGAATAAATAGCACTCCAAACACTTCGGGAGTGCACGATCAATATGTTCAATTTGATAATTATGTTCCATAGATAAGCCTCCCTCTTCGTAAAGTCAATCTCTATACTAGCAAAACAATTTCAACTTAGCTAATGAAATGCTCTTAATTTGGTGTACGGATAAAATTTGAATGAAATTCTTCGATAAATGACAAATGTATTATTGAAATAGAAGTGATGTCGATTAAAAAACTCGCAACCGCAGTTGCGAGCTGTTTTTCTGATGTAAGTTGTGATAAGCATGTGAAGCTTACTTATATTTGGCTTCTAATTTCGCCATCCAAAGTCCCATAGCGATGCCGGCTACTAACATGACAACGCACATTAAGTATTGGAACAATGCGAAGTTAGGGTAAGAGCGCGGGATAATCATCAGCGTCGAAGCAATGACAATACCAAAGATGAAATGGAAGAATAAACTGTAATAATGTTTGAAAATCCATTCAACTAATTTCGAGAATAAAAGAATTGTCAGAACGCCGCCTATCGCAATAGGAAGGATGACACTGAAATCTACTGACTTGAAGCCGTCGGACATTTTGTCATAAAGTCCCATGTAAAGAATGAAGTTTGAGGGACTCAATCCGGGAATCAACATGCCGAGTGCGATGAAGCAGCCGGAGATGATCCATGCCAAGAAGCTCGGCTGAACGCTGCCGTTGAAGAGTTGCTGTCCGAATTCCAGGAGAATGAAGCCGAGAACAAAGGAGCCGATGAGAACGAAGATGTCTTGGCGGGTGCGTCCTTTTTTGCCGGCTTCTTGCCAGAGTGCCGGAGCAGCGCCGACGATACAGCCGACGAAGAACCACGACACGATTGTCTGGTAATTCGTCAATAAATAACTGACGCCGAATGATAATAGAAAAATTCCGAATCCGGCGCCGAGAGCAACCGGAATAAAGTATAGAACATTCTCCTTGAATTGCTTAGTTAAATTAGCGAGAAACGAAATAATTCGCTCATAAATCCCAAAGATTGCCGCCAATGCACCGCCGCTGACACCGGGTAGAATGAAACCGGAGCCGATGAACATTCCGACGATGAAACGGTACAACACGCTATGCTGCGATTGAGTTTGTTTGCCTTTCATACAAAACCTCCAAAAATAGAATACGCCTATTAGTTTATCCGCAATTTCGGAAATAAGCAAATGAAATCTGAATGAAATTGCGGTATAATAGAAACATTAAAGGAGGGGATTATGTGGAAGAACAAGTGCAACAACTGATGCAAGCGGCGCGTGACGTGCTGAAGAATTCTTACAGCCCATATTCAAATTTCCCTGTTGGGTCAGCTTTGTTGATGGCAGACGGCGAGATTATTACCGGCGTCAACGTTGAGAATGTGTCCTTCGGTGTGACCAATTGCGCGGAACGGAGTGCGATTTTTGCGGCGGTATCGCGCGGTTATCGTCCCAAATCAATTAAAGCCGTTGCGGTTGCCGGCAAGACAGAAGCGTTTCTGCCGCCTTGCAGTGTTTGTCGTCAGGTATTAGTTGAGTTTTGCGAGCCGGATACGCCGGTTTACTTGACGCGTGAAGATGGTGAAATTCTAACCACCAACGTGCGTGAACTCGTGCCGTTCGCGTTTGAAGCATTGGATATGTAAGGATTTTTTTGATACACTAGAGAAAATGAGAGAGGAGTGCTAGAATGGCACAAACATTAATTCACGCGTGTATTCGTGTGCAAGATTTAGAAGCAACAATGAAGTTTTATACGGAATTATTCGATTTCACAGTAAGTCGTGAGCGTCGTTTCCCTGAACATGGTTTCGATTTAGTTTATTTGGTAGTTCCTGGCAGTGATTTCGAATTGGAATTGACTTATAATTATGATCACGGACCTTATACAGTTGGCGACGGCTTCAGTCATTTGGCCTTGGCAGTTGACGATTTGGAAGAGGTACATGCGAAGTGTTTAGCGTCAGGATACCCGACAACTGAAATGAAAGGTTTACCTGGGCAACCACCGAAATATTTCTTCGTGACGGATCCGGATGGTTACCGTTTAGAAGTGATGAGAGGCAAATAATGGATAAGATACTGCTGGCGAGATGCGAGCAGTGTTTTTCCGTGCGGAAAGGAAGACGGTTGTGTTGCAAGTTGAGTTATCGCGCTTTCGCGTGTTGGAGGGCAAGACAGGCAAAGTTGACGAATGGTTGGCGTTCTTGAACGAGCATATGGAAGATGTCTTATTGACACTCGACGGTGAGAAAATGTACGTGGAAACGATATTTCGTGAAGTTTGGCAAGGCGTTGAATATTTATATTGGTATTCAGTGCGTGGCGAAGGCGGGACAGAGGTAGAGGAATCGGAAAGCTATATTGATAAACGTCACTTGGAATACTGGGATGAATGTATTGACCCTGATTTCGGCTGTGTTGATTTAAGCACGCAAGTTGTGATGATACCACATCGTATTCGTCAAGCAATGGAAAATGAGTAAAGCGCATTTGTTTTTGCTTGTATAGTTATGACAAACAATGATAAAATTAACAAGATGTGAAAGGGGTGTATCAATGGAGAATTGGATTAAAGTCGTCGTTACTTTGGATACCTTGGACGCAACAACAATCGACCTATTGAGCCATGTGTTATTCGAACAAGGAGCAATCGGAGTTGAAGTGGATTATGCTCAAGGGTACTTGGAGAACCATCCTAATTTATTCGGTGAATTGGCAGATCCATTACCGAAGGAGATTTTGGAACATCAAACAGAAATTATTGCTTATTTCGAAGAGGAACAAGATGCAACCTTATTGGAACAAGCTTTGTCGCCGATTGCGGGTGCCATTCCGTTTGTTGTGGAGCAGACGATTATTCCGAATGAGAATTGGCAAGACAATTGGAAAGTCCACTACCATCCGCAGCGTATCAGTCGTTATTTGACGATTGTGCCGGTTTGGGAAGATTATGTTGCGGATGAGCAGGAACGTTGCATTTACCTCGATCCGGGTTTGGCGTTCGGAACGGGCAATCATCCGACCACTCAGCTCGGCGTTCAAGCGTTGGAAATGTATATGCGTGGTGGCGAACGGGTTTTGGATGTTGGTACAGGTTCAGGGGTGCTCGCTTTTGTAGCAGCTGTTTACGGCGCCCAAAAAGTCTGGGGTTACGACCTGGATCCACAAGCTGTTGAAAGTGCACAACAGAATCTAGCTTACCAACTCGTTCGTCAAGATGGTTTAGCGACCACTTTCCAACGATGTCCGATTGAGTTTTCCGTGAATGACTTGTTGAAAGGTGTAACACATCAAGCGGATATTATTGTAGCGAATATTTTGCCACATATTTTGGTGAATATGTTTGATGATGCGAGAAAGTTACTGACGGATAAAGGGTATTTGATTTTGGGGGGCATTTTGCAAGAGAAAGCTGCTGAATTGGAAGCAGACTTGGCGCAACATCAGTGGCGTATCGTCCAAAAGATTGAATTGAATGGCTGGGTAGGTTATGTTGCTCAGAAAGGAGAAGCGTAATGCAACGCTATTTCATTGAAGCGGTAGCTCAAGTCAATGACATTGTGCAACTGTCTGAAGCGGACAGCCGTCATCTGTTGCGAGTAATGCGTGCAAAAAATGGCGAGAAAGTGATTGTTGTGACTAACCATACGCCGTTTGAAGCAGAAGTCATCGAGGGTGATCCGCTTGCCCATGTACGTTTGGTGCGTGAATTGGAACAAGCAAGCGAATTGCCTGTACAAGTGACAATTGCTTGCGGTTTATCGAAGCACGACAAAGTGGAAACAATTGTCCAGAAAGCAACTGAATGCGGTATGCATGAATTTGTACCGTTGACGCTGAAGCGAGACATCGTCAAGTGGGACGGCAAGAAAGCGAATCAACGCGTAGAGCGTCTAGCAAAGATTGCTAAAGAAGCTGCCGAACAAAGTCATCGCACAATTGTTCCGGAAGTTCAACCCCTTCGCAATTTGCGAAGCTTATTAGCAGTGAGTTCGCTATACGACATTAAGTTAGTGGCTTATGAAGAAACCGCAAAAACAGGTGCACACACCGCCTTAAAACAAATCGCCCAACAATTGCAAACCGACCAAAAGGTATTAGTTGTTTTCGGTTCAGAAGGCGGCTTGGCACCGGAAGAAGTCGCTCAACTTCTTGAAGCAGGCTTTACGCCGTGCAGTTTAGGACCGCGTATTTTGCGTGCGGAAACAGCGCCGATCTATCTATTGAGCGCTTTGAGTTATCAATTAGAATTATAGGAAAGAAGGAATTATCATGGAATTGAACAAATATATTGACCACACATTATTGAAAGCAGATGCCGTTGAATCACAAGTGGAAACATTGTGCCAAGAAGCGCGCGAGTATGATTTCATGTCTGTTTGCGTGAATCCGACATGGGTAGCACGTGCCGGCGAATTATTGGCAGGTAGCGACGTGAAAGTTTGTACAGTCATCGGCTTCCCGTTAGGAGCAAATACATCAGCTGTCAAAGCCTTTGAAACAGAACGTGCTATTGCAGAAGGTGCGCACGAAGTCGATATGGTCATCAATATCGGCGCAGCCAAAAAAGGCAACTGGGCATTGGTCGAATCAGACATAAAAGCAGTTGTTGACGCTGCTTCAGGAAAAGCCTTAGTGAAAGTTATCATTGAATCTTGCCTATTGACTGACGAAGAGAAAGTGAAAGCATGTCAAGCAGCTGTTGCCGCAGGCGCAGATTATGTCAAAACATCGACAGGCTTCTCAACAGGTGGCGCCACAGTAGCGGATATTCGCTTGATGCGTGAAACGGTTGGTCCGAATATCGGAGTTAAAGCGAGCGGTGGTGTATCAAATCGCGAAGAAGCTTTAGCGATGATTGAAGCGGGTGCAAGCCGTATTGGCGCTTCTAAAGGTATCCAAATTGTAACGGCAACTCAAGTTGTCGGCGATTCAGACGGCTACTAAACCTCGTGTCGTCATTGACAAATAACCCTTCAGAAGTTGTTTGTCTCTATAATGATAAAACGCTCCTTTCAAGATAGGTCCGACTATTTTGGGAGGAGTTTTACTATGAAAGGGAAGTTATTAGGAGTAAAGATATACAAGTATTGCTTCAGCATGCTATAATGGAAGGGTATCATATTAAATGGAGGAATATAGAATGTTTAATGAGAAGGATTTAGTAGCAGTCAATACTTTGCGTGCACTGAGTGTTGACCAGATTGAAGCGGCAAATTCAGGGCATCCGGGCTTGCCTCTTGGTGCAGCGCCGATGGCGTACGCTTTGTGGGCGGGACATTTGAATGTTAATCCGGTTAAATCTGATTGGTTGAACAGAGACCGATTCATTTTGTCAGCGGGACATGGTTCAGCATTGTTATACAGCTTATTGCATACAGCAGGTTTCGATGTGTCGATGGAGGATTTGAAACAATTCCGTCAATTAGGAAGTAAGACACCGGGGCATCCGGAAGTCGGGCACACGGATGGTGTCGAAGCTACGACGGGACCTTTAGGTCAAGGGATTGCGCAAGCAGTCGGTATGGCAATGGCAGAGGCGCATTTGGCAGCAATGTACAATACGCCGGAATATTCGGTCATCGATCATTACACTTATGCGTTATGTGGTGACGGCGACTTGATGGAAGGTATTTCGTATGAAGCTTGCTCATTAGCTGGTAAATTAGAACTTGGTAAATTGATTGTCTTGTACGATTCAAATGATATTTCATTGGACGGCGACTTGGATCAAGCATTTGTTGAAGATGTGAAACAACGTTTTGAATCGCAAAAATGGCACTATCTCCGTGTCGAAGACGGCAACGATTTGAATGCTATTTCTCAAGCGATTGAAGCAGCCAAAGCACACACAACACAACCGACGATTATCGAAATCAAAACAATTATCGGTTACGGTGCGCCGAAAGCCGGCACATCAGCTGTTCACGGTGCGCCATTAGGTAAAGAAGGCTGGGAGCAAACGAAAGCTTATTATGGCTGGGAAGAACCGGCATTCAGCGTACCGCAAGAGGCAGCGGAACTTTTCGCAACGAAAGTAAAAGAGCGCGGGGCTCAAGCGCATGCAGAGTGGGAACAATTATTCAGCCAATATCAAACTGCACATCCAGAATTGGCAGCGCAATTATTAGCCGGATTCAACGGTGAGTTACCGGCAAACTATGCAGCAGGCTTGGAATTAGTAGATGCTTCTACAAAGGCAGATGCAAGCCGTAACTCAAGCGGGAAAGCGATTCAAGTCTTAGGCGCAAATGTACCATTCTTCTGGGGCGGTTCAGCGGACTTGTCGGGGTCTAATAAGACCATGAATGACAGCGAGCAAGATTTCATGCCGAATAATTACAAAGGACGCAATATTTGGTTTGGCGTACGTGAATTTGCAATGGCAGCCATGATGAACGGGATTGCGTTACATGGCGGCACGAAAGTATATGGCGGAACATTCTTCGTGTTCACCGACTATTTGAAAGCAGCCGCACGTTTATCGGCAATTTCCAATACGCCGGTTACTTATGTCATGACGCACGATTCAATTGCTGTTGGTGAAGACGGTCCAACACATGAACCGATTGAACAATTAGCAGCGTTCCGTGCATTACCTAACTTCAACTTGTTACGTCCGGCAGATGTCAACGAAACATATGTTGCTTGGAAGATTGCGGTAGAATCACAAACACGTCCTTCAATGCTAGTATTAACACGTCAAAACTTACCTGTGTTGGCACACACACAAGCTTTAGCAGAAGAAGGTGTCCGCAAAGGTGGATACGTTGTTTCTCCAGCGAAAAATGACGTACCGGAAGGAATTCTGTTAGCATCAGGTTCAGAAGTTGCCCTAGCAGTAGACGTACAAGCGCAACTACAAGCTGCAGGCGTGGATGTATCCGTTGTGTCAATGCCGTCGTTCAACTTGTTCGATGAGCAAACTGCTGAGTACAAAGAAAGTGTCTTGCCAAGCGCAGTCCGCAATCGTCTATCAATTGAAATGGCATCAACATTCGGTTGGGCGAAGTATGTTGGATTGGATGGCGTCACAGTCGGTATCGACACATTCGGCGCGTCAGGTCCGGCTAACGATGTCTTGAAACATTTCGGCTTTACAGCAGAAGCAATCGCTGCTAAATACTTAGCCGCCTTCAAAAAATAATTGAAACAATATTATCGTATCAACCTCCCACAAAAACTGACACAGTTTTTGTGGGAGGTTTGTGTGTTGTCAGACGAGAGATTTGTTTGCATATTTTTCGAGAAAAGTCCATTTCTAAATAAAAACATTAAAAATTAAAAAAATATGTAGTTTTTAACTGTTCAAGCTGAAACAATTGATGTATCATGTCAAATGGGTCAGTCTACCATTGGTGATGGCTGCAGGGAATATGCATCGCTGATAAGGTGCATTGTAGATCAGATAGAGTTTAGGATAAGAACAGAGGAGGCTATTATGAAGTGGCATAACAAAGCGAGCGGAGAACAGCGAAATTGGCGTAGTTGGAAACGTGGGAAAGAATGGGTGTTTGGATGTTCAATCTTTTTTACCCTAGGGATGATAGATATGTCATCTGCACAAACTACCGCACATGCCGAACATGCAGTTGAAGATAACTTTGAAAAGTTTTCTGCGAAGAATTTGACAGGTGTAGCGCAAGAAAGTTGTCAAGAGGTTGTATCCATTAACGAAATTAACTCGTTAGCAACAGAAGTTACAAGAATTGAGCCTACGTCAAATAACAACGAACGAACTGAATTGTCGCAGGAGTGGGATTTGGGAGAACTCGAGGTAGCGGTCAAAGAGGATGAAAGCAAGGCACAAGAAGAGGTTGCATTGTTGGAATCTAATTCAGGACGAACTTCGGATGATTTATTATATATTCGGGATAGATATACGATAGATTTTACAGATGCTAATCCTTTGCATTCTCGTGAGGGAAAAGGGGATATTGGCTTTATTAAGTTGAGCGATCACGTAGGAGCGTATTTATTTAATATGGGGGAATCTACTGGTATAGGGCTTCCAGAACTACGAGAGCGTATTGTCCTACGTCCGATTAACGCTTCAGGAGAAGACATTCATGGAAGTAGTACATCAAATTATATGCTAGAAAATCAGGGGGGGACCTTTTATTATAAGGATAGACGTACAAATAGCAATGTTGATGCCTTATATTTGGTTAATGTAAGTGGCGCTAGAAATAATCCGAATAATATTATAAAAATTATTGGAACAGCAGGGGACGGGGATGGAGGAGAAAGGCATTTTAATACGACAGAGCCTTTCAATCTCAATGTAGGTGGAGAGGTATTCAACCGACCGGACATTCACATGGTATCTAATAATGCTTTTTATACAATTGCCCTACAGGTTGGGTCTAAAGTTGTCAGTGGATTGAATGGTCGTAATGATATTATGTATCTGTACCTTATTGCAGTAGATAATCAACTTCCGGTAATTGATGAACAGGCTAGTACGAATAATCTGGAACAAGCTTTGGCTGGTGGGTCACTAACAAAGGATAATATCGATAGAATTTTAGATATTAGACATGTGGCTGTAAAAGATAATGTCAATAAGAAAAGCAAGTTGTTAGATCCAAGATATACAAAATTTATTTTGAGAGATCCCCAAGGAGTCGAAAGAACCGTTTCGGAGATGAAAGCACTATTGAATGGTTCTGAAAGTGCTCAATACAGCAATCAGAGTTATACAATCCTTATACATTCGGTTGACCCAGCGCATCAAAATACAAATTTACGTTCTGTTAGTGCGGGGATACCTTTTGATATCATTGATAAAACCCCATTACAGAATGCACAGCTTGAAGCAAATACCGCGAATGTTGGAGTGTCAACAGAGGGGAAAACACCTGATTCAGTAGCAGCCTATGAGCGAGCAAAACGTGATTTGCATAATGCTAAGCATGCCGCTCAAAGTATTATGGATAAACGGAATGCGAGTGCGAGAGAAATCTTGGATACCATTAATGCGTTGCATAATGCCAAAGAAGCTGTGGAGCATACTCGATTAATGCTGAAAAATACAGAGGCAACGAATCACAATGTAATGGGCGGAACCCTTATCAAATTTGTAAAAGATCCTGTGAACGAGAATGATTTAAAACACTCAATCACTAATTTACCTCAAGGAGCTTCGGTTCAGTTAAATCAAGCATTTATTCACCCGAATGAAATAGGGGAGCATAAGTTCGGAGCAACAATTAATTATTCGGATGGGTCTACTAAATCAGTGGAGCTGATATTGATATTGAACAAAGATGGTCGCGCATTACAAGCAGCCATTCAACAATTAATAACAAGTATTAACACACCGATTACTGTTGAGAATAAGGCTCCGGACAAAGTAAGCGAGTATAATGAACGCTTAAGAACAGCGAAATTACTTCGCGATAATGCGCAAACTCTCCTAGAAGAGTTAGATCAACTTAGCACAACTCAAAGTCGTGTGGATGAAATGACAAGGTTTGTGGAAACGGCAATTGAGGATTTAACAACGAAACGATTAGCAATTACAGATTCATTAGCCTACTTACATCCCGTCAATCACAGCTTTTTATTAGAAAAGAATATGAATGATGCAATTGATGCAACGCAGTTGCTTGCACAAACGAATGGCTTGCCTGCCAATCCAGTGGTTACTTTGGATGAGGAGTTTGTTAGACCTAATGTGGAAGGACAATATACTATTAAGGCTACGGCAAGATATGCAGATGGGTCGACGAATCCGATCACTATTCGCTTGCACTTAGTGACAGACTGGACGGCGTTTGATCAAGCGATGTCTGAATTGAACACAGAGATTAGAACGAATGTTGACAGACAGCATAAGAACCCGTTGGCAGTGGCGGCTTATGACAGCGAACTTGAGAAAGCTCGAGGCATTTATGCGCAATTGCAAGCTTTACGCCAATTAGAAGAAACGAATCAAGTGACAATTGACGAAGCATTACCGACATTACGTCAAGAAGTGGACAAAATTATTGCCGAATTGCAAGATAAGCGTAGCAAGATTGTTCCTTCTCATGCTTCAACGCATCCGGTAGCTACACCAGCCCCAATCGTTCGCTCCATTAAGAATCCAGCAAGTGAAGATGAAATCCTAGCAGCGGTAACTTTACCGGAGAACGCTGTTCGAGTTGAATTCGCACCAGATGCGCATCGTCAATGGACAGATGCACGAACTTATCAAGTTCCTGTTAATGTTATTTATCAGGATACTTCTGTTAACCGAGTTATGGTGCAATACACGCTGAATAAAGACTGGACGTTTTTGGAGGCGGCAACGAATACAGCGACGGGTAGAATTTCCGAATTGGAACAGGATGCAGACTTGCTGAAAGATAAGCGCCCTTCGACAGTGAGTGCTTACGAACAGGCATTGCAGAATGCAAAAAACAAGCTACAAAAAGCGATCGTAGAATTGCAAAACAAAAATGTTAACTATTCTCAACAAGTCATTGACCATTACGAGAATCAGGTTAAAGAAGCGTTGGCGCAGTTGAATGATGCTACTGGCAAATTAGTTCTTTCCGATGCGGCGACACATACACCAACAGGCGGAACTGTTACACGTACAACTAAAACATTGGCTCTTGCGCAAGATTTAACAGCAGTTGTGTCTAATTATCCGGAAACAGCTTCAGTAGCGCTCGTTTTACCATATAATATTCCAACCACTAAAGGGGCACATATTGTTCAAGCACGCGTAAATTATCAAGACCAAACGTCGGAAACGGTTGATATTACTTACATTATCAATTTGGACTTCCAATCCATTAATCGATTGAAGGCAGAATTGGAAGCAGCTATTGAAGCAGGGCATGGAGATAAGAAACTGGAAGAACAGACGAAGCGCTCTGTTCAACTTTACCAAGAGAAGTTAACGGAAGCGAATAGAATTAAGGAACAGTTGGAGACTTTGTTAGCTGACCCAGATACGCAGCAATCACAATTAGACGCATTTGAGCACAACGTACGTGCAGCGCGCGTTCATCTGCAAAATGCAGTTGCCGCTCTGACGCTTTCCGAAGCGACACGGTTCACACCGCAAGCAAATCCATTGGTAAGAGATACGAATACATTGGCAACAGCAACCGAGATTGCGAATAGCGTAATTGTCCTCGGTACTTATCAATACCAACTTGCTTTAAGTTCGAATCAAGAAGTACCTAGTCGTGAGGGAGAATATCGTTTACGTGTAACGGTCACTTATCGGGATGAATCTTCAGAGGAAGTAGAAGTTCTTTACACCGTTAATACGTATAAAGTTCGCTTATCGCAAGCTAACTATAGCCTAAATGGTATGTTGGGCAGCAAAGAGAACTTATCAGACAAGGCACCGGACACAGCGGAAGCGTACGAGGCAGCATGGAATGCGGCGCAAGAAGTGTTACAGGCAAGCCGAGCAATTCATGAGGCGGCAAACTCTAGCCAACAAGCAATTGATGAAGCAGAGCGTCAATCCAAAGAAGCCTTAGCAAATCTAGTTAAAGCCAGAGATGAATTAAGACCATCACAAGCTGCCACACATACACCGCGCATGGATAGATTAGAGAAAACAATGCGTGAAACGATTACGTTATCGGATATCCGTGCACATTTGAAAGATATTCCTGAAGAAACGGAAATTATATCGAATCCGGAACTGGTTAAACGTGAAGGGTCGAACTTCGTTAATGTAACGCTTCGTTACCCGGACCGTTCAACAGAAGATGTTGGTGTCTACTACTACTACACGACAGTAAAAACAGATTTGGCGGAAGCACTCAATGATTTACATACAAAAATTACCGAACGCCCTGCCATGTCAGATATGCTACAAAGCACAGTCAACGCGTACAATGAAGTATTGCGCGAAGCAGAGCGCCAACATCGTGAAGACAACAGTGTTCTCGCGAATTTAGGTGCAACACAAGCGGATTTGGATGCTGCTACCGAACGGATTAAAGCGATGTCCGAACGCTTATCGAAGGCAAGAGAAGGTCTCAAGATTAAAGATTCCGTTACTTATCCAGTCAAAAATGGTGAGTTGACAACGACAATCAAAAATCTAGCAAGCGATGAACAATTGCTGAAAGCATTAGGTGAGTTACCTGGCGGAGCAAAAGGAGAAATTACTCATAGATATGGCAAGTATGTAGGCATTCATCATGTTTCAATTCAATTAACGTATCCAGATACGTCTACGAATACTGTTCAAGTAGTTTATACAATTACACTACATAAAGACGATTTAGCAAATGCGAACACAGCATTAGAGGAAACGATTAATCAAGAAGTTAATCTCGAGAATGTTTCACCTAAAGCAATTCGTGCCTATGAAGAAGCGAAACGCGCGCAACAAAATGAATTGAATTACGGCAAACAAATTCAGGCTACTGCCGGCAATCAGGACAGTATTGACACAACTGTAACGCGCATGGAACAAGCGAAGGAGCGCATGTTAGCAGCCATTAAAGGTTTAGTGCCATCTGAAGCGCATACTACTGCGCCGACAAACGGCGAATTAACTAAAACGGTGAAAGAGACGGTTACAGTTCAAGAATTGCTCCAAACAATCGGAGGCGTTCCGACAACTGCTCGAGTAGCTTTAGCTCCAGGTGTTGAGATTCCGCGCAACGAAGTGAAGACGCATGTTTTGAATGCGGTAGTGACGTACCAAGATGAGTCAGTGGATCATGTAGAAATTCATTTAACATTGACGACTGATTTGACAGCATTGAATCGTGAGAAAGAGGCTCTGGAATCAGCCTTGGAAACGGAGGAAGCGACCGAAGGGAAGCGACCATCAACAGTAGAAGCGTACCAAGAAGCACGTCAATATGCACAAGAGAAGTTGGCGGCAGCCCAACGTGTTGCGCAAAATCCGGCATCAAGTCAAGAAAGTATTGATCAAGCAACACAAGAAGCAAACCAAGCGACTGACAGATTGAAACGTGCCGCTGCAGCAATTGTTAATTCCGACGCGACAAATTACACACCAAATGTTGCAGAATTAACAAGAACAATGAAGAATTTAGCGTTGGAAAGCGACGTATTCCAGCAAATTGCCATCCAAGGTGCAACCTTTACGTCCGCACTAGCAGCAGGAGTGGCATTGCCGAATTCAGTCGGCAAACATAAAGTTAGAGTATTGATTACGTATAATGACCGCTCAACAGAAGAAGTTGAAGTTCCGTATACAATTACCGTTGATACTGCCGCACTTTATCAAAAAAATACCGACCTTCACAATGCAATCCAACAATCAGTTGCATTAGTAGACAAGACGAAAGCAAGTATCGCGCGTTACGAATCAGAGAAGCAACGTGTTCAAGCCTTATTGGCGGCGGCGCAACAGCTTGTGCAATCAGAAACACAAGACCAACAACGTATTGACGATGAAGTCGCTAAAGTTCATCAAGCGATCCAAGACTTACAAGCCGCTGTGAGCCAATTAGCAGACACACAAGCCAAACTCATTGAGCCGGAAGTCGCTAAATACAGCACTCACGCCAAAAACTTAGCAACGGTTGCTCAATTAACGCAAGCAGTAACTATTCCGCAAACAAGTGGCTATATCGTCACTTTACCAAGCTATACCGATGATACTTTACCGAAGGGAATCGGAACATATCGCTTGATGGGAACAGTTGTGTATCAAGATGAGTCTAGTGAACAAGTGGCAATTGATTACACAATTACGCCTTATACAGAAGAATTGAGTGCCGCAAATACGCAGTTGAAAGATAAATTAGCGGAACCTGTGACGACAGAAGATAAGCGTCCATCAACTATCAGCGAATACGAAAAAGCGCTGCAACATGCGCGCCAAGTTCAAGCGCAGACGCAAGCAATTCTGGACAGAGAGGCGGTTAATAGTAGTCAAGAGTCACTTGACGAACAAGTACGATTGACAAAAGAAGCACAAGACCGCTTAGTCAAAGCGATTGCAGGACTAGAAGATTCTGATGCGAAAACCTATCATCCTACAGCTCAAGCGCTAACCAGAACCTTGAAGAACTTAGCAAATGCGGATGACTTAACGAAGTTAGTGACAGGAAAACCCGATAATGCAGGCGTTTCTATCCTAGATGCAATTCCACAACAAGTCGGCGAACATAAAGTAATTGCAACGGTGAACTATCACGATGGAACAAGTGAAACGGTTGAAATAGCCTACACAATCACAACGGACAAAGATGCTTTATCTCAAGCAATCACAACATTAGCGCAAACTGATGAAGTGACGCCTGAACTCGAAGGCATCCGCCCAAGTGATGTGGCACAATATTGCAATGCGAAGCAACAAGCCCAAGCTAAGTTAGCAGAAGCACGGGCAATGTTTGGCGATCCAGAAGCTGTCCAATCGAATATTGATGCGATGGTAGAGGCGGTGAACGCAGCCCAACAAGCACTGCATCATGCGCAAACGAATCTGAATCCATCCGACGCAACATTGTATAACCCTACAGCTAGTACGCTGACGAAAACCATCAATCATTTGGCAAGCATTGAAGAAGTGAAATCCAGCGTCACAATATCAGGTGCAACAGGATACCAAATTAATTTGGATGAGAACGCATTACCGAAGGAAATCGGTTCGCACCAAATTAACGCAACCGTTGTGTACACAGATACGTCAACAGAACAAGTGACGATTCCGTATATCATCACCACTGACAAAGCGCCATTAGCAAATGCGAATGACACTTTATCGAATGCACTGGACAGCATTTTGCCAGCGGATACAGCGGACATGAGTCCGGTTACAATTGCCGCTTTCCAAAAAGCGCAACAAGAAGCACGTACACTATTGGAAGAAGCACGTGCCTTGCATAATAGTGATACGAATGACCAAAATGCACTGAATCAAATGGCGGAACGCATTAACCAAGCACGTGATAAAGTTGCTCAAGCGAAAGCTGCTTTGCGTACAGCGCAATCGGTAACGGTTGATCCGGTTATCAATCCATTGGTAGTAACCGTGAAGAATCATGCAGATCAAGAAGCATTGAAAGCGCGTGTGACTAACTTGCCACAAGATGCAGAAGTGGTGTTGACGAATACAGATTTACCGACTGATGAGGGCGTTCACGAAATTTCAGCCACTGTGCGTTATGCGGACCAATCTTCGGAAGAAGTCACTATCCGCTATGAAATTACGTCAGATAAAACGGATTTAACCGCAGCTTTAGGGCAATTGGAAGACGAGAAAAATGACGCACCTGTAACGGACGGAATGAAACCACAGACAGTCGAAGACTATCAAGCTGCACAAGAAAATGCGGTAAAAATCTTCGAAGAAGCGCAAGCAACATTGAATGCTCCTTCAAGCAAACAGGTGGATTTAGACAATGCGCAACAACAAGTTGAAGCAGCGAAAGAAAGATTGAAGCAAGCAAAACAAGCATTAGTGCCGTCATTGGCAACAGAGAATACTCCGCAAGAACGAGAATTGACACGTACAGTGAATGATCCTGCAACCGCAGAAGATATTACTGGTCTAATCTCTAACCAAAACTTGCCGGCGAATACGCAATTTGAGTTACAGAATGCCGATGCCATTCCGACAGACTTAGGGACGCATTCATTAACAGTTAAAGTCATTTATGAGGATCGTTCAGAAGATACAGTAACGGTTCGTTACACCGTAACGACAGATGTTTCCGGACTGGAGTTGGCGAAGAAAGCACTGGAAGATGAACTTGCTAAGCAAGTATCGACAGAAGGCAAACGCCAATCGACAATTGAAGCACTGAACGTAGCGAAGAAAGCTGCACGGGACGAACTTGCGTCAGCCCAAGATGTACTGGCGAAAGCAGGACCGACACAAGCCGATATCGAATCAGCAGTCACAGCAATTAATGATAAGTTGAGTAAATTGACCCAAGCTGTAACAGGATTAGAAGATTCTTATGCAACGTTATTAACACCAACAGACGGTGCGTTAGAACGGACAGTGAAGAACCCTGCTAAATTGGATGAAATCCTCGAAACAGTGACGGTAACAGATGGTTCACCGGTTGTCACCTTGGCGCCGAATGTGACAATCCCTGAAACAGTGGGACGTCACGAATTAAATGTCATCGTTACTTATAACGATCAATCGGTCGACACAGCGAAAGTTGTTTACACAATCACAACGCATAAAGCTGATTTAATCAGTGCTAATGATGCATTAGAAGCGGTTGTGAATCAGTCGGTTGAAACAAATGGCAAACGGGCTTCAACAGTTGAGCATTACCAAGCGGTTAAAGAGCGTGTGAATGCTTTGCTAACTGAAGCGAAAGCTATTGTAACGGCGCCGGATTCATCACAATCGGACATTGATGCGAAACTATCAGCAATCAACAATGCTAAAGCAGAACTTCTTTCAGCGATTGAGCAAGTTGTCGATTCAGATGCGACGACCTATACACCAACGGTGACACCGCTTGTTCGCAAAACCAATTATTTAGCAACAGCTCAAGATATCGAAGGCAGTGTACAAGTAGCAGGTGCTACCAATGTTTCATTCAAATTGAAAGAGAATCAAACTGTTCCTCAATCTGAAGGTATCTATACGCTAAAAGTCGTTGTCACTTACAATGATCAATCTTCAGAAGAAGTGGACGTACAATACACGATTGAAACCTATAAAGGCGATTTGGATAATGCAAACACGCTCTTAGCAGAACAATTGCAGAACAAAGCAGAGTTAGGACACCGCTCGCCACAAACAGCAGCCGAGTACGCCAAAGTTTGGGATCAAGTTACTGCTGTATTGCAAGAAACACAAGCTGTTTTTGGTAATGAGCAAGCAAGTCAAACGGACATTGATAATGCGACGAAACGCGCGAGAACGGCCCTAGAACAGCTTGAAGCTGCAACACAACAATTGGAAGATTCCTTGGCGCATACTCATCAGCCGATAATCGCTCCTGTTGAGAAAACAACGCGAGAGAAGATTACGCAAGACGACCTTCGTCAAGCAATTAGTGGTGTACCTTCTGATACGACGCTTACCTTGAATGGTGATATGACGCATAATGAAGGCGCAAACCGGGTAACCGGAACTCTTCGTTACTCAGATGGCTCAACAGAAGAGGTAACGATTGATTACACTTATCGTCGTGTGAAAGATGATTTAACAGCGGCTACAAATGCATTGAAAGAGCGAATCGGCACACCGGCGGAAACGCAAGATATGCGTCCAACTACCATCGAGGCGTACCAACAAGCCTTACAAAATGCGCGTACTATTTTGCAAGAAACGAACGGCGTCTTGTTGAGCAATGATTCAACGCAATCGCAAATTGATGAAGCAACTCGTAAGGCAAATGAAGCAAAAGCAACGTTAGATGAAGCAATCTCTAACTTGACCTTGCAAGATTCTGTTAAATATCCGGTAGCAGACGGTACCTTGACAACGACAATGAAGGAGCTTGCTTCAAATGAACAGTTGATTGCAGCCTTGGGACAATTTCCGGAACAAGTACAAAAATCAGAAGTAACAGGTAGCTATCAAGCACAACCAGGCTTACACCCGGTTGAAATTACTCTCATTTATCAAGACGGTTCAACAAAGGTTGTTCACACAAATTACACGATTACATTGCACAAACAAACTTTAGTTGATGAAATAGCGAATTTACAGCAACGCATCAATCAACAAGTGGTGCGTGAGAACATTTCGCCGAAAGCGATGCGTGCATATGAGCAAGCACTCATTGATGAGCAAGCGGAATTAACGCAAGCGCAGCAAACACTTGAGAGTGCAACGCAACAAGACGTGTTAGATGCAGCAGTTGTTCGTGCACAAGAAGCGGTTAAACGTATGCAATCGGCGATTGATGCCCTTGTATCGTCACTTGCTTCACAAACGCAGCCGACTGATGGTGAATTAACACGGACAGTGAAACAACCTGCAAATGTAGGCGACATTACATCGCTGATCTTGACTCAAACACTACCGGTGGGCACGCGTGTCGAATTACAGGATGCAGTGCCGACAGCTTTAGGGGAACACCCATTGACAGTCAAAGTGATTTATACGGATGATTCGGAAGATACTGTAACGGTTAACTATACAGTGACAACTTACACAGACGAATTGAATGCTGCGAAAGAGACCCTAGCTGCAGAACTGGCTAAAGAAGTATTGACAGAGGGCAAACGCCAATCGACAATTGAAGCACTGGATGCAGCGAGAGAAGCTGCAAACCAAGCACTCGCTTCAGCACAAGAAATTTTGGCGAAAGCAGGACCGACGCAAGAAGCTATTGAAACAGCAATTGCAACGGTTAACGAGAAATTACGCGATTTACAAAAAGCAGCTCAAGGTCTGGAAGATTCCTACGCAACACAATATGAGCCAACGAACGGTTCATTCGAACGTACAGTGAAGCAACCGGTGGATTTGGATCAAATTCTGGCGACTGTTACGACGCCGGGAGGCAACCCTACAGTCACTTTATTGTCGGGCACAACTTTACCGACTGACGTTGGTTCGCATACAGTCAATGTGTTAGTCACTTACGATGATAAATCAACAGATACAGCGACGATTCACTACACAATCACAACGCATAAAGCTGATTTAGAAGGTGTAAATCAAGCCTTGCAAACAATTGTCAATCGTGAGGCACCAACAGACGGCAAGCGTCAATCAACGGTTGACCATTACAATCAAACGCACAAAGAAGTCAGCACCATTTTGGCGGAGGCGCAAGCGATTGTATCCGATTCGAGTGCGAGTCAAGCAGCGATTGACGACGTGTTAGCGCGTGTGATTAAGGCGAAAGAAGATTTGGAAGCGGCGTTTGATAACATTGTCGATTCCGATGCGACCAGCTACACGCCGAATAACGGAGCTCTCACCGCCAAGGCAACTCAACCGGCAACGAAAGAACAGTTGGAATCAACGATTACCGTCAATGAAACAACGAACATTCAAGTGTTATTGGATAATGCAACATTACCGACTGAAATAGGCGTTCACCGATTAGAAGCAACCGTTGTTTACGCAGACAAGTCCTCAGAGAAAGCTTATGTTGATTATACAATCTTGTTAGATACAGATGCCGTTCAAGCTGCCAAAAACAAACTGCAACAAAAACTGGCAGAGTACGTTAAAGAAACTGATCGCTCACAAGCAACACTCAATAATTACCGTTTAGCGAAGCAGGCAGCAGATAATGCCGTTCAGGCAAGCGAGCAATTTTTGACGGAAGAAGTGGCAACGGCTAAGCAGCCGGCAGCGGATGCGATTGAACGTCAATTGGCGAATGCTTACGCGGAAGTGGTCAATGCGATAGAGGGGTTACGTGATTCGCAAGCATCGACGAACCAACCGAATATTGCCAAATTGACACGTACTTTGAAAGATGCTTTTGACAAGCAGCAGTTGATTGAACAAGTAACAGAACTCCCGGCGAATGCTTACGTTGTTATTGATCAACCGGAAGCTATTCCAACAACGGTAGGTGATTACCAAGTAGCAGCAACGGTACATTATGAAGATTTATCAACGAAGACCATTGCGATTCCGTACGAAATTACAACGTACACGGATGAATTAGCAGAAGCGCAACGTCAATTGCAAGAACTTGTTGCGAATCAACCGGAGTTAGGCGAGAAGTCACCGGTAGCTATTCGTCACTATCAAGAATTATTGGATGAAGCCCTACGCAAAATTGCTGAAAGCAACGAACATCAACGTGTAGCGAATACACCGCAAACAACATTGAATGAAGCGACCGAACAGTTGCGACAATTGAAACAGCAGTTGGCAGATGCGGTGACTAATCTTGTGGATGCCCAAGCTAAATTGCATGAGCCGCAAGTGACAGATTTAACTACGAAAGTGACGGCATCGGTAAGTGAAGAACAGTTGAAACAACAGATTGTTACTCAACCGGGAGCAAGCGTTCAGTTGCAATTACCGAATGGCGCAGTACCGACAACAGTTGGTAGTCATGTTATTCCGGTTACAGTAACGTATGAAGATGAATCTGTGGACAACACTGCAATTACTTTAGTAATCGAAGTGGATCCTACTGCATTGAATGAAGCTAACACGCAGTTGGAAGCATTTTTTGCTGACAATACGGGAGAGAACGTAGCAGAAACAGAACAAACGCACAAACAATTGCCGGCAACAGGCGAAACGGATAGCAATCTACTCGCTTATGCTTTAACAAGCTTAACCGGTTTTGCGAGCGTTGTTTTGGGTCGCAAGAAGAAAGAGGAAGAGGAAACGGACTAATTTATTTACTCGAAAGAGTAAATGAATTGGACCTCTTCAGTGTAACAACGACTTAGCGATCGTTTCAACAGCACAACGCAATCAAAAAAACCACCACCAAAATCATTTACGGTTTTGGTGGTGGTTTTTTGTTCGGAAAACAAAAGGGAATCATTTGTTCTGCCGATATAATCAAGGTATAATAATGAGTAACATCGGCATAATCGTTCGCTATAACAATAATCTCTAATAAAGGAGGAACCGAAATGAGCTTACCTAGACCGAAGTTTTCAACAGGGCGAGTTGTCTTGCTGTTGGCATTATTTATCATTCAAATTATATGGTTTACGACAATTGTGATGAATATTGTGGAATATTCTCTTTGGATAGATATTGCCTTTCGTTTCTTATCTGTAATTATTGTCTTATTTCTGTTGCGCAAAGATGAAAGCCCGGCTTATCGCATGAGTTGGACTATCTTAATTGTTCTGCTGCCGATTTTCGGAGGATTGTTCTATTTCTTATTCGGGAATAAACGTACGACGAAGGAAATGGCGCATCGTCTAACAGAGCAATTAGCAACGCATCGCGATGAAATGGCAAACATTCCGTCTGCACTGCCACTCTTAGCAAAAATGGACACGCGTCGATCAAGTTTGGCGTATTACATTCAGCAACATGCTGAGATGCCCGTTTACCCTCAGTCACCCATCACTTACTATGCGTGCGGAGAAGCGGCTTTTCCTGATATTATTCAAGCATTGGAGCGAGCGGAGCGTTATATCTTTTTGGAGTTTTTTATTATTAAACCCGGCGAAATGGCAGATACTATTTTTGAGGTGTTACGGCGAAAGGCAGCAGAAGGAGTTGAAGTTCGCCTCATTTATGATGATTATGGCACGATGTTGACATTGCCGTCGGATTTCGATGCCATTATGGAGAGGCAAGGTATTAAATGCTTGAAGTTCAATCCTTTCACGCCGATTCTTTCTTTGGCGGTTAATACGCGTGACCATCGTAAGATTATTGTGGTAGACGGGACGGTAGGTTTTACAGGTGGTGTAAATTTAGCCGATGAGTATATCAATAGTCAAGAACGTTTCGGTTATTGGAAAGATAATATGATTCAAATTCGAGGTGCTGCCGTCTGGAATTTAACGACAATGTTTCTCAATATGTGGAATGCATTCCGTGAGTCGGAAACGTCCTATGAAGCATTCCGCAACGATTATTTAATGGAAGAAGCAAAGGAAATATTGACGCAACCACAATTGGCAATTCCTCAAGGTTTCGTGCAACCGTTTGGCGATACACCGCTAGATTCGGAACCGTTAGGTGAGAATGTTTATCGCGATATTTTGAATCAAGCGACGGATTATGTTTACATTTACACGCCTTATTTAGTCATTTCTTACGAATTACAGACAGCCATGACATTGGCAGCCAAGCGCGGCGTGGATGTTCGTTTGATGACGCCGGGGATACCGGACAAGAAGTTGATTTTCAGAATCACACGCTCTTATTATCGTGCGCTTCTCGAAGGAGGGGTGCGGATTTTTGAGTATAGTCCAGGCTTCCTTCATGCCAAAACATTTGTATCGGATGATTGTGTTGCCAGTGTTGGCTCAATCAATTTGGATTACCGCTCATTGTATTTACACTTTGAATTGAATACGATGCTTTACTATCACCCGGTGATTACAACCATTAAAGCTGATTTCCTTGAAGCACAATCTGTTTCGCGTGAAATTTACTTGGAAGATTGTAAGGGCTCCTTCCTCGGCAAAATGTGGGATTCAATTTTAAGATTGGCGGCACCTTTCGTATAATAAAATTGTGAAACTTTTATGAATTTTGGAAATATAATTGTAACATTCTGGCGAAGTTGTATATAATGATAGGGAGTGATCAAGCAAGAAAGGTAGAAGATAGATGACAATCCACGAATCGAGATTAGCAAGACATAAGAAAAACTGGTTAAATGAACATCGAGTAATTGGGCAAATCATTGCTTCTTTAATCGGAATCAGCCTAGCGTTGTGGTTGATTTTGCCTTATGTATTCGGAGATTCCGGCGAACAAGTAGCTGCCGCCAAAAAGAGTGTAGCAGCCCTTTTCTATGATAAAAATGAAGACTTTTTGAATGAAAAAATTACAAAGGAGCAATTGAATTCGGCTGAACGGCAAGTCAATGCCTTGAAAGGAATAGCGAGAAACAATCTCGAAAAGCGCCTTGCATCAGCACACCAAAAATTTCAAGCAATTGAGCAACTCAATGACATCTACGACAGCGAGCAACCGCTGATTGTCGGTAATGAAGTAGCAGAAGTGACTTTATTGAAGGAAGGTGTGACGAAAGAGCAAATTCGCAAGGCCCTTTCCGCACAACCTAATTCGACAGATTCTTTCGGCAAAACAGTTGCCACGCTCTACACAAAAGCAAACGATATTCTAGACAATATAGACAAAGCGAATGAACTGGTAAATGCGTTGCCGACAACCATCAAAACAGGAGAATCTTTATCTGAATTAGTAGAACAATTGAAAGAGGTTGATGAAGTGATGGCACCCATTAAAGAACAACCACAATTCAAAGCAGGTTTAGCAAAATTTCAAAAAACGACGAAAGCGTTGAGTGAAGCAATTCTAGGAGAATCGGAAGAAAGACCGATGAACGAAGAAGTGGCGGAACGTTTATTCGAATGTCAAGCATTGGCGCAACATTTATCGGGAACGGCAGTTGATCGTCGTCCGATGATTGCTTTGACATTCGATGATGGGCCGAATGATACATATACACCTCAAGTATTGGATATTTTAGCCAAACACAAAGTAAAAGGCACCTTTTTTGTAATGGGAGCGTACGTGGATGACCATCCGGAAATGGCAAAGCGTATTGTATCGGAAGGGCATCAAATTGCGAACCATACGTATACGCATCCGGATTTGGCTACCCTATCCGATGAGAAAGTATTGCAAGAAATTGAATGGACACAAGAATCGATTCGTGATGTGACAGGCGTAACACCCGATTTATATCGTCTACCATTCGGCAGCGGCGGAGCACGTGTTGTCAAACTGTTGAAACCAATGACATCGATTATTTGGAATGTTGATTCGGAAGATTGGATGAGCAAGAACAAGCAAGCGATTATGAATCAAGTGTTATCGACTTTGCAACGACAATCAATTCTTCTGATGCACGATACGCATCAAGCAACACCGGATGCATTGGACGAGTTAATTCCAATCCTCAAAGAAAAAGGATACCGCTTTGTTATGCCGGAAGACATCCCATTCGATTATCATTATTATTGAGAAAAAGTTTTGCTTTTTGCGAAAAGGAATGGTATACTAGTTGCGTTGCACAAAGTGCATAGAATAACTCTAGATTAGCAAATAATTTAGGGCAGAAAGGAAGTATAAGCATGAGACCAGATATTCATCCGAAATACCAAACAGTTGTATTCATGGATACTACAACAGGTTACAAATTCCTATCAGGTTCTACTAAAACTTCAAACGAAACAGTAGAATGGGAAGATGGTAACACATATCCATTAATCCGTGTTGAAATTTCATCTGACTCACATCCATTCTATACTGGACGTCAAAAGTTCACGCAAGCAGATGGACGTGTGGATCGTTTCAACAAGAAATACGGCTTCAAGAACGACTAATTGTTATCTATTTAAGTTTTTGGGAAAACGTTGTTATGTCAACGTTTGTGACACCTTTCAACTAATGTTGAGAGGTGTCTTTTTTCGTTGACTACGTAATTGACTACGTTTCTCTTCGAGTAGGAAATGTTGTTTTTATAGGGGTGATTGGGATTAAACCGATATGAGTGGAAAAGAAATAGCATTGAGAAATGAAAAACAAGCCTACTTTTCGGCAAAGTAGGCTTGTTTGGCGTATTCTTTCGGTGGCAATCCCGTTTCTTGCTTGAAAACTTGGCTGAAATAATATTGATTGCTGAAACCTGTCAAGGTGGCTACTTCATAAATTTTGATAGTGGAAGGATGCGTGTGGAGGAGTTTTTTGGCGTGTTCAATCCGGATTTGCTTTAAGAGGTCTACGAAACTGACTTTAAAGCTGTCGCGGATAAGTTTGGATAGATAATTGGCGCTCAAATTCATTTCGGTAGCCAGCATAGATAGATTGAAATCGACATTTGCCAGATTTTCTTTCATAATCGTTAGGATTTGCTGCTTGAAAGTAATGGCAGGCTGAGTTTCCTTAATGCTGTGATAGACTTTCTCAATAGTTTGATTAAATTCTTGGCGATCAATGGGTTTGAGAAGATAGGCAACAACACCTAGTTCAATTGCGCGTTTGGCGTAGTTGAATTCATTGTAACCCGATATGATAATGACTTTCAATTGAGGTTGCATTTCATGTAATCGTTCAATGAGGGTAAGTCCGTCAAAGAAAGGCATGTTGATATCGACCAATGCTAGCTCAATCGTGTGTTGTTGTACAATTCCTAAAGCTTCATAACCATTCTTTGCTTCAAAAATATGTTCAATCGCCAATGGCAGCCGTGTCAGTCGTTTGACAAAATTTTGACGAATAATCGTTTCATCATCTACTACTAAGATATTCATATGTGTTCTCCTTATGCTTGATGATAGGGTGGACAACTTGCGAGATAAAGGTATCGTCTTGTTTGATTAAGGTGACACCGTAATGTTCCCCGAAGTAGTTGCGCAAACGTGCATTTACGTTATACAATCCGTATCCGGATAGTTTGTGATGTTGTAAATGTTGGTTAAGTTGCGCAACATCGTCATCGGATAATCGCGTAGGTTGATTGTGCACTTGTACATAAAGTTTGTTGTGCTCACTATAAATGTTAATATGTAGTCGCCCTCTGGTGTCTGCTAATTTGATACCGTGATAGATTGCATTTTCGACAAGCGGTTGGATAGTAAATTTCAGGAAAAACAATTCTTCCTTCACCTGATTGTCAACAACTAAATCGAATAAGTTATCATAGCGCAATGCCATAATTTGCACAAAACTTAACGCGTGTGATAGTTCTTGTGCCAGTGGAATCAGTTGTTGGTCATCGCTTAAACCAATACGATAGAAACGGGCAAGTGCGCTAACTGCTTCCACAACAGCTTCATTGTCGGCATCGTCTGCCATCGCTTGAATCGTTTCCAACGTGTTATATAGGAAATGGGGCTTAATTTGTGCGTAAAGTGCTTTGTTTTCGGCTTCAAACGTTAGCAACTGCTCTTTCTTGATAGTGCGTTGCTGTGCTTGAATGTCGTGTAACAGTTGATTGTACCCATGTTCAATTTGATTGATTTCAACAATCCTCGAGAAATCGTCAATGGGATGGTATTGATTGTGCGAAATCTGTGCCATACCTTTTTGGAGGACGCTTAGGGAACGGTTGATTGGGGCAATCCGCCGCTTCACAATAATAAAAATAGCAATGATAAAGCAGAGCAAACCCGATATAAGTAAAGGCATCAAGCGAGAGATATTTCCGAAAACATGTTGATGCGACACAGTAATAGTAGCACTCCAGTTCGGATTGCTTGGAATGGCTTGAGAGATAGAGAGTAAATGTTCTTCAACGGTATCGTCGGTAATAATCGTTTGTTGCGCACGATTATCGACCAAGGTCATTCGAGTGAAATCATTGGATTGGGCAAAAATTTGCTCAACATAAGTCAAGGGCAGAGCGGCGCTGATATATCCTTTAACTGTTCCTTGCTGAATCACTTTACTTACGATAAGAATCAGTTGTCGGTTATCTGCTTTGGAGGAGATAATTGAGGAAACGATGCTGCTTTGTTGACCGTCTTTCAATTGTGTGAAATAGTCGCGATATTGAACATCGAAGTGTTCTCCTGTTGTGAGAAATTTATAACCTTCCGGCGTAATGAAGCCCAAACTATCGTAAGTGTTCGGTGCTAATTGTTGTTGTTTTGCCAATTGGGCAAGCAAATTATCGGCATTGACTTGTGTAAAGTCTTCTTCATCTAATAGTTGACAGAGTTGTTCAATACTAGCGATGTGATGCGCTAACCAAGTATCTACTGATTGTACTTTCGTCGTGAGTAACGCATTGGTGAGTTGCAATATATCCGGTGTAATTGTTGACTGAATGTAGAGGGCTGTTGTTGCCAACACAGTCACGCTCAGCAAGATTAAAGATAGTGCTAACGGTTTGAGTATCGAATGAATCAGATTGATTGAACGCTTGACCATGAAGTGTCTCCTTATTGTCAGAATGGTATTTATTTCTAGTATAGCGCAACTTCTCGTGGTTGCGCCATGTTTCCAACAAAAAAACTTCGACTTTCTCGCCGTTGGTAGAGAAAATCGAAGTTGCGTTTTTAAATAGTAAAGGTTATTCGGCAACACCATTTACGGCATTGACACCTGCGATACGTCCGAAGACAATGATGTCGGTAATCGCGTTCCCACCTAGACGGTTGGTACCGTGGATTCCCCCTACAACTTCTCCGGCTGCGAATAAATTAGGAATCGGATTGCCTTCTGTATCTAATACTTGAGCATTGGTATTGATCTTGACGCCACCCATTGTGTGATGGGTTGCCGGCATTACTTTCTGAATGTAAAAAGGTCCTTCAGCAATAGTGCGATAAGCGCCTGTCTTGTTGAAGTCAGGATCGTTTTTGTCTGGGACATAGCCATTGAATTTCGCGATGGTTTCGGCAAGCTTAGCGGCGTCCATTTCAACCGTTGCGGCAAGTTCTTCTAAGGTTGCTGCCTCAAACAATAAATTGTTCTTCTTCAATTCTTCGAATTCGTTCTTGTGTACTTGCGTCATGTTGCCGACTGTTTCGATTTCTTGCCCCCAAATGAGATAAGCATATCCACCAGGTTGTTCCAAAATAGCATTGGAAATTTCGTCTCGGCGTCCGGATTCGTTAATGAAACGTTGTCCTTCTTGGTTAATCAATAATGCACCGTCAAAGCGAGCATTGGCAACATAAGAGATAATCCCTGTCAATGGATTACATGTTGGATAAACTTGAATTTGTTCCATATCAACAAGTTGTGCACCGATGTTTTCACACATGGTAATACCATCTCCGGTACTAGCTGGCACAGCTGTTGTTAAGTATTGGCTACCGTAAGCGGCGTTGTATTTTTCACGCATTTCGATATTAGCGGCAAATCCACCGGTTGCAACGATGACACCTTTGTTGGCGTTGATGATGATTTCTTTACCGTTGTTTTCGACTTTAACGCCGACCACTGTGCCATTTTCTTGAATGAGTTCGGTTGCTTTGGTGTCTAAGAAAAGTTGAGCGCCTTTTGCTTCGGCAGCTGCCCACAATTTGTCGGTTAATTCAATCCCTTTGTTGCCGATTGGCACAACAGATCGAGGTGTGCTGTGACCACCGAATTGTTGTACGCGGTCTGGGATAAATTCCGCATGAATTACATCACGCATCCATTCGTATGCACTTAGGGCATTTTCTCCTAGCACTTTGACTAATTCTGGGTCAGAGAGTTCGTCTCCGCCTTTGAGCGTGTCTTCGATATATTTTTCGACGCTATCTTCGATGTCTTTATTTTTTTGCAAATCGGAGCCGGGAACGTTGAATGCGCCGCCGGAAACAGCTGTATTTCCTCCGATAGCTGAGCTTTTCTCAACAACGACAACGGAAGCTCCTAAGTTTGCGGCTTCAACGGCACTTGATAAGCCAGCACCGCCGCCTCCAAGTACAACGACGTCAAATGTGTATTCTTCTTTATCTAACACGAAACTGTGTTTAATCATTTCGCCGGACATGAAGTCATCTTCTGTTGCGCCGGCAGCTTTCAGTGCTTCTTTGACAGCGTCAATGTAACCTTGTGAGGAGTCGGTTGCACCTGAGATGGTGTCAACATTGACCGTGTTGTTGGCAATAATCGCTTTTTTGATTTTTTCAAGTGCGCCTTCGCCTAAACCTTTCGTTTCTTGACTGTGAATGGTGTTGATTTCGGCGATACGTTGGTCCTTGATGACAACTTCGACTTCGATGTCACCACCGTTACCGCTACTTTTACCGGTATAAGTGCCGTCTTTTACCGCTGCAAAAGCAGTAGCAGTAATCATGTTGATGACTAGGAATAGCGTCGTCATAAACGTTATGAGTTTTTTGAAGTGCTTAATCATATAGGTTCGCTCCTTTGTTTGTTAATTTATGCACAATCTTATTTTATTATTTTTGCTTAGCAAAAAACATATAAAAAACAACTTTATTTTATAAAAAACAAAGGTGTAATATCCTGAGATGAAATTGGCAACTCCATTGTTTTTTTGGTAAGATATGAGAGCATAAAAGAATATTAGATAGGGAGAAAAAGATGGTTATCAAAGCAAAATTAGCAAGGCTTGTTGTGAGCGGATTAGCAGGGAGTTTAATTGTTGTGCCTGTTGTGCAAGCGGAGCAGAAACAGAGTTCCACAACCGTTTCGGTGGTAAAGGCGGATGAAACACTGCAACGATTAGTAAAATTATTGCCGACATCGGCACGTAAGGATGACCCGAACTTATTTTTGATTAATAAGGAGAATCCTCTAGTGGAAGAACCTATCATTGACTTAGTGTATGATGAATATGGACAAAGTTATAGTGCAGTGATTGCTGAACCGCTCAATAAATTATTGGCAGCCGGGAGTGAGGCTGGATTCTATTATCAAGTGGTATCGGGCTATCGTTCAATGGCGGAGCAGGCGGCGAACCGTCAATATCGCATCGATAGCTATATTGCCGAAGGTTACAGTGAAAGTGATGCCAATTATATGACGGATTTATTCTATGCACCGGCAAATGCTTCGGAGCATACGTCAGGGTTAGCTGTGGATTTATTAGGCACAGAATGGGCAGAAGGACTTCATGTTGATTATGCGTATCAACCTTCTGCGCAATGGTTAGCAGACAACGCTCATCTATACGGTTTCCACTTGCGTTATATGGAAGGCAAATCCGATATTACGGGTTATCATTATGAACCTTGGCACTTTCGCTATGTTGGTAAAGAGCATGCGGTTTTTATGAAGGAGCATGATTTAACATTGGAAGAATATTTGGAGCTCATCGACATTCGCGATCAGCAGAACAATTAGGAAGGTGCCTGGAACATGACACAAACATTACATTACATAAAGCAATTAACTAGTATTCCTTCACCAACAGGTTTTACAAAAGAAATCATGGATTATGTGATTCAGGAAGTAACTAAATTTGGCTATGCGCCGATATTGACGAACAAAGGCGGGGTTCTTGTAAGTGTTCAAGGTAAGAACGACAAAGAACAACGTATTGTGACGGCCCATCTGGATACACTAGGAGCAATGGTTCGCGCCATCAAGAGCGACGGACGACTGAAATTAGCAAAAGTTGGCGGCTATCCATGGAACATGATTGAAGGCGAAAACTGTACCGTTCATCTCGCGTCTTCTAGTGGCAAAAAAATTAGCGGGACCATTCTCGTTCACCAGACAAGTTGCCACGTCTATCGTGATGCAGGAACGGTAGAGCGTACTCAAGATAATATGGAAGTGCGTCTAGATGCTAAAGTAACCTCTGCAGAGGAAACACGCGCTCTAGGAATTGAAGTAGGTGACTTTGTATCGTTTGAACCACGCACTGTTGTGACAAATTCAGGCTTTATTAAATCACGCCATTTGGATGACAAAGTAAGCGGCGCTATCCTGTTGAATTTATTACGCAAATTCAAAGAAGATCGTATGGAGTTGCCTTATACGACGCACTTTTACTTTTCGAATAATGAAGAAGTAGGGCATGGTGCCAACTCGAGCATTCCGGCGCAAGTTGTAGAATATTTAGCAGTTGATATGGGTGCAATGGGCGACGACCAACAGACAGACGAATATACGGTGTCGATTTGTGTTCAAGATGCGAGCGGACCGTATCATTATGCCTTTCGTCAACACTTAGTTGCGCTAGCCCAACAACAGCAAATTCCTTACAAATTAGATATTTATCCTTACTACGGGAGTGACGCTTCAGCAGCTATGCGAGCAGGAGCAGATGTCAAACATGCGTTGCTGGGAGCGGGTATCGAATCGAGCCATTCTTATGAACGTACCCACATGGAATCGGTTGAAGCGACAGAAAGATTAGTTGAAGCTTATCTATTGAGTGAGCGGGTGCAATAATGGAGCTTTCTGACATTCATCACATTGCGATTATTGGACGAAACTACGAGCAAATGCGTCATTTTTACGTGGACAAATTAGGTTTTGAACCGATTGATGAGCATCATCGTCCGGAGAAACAAGATATCTTGCTCAATGTACGTAAAGGGCATTTGGTCTTGGAACTCTTTATTAAACCGGACGCGCCACCACGTCCACAATTGCCTCTGCCTGAACATAGCGGTCTGCGTCATTTAGCCTTTCGTGTAAAGGATGTCGAAACCATGCTGATTGAATTTGACCGCCTGAATATTCCGCACACACCTTTGCGTTATGATGATTTCGACGGTAAAAAAATGGCATTTTTCTTTGATCCGGAAGGATTGCCGTTGGAGATACATGAGTAGGCTGAGTGTATGCAAATAGTCGATAAAACCGTTGTCGAGTGGATGTATCAGCCGGTTGGTGACGTATATTTGATTGAGGGTAGCGTGACTGGCAACACACAGCGTAGCTATTGTCAGAAATTAGAAAGGAACGATTAAGATGATTGAACAAGTACCCCAAGAATTGTTGCCTCACTATTATGATGTGATAAAAAAAATTTACCGAGAAGCGTTTGATTATTCGACGGAGCAGGCAGACTTTTTGCAAGTGAGAATGGAGCAAAGTGACAACCCGATTGTCTTAGTCGTTCGTCACAACGGAGCGGTGGTCGGCTTCTTGTTCGGCTTTGATTTCAAACCTGAGAATTGGTGGGCACAGCAACTGACTAGAAGTCTAACAGTCGAACAGTTGGCGCCTTTTTATGAGGGGGCGTTTGAGTTGAATGAACTGGCTGTTTCGCCGCGGTATCAAGCGTATGGCTATGGCACAATGTTAATGCAGCATTTGTTTGAATTGTGTGCGGAACGCGATATTTTGTTAGGGACCAAATTGGAGAACAATGACCATGTCATTCGTTTCTATCGTCAATTGAGCTTCGAAGATTTAGTGAATCCTTTTTATTATGAGAACAATATGTATGGTCCGTCGATTATCTTATGTCGTTATGCCAAGTGAAATGAAAGGTTGTTATTATGCGATTGATTTTTGATTTAGATGGAACGATTTGTTTTGATGGAATAACAATTGCGCCGTGTATTCGAGAGGCTTTGTTATCCGTTCAGGATAACGGGCACGAGATTATTTTTGCTTCGGCGCGTTCGTATCGCGATTGCTTGCCGGTTATCGGAGAAAAATTTGCACATAATTACGTCGTGGCACTCAACGGCGGCTTAGTGTATCATCAAGGGCAAGTTAAGCAGGCACAAACGATTCAAGGCGCAGGGTATCAGTTTCTGATTGCGCACTGCCATCAATACGATACGCCATACTTTGTCGATAATACGTTCCATTACAGCTATCATCGCGGCGACAAAATGCCGTTTATCTCCTTTGTCGATGCGTTGAATTTAGCCAAGCGCCTGCCTGTTGAGCAGTTGGCAAACCCCATTAAGATGGTGTTGTATTTAGGTAATCATTTAGAAATGAAGAATGATTTGCTTGCGCAACTGGCAGCTTACTCGGAGTTGGAAGTGATGTATCACGAAGAAGAACAGTGTTTGTATATCAATCCGCAGGGCGTCACGAAAGCAAGTACCATTGTGGACTTATTTGATGAGGATTATATTTGTTTCGGCAATGATAAGAATGATATCGAAATGTTTCAACACGCCCGCTATGCGATTCAGATTGGTGACTATGTGCCACTACGTCCTTATGCTGATGAGCAACTGCTCATAGATGATGCAATTGACGAGCGGATAGCAAGGAAGATAATGGCACTCCTTTCCGTTGAATAAAGTGCATTTGGCTCTTGTGGTCACCGCCAAAAACAAGGAAACATAATGGATTCGCATTCTTTCTGGCAAGGTGCAATTTTTTTGTCGGAAGCATGGAACGGAATGGAAAAATAAGGTATAATTGCCTACGGAAATAAAGGAGGTAGTGGAGTGGCAACGATTAAAGATGTTGCAAATCGTGCAAATGTATCGAAAATGACCGTTTCGCGCGTTATTAATCATCCGGAGTTGGTAACGGACGAACTGAAAGAATTAGTTCATCGCGCGATGGCGGAATTAGATTATAAGCCTAATGTGGCAGCTAAAGCTCTCGCTCAAAATCGCACGCTCGTTGTGAAAGTGCTCATTCTGGAAGAAATGGATGTCACAGAACCTTATTATATGAATTTGATAGCCGGAATTGCGAAAGAGTTGGATAAACATCAATATGCTCTGCAATTGGTAACCGAGAACACTGTAGATTTCGGGGGGAGTGACGGATATATTATTACCGGCATGAAAGAAGAGGATTATGCGTGGATTAAAGAGATGACAATGCCGGTCATTGTCTTCGGAGAGAATCAGCATGGTGTTCCATTCGTCGACTCTGATAATCGTAAAGGAGCGGCACGCGCCACCCGCCACGCTATTGAAGCTGGGTATGAACATATTATTTTTGTAGGGATTGATGTACCGGAACAGTTCGAGCGTTCTCGTGAAGCGGGATACATCGAGATGATGACGCAGAATAATCGATCTCAAACGCTTTACCGTATCAAAAATAGCTCCTCGCGAGCATCGCAGTTGGTGCATGAAATTGACTTGCAACCGAATACTTGTTTCGTCTGTGCATCTGATCGAATCGGAATCGGGATTGAATTGGGTTTACAAGGCTTGGGGCATCGTGTACCGGAAGATTACGGTGTTATCGGATTTGACGGTGTTTTCCTTGACCAAATTGCACACCCTCAGTTGACAACGATGAAGCAAGATATTGTAGGTATGGGAAGCAAATGTGTGGAGCAATTGATGACACTTATTGAAGGCAAAACTTTGAAAAAGAAATCCTATTTCTTTGACGCAACGCTCATAAACCGAGAAAGCACTCGCAATTAATTTAAGAACACAATTACAAAACAAACGAACCTTACTTCCGGTAAAGTTCGTTTGTTTTTGTGTATGGGAAAAACGTGTTTCTGATACCGTTAACTTGAGGAGAAGGGGTTGCGTGATGATTGATTCTTTTGTAAAGTGGGAATAGTTTTTGTGGGAATGAGGGGGAATTGAGATGGCAATAGAGCGAGCGGCAATCTATCATCGGACGGATTCGGAATACGCGTACTTATATCATGACAAGGTTGTTCACATACGTTTGCGTACCGGGAAAAATAATGTCAAATCCGTAGAATTGGTATGGGGAGATCCGTATTTAGTGCATTTGTCTCAATATACACAAAAGAGTTCGATGAGATTACTGGCTTCGACAGCGGAGCATGATTACTGGCAAGTAGAAGTAACACCTGAATTTCATCGTTTGCATTATTACTTTGTGCTAACAGGACATCATGCAGAGTGTTTAGCCTATACTGAAATGGGATTTACTGCCGCTGATTCGCCACTTTTAGCAGAGAGTAGTGCTTACTTTAAGATGCCTTATTTGCATGTGAGTGACAATTTTAGCGCACCTGAATGGGTAAAAGAAACGGTTTGGTATCAAATTTTTCCAGAACGTTTTGCGAATGGGAATCCAACCATATCTCCGGATAATGTTAAGCGTTGGGATGCGACAATTGCGCCGAAATCCAATGATTTTTTCGGTGGCGATTTGCAAGGGATTTACGATAAGTTGGACTACTTACAATCGCTCGGTGTGAATGGCTTGTATCTGTGTCCGATTTTTGAAGCGGCAACGAATCACAAGTACGATACGGTTGATTATTATGCTATCGATCGGCATTTCGGGGACAAGGCATTATTCAAACAGTTAGTGGATGAAGCACATGCGCGCGGGATGCGGATTATGCTGGATGCGGTCTTTAATCATTTGGGCTATCATTCGCCTCAATGGCAAGATGTCGTGCAAAATGGGGACGCCTCGCGATATGCGGATTGGTTTCATATCAATGAATTTCCTGTGCAATCAGAGGGAATTCGTTGGGATCGCGATGCCAATCCGGGCAGTTTGAATTACGAAACCTTTGCGTTTGCAGCAAATTTACCGAAGTTACGGACGACGAATCCGGAAGTCAAACGTCATTTGTTAGAGATTGCTACTTATTGGATTCGAGAATTTAAGATTGATGGCTGGCGTCTGGATGTTGCTAATGAGGTGGATCACCAATTTTGGCGAGAATTTCATCAAGAAGTTCTGGCGATTAAACCGGATTTATACATTTTAGGGGAAATTTGGCATACTTCGCAATCTTGGTTGAATGGCGATGAGTTCCACGCCGTGATGAATTACGCATTCACGCACCACATGAAGCATTACTTTTTGCAAAAAATGACGACGCCAATTGAGTTGGTAGAACGATTGAATGCGCGACAATTATTGTATCGCCGTCAGACGAATGAAGTCATGTTTAATTTGTTGGATTCACACGATACGGAGCGGATTTTGACAACGGCTCAAGGAGATGTGAATCGAGTAAAAGCCGCTTTGACGTTCATGTTTCTACAAATGGGCGTGCCTTGTATTTATTATGGAACAGAAGTGGGATTAATTGGTAAGCACGACCCTGATTGCCGTCGTGTGATGCCGTGGGATGAAGCGCAACAAGATAGGGACTTGTTGAAGTTCGTAACAGCATTGATTCATTTACGTCGGGAATATTGGCGACTTTTTGCCGAGGGTAGCTATCGTTATAATGTGATGGATGAGGCGAATAAATATCTCTGTCTCACTGTCGAAAATCATGAGCACCTCTGCCGTGCATGGTTCAACAGCGGCAAAGAAGAACAGACTGTAAATGTCAACGAGGCAACTATTATCTTAAGCAATCGCTATGAAGCAAGTAAATTGCAAGCGGATGGTTTAATCATTACGATAGAACAGAAATAGAACCCATCACTTTGTTATCGGTAACAATAAGTGTAACTATTGCAATAAGTTTCGCACTTGGTATAATTAAAATTGTAAAACGGTTACAGCTAATCGTTAACAATTAAAAGGAGGATTCAATATGAAATTGAATTGGAAAAAATTAGCAGCAGGCGTTATGTCAGCAACAATGGCATTATCAGCATTTGCAACAACAGCTTCAGTAGTAAGCGCAGCAGAGGAAACATTAGTCGTATCAGCAGCGGGTGTTGCGGATTACGTGAAAGAGAACATTGCTGACTTCGAAAAAGCACACAATGTTAAGGTAGAAGTATTGGATGCAGACATGTTCGAGAAGTTAGACGGTTTAGCATTAGACGGACCGGCTGGAACAGCTCCGGACGTATTAATCGCACCGTATGACCGTATCGGTTCATTAGGTAAAACAGGACAAATCGCTGAAGTAACATTGTTAGAAGAAGCAGGTTACGATGATACTGACAAGCAACAAGTAACAGCAGACGGCAAAATCTTCGGAGCACCGGCAGTTATCGAAACTTTAGTAATGTTCTACAACAAAGATTTATTACCGGAAGCACCTAAAACTTTTGAAGAATTAGCAGAATTATCAAAAGACGACAAATACAAATTTGACGGCGAAGAAGGCAAAAACATCGCATTCTTAACACAATGGACTAACTTCTACTTCGCTTACGGTTTGTACGCAGGATTCGGCGGATACGTATTCGGCGAGAACGGAACAAACCCGTCTGACATCGGCTTGAACAACGAAGGTTCAATCGAAGCAATCAAATACGCAACAGAATGGTACAAAAATGTATGGCCAAAAGGAATGTTAGATACTACTTCTTCAGGTCAATTCATCTCACAATCATTCACAGAAGGTAAAACAGCAGCAATCGTAACAGGTCCATGGGAAGCAGCAGCATTCAAAGATGCAGGCGTGAACTTTGGAGTAGCGAAAATTCCTACATTGCCAGGCGACAAAGAGTACGCACCGTTTGCAGGTGGTAAAGGTTGGACAATCTCTAACTACTCAACTAAGAAAGAATTAGCACAAAAATTCATCGACTGGGTATCATCAGAAGAACAACAAACTAAATTATATGAGAAATTAGGCGAAGTGCCAGCGAACCAAGCAGCACGTAAGAAAGCTGCAGAAGGCGACAGCGAATTAACAAAAGCTGTAATCGAGGTGTACGCAAACGCAGTTCCAATGCCAAACATTCCAGAAATGGCAGAAGTATGGCCAGGCGCTGAAAACTTAATGTTCGATGCAGCTTCAGGAAGCAAAACTCCGGAAGAATCAGCTAACGCAGCTGTTGAGTTAATCAAACAATCTATCGAACAAAAACACGGTAACTAATTTGAAGTAATATGACGTTTAATAAAAATCTGGTGGACAAAAAGTCCGCCAGATTTTTTGAAACGTGAAAGCGATTGATTCCATCAAGCAGAAAAGGAGTAATCACTATGGAAAACAGTCAAAGATATCGCCAAGACGAGAAGAAAGCCATGCTTTTATCACTGATTCCGGGTTTGGGACAGTTTTACAATCGTCAGGCGATTAAAGGAGCAATCTTTTTTGGGATTGCAGTGTTATTTGTTATTGAAATGATAGCGTTTGGCTTTGGTGCTTTACAAGGATTTGTGACATTGGGTTCGACACCGATGGAAGATCATTCATTGTTCATGATGATTCGAGGCACATTGCAAATTATTATTACTGCGATTTTTGCGATTTTTTATTACTTTAATATAAGAGATGCTCGCAATGTTGCGCGTCTATGGAATAAAGGCGAGAAACCAAGTCAAACAGTGAAAGAATTGTTAGATAGTGTCTACAATAATGGTTTCCCGTATTTGTTAATTATTCCTGCTTATTTGTTTATGGCTTTTGCCATTATTTTCCCCGTATTGGTCACTATCTTCACAGCGTTTATGAACTATGATTTCAAGCATATTCCGCCGGCATTCTTATTAGATTGGGTTGGCTTCCAGAATTTCTTGAACATTTTCACTTTGAGTACGTTTAGAGATGCGTTCATGTCAGTTTTTACGTGGACGATCATTTGGACAATCTGTGCGACGACGTTGCAAATTGTTTTAGGTGTGTTTACAGCGATTGTTGCGCATCAACCATTTATTAAAGGGAAGCGTATTTTCGGGGTTATTTTCCTATTGCCATGGGCTGTACCGGCGTTCATTACGATTATGACATTCTCAAACATGTTCAATGATTCAATCGGCGCAATCAACACGCAAGTGATTCCGTTCTTGAACCATTTGATTCCATTCGTGGACATTCCGGCTCTCTCATGGAAAACCGACCCAACTTGGACAAAAGTTGCGGTGATTCTCATTCAAGGTTGGTTAGGCTTCCCGTACATTTATGTCATGACAACGAGTATTTTGCAGTCGATTTCGGAAGACTTATACGAAGCAGCCAAAATTGACGGTGCAAATGCAGTGAAGCGTTTCACATCGATTACGTTGCCGGTTATTTTGTCGGTAGCGGCACCAATCTTCATGACACAGTACACAGGAAACTTCAACAACTTCTCGATGATTTATCTCTTCAACAACGGAGGACCGGGAAGTGTCGGCGGTGGTGCCGGAGCAACAGATATCTTAATTTCATGGATCTTCAAGTTGACAACCGGAACTTCTCCGCAATTCTCAGTGGCGGCTGCATTGACCTTGATTATCTCGTTAATTGTCATTACCGTGTCATTGATTGTCTTCAAGAAGACCAATGCGTTTAATATGGAGGAGGCATAATCATGAAGAAATTAACTACTTCAGCTAAATTAGGGAAGTTTCTGGGACGGTTTTTCACATATTTCTATATGATTGTGTTGTCAATTGTGATTATTTATCCGCTATTGATTACAGCGAGTTCAGCCTTCAAAGCAGGAAACTTAACAGCGTTCTCATTGGATTTGAATTCACAATGGACATTGCTGAACTTCCAACGTTTATTTGAGGAAACAGATTACTTATCTTGGTACAAAAACACGCTTATTGTTGCGAGTACAACGATGGTAGCGCAAGTATTTTTGATTACGCTAGCAGGGTATGCGTATAGCCGATACAATTTCATTGGGCGCAAAAAGAGCTTGTTATTCTTCCTAATTGTGCAAATGGTGCCGACGATGGCAGCGTTGACCGCGTTCTTCGTTATGGCGATTCTATTAGGCGCGATTAATAAGTTCTGGTTCCTATCTCTCATCTATATCGGTGGCGGAATTCCGATGAACACCTGGTTGATGAAAGGCTACTTTGATACAGTTCCGTACGATTTGGACGAATCTGCTAATTTAGATGGAGCGGGGCATTTCCGTATTTTCTGGCAAATTGTCTTGCCGTTAGTGAAGCCGATGATTGCCGTTCAAGCCTTATGGGCGTTCATGGGACCATTCGGTGACTATCTATTAGCGAAATTCTTACTCCGCGACCAAAAAATGTACACGGTAGCAGCTGGTTTACAAACATTGATTAGCGATGCACGTAACCAAAAAGTTGCCCTGTTCGCAGCGGGAGCAATTCTAATTGCGGTACCGATTTCGATCCTTTTCTTCCTGTTGCAGAAGAACTTCGTCACAGGATTAGTCAAAGGTGGAACGAAAGGCTAACCGTATTCAATATTTACATACCATTCAAAAAGCAAGTAGAACAAAAATCGTTTGTTCTGCTTGCTTTTTTATGTAATGTAATCCTCGATGTAGTACTTGCATTCGTCAAAAAAAGAGATAGAGGTGAAACTCTATCTCTCGTGTATTAATTTGGTAAATATGCTGTATTAGTTGTTAAGTGCTTGGTTGGCAGTGATAATCGCTACCTTATAAACATCTTCTTCCACACAGCCACGTGATAAGTCAGAGATCGGTTTGTTCAATCCTTGTAAGATTGGCCCAACTGCTTGATAACGACCTAAACGTTGTGCAATCTTGTAGCCGATGTTTCCTGATTGTAAATCCGGGAATACATAAACCGTTGCGTGTCCTGCTACTGCTGAATCCGGTGCTTTTTGGTCGGCGACAATTTCAGAATAAGCTGCATCGAATTGTAATTCGCCGTCAATTTGGTATTCAGGCGCCAATTCTTGTGCAATTTTAGTCGCTTCAGCAACTTTGTCAACTTCGGCTGAAGTTGCTGAACCTTTTGTTGAGAAACTTAACATTGCCACTCTTGGTTCAATATCGAAGATTTTGGCAGTGTGTGCCGCTTCTACTGCGATTTCAGCTAATTCTTGTGCATTTGGGTTGATGTTGATAGCGCAGTCGGCAAAGACTAATTTTTGACCGTCGTTTTCCGCAGGCACCATAATGAAGGCTCCGCTTGTGCGGCTTACACCCGGTTTAGTTTTAATGATTTGTAAAGCAGGGCGAACCGTGTCACCTGTTGAGTGAATGGCTCCACTTACTAAGCCGTCCGCTAAGCCCATATACACTAGCATTGTACCGAAGTAAGATACGTCTTTAAGTAAGCTTTGCGCTTGTTCCACTGTGCTTTTACCTTTACGACGCTCCACGAATGCTGTAACCATTTCATCGAATGCGTCATAGTTTTCCGGGTCAATGATAGTGAAGTTATCAATAGCCCAGCTGTTTTGCGCTGCTAATTCTCTTACTTCTTCCACATTTCCCAATAAGATAGGTTCAACTAGATGATCTACTTTCAAACGGACAGCGGCACCTAATACACGCTTGTCATTTGCCTCAGGAAAAACAATACGAATTCCTTTTCCTTCGATATTGCTAGCTAAACGTTTAAACATTGCCATTGTGACGAACACTCCTTTAAGATTAAATAATATCACTGGTTAAGTCTACACTTTTTTGCTTAAAGATTAAATAGTTTTCGTAAAAAAAATAAAATTTACACTATACTTATTAAAAATTTTAACTGTAGTATTGCTGCAAACGGCTATAAGAGAAAAGAGCAGTGCAATTTCACATAATCAGATAGATATTTTGGTGGAAATTATCTAACTTATATCGTAAGAAAACATATTTTTTTGTATAAAAAATATGGTATGATGAGGAGGAAATTATTTCTTCGTATGATAATGTAAGTGCTTTCTATAGAGAATGGAGGATATCTAAAGTGATGAGATGTAGGAGACATGTACAACGTAACGGACATCGTATTATGCGCAAGGTAAACGGTAAATGGGTAGCCGCTCTGGCATCCGCTTTACTCATTGGCTTGCAATTGCCTTTGGACGAAGTATCGGCAACCGAACAGGAATCAATTGTAGGTCGTAATGCCAAAGAAGATTTATCTTCTTTTGAAGGTAAAGTAAAGTATCTCCAACATCCCGTGGTGGAACGCGAGATTGCTAAAGCCAAAGAGCAGATGATGAAAGATTGGCAGCTAAGGAGTGTTGAAGCAATTCGTCAAGAAATGCAACGACAAAAAGAATTAAAGTTGCCGGCTTATGTTATTCAATGGGGGGATACACTCGAGAATATTGCTTTGGCCATGAAATGTCCGGAAGCCGATTTGTTGAAGCATAATCGTTTGAAGAAAGATAGCGTAATCGCTACAGGAGATATACTTTACATTGACTTTGAATTCCGAGAAATTGAAGAGGTATCAGTAGCTGTGCCTAATCATGTTAATTATGGTGTGGTGAATTACCAAACTTCACAAGTAGAGGTATCTGTTCCAAACAACTATCCGATTGTCGAACAACCGGTTGCGGAACTATCGACCCCAGAAGGTGAAATCGCTCCTGTACAAGCAGAAACATTCGTTCCGGATAATTATCCGGTTGTGGAATTACCTGAGGCGTCAATACCCTCTGTGGATGTGCCTATCCCGCCATCAGAGACGCCGACACCTCCAGTAAGCACCCCACCATCAGAGACGCCAGCGCCTCCGGTAAGCACCCCGCCATCAGAGACGCCGGCACCACCAGTGAGTACGCCACCGTCAGAGACGCCGGCACCACCGGTGAACACCCCACCATCAGAGACGCCGGCACCACCAGTGAGTACGCCATCGTCAGAGACGCCGGCACCACCAGTGAGTACGCCATCGTCAGAGACGCCGGCACCACCAGTGAGTACGCCACCGTCAGAGACGCCGGCACCACCAGTGAGTACGCCACCGTCAGAGACGCCGGCACCACCAGTAAGTACGCCACCGTCAGAGACGCCGGCACCACCGGTGAGCACCCCACCATCAGGGACTCCCGCCGTGCGTGAAAAACCGGTGGTTACGCTAAGTCAAGCGACAACAAATCATCGTCGACAACTAGTGACGGTCAACTACACACTAACAGACAAAGACCGCACATTAAAAGAAGCAAGCTTAAATCTGTATGAAGGCGATCAACTTGTACAAAGTATTGCGTTAGATACGAGTAGTTCTACCGGTAGCGTTGACGTGAAACTTCCTAAGCAGTACACAGACTATCGTATTGAAACAACGATGAAGCATCAAGCGAATGCTACAGATGAAGTTGAGAGCGGTAATACGCAGGCAGTACGTGCGGAACTGAAAGATTTTGAAATTAAAGACCTTATAAATGTTCAATTCATTGCTTTAGGCACCGAAAAAAATCAGTCTGCATCGGAATCTGAATCAGCAACTCCGCCAATCGCGGTGGCTAAATTAAGTTCCGCTTCACATAAGGATGTTTTGTTGCACATCAAAGGAATCGAACGTGTTCAGGAAGCGGGCATGTCTCGCTTCAAAGTGATAGCGTCACATCCTAATTTAGTTCAATATAACGCAATTACCAAAGAATATGATAGTGATATCGTCTTCTATGTGAATCAAGACGGTCAGTTGATTGACGGAGCGCGTTCTGAGGTCACACATCTTAGTACCGCCAAACCGACACATGCTTTAGCGTATCGCAATTTAAGTAAGCTGGCACCTTTTTATAATAGAGAACAGTTGGTGCATCAAGCGAATCAATTAGTGACAACGCATGCCTTCAATCAGAAGGAAATTGTTTCGATTATGCCAATGATTGGCGACCGATTTGTTGTGGATGCAAAAACGAATGCCACTCAAATCAATCGTGCGATGCTACAGTACAAGGACGGCAGCGTCGAATACGTTAATTTAGTACACAGACCTAACACGAAGACGCTGTTGACGGAGTATGAATTAGCGGACACAGGATTGATTTATACACCGGAATATTTGACGGACGCTACGACAGAAGTGATTGCGACAGTGCTAGATGAGTTCAACGCATTGGAATATAATTCTGAAGAGATAGCGAACGCATTCGGTATTGATTTGCCTGAGAATGCCAAGGAAGTGGACGAGTATTTAGAGAAACATTCCGGCATGACACGTCAAGAAGCACGTATGGGTGTTTTACGAGAAAAATTAGCGAAGCTTACTTACGAAAATGCCTTTAATGAAGTTAAGCGTGATTTGCGTGAGAAATTGAGTCTGGTTCTTGACAATAGTTATATCAATTTCACGGGAGACCGTTCAATTAATAACTTGTATATTGTGGATGAACTGAGAAAGAACAAGGCGCAAATATTAGTCGCATTGACCTATATTCATCGTCTGTATAATGTGCCATTGTCTTCATTCAATTTGGAAGATTTAGTCGTTGCCAGACAGGATATCTACGGTGCGCCATTCAACGGCTTGGAATGGCTCAAGGGCTTTGGGCAATTGAATGAATCAGATTACGCATTAGACAAAAACGCCGAAACGCACAAGAAATTATTTGCCAATACAACTAAACAAGGGAATGTTATGGCATATTTAAGTGATTTACGCCGTCGTTTTGTACCGAATCAAACTGATAATCAATGGTTCAAATCTGTGTTGAGAGTGCCGATACTAGTCGAGAAGCAAAGTGTACATCAAGGAGTACCGAAGGATGCTTCAGATATTTATAAACATCTGAAGAGTGCCAAACTAATGAAGTTGGCATTACCTTTATTGAATCTCAAAGGCGACCATTTATATATCAGTTCAACTATGTCATCACTTCAAATCGGCTTGATTAACCGCTATTTAGATGTCGCACTTCAAGAGAAAAATCCGCAGGAATATGCGACTAAACTAGACAATGTGCGTCAGAGAGTCGAGGCAGCAACTGAACGCCATGCGGTTCATTTCGATTCGTTGTACTCATTGATGAGCGATAAAGTGAAGAATCGCCTAGTAGCAGATGTGCTTGTATTAAGTGGTTTTAATAATCATGCAAACAACTGGCTAGACGAAACAAGTGAAGAAGTAACAATTAAAGAATTCTTTAATCCGTTATATTTATGGTATCCGGCAAATCGAGGTTTAGCAGCCTCTGCAAGTAAATATTTAGGTGTAACTTTCTATCAAGGAGATCTGTTAAACGACCACAACACTTATGCACACGAGATGACACATATTTTTGATGATGTGGTGCATTTGGACGGCTATGCAAGACGGAACGGACAAGGCATTGAAGCATACGCACAAGGTTTGTTCCAGCCGCCGCGTGCAGGCGAACGTTATGTAGGATTCAACTCGGTTTACGATAATACGGGTAAAGATACCTTGCATAATACAACGCCGAATCGTTTTGCGACGATGGCAGATTTAGATGCTTATATCAAGCGGATGTTCGATTTGATGTATGTTCTTGACTACGCAGAAGCTCAAGTTCTATTGAAAGACGAGGATGCGCGAACGCATTCGTTACGTAAGATAGAAGCGCAACAAGATGGAGAGGTTAGCTACTTAGACGGAACCCGCAATCATACAGTCGATGTGATTCGTCGCTATACTGACAATGAGCGTGCAAGCTTACAATTTACGAAATGGCAAGATTTCATTGACCATGATGCTTTGGTAACTAGATGGCCAAGCAACGGTTCACGAATTGGTCGAGATGAATATAATGTTGTTGATTTGTTCACACCGATTTATGGTGCAATGGAGAATAGTCAAGGTTCTTCGGGTAATGCAACTTTCAAGCGTACTGCTTATGAGCTGTGGGCAGCTAAAGGCTATATGGATGGATTTATTCCATACGCATCAAATCGTTATGCGGAAGAGGCAAAACAAGAAGGTAAAACACTTTCAGACAGTTACGTGTTGAATAAAGTCTTTAATGGCGAGTACAAGTCTTATAAAGATTTCCGTAAAGCGATGTATAATGAGCGAATTGAGAAACTGAATAAACTCAAACCGGTTGTAATTGATTTCAAAGGAAAACCGGTAACAGTAAATAACTATGCTGATATCGAAGACTTAATCAAGCAATCCGTCAGTGAAGATGCTCACGCACTTCGCCATAATGTCAGAGCGAATCGAACAGTTGAGATTAAGGAAGCGATTTATAAAGCGTACTTTAAGCTTACGAATGAATGGCGTAGCTCAATTTTTAACTAGATATTGACCGGAGAACGAACTCCCCTTTTTCTTTGTGAATAGCCCCCAATGTCGGATGTATCCTCTGACATTGGGGGCTATTACTATCCTATGCAAGGGAAGTAGGATTAGTTTACAGATAAGAACTGTTTATGATACAATTATTTGTGAAGTTTTTAACAAATTAAATTAGTTAAGGAGGAACAATGGTATGAAAGTTTTTGCAAGTCCATCACGTTATGTGCAAGGAAAAGGTGTCTTGACAACAGGATTGGAACATATCCAGAAATTAAGTGAACATCCTCTGGTGCTGTGTGATGATATTGTATGGGATATTGTCGGCAAACAGTTCGTATCAGATATGGAGCAAGTAGGTCTACAAGTATTACGTGTACATTTTAATGGCGAATCATCAACGAATGAAGTCAACCGTATTGTAGCAATCGGCAAAGAAGCTCGTGTTGATGCGGTAATTGGGCTCGGTGGCGGTAAAACAATCGACACTGCTAAGGCAGTGAGTGACGAATTGCAGACGGCTACGATTATTGTGCCGACCATTGCCTCCACGGATGCACCTACATCGGCGCTTTCGGTTATTTATACGGAGGACGGCGCTTTTGAGAAATACATTTTCTATAAGAAAAATCCAGATTTAGTTTTAGTCGATACAGCCGTTATTGCGAAAGCACCTACCAGATTATTAGCTTCAGGTATTGCGGATGCTTTGGCAACGTGGGTGGAAGGGCGTGCCGTGATTAAGAATAATGGGGCAACAATGGCAGGCGGGACACCGACTTTGGCAGCTGAAGCCATTGCCCAAAAATGCGAAGAAACATTGTTCACGTATGGCTTACAAGCGATTGAGGCGAATCGTGTTGGTGTCGCAACTGAGGCGCTCGAATACATTGTAGAAGCCAATACTTTATTAAGCGGAATCGGTTTTGAAAGTTGCGGACTGGCGGCAGCGCATGCGATTCATAACGGCTTTACAGCTTTGCATGGACCGATTCACGACTTAACCCACGGAGAAAAAGTAGCATATGGCACACTTACACAATTGTTCTTGGAAAATCAGCCGCGTGAAGTGCTCGACAAATATATTCGTTTCTACCAAGCATTAGGTTTACCGACAACATTGGCAGAACTGAAATTGGAAAACGCAAGCTACGAAGACATTCTGAAAGTTGGACAACAAGCAACTATTGAAGGAGAAACGATTCACGGCATGCCGTTTACAGTAACCGCAGAAGATGTCGCAGCAGCCATTCTCGCTGTTGATGCGTACGTCAAATCAATCGGATAAACGAAAGAACCGCAACCTTCATTGGTTGCGGTTTTTTGTGTGATGATTATACCCATTGCGTGTAATCGTCATCTTCCATTGCTTCAACGGTTCCCAATAGGTAGCCGTTTCCAACTTGTGAGAAGAAGTCATGGTTGCTTGTTCCGGTTGAGATACCGTTCATGACAATCGGGTCAACATCTTCTGCTGTATCGGGGAAGAGCGGGGCGAATCCTAAATTTTGTAAGGCTTTATTCGCATTGTAACGAATAAAGACTTTAACTTTCTCTGTCCAACCGATAGCGTCGTAAATTTCTTGAGTGAATTTGCTTTCGTTTTGGTATAAGTCGAAGACTAATTGATATACCCAAGCTTTTAAGTCTTCTTGTTCTTGAGGAGATAATTCTTCAAAGCCTAATTGGAACTTGTATCCAATATATGTGCCGTGCACAGATTCGTCACGTATAATCAATTTGATGATTTCCGCCACGTTAGACAATTTATTGTTACCTAGGTAATACAATGGTGCGAAGAATCCCGTGTAGAATAGGAAGGACTCTAACATCACGCTTGCAGCTTTTACTTGAAGCGCCGTACCATTTTGGTAGATGTCATTAATCTTCTCTGCTTTCCATTGAATACGTTCGTTCGAGTTCGTCCATGCAAAAATATCTTCAATTTCCGACTTTGTATTCAACGTACTGAAGATAGAAGAGTAACTTTTGGCATGAACAGATTCCATAAATTCGATATTATTGAGAACAGCTTCTTCGTGTTGTGTGCGCACGGAGTTTTTTAACTGATTGACGCCGTCTTGAGACTGGAGAGTGTCTAATAAAGTTAGACCACCGAAAACTTTGCCAATCATATCTTTCTCAGGTGCAGACAGTAAGCGCCAGTCATCTAAGTCGTTGGATAAGGGAATACGTGTATCCAACCAGAATTGTTCGGTCAACTTCTCCCAAGTTAACTTGTCAATCATGTCTTCAATGTTATTCCAGTTAATCGCTATGTACGGGTGTGTCATGTTTGTAATTCCTTTCTAACGCGTTATGCCGTTTCATTATACTATACTTTCTCGGTAAGTACAATGTGACTGCAAAATAAACGCAACTGTTTAGAGCAGTTGCGAGCGAATTTTTGTCAAAAGCGGCGTGAGGATAGGAGTCAAGATGAGGTAGAAACCGAAATTCCCGACTGCGTGATAAGTATCAAAGGGTAAGCCTGCAAGATAATACGCCAAGGGATTGGTTAGTTGGACGGTAAACGCGTAGCATAATGTCATAATCAAGCCGTATACATAACCGGTAGCTCCTGCATACAACGCGTATAATAGCCGATGTGTATGAAGATGCTTGTAACGTATGAAGGCATTTGTAAACCAGATTAGACAGGTATAAGCAATGAGTTGATAGAGCACCCAAATACCATAGCTGTGGTAGATGCTACTAATCAGAATGCTAATTAACATCACGATACTTGCTGAAATCGGTCCAAAAATGACGGTCATCAATAAGAAGATGACCGTCATTGGTTGGACATTTGGTAAGAAGGTAAATAGCAATCGACCAACGACGGCAATTGCTCCTATTGATGCAAGTGTCGTGATATAGAGCGGACGCGTCTTGGCGTGCCAATAAATATCATGTTGCATAATGAATGTCCTTTATCATGTAGGTTATTCAGCCGGAATAATCTTTACAGGCAATTCATCAACTGTCCCGAAGTACCAGTCAATGCGATCTCCTGCTGAAAGTTTCTGAGAAACAACACCGTATTCTGCCATTTGATCATTGAGTAAGTATACCCATGTTTTACTTTCGGCATAGTCGTTCTTAGTGCCGAACATGTCATCGATAACCCCGTCAGCTTCATTGAATGTAAAGACGATTTCAGGATTTGATTTCATTGCGTCCAAGACAGATTTGCCAACGGCATCGTTGACGGTGTAGGAACCAATTTCTTGTCCGCCTACGTGGAAAGTAAACTTCACAGCATCTTCGCTCGGTTGTTCACTCGAAGCCGATGATTCAGAAGATGATTCCATAACACTGCTTGATGATTCGCTTGAGATACTAGAAGAAGATTCGCTGGAAACAACGCTGGAACTTTCTACACTTGAACTTACAGGTTCAGGTTTTTGTTCTTGCGAGCAACCTGCTACGACAATCGCAAAAATTGCGACAATTGCTAATTTAACGTATTTCATAATAAAACCTCCTATTTTATTATACATGATAAATGTAACAAGAAATTAAGAATAAGTCAAATAATTCATAAGTTAGCGGAACTTTTATGGTATAATAGAACGGTGATAAGTGAAGGAGGAGTGCTATGTTTCAAGTGATGACGAAGTCAGCTACACAAACACAAGAATTAGCGGCGGAACTGGCTCGCATTTTGCCGATGGGGAGCGTTATCGTGCTAGAAGGGAACTTGGGCAGTGGCAAGACGACTTTTACACAAGGACTTGGCAAGGCCCTGGGTGTTCAACGTGCCATCAAGAGTCCGACGTATACCATCGTGAAGGAATATTCGATTCCTCAAGGTGATTTTATTCATATTGATGCGTATCGATTAGAAGAAGGCGGTGCAGATTCAATTGATTTGCCGAGCTATTTGCGTCACGATGCGATTGTGATGATTGAATGGGCGGTATATGTTGCCGACTATTTGCCGAGCGATTACTTGATTGTGCGTTTCACTCCCGGGGTAACTTCTGATGAACGTGTCATCGAATTCGATGCCGTCGGCAATTCATCTTCAAGGTTGCTGACAGATTTTGCCCAAAAATGGAGCGCCTGCCATGGAAGTTGAACTAACGATTAGACAGGCGTTGCCTGATGATGCGTGGGCGGTGGTTGACTTATTAAAGCAGGTGCGCCGGGAAACCGATTACGTCATCATGGAGTTGCTGTCTGTTGAGCAACAAGCACGATTATTAGAACAGTATGCTTATTCGAGCAATAGTATCATGTTGGTTGCCGAGTTGGGGGAGCAAATAATCGGGTTAGCCAATCTCATCGCTGTATCTGAGTGTGAATCCGAATTAGGCGTTTGCATTCGCCAAGCCTATTGGGGGCATGGGATTGGTAAGGCAATAGTCGCTGCCTTGATTGAATTTGCTGAAGAAGTGGGTACTGAACATCTTGTGTTGGAGGTTGCTCGCGACAATGAACGTGCAATTCATTTGTATCGACAATTTGACTTTGTAGAGCAACAAGCGAACTCAACCGCAGATACTATTTGGATGTCCCGCAAGTTGTCTTAGGCTTTACAACGGGCAGCAGAATGCATAGAATGAAGACAAGTGATAAATAGAGTAAAGAAGGCTAATATATGTTAAATAAATTAAATGAACGATTTCCAAATTTAGTAGTAAAAGTTGACGAACCACTTGCGCATTACACTTATACGCGCACCGGCGGGAAGGCGGATTTAATTGCGTTTCCGACGACACCGGAAGAAGTGAAGTTTATGGTTGATTTTGCCCGCGATAGCAACATTCCGCTGACAGTATTAGGGAATGCGAGCAACTTAATTGTGCGCGACGGCGGAATCCGAGGTGTAGTCTTAATTCTGACCGCTATGAAAGGAATTGAGATTAGTGACACGACAGTAGTGGCATACAGCGGGGCGCCTTTAATCGAAGTGAGCCGTCTTGCCGGAGAAGCAGATTTAACCGGTTTGGAATTTGCGTGCGGTATTCCCGGTTCGATTGGCGGCGCCGTTTATATGAACGCCGGTGCTTATGGTGGGGAAGTAAAAGATGTTATTGAACGTGTTGAAGTATTAACTCGCGATGGGAACCTAAAGACATTGACGAATGAAGAGTGTCAATTTGCCTACCGGAATAGCGCATTGCAAGACAGTGGCGACATTGTGTTGGCGGTAACGTTCCAACTTGCGCACGGCGAGCACGATGCCATTCATGCCAAAATGGCGGATTTAACTTTCCAACGGGAATCGAAACAACCGCTGGAATACCCGTCTTGTGGCAGTGTTTTCAAGCGTCCCGAAGGCTATTTTGCCGGGAAATTGATTCAAGATTCGGGCTTACAAGGGTACCGTATCGGCGGAGTAGAAGTTTCCAAGAAACACGCCGGATTCATGGTCAATATTGATAACGGAACAGCAACAGATTACATTAACCTGATTGCCCACGTCCAAAAAATCGTCTGGGAGCAACACCAAGTCAAGTTGGAAACCGAAGTCCGAATTATTGGAGAAGAAGCAACACAAGCATAATAAAAAAGAACAGGAGTCGAGATTCCTGTTCTTTTTGTATGGATATTAGCTTACCACACACGGTAGCCGACATTTCCGATTAATAAGCCGTAAGAGATGTCCCAACGACAATATTGCACAAATAACATTTCTGTTCCGTTGCCGTTGTATGCCAGTTTCGGTAAAGGTGTTTTGTCATAATAATGGTAATCTTGCTCAGCGTGTTGTACTTCCAGAATTTGTGTAAATTCATAGCCTTTACTATAACCGTCCTCATCAGTCACAATAGCGATGCTTCCTACTTCAATCAAATTCTCGTCAACAATCGGATTAAAGACACCCGTCCCGGTTAAATCATAATAATGCCCGAAGAATGTTTGAATATTATTTTTGCCGACGGCGACTACATGATTTGCATCAAGATTGGTCATTAAATGCGTGAAATCTACTTCATCGCTTGCTTTCTTTGGACGCATATCGACAAAAGGAAACGCATGCTCTTTCAGATGCAATGTATTCGGTTCGTAACCTAGCTTCTGCCCTTTCGGATGCGTAAATTTCGGCGGTTTCCGGTCATCTGAATAACTCTTTGGAAAAATAGGCTGGTGTATAATGCGTTCTTCAACAGGAACGGCGCTTTCTGCCGCAACCATGTTTGAGGATAGCAACAGCACACCGATGCCGACACTCAATAATAATTTCTTTAACAACATAGCAAAACCTCACAACTATATAATATCGTTTATATCATAAAATTTTTTGTTCCGTTTGTGAATAGCAAGAGGCGATATTTTGATGATTCAATGCGGATTTCTTTACGAATTCAATTTGACAAGGCGAGAGAATATGTGTATAATCAGCACCAATGATAATGAAATTCTTTTAAGATAGTCCGGAGAGGCTAGCAAGGATTGATATATAGAATATAACTCCAACACCATTTGGTGGTGCTATATTATTGTATAATAATTGCTTGTTTGCTTACTCTGACACGGTCAGAGTATTTTTTTGTTGGAGGCAAAAATATGAACATGGAGAAACAATTATTCGATGCTGACATGATGTCAAGAATGATGACACGAATGGCTTACGAAATCATTGAGAATAATGATTTGGAGCAAGTCGTGCTAGTGGGCATCAAAACGCGTGGTGAGCAACTGGCGCATCGGATTCAGCGCAAGATACAAGCAATTAAACATATTGAGTTGCCGCTCGAGGCATTGGATATTACCAATTACCGCGATGATGTGTCGAGCAACAGAACGGGAGTCGGACCTCAAGTGCCGGCATTCACCGTTAATTTAACACACAAAACAGTTATCATTGTTGATGATGTGCTTTATACAGGACGAACTGTGAGAGCCGCGATTGATGCGATTATGGATGTCAGTCGCCCGAACGCTATTAGACTGGCAATTTTAGTAGATAGAGGACATCGGGAATTGCCGATTCGAGCCGATTACGTCGGCAAAAATATTCCCACTTCTAAGAAAGAAACCATTCAAGTGAAACTTACTGAAATTGACCAAGTGGATGCCATTGTCATACAATAGAATCTTTTTAAGATAATCCGAGAGATTAGCAAGAGATTATGATAACTTTTAGCTGAAATCAGTACATGAGCAGTTGCTCACTGAATCAGCATTCCATAAGTTATGAAGGATACCTTGCAGTCAATGCAAGGTATTTTTTTGTAAAAGCAAAAAATAAGGAGGAATACAATGAAAAACTTAGTAAAAATGGCCGATTTGACAAACGAAGAGGTTTACGAACTGATAGAGCGCGCTTTACAACTGAAAAATGGCGCAAAAGTAAATCCGAGAGAAGACTTATTTGTATCGAACTTATTTTTTGAGAATTCTACGAGAACGAAATGCAGTTTCGAAGTGGCGCAACATCATCATAAATTGAACATTCTAAACTTTGAAACCTACACGTCATCGATTAGCAAAGGCGAAACATTGTATGATACATGCAAAACGTTAGAGATGATTGGTTGCAATATACTGGTGATTAGACATCCGCAAGTCGAGTATTACCGCCAACTGGAGAACCTGACGATTCCGATTATTAGCGGTGGCGACGGTAGCGGCGAGCACCCGAGCCAATGTTTGCTTGATTTGATGACGATGTACGAAGTTTTTGGCAAAATCGAAGGACTTAAGATTGCGATTGTGGGCGATATTAGAAATTCTCGAGTAGCGAGAAGCAACTATATTACTTTGACGAGATTAGGCGCCAATGTGACATTCGTTTGCCCGGAAGTATTCAAAGACCCGACGCTAGGTGAAGTTGCTGAGTTTGACGAAGTGATTGAACAAGTAGATGTGTGTATGCTTCTTCGTGTGCAACACGAACGTCACGATAGCGTTTTCATCAGTAAAGAGGAGTATCATCATCATTATGGTTTAACGCAAGCAAGATATGACAAATTGCAGGAACACGCCATTATTATGCATCCGGCACCGGTCAATCGTGGTGTTGAAATTGCAGATGAATTGGTAGAAAGTCCGAAGTCGGTTATTTTTGAACAGATGAGAAATGGTATGTATATGCGACAAGCAATTATTGAGAAAATTATTAAGGACAATCATTTATAAGGAGCGGCTTATGTTATTAAAAAATGGTCAGTTACTCATCGATGGCGAGTTGGTAACCCGCGATATTTCCATTGAAGACAGCAAAGTCAAGCAAATAGCGCAACAGATTGTTCCGAAAGAGCATGAAGAAGTCATTGATTTAAGGGGGAAATTCGTAACAGCAGGCTTTATCGACGTGCATGTGCATTGGCGTGAACCGGGGTTCAGTTATAAAGAAACAATCAAGCAAGCATCGCGAGCGGCGGCTAGAGGTGGCTTTACAACGGCGATGCCGATGCCCAACTTGAATCCGGTGCCGGATACATATGAGAACTTGAAACTTCAATTGGATATTATTGACAAGGACAGTGTCATCCGTGCTATTCCTTACGGGTCGATTACGAAAGGAGAACTCGGCAAAGAATATGCGGATTTCGAGACGTTGGCGGAGCATGTGTTTGCCTTTAGTGATGACGGTAGAGGCGTTCAAGATGCTAACATGATGTATCAGTCAATGCAAATTGCAGCAGCACTCAATAAGCCGATTGTCGCACATTGCGAAGAAAATTCACTCATTCTCGGAGGTTGCATGCATTGTGGGAAACGCAGTAAGGAACTGAATTTGCCGGGAATTCCGTCTGTTTGTGAATCGGTTCAAATTGCCCGCGATATTTTGTTGGCGGAAGCTGCGCAATGCCACTACCATGTGTGCCACGTGTCGACGAAGGAATCGGTCAGATTAGTACGTGACGCGAAGAAGCATGGCATTAAGGTAACGTGCGAAGTGTGTCCGCATCATCTCATCAGCGATGAGAACGATATTCCGGCAGATAATGGTCTATGGAAAATGAATCCGCCATTAAGAGCGCATGAAGATCGACAGGCTTTAATTGAAGGGGTGTTGGACGGCACAATTGACATTATTGCAACGGACCATGCTCCGCATGCAGTAGAGGAGAAAGAAATATCAATGAAGCAAGCTGCTTTCGGAATTGTCGGCAGCGAAACGGCATTCAGTCAATTATATACGAAATTTGTTAAGACCGGTATTTTCTCACTGCAATTACTCACAGACCTAATGTCTGCAAAAGTAGCGGATACTTTCGGATTGCCGTATGGCAGATTGGAGCCGGGCAGTATAGCGGATATTGTCGTCATTGATTTAGATAGCAAAATGGTGATAAACCCGGAAGAATTTTTGTCGAAGGGGCGGAATACGCCTTATGCGAATGAGGAAGTGTACGGGATACCGGTGCTAACGTTGGTCGAAGGTAAGATTGTTTATGATGCGTTGTGTGTGTAACCGAAAGGGTAAAGACATGTATGAAGGAGGACATACATTGGAAAGAGAAGTAATTGTGGCGTTGGATTTCCCGACATTTGAGGATACATTGAGTTTCCTAGAACAGTTTCGTGGAGAAGAACTCTTTGTAAAGGTAGGTATGGAATTGTACTTGCAGAATGGTCCGGTGATTCTGCAACAAATTCAGGCATTCGGTTGCAAAGTCTTCTTGGATTTGAAGTTGCACGATATTCCCAATACGGTGTACTCCGTGACGAAAGGCTTGGCGCAATTCGGAGTGGAAATGTTGACAGTGCATGCTGCTGGAGGCGTTGATATGTTACGTGCCGCCAAAAAAGGCATGTTGGACGGAGGAAGTGCTCACACAAAAGTAATTGCGATTACGCAACTGACATCAACATCAGAAGCGAACATGCAGAAGGAACAGCTCATTGAAAAGCCGCTCCATGAAAGTGTGTTGCATTATGCGCAACTGGCAAAAGAAGCCGGACTTGACGGAGTCGTGTCGTCTGTATATGAAGTGGCGGACATTTTGGAGGTGTGCGGGAACGATTTTGTAACCGTGACGCCGGGGATTCGTTGTGCAACTGATGAGGTAGGCGATCAGAAGCGGGTAGCTACACCGCAACAAGCTTATGAACAAGGTGCGAGTTATATTGTGGTCGGGCGTCCAATTACTAAATCGACCAATCCGCTACAAGCCTACAAGCAAATGGTCAATCGCTTTAAGGAGGCATAATTATGTTGAATCTGAAACAAAAAATCGCTAATGATTTGTTGGCAATTAAAGCAGTGGAACTCCGACCGAACGACTATTTCACATGGACATCCGGCTTGAAATCGCCGATTTATTGTGATAATCGTCTGACGATGAGTTATCCGAAAGTTAGACGAGAAATCGCACGCGGAATGGTAGCGATTATTCAAGAGCAATTTCCTGAAGTGGAGGTGATTGCCGGTACGGCAACAGCAGGTATCCCGCACGCCGCTTGGGTATCCGAACTACTGGACTTACCGATGGTTTACGTCCGCGATTCCGCCAAAAAACATGGCAAAACCAACCAAATAGAAGGTCGTATCAACCAAGGAGCAAAAGTCGTCGTCATTGAAGATTTAATTTCAACCGGTCTGTCCTCGCTCAAAGTTGTTGAAGCCTTGGAAGCAGCCGGCTGTGACGTGCTAGGTGTAGTGGCAATATTCAGTTACCTCATTAGCAAGGCGACGGAAGCCTTCAAGGAAGCGCAAGTAGCTTGCCACACCTTGACCGACTATGATGTGTTAATTAACGAGGCAACCAAACAGGGTTACATCAAAGACACGGATGTTGCCGCATTAGTCGCATGGCGAGATGGATTATAATCAACTATACACCAAAAAACTGGGCGTTCTTCACCCAGTTTTTTTGCTGTTGGGAAGGCGAATGCAACTGTTATGATTTGCCGGTTCATACTGTGCAAATATCGTGTACGAATGTCCCTTGAAGAACCCCGTTGGATTGCGGACGTAAGCGTTACACGAACAATTAAAAAACTATTGTGAATTGTATGAGGAAACGCATTGTATTCCCCCCTCATTATTGCTATAATCAAGGTCAGAAAAAATTTAATTACTCAAAGGAGTCAATAATTGCCAAAAACTATCTTAAAGGAGAATGAACAAATGCAGAAAGAACAATACAGTGTAGTGCTGGAAGGCGTTACGAAATCTTACGATGATCATCAAGTGTTGAAATCCATTGATATGGAACTTGAGAAAGGAAAGTTTTATACCTTGTTAGGGCCATCAGGCTGCGGAAAGACAACAATTTTGCGGATTATTGCAGGATTTAGTTCAGCGAGTAGCGGAGATGTCTATTTAGAAGGCAAACGTGTGAATGAAGTGCCGGCGAACCAACGCAAGGTCAACACCGTTTTCCAAGACTATGCGTTGTTCCCGCACATGAACGTGTATGATAATATCGCATTTGGTCTCTCTGTCAAAAATGTCGACAAAGCTGTCATTAAAGAGAAAGTGACACAAGCATTAAAGATGGTACGTCTTGCCGGTTACGAAAAGCGTGATATTTCTGAGATGTCCGGCGGTCAACGTCAACGTGTGGCGATTGCGCGCGCCTTGGTGAATGAGCCGGAAGTGCTGCTATTAGACGAGCCTCTATCAGCGCTCGATTTGAAATTGCGTACAGATATGCAATACGAATTACGTGAATTGCAACAACGTTTGGGGATTACTTTCGTTTTTGTCACGCATGACCAAGAGGAAGCCTTGGCGATGTCGGATTGGATCTTCGTAATGAACGAGGGCGAAATTGTACAGTCAGGGACACCGGTTGATATTTATGATGAGCCGATTAACCGCTATGTGGCAGATTTCATCGGGGAAAGTAATATCGTCAAAGCGCGTATGATTGAAGATTATCGCGTAGAATTCGTTGGTAAAGTGTTCGACTGTGAAGATGCCGGTATTCCGAGCGGAGAAGCAGTTGAGGTAGTCTTGCGTCCGGAAGATATTGATATTACAGATGCTGACAAAGGGCAATTGGTTGCGACAGTGGATACGATGTTATTCCGCGGTGTGTTCAACGAAGTGATTGCTTATGACGAAGATGGTAATGAGTGGATGATTCATACAACAGATAAAGTTGAACCGGGTGCTAAAGTTGGGTTGAGTTTCGGACCGGCTGATATTCACGTTATGCGCTTCAACGAATCTGAAGAAGAATTTGATGCCCGCCTAGAACAGTACGAAGACTAGGAGGTGCAAGATTGAACAGAACGAAGAACCATTTTTATGCAGTGCCGTATTATTTATGGTTATTGCTATTCGTATTTGCGCCGTTGGTGTTGTTGGTAAAAGAATCTTTCTTTGATATTCACGGACAATTTACGTGGAATAACTACATCACTTTCTTTACGTCGCGTAATTATTTGACGATGACATTCAGCTCGTTTTTCTATGCGGTATTGGTCACTTTAGTGACGTTTGTACTGAGTTATCCGATGGCTTACTTCTTGAGCAAAACAAAGCATAAGCAATTATGGTTGTTGCTGATTATTTTGCCGACATGGATTAACTTATTATTGAAGGCGTACGCTTTCATCGGGATACTAAGTCAGACAGGAACGGTCAATGATTTCTTGTCATTCTTCGGTATTGCGCCTAAGCAATTATTGTTTACGGATACGGCGTTCCTCGTGGTTGCCGGCTATATTGAGTTGCCGTTTATGATTATGCCGATTTTTAACTCGATTAACGAAATTCCGCACTCGTTATTAGAAGCGAGTAGCGATTTGGGAGCGACAGGCTGGACAACATTGCGCCGCGTGGTATTCCCGATGTCAATGCGCGGTGTGCGCAGCGGGATTCAAGCAGTCTTTATTCCGTCGTTGTCACTCTTTATGTTAACCCGTTTAATTGGTGGAAACCGTGTTATCACATTGGGGACTGCGGTTGAACAACATTTCTTAGTAACGCAGAACTGGGGAATGGGTGCGACAATCGGAGTAGTCTTAATGATTATGATGGTCATCGTCATGTTCGTGACACGTGATCGCAAGGAGAAAGGGGCTGCCGGCGATGAATAAACATCAGATTAAATGGTCGAATTTTTACTTAGTATTCATGTTTCTTGTGCTTTACGCACCGATTCTGTACTTGATTGTCTATTCGTTCAATGCGGGTGGCGATATGAATGAGTGGACAGGTTTCACCTTGGAGCATTACGTATCCGTATTCGGCGATACGCGCTTAATGGTGTTCATTCTGAATACCTTTATTCTCGCGTTGCTCTCCGCTTTAATTGCGACAATTATCGGCACTTTCGGAGCAATCTTAATCTACTATCTCCGCAAAAAATCGCGCCGTCAACTGTTGCTCAACTTGAACAATATCTTGTTAGTAACACCTGACGTTATGATTGGTGCCAGCTTCTTAATCTTGTTCACGGTATGGTTGCCGGTGAAGTTAGGATTCTTCAGCGTGTTGCTGGCGCATATTGCGTTCAACGTGCCGATTGTCGTGTTGATGGTGTTGCCACGCTTATACGAAATGAATGACACGATGGTGACTGCCGCCCAAGATTTAGGGGCATCACATCGTCAAATTATGACACGTGTTATTTTGCCGAGCATTTCGAGTGGGATTTTCGCCGGATTTTTCATGGCGTTTACATACTCGCTAGATGATTTCGCCGTAACATTCTTCGTAACGGGGAATGGGTTCGGAACGCTCGCAGTGGAAATTTATTCCCGTGCTCGTCAAGGAATTAGTCTGGAAGTCAATGCTATCAGCGCATTGATGTTCCTATTATCTCTCGCTTTGGTAGTGGGGTATTACTTCATTCAAACGCAAGAACAACGCCGCAAGCAAGGGATGGTGAAGTAATATGCGTAAATTGATGCAAGCAATGATGACTGTACTTGTTGTGTGTGCAATTCTCTTTGGTGTTCGCTATCAATTGGAGCATAGTCAAGGTCTTTCAGGCGATCGCATCATCAACTTCTATAACTGGGGAGATTATATTGATCCGAGTTTGTTGAAAGAATTTGAGGAAGAAACTGGTTACCGCGTCATCTACGAAACATTCGATTCCAATGAGGCGATGGTTGCAAAAATTCGCCAAGGCGGTACCGCCTACGACATTACGGTTCCAAGTGAGTATATGATTGAAACAATGATTGAAGAAGATATGTTGATTCCTTTAGATTATGCTAAATTATCGGGAATCGAGCATTTGGATACTCGCTTTATGGATTTGGATTTCGACAAAGGGAATCGCTACTCCATTCCATATTTTTGGGGGACATTGGGGATTATCTATAACACAACAATGATTGAAGCAGAACAACTGCAAGTGTGGGACGACCTCTGGGCGCCTGAATTGCGCAACAACATCTTGATTTATGACGGTGCACGCGAAGTGATGGGGCTTGGGTTACAATCATTAGGCTACTCGCTCAATGAAACGGACGAACAGGCGCTCACTCAAGCAACAGCCAAGTTGAAGCAATTGATGCCGAATATTCGTGCAATGGTTTCCGATGAAATTAAGATGTATATGGCGCAAGGAGAAGCCGCTGTGGCGATTACCTTCTCGGGAGAAGCCGCCAGCGCAATGGAAGCGAATGAAGACCTCGCCTACACTGTACCGGAAGAAGGCTCGAACATTTGGTTCGATAACATTGTTATTCCGAGAACAGCACGCAATATTGAAGGCGCGTATGCACTCATCAACTTCTTGTTGCGTCCGGAAATTGCCGCACGTAACGCAGAATACATTGGCTATGCAACACCGAACAAATCGGCGATTGCTCTAATGGATCCTGAAGTGACGTCGGACCCGGCTTTCTATCCGAGCGACGAACTGATCGGACATCTGGAAGTGTATAAGGGCATTGGCAAAGCGAAGCTAGTACGCTTCAATGACCTCTTCATCGAAGTGAAGATTGAACCGAAAGTACCGTAACACAATCTAATAATGAACAGGAAACACAAATAACACCTCTCCAACATTCGGCTGACTACCGATATGACGGAGAGGTGTCTTTGTTATGTATTCATATCTACTTATTGATTCAAACCTAATTTCTCAAAGAGTTTGTCGAAGTAAGCGCGTGTTTCAGGACGATCGGCGAGGTCAGTATCAACGTAGCCGTAGGCGCTTAATTGTACGCCTTCCACGCGTTCCAACATATAGCCGGCAAAAGCCTGTGCGAAAGATTCAAGTGGAATACCATAGTAACTGCCTTCAATATTCCATTCTTTCTCATGGACGGCAAGCCATTCCGGCGTATTAGAGAAGCCGATATGTTCCTCCAATGAAGCATCGTTATAGATATAAGAACTAAAGTCAACGATGTGCCCTACCTCGTGATAAATCAATCCCGGCTCCATATCATAAGCATCGCTAAATTTAATGACATGGTCAGTGAAGGCGTATCCTTGAATGCTGGAATCTCCGGCAATTCCGGTAATGATATCGCTAGGAATGACTTGAATTTCAGCAATGCGTTGGCGAACATCAAGTGGTAAGGTTTGAAGCGTTCGCTCAATCAATTCTTTAGTACGGTGCGCATTCTCGTTGCCTTCGGAATCAGGGTGTAAACGTACAGGCGTCTGAGGGTCAGGCGAAGTAGCGTTAGTATATCGTGAAGCGATGAGGCGCAAATCTTCTTCGATTTGTGCTGTTAATTCCGCTGCTCTAGCATAATCCGGATGATTCTCAGGAATTAGAGAGAGGAAGTGTTTCGCACGCTCCCAGTCGCCTTTGGCATCGGCAATAAGCGAAATCGGCATATTCTTACTAATGGCATACATTTCATACGGGTTCTGAGTATAATGGCGCAAGAAAGAAGCTTCCAACTTAAAGCCGATGTCTTGCGCTTGCGCTTCAATGAAATTGAGCGGCGTAAAGAAATCTTCCGCCTTACCAAGCCCCACTACCGGAGAAATTATATCAACGGAACGGTCACCGTTCTTGATATAAAACAGTGAGAACGTAGAGAAATCCCGGTATGTTTGGTTATGGACGAAATCAGATGTAAACTTAGGAATCGTTGTGACATTCTCCGCCCGAGCAGGTAAGGAAGAAAGTAATGTTTCAGGTTTAATGACAATCGAATCAAGCACATTGTCCGCTTCCACAATTTCAAACTCAATTTGCGGATAGATTGAAGCGAGTGTATCAATCTCTTGCCCCTTCAACATGAACGGTGCAGACGATTCAGCGTGAATCACCAGCGAATGATTGAGAGGAGCAAATGACAGTGGCGTGCTAAGTAGTGCGATACTTAACATAGATAACAGACGTCTTCTGAACTTATGATGCATCATCATCATCTCCTTTATTCAATAATTAACCCTAGTATAACATACCCCAAAGCGAACGAGAAATGATATAATAGGGGCAAAAGACGCAACAGGAGGTCATTATGCTATTCGAACACGATGCTCACTACTATGCCGAACAAGTCCGAAGCGGCATTGTAACAGCGAGCGAATTAGTCGAACGCGCGCTCGCCAATATCCAGCAACTGAACCCCATTCTGAACGCCGTAACGATTGTGCAAGCAACAGCAGCCAGAGAACAAGCGCGCCAACAAGACAGGCAACTGCAAGCAATGCCGCCAGCAGAAAGGCAACAACTACCACCTTTCTGGGGTGTGCCGACCTTGCTCAAAGACTTAGGGCAACACCAACAAGGACAACCTGCCACAGAAGGTTCCTATCTCGTCGGCAACTACATTGCCAAACGCAACGACCACTTCGTTACAGCGGTTGAAGCAGCAGGGTTCATCATTGTAGGGCGCACGAACACGCCCGAATTCGGCTTCAAGAATATAAGTGACTCGAAGCGTAACGGGCGTGTCAATTCACCGTTCGATAAGGAGCGGAATGCCGGAGGTTCGAGCGGAGGGGCGGGTGCCGCTCTCAAGGCGGGAATTGTACCGATTGTCATGGCGAGTGACGGCGGAGGTTCTATCCGCATTCCTGCCAGCTTCAATGGTTTAATCGGCTTGAAGCCGTCACGAGGACGTATTCCTGTCGGTCCTACCAACTACCGTGGCTGGCAAGGTGCTTCGATTAACTTCGCCCTTACGAGAAGCGTGCGGGACACATGGACATTACTCAAGTGCTTGCAAGTGGAACAATACGAAGCGCCGTTCATGTTACCGCGTATTCAGCAAACACGTTTACAACCACTCACACAACCGTTACGCATTGCTTACACCTTTGAAACACCGTTCGGCGAACCGATAAGTTCGGACGCTAGAGCCGCAGTAGAAGTCGCCATTACGCATTTGCGCGCCCAAGGGCATACCTTAGTCGAAGCGCGCCCGACAGTTGACGGCGAGCGTCTTATTCGTGATTATTACTTAGTGAACGGCGTAGAAACAGCCGCCATGATGACACACATGGGACATCCACCGCGCGAGGCAATGGAATTGATGACATGGGCAATCTATCAACTCGGCTTGAGCGTGTCTGCTGTCGAATATACCCAACTTCTGACACGTTGGGATTATTACGGCGTGGCGTTGGAGCGCTTCTATCGCGAGTACGATGCCTTATTGATGCCGACAACGAACGGCGGTGCACCTAGACACGATGCCTTCACCCCCGATGCAACGACTTGGCAACAATTACAACAGATTGACCAATACGAACAGGCGCAACGCCTTGAACTCATCTGCCAAATGTTCCAAAAAGGTTTGGACTACACACCGTTCGGCATGCAGATGAATTTAGCGGGGCAACCTGCTATCAGCTTGCCGATTGCGCAAACAGCAGAAGGTTTACCGATTGGTATTCAACTATCGAGCGCCAAAGGGCAAGACTATCTTTTACTACAACTCGCACAACAATTCGAACAAGTAGGTATGTTAGATAGCAGAGTGGTAGAAGTAAGGGAATCAACGCTCTAACCCAATCCCCCATGATACGCTTATAATAGGCGCATGGGGGGATTGTATCTTTAGAGAGGAGTTCATATAAATGGTGTATGGCGAACATATCTTTGTGGGAAAGCAATACACAGGTGTACCGACTTCCCGCACATAGCGGGAAAGGAATGCATCGATGTACCAGCTTCCCGCACATAGCGGGAAAGGAATGCATCGGTGTACCGGCTTCCCACACTTAACGGGAAAGGAATGCATCGGTGTACCGGCTTCCCGCACTTGTCGGGAAAGGAATACACAGGTGTACCGGCTTCCCGCACTTAGCGGGAAAGAAATGCATCGGTGTACCGGCTTCCCGCACCTAGCGGGAAAGGAATGCACCGGTGTACCGACTTCCCGCACATAGCGGGAAAGCAATTCACGTGTGTACCGACTTCCCGCACCTAGCGGGAAAGGAATGCACCGGTGTTCTAGCTTCCCACACTTAGCGGGAAACTTCCTCGTTTATATGCAAAAAGAACAGGTAGTATTTCCTACCTGTTCTTTCAATTTAATTGCTGTATGAGAGATTACGCTTCTTCACGCTTACCATACGCCAACATTCCGACACCTGCCAGAATCGTTAACGCAGCCGCACTAAAAATTGCAAACGAATCTGCTTCGCCTGTTTGTGGTAACTGCTTGTTGTCGATCTGTGTTGCAGACGTTGTTGATACAGGCTTCTCCATGGTCATATCCTTAGGTTTCGCTGTAGCTTCAGTGTTGCCTGTATTCGGTAACGCTGGTTTGTTGCTTTCTGCCTTTGGTTGTGGTGCGACCTCGTCAGTTGTTGTTTCAGCCTTTGGAGTTTCCTCCTTAGGTTTCGGCTCTTGTGGCTTCGGTTGCTCCGGAGTTGGAGTTTCCTCCTTAGGTTGTTCCTGTTTCGGATTCTCTGGAGTTGACGTTTCAGGTTTAGGAGTTTCCGGTGTTTCCGGTTGTTCCAGCACCAAAGACGCTAATGCGAGATCGAGTAGCTGAATTCCTTCACGTATTATTTCGTCCGTGAGGGTTCCAGCCTCCTGATTAGGACCGACTTTCCTGATAGCCTCCCTTCTTAGGGATCTAGCTTTTGCACGGGACTCGGTAGTATATTCTTTTGAGCTGGAGCGGATCTCCATATCTACGAAAGTTACTTTTTCAGAGAATTCACTCAATAGCTCCTCAGAGTATCCTGTAGTGAGATTTTCATACGTAGCTTCCTCAATCTTTGCATTCTCTACTATCCCGTCCGTAGGTTGACTCAACTCCACCGGCTCGGGCTCCACTCCCTCGGTGGCTAAAACAACAGAACTTGCGGCAAGGTTTGCTAATAAAGTCATCGCTGCTAAACTCCCAACGAGTTTATTGATTTTCATATAATTTCCTCCTTAAATTAATCCCACAGGACTTTAATTCTTCGCGACATTTGCAACAAATAAACCCTACTAGAACCCTTTTTGTGAAAGGTCTAGTACATCCTATCACCTAAGCATAAAGCTTCTTTTTGCTATCCCGCCTCTCCATAAGGAGAGGGGTCATCGAGGTTGAAGATGGTTAATCTGTCTTCAACCGAGCGCCCCCAGTGCGCCGCCAATAGCACAACATATTGGCAAGTTTTGTCAAATTAAAGCCTCCTGCTACACTAAAAAGATGTCAAGTTAACGAACGTTAACTTGACATCTTAAAAATAGAAAATGTTGACCTTACGAATCGCGTAAAATCAACATTCTTCACTTGTAAAGTTTGACAATTTGAAATGTCAACCAGACGTTCGTTTGGTTGACATGTTTTGATTAGACTATAACAAATATATTAAGGGTTCGCAAGTCCTTTTTTGTACCGATTTGGTGGAATATTGTACTTTTTTAGTACATTGTAGAGTGTTGTGCGCGAAATGTTGTATTGAGCGGTAATTTCCTTGATAGAATGGTTCGCTTGATAGCGGGCAATCAGTTGTTGTTCCGCCTCTATACCGATACCGGGATTGCCGAGTTGAATGCCTTCGGCTTTCTTCTTCTGCAAGGCTTCCTTCGTGCGTTGTCTCAAGAGTTCGCGTTCCGATTCGGCGAACCAACTCATCATGATAAGCAACAGTTTGCCGGTGAGCGAATTCATCTCCAAGTTCTCGCTAATGCTGTAAAGGCGAATGTTATGCGCTTCGAGGTCGCTCATAATCGTCAGCGTATGGAACATCTTGCGCCCGAGGCGGTCGAAGCGCCAGACTTGGAATTGAACGTTTCTACCTTGACTGGCATAGGTCTTAGCGGTCTGAATCGCGCGTTGAAGTTCGCTCCGTTCGGGATTGGCACCGGATTCGCGTTCTTGGAAGATGAAGTCGCAATGCTGCAAGGCTTCCAGTTGTACGGCAGGTCCGAGTTGTTGGCGTTCGTCATGCGAACTGACACGGGCGTAGCCAATCTTAATAGTGGGTAGTTGATGTCGTTGAGTCATATATCCTCCTGTTAACTTGTAGGGATAGTGTAGCAGGAGTGTTAGCCCAACTTCTTCGCTAAGCGCAGAGTGCCGCGCACACATTCAACTGATTGCGATAAGCTGAGTGAACCGCGAGCGGAAGTGTATGTTATTCATTCCGCTTCAATCATTAGCGGGGCTTTGCTCACGTGATTCAAGACTTCGCAACCGTCTTCAGTGACGAGCACGAGGTCTTCAATGCGGACACCGATTCTGCCGGGGAGATAGATGCCGGGTTCGATTGAGAAGATTTGTCCGACTTGGGCAGTTGCTTGGTTGAAGCTGCTGACATCGCCGGCTTCGTGGACTTCGCGTCCGATGAAATGCCCTGTTCGATGTGTGAAGTAGTCGCCGTAGCCGGCTTCTTCGATGATTTGGCGAGCGGCGCGGTCAATATCGGCAATCGTCACACCGGGACGTACACATTGAATCGCGGCTTCATTAGCGCGGCGGACAAGGTCGTACACGTGGAGCGATTCGCTGTCAGGTGTTCCGTAGAAGACCGTACGTGTCATATCGGAACAATAACCTTGATGTACGCAGCCGATATCTAGCACGATTGCTTCGCCGACTTGCACGACATCATTGCTCGTTTCGTGATGAGGGTCGGCGCCGTTAGCACCGTAAGCGACAATCGGCTCGAATGAGAAGCCGCCGTCCGCGCCTAACCGTTGATAAATTTGCTTCAAGGCATCGACCATTTGCTGTTCGCTCAAACGCTGAGGCACTAAGTCAATTAAGGCTTGCATGGCTTGGTCGTTCAAGTGAGAAGCTTGGCGCATCAGTGTTTGCTCCTCGGGAGATTTAATCGCACGCAAGTCATCGACAAGTGAATGATTGATGGGTTGCAAGCTCGGTTGAATCGTCATCAAGTCCAACAGGAAGTGGCTTGACCAGAATTTGTCGATTGCTGTCTTGCCCGGTAGCAAATGCCGGCTTATCGTTTCCAACACCGCTTCGCCGTCCTTGTAAGTCGTAATCGCCACGCATGCTTGTAATTCGGGCGGAAGCACCGCAACGGGAAAGAGTTGATTCAAGTATAAGCGGTGCGGTCCTGCTTGGGTAACATGGAGAACGAAGAGGCGTTCTCCCGGGTGCGTGTGGTACGGCAAGAAGTAGCTAATACTGCTCGGGTCCGTAATCAGCACATTCGCAATCGCATGCTTCGTCATCTGTTGTGTCAATCGATTGAGTCGTTCTAAGTACATAATTTCACTCCTTTACCCCGCATTATAGTCCTTCTCACCGAAAAGGCAAGGAAATCTTTACGAAGTTCTTAAACTTTTATTTGAATAAATCTACTGACATTTAAGGTAGGTTATAGTATAGTGAAGGGGAAGTTTTTTTGAAATGAGAAAGAGTCGGTCTAAGGTAGGATATCAATTCGGAATGTATCGGCTACAATAGATAAGAGATATGAGAAAGTTAAGGGAGTAAATAGTATGAGTTCAGCGGCAGTGGAAAGACGTCGTAAAATCATTCAAGTAACGACTGTCTTGGGGATTATCTTCACAATTGTGATGTCCGTTGTGATTGCCAAGTCGCCTTACTTCAAGCCGGGTGGAGGCTTTAATCAATTATTAGAAAGTTTAGGTATCTTCGGTCCGATTATCTTTGTGATGATTCAGATTAGCCAAGCGATTTATCCGGTTATTCCGATGGGTTTGCATAATGTGGTCGGGGATTTAGTCTTTGGAACCGGGTTCGGTTTCGTCTTGAATTGTATCGGCATGGTTGTCGGGTCGAGTATCAACTTCTATTTGGGGCGCCGTTTCGGTCCGGAATTTATCAAGGCGTTCGTGTCTGACGAGCAATATGAGAAATATATCGGGAAGATGAATGAAGGGAAGGCGTTTATCAACTTGTTGAAAGTTGGGTTCGTTGCGCCTTTGTTCCCGGATGATATCTTCTGTATGATTGCCGGGGTGTCGAATCTGACTTTCCGACAGTTCTTCAAGTTAGTCATTCTGTATCGTCCGGTTTCGTTATTTGTCTTTACCTTTGTGTCTTCGCAAACCATTCAATGGATTGTGCGATTCTTTGTGAGGTAAGGGGATGACTATGAGAAAGGTGCTGATTTGTTTCGTTCGCGGGTATCAGCGTTTTATTTCGCCGCTTTTTCCGCCGAGTTGTCGTTATTACCCGAGTTGTTCCAGCTACATGATTCAAGCGATTGAGAAGCATGGAGCAATCAAGGGCGTTATTATGGGTTTGGCGCGGATTGGGCGTTGCCATCCGTATGTTAGAGGCGGGGACGACCCTGTGCCGGATCATTTCACATTAAGGCGGCAATCCGTTAAGAAGAATGCAAGCTGCTGTCATAAGCAGACAAACGACTAATAGAATGTATCGAGATAAACCTCATTGTTTAACAAAACAATGGGGATTTTTTTGTCGGGAAATATACTTGATGAGTTGTCGAGAGAACTTTCTGAGAAAGAGTGTAATTTTATCTACTATAAGAGTGCAAAAAGCTGGGGAATATGTTAGAATTTAACCATGTGACTGCTGAGTAAAGGCAGTCGAATATTGAACAGGCAACTGTGCGGCAGCGCGCAGTGTCTTTTATTGACTAGAAAACGACTTAAATGAACAATGAATTGAAATGGATAACTAAGGAGATTAATGATAATGAAGAAATTGATTATACGCGGTGGCAAGCGTTTATCAGGCGAAATTACAATTAACGGCGCGAAGAACAGTACAGTTGCATTGATTCCGGCAGCAATTCTTGCTGATTCGGAAGTAGTGTTGGAAGGTGTGCCGGATATTCAAGATGTTTACTCACTCATTGATATTCTGAATGACTTTAACGTGAAGACGCACTTCGAGAATAATGTGTTGCGGATTGACCCGACAGATATTCGCTCAATTCCGATGCCAACCGGCAAAATTCAAAGTTTGCGTGCGTCGTATTATTTCATGGGGTCAACGCTTACTAAATTCGGAGAAGGCGTTATCGGCTTGCCGGGCGGATGTTTCTTAGGACCACGCCCAATTGACCAGCATTTGAAAGCATTCAAAGCCTTAGGTGCAGAAGTGGTTGAAGAATTCGGAGCGGTAACTTTAGCCACACAAGGTAAGAAATTGAAAGGCACACGTATCTACATGGACGTTGTATCTGTCGGTGCAACAATCAATGCCATTCTGGCAGCAGTGAAAGCAGAAGGGCGTACGTTGATTGAGAATGCTGCACGCGAACCGGAAATTATCGACGTCGTGAACCTCTTGAACAAAATGGGCGCCAAAATTCGTGGTGCGGGTACAAACGAAATTAGAATTGATGGTGTTGAACGCCTGCATGGTTGTACGCACACTATTATCCCGGACCGTATTGAAGCGGGAACTTACATTACCATTGCAGCGGCAATGGGTGACGGAATCCGCGTGAATAATGTGATTTTTGAGCATATTGAAAGCTATATTTCTAAATTAGTAGAAATGGGCGTACAGTTGGAAGTGGGCGAAGATAGTATTTACGTTCATCCATCGCATGAATTGAAGTTGGTGGATATTAAGACGCAACCGTATCCGGGCTTTGCAACGGATTTGCAACAACCGACAACAGCTTTAATGGTACTTGCGAAAGGGACAGGGACGATTACGGATACAATCTATCCGCAACGTGTCAAGCATATTCCTGAATTGAACCGAATGGGTGCTAATATTACGGTTGCAGGCGATATTATTCGCATTGACGGACCTTCCAAATTAGTAGGCGCACCTGTTGAAGCGAGCGACTTGCGTGCGGGTGCTTGCTTGGTGGTTGCAGGTTTGATTGCGGAAGGCGAAACAGTCATTACCGGAGTCGGCAATATTTTGCGCGGATACTCAAATATCGTGGAGAAATTACGTCATTTAGGTGCGGACATCGAGATGGTTGAAGCTTAGTTTGCAGACAAAAAAGGGGGAAGGACAATGGCGGATGCGTTCGCATTAAACACATTGTTGAACAAGGAAGTAAAGGAATTGTATGCCTACGCTCGCGAATTGGACATTCCGGACTTTAGTCAAATGAGCAAGAAGGAACTGGCAATGGTTATTGCCCGTACGCAAGAGGAGAAGCAAGGTTTCTTCATTGTGGAGGGCGTCTTGGATATTGTACCGAGTGGGGAATTCGGGATATTGCGCCCGATTAACTATTCGCCGAGTAAGGAAGATGTGTATATCGCCCATGCGCAAATGCGTCGTTTCGATCTGCGGAATGGTGATAAGGTAGCCGGACCGGCTCGTCCTGCCAAGCTCAATGAACGTTACGGCGGATTGATGCAAATCTCGACCGTCAATGGCAAGAACCCCGAAGATGCGAAAGAACGCGCACATTTCCCGAGTTTGACGCCACTATATCCTAATAAGCAACTGAAATTAGAATACAAGCAGGACGTTATCTCCAATCGAATGATTGATGTTGTAGCGCCAATCGGTTTCGGACAACGTGGTTTAATCGTTTCTCCGCCTAAAGCCGGTAAAACAAGCATCTTGAAGGAGATTGCCAACGGCATTACGCACAATTATCCGGAAGCGGAACTAATTGTTCTGTTGATTGACGAGCGTCCCGAAGAAGTGACGGACATTGAACGCAGTGTACAAGGCGATGTTGTGTATTCAACATTCGACCAACAGCCGGAGAATCATGTCCGCATTGCTGAACTCGTGTTGGATCGGGCGATGCGTCTTGTCGAAGATGGACGCGATGTCGTGATTTTGTTAGATAGTATCACACGTTTGGCGCGCGCGTATAATTTGGTTTCTAAGCCGAGTGGACGTACGTTGAGCGGTGGTTTCGACCCGGCGGCATTCTATATGCCGAAGCGCTTTTTCGGTGCGGCACGTAATATTGAAGGTGGTGGCTCCTTGACAATTCTAGCAACCGCCTTGGTTGATACAGGTAGCCGTATGGATGACATCATTTACGAGGAATTCAAAGGAACGGGTAATTTGGAGTTGCATTTGTCACGTCAGTTAGCTGAACGACGAATTTTTCCGGCGATTGATATTCAGCGTTCCGGTACGCGTAAGGAAGAATTGTTGCTATCTGAATCGGAATTGGACGCCATTTGGAAACTTCGCAAAATGATGCAAGGCAACACTTTGGAGTACACAGACCAGTTATCGCAATTGTTGCGCCAAACGCAAGATAATGAGGCGTTTTTTGCACAGTTGGAGAAATTAGTACAACGTTGAAATTAACTCTATCTTTTATAGCAAATCAGCTATAAAGGATAGAGTTTTCGTGTTGTAAATATATGCACAAAAAAGTCGGGAATCAAGTTCCCGACTTTATAATGTGTTAAGGTGTTGCCTCTTTAACAGAGAAGAAGATTTTTTGATCGAATGTGTCATACACAAGCAGGCAGTCATCGTCTTTCGGTACAACTAGTGCTAGCTTACCTTCATGTGTAGTGCCGGGGAAGATTTCAACGTATTGGAATTCGGCATCATCTTTGAGAGAGGCGTATTCAACGGTTTTCACTTCTTTCCCTTTAGAGTCGAACACTTTGAAGTAAGACGGTGTGTGGAACGGCTCGTCGTCATCGCCTTCTAAATATTCAAGTTTCATATCAATCACAATCCATTCGAAGCCTTCCGGCGCTTCGTTATTGAATTCGTTGTGTTCTTTCACAATTTTCTGAGCTTCGTCGCCACGAATCACTGCCGTAGCGCCTAACATATATTTAGCGGTAAATTTTTTGTCACCGCTGTAGACAGATTCAGAAATTTCAACAGATTTGCCCAATGGAACAGGATTGGATCGCTTACCCCAATCTTTATTGTCGCCGGCTCCTTCTTGAGGCGTGCCGGTTTCGCCGGCTAATTTGTCATATTCTGCTTGTAGTGATTCGATTTGTTGCTTAAGTTCAGTGAGTTTTTCTTCATTTGTTTGCTCTGCCAATACCACTGTTGTCGGTGCGAATGCTAATAAGCTGGACATCAATAATAGTGCTTTTCTCATAAAAACAACTCCTTCTTAATTTTGATGTCTTTATTATAGCTTACTTGTGATTTTTGCGCAACTATTCACAAGGTTCAGAGTTGCCGTCTTTTTTCTCTAAAACGTTCATGGCGTAGCGGTGATTGATTAAAGTGAATTCGCCGAGATGAGATTGGTTGAGCGGTTTATTAAACTTCGTTCTGGCGAATTCGAGTAACTTTGTATGGAAGTCCACGAGAATTTGTTCGCTATCTGTAATGTAGAGAATCTTCGGTTCATTCTGATGTAGGTAGAAGTAGCGTGCTTTAACCGGAGTGTTTGGTTTCTCTTGTGCGAAAAGTCCGTCTGTCAATAATTTAACAATTTCAATTTCACGGTCGTCATAACCACTGTCAAAAATATGCACCTTCTCCACTAAGTCTGTGCCGTGCAATGCAATTCGCAAGCGATAATCAGCGAGCGAGAAAGTCTGCGCCTTCATGACCTCTTCCAGAATGTTCGCAACTTCCTCGCTGTCGCGACGATATTCCGGCAGAAGGAAAATCATCACTTTTTGAGCGGGGTCATGGTATAAGAATTGCATATCCAATTGGCGTTTTGCACCGCATTCATCGCATTCGAAGCGGAATAGTTCTCCGGATAATAATTGCTGTTTAAGGTCGGAATCTTTCTTAGCGTTGAGATGATTGATATAGTTGAATGCTTTTTTTGCTTCGCAAACAGGACAAGTTAATTGTAATAATTGTGCCATAATTCAGCCTCCTTACTGTACTAATTCAAATTATACCAAAAAAATCCGAGCAAAAATAGCATACGATATGTTAAAATAGGATATAATATTGTTCGTGAATACCAATACTAATAGAGGAGGAAGCAAGATGATGAAATGCGTAGTGGTATATACGACGAAATATGGTTCAACCGGCAAATATGCGGAATACATCGGTAATCTATTGAAATGCCCTGTCATAGCGAGTGAAGATGTAGATGACGAATTGCTGGCGTCTGCCGAGGTTATTATCTTTGGTTCTTGTTTGTTAGGTGGTGAAATGTGTGGTGCCGACCAATGTCAAGAATGGCTGAAACGTTACCCCGATAAGCAGTGGATTATTTATACAGTCGGCTTGTTCAATCCAAACTTGACGAACTTCAAGGAAGTATTGGAACAGAATTTCGCTGATGATTTGATTGAAGGGGTGCCGATTTTTCATTTGCGTGGGGCGATTGTATACAAGCGCTTGCTATTGACGGATCGGATTTTTTCGAAAGGACAAAAAGAGCAAATTGAGTCGTTGGATGCCGTGCCGTTAGGCAAAGCAGAGCACGAATTACTGGCGCGTTTCGGTACGACGATCGATGAGAAAGATATTGCGATGGTGATGCCGCTCATCAAGTGGGTGCAAGGTTATGAGACAAGTCAATTTGACCAAGGAGGACATGGAAAGTGACAGATATTAAAGAGCAAGTAGGAAGAGCAGCAGCGCAATATGTAGAAGATGGCATGGTTGTCGGTTTAGGAACCGGTTCGACAGCTTTCTGGTTTGTCGATGAGATTGGACGCCGTGTTCAATCCGGGGAATTGTCGCATATTGTCGGAATTCCAACCTCCAAGCGCACGGAAGAACAAGCCCGCATGCTTAAGATTCCATTGAAAACTTTAGATGAAGTGGCACAAATTGACGTGTTGGTCGACGGTGCGGATGAATGCACACCGACTTTCAATGGGATTAAAGGCGGCGGAGGCGCGCTTTTGCATGAGAAAATCGTGGCACAAAGCAGCAATAAGCGTATTTGGATTGTCGGAGAAGACAAAGTGGTCGACACGCTAGGTGCTTTCCCGTTGCCGGTTGAAGTCATTCCTTTCGGCAGCTGGAAGCTGTTCCGCACATTGGGACAAGCAGGTTTCAATCCGACTTTCCGCAAAAAAAATCAAGATTCGCTTTTTGTGACGGATTCAGGTAATTACATCATTGACTTGCATTTGAAAGAAATCATCAATCCGGCTCAATTGGCGCATGAATTGAATAATACCGTCGGCGTTGTTGAGCACGGACTTTTCTTGAATCACCCACATATTATTTTGGTAGGGCAAGCAGACGGCACTATTAAACGTTACGAACGTTAAGAACAGAGAGGACAACAAACATGAGAATGATTGATATTATTGAGAAAAAGCAAGCGAAAGGCACCTTGACACCGGAAGAAATCCGTTTCGTCGTCGAAGGATTCACGAATGACACTATTCCGGATTATCAGATGAGCGCTTTGGCAATGGCGATTTATTTCAATGATATGACGGAAGAAGAAGCGAGTCATTTGACCATGGCAATGGTCGAAAGTGGCGACCAAATTGATTTATCCGATATTGATGGCGTCAAAGTGGATAAGCATTCGACAGGTGGAGTCGGCGATACAACGACATTGGTATTAGCGCCGCTCGTTGCCAGCTGTGGCGTTCCCGTTGCCAAAATGAGCGGACGCGGACTTGGTCACACAGGAGGCACGCTCGACAAGTTAGAAGCGATTGACGGTTTTTCCATCGAATTGACACCGCAACAATTTACCGATGCGGTAAATACGCACAAAATCGCGGTCATCGGACAGACAGGGAACTTAACGCCTGCTGATAAGAAATTATACGCCTTACGTGATGTGACAGGAACTGTTCGCTCCATTCCGCTGATTGCCAGCTCTATCATGAGTAAGAAGATTGCAGCGGGCGCAGACGCCATTGTTCTAGATGTGAAGACCGGTGACGGTGCATTTATGAAGACAGTTGAAGAAGCATCCGAACTCGCGCGTGCCATGGTCAAAATCGGCTCGCAAGTTGGACGCAAAACGTTGGCGGTTATTTCCGATATGAGCCAACCGCTCGGTTACGCTGTCGGCAATGCGTTGGAAGTTAGAGAAGCAATCGATACATTGAAAGGTCAAGGACCGGAAGACTTAACGGAGTTATGTTTAGTATTAGGGGCGCAAATGTTAATGGCAGCGGGCAATGTGACCACGCTTGAAGAAGGAAAAGCGAAACTTCGTGAACAAATTGCAAACGGCGAAGCGCTGAACTACTTCCGTGATTTCTTAGTCAACCAAGGTGGAGATGCGACAATCATCGAACAACCGGAACGCCTGCCGCAAGCAGCATATCAAATTCCTGTACTTGCCGAAGCTGACGGTGTAATCAGTCACTGGATTGCGGACGAAGTAGGCGTGGCGGCAATGATGTTAGGCGCAGGACGTGAGAAGAAGGAAGATGTCATCGATCCGGCAGTCGGACTTGTCCTTTTAGCCAAAGTTGGCGACCAGGTCAAAAAAGGCGACCCAATCGTAATGTTGCATAGCAATACACAGGACGTGGACCATATTATTGCGAAGTTACAACGTGCGGTGACAATCAGTGACCATGCAGAAGTACCACCACTCATTTATGCTGTCATTGAAGGGTAATGATGTCGACGGACACTAGAAAATCTGCTACATATTGAACATCAAATAAAGGAGTCAGAAACATGAAAGTATTACAATCCAATTTGGCACCGGCGGCAGTCGGTCCTTACTCACAAGCGGTTGAAACGGGCAACTTAATCTTTTTGTCAGGACAATTAGGGATTGATCGCCAGACAGGGCAATTAGTGGACGGCATCGAAGCGCAAACCGCACAAGCATTCAAAAATATCGAGTACGTACTAGCTGAAGCAGGTTTGACTTTAGCGAATGTGGTGAAAGTATTAGTGTTGTTAGCCGACATCAATGATTTTGCGACAGTGAACGGCATTTATGCCGAGCAGTTCAGTGAACCGTATCCGGCGCGCAGTGCCTTTGCGGTTCAAGCGTTGCCATTGGGTGCACGTGTGGAAATCGAAGTAATTGCAGAGAAAGAAGCTAAATAAAGCATAGAAGAGGTTGAATCGGTATGTACCGGCTCAACCTCTTTCTTTATTGTTTATAGTAATAAATGGCTAATTGCGTTCGATCGCGCAAATCCAGTTTTTCTAATAGTTGCGATAAGTAATTACGAACCGTGCCTTCGCTCAAAAAGAGTGTTTCGGCTATCTCTTTGTTATTCAACCCTTCGGCTACAAGATGCAGTAATTCATTTTCGCGTTGCGATAAATGCGCAATATTCTTAGGAGGAGATTGCGATTGGAAACGACTGACGATATTCGAATCGAAGACCAATTGACCGTTCATAACCGCTTCAATTGCCGGAAGAATCCCTTTAATATTCTGTTTGAGGATATAGCCGTGACAACCGAGAGCGAGGGCTTTAGCAATATATTCATCGTCTTGGAAGGTGGTAATGAATAAGATACGCGCTAGTGGGAAATGTTCAAGAATTTGCCGAGCGGCGTCCAAACCGGATAATTGAGCCATGCGAATATCCATTAGAACAATATCAGGTCGGTGCGTTGCGTAGAGAGTGACCACTTCGTTGCCGTCGTTTCCGGTAGCCACGACAGCTAAACCGGGTTTACTACTGATAATTGTTTCTAACGCCTGAACTACTAAACAATCATCATCAATAAGAATGGTGCGAATCGTCATTGCTAGTCTCCTTTCATCAAGACAATATGGACGCCGAATCCATCTTGGGTATGAAGCGTCAAATTGCCGTGATATTTTTTTGCGGTATCGGACATGGATAATAAGCCGATACCTGAGAAGTCTGTTTGAGTAAATGTGCCGTTATCCCGATAAGAAATCGACCAAAAATTCGGTTGCTCAATGATGACTAATTTGATTGAAGTTGCGTTGGAATGCTTCTGATAGTTAGCAACGAGTTCCTGCACAATCGAAAGTAGATCTACTTTGAGGGACAGACTTAAGGCGGAATCAATCGCATACGTTAAATGCAGGTCAAGCTCTTCTAAAGGTTGACAAACTTGGATGATTTTTGCGTGTAAATCAAAGGATTCGTCATATAAATTATGCAAATTATGGCGAATATCATTCATGCCGTCTTGCATCAATTCGGAGAGCAACGCTAAGCGCTCTTGTACGACCGTTTCTTGCGAAATGATTTGCAATGCCTCCAATTGCAGGATACTGCTGCTAATCAAGTGTCCGATTGAATCGTGTAGCCGGTGAGCGATGCGATTACGTTCTTCAAGAGTAGCCAGTTCAATATGGCGAAGCTGTTCCTTTTCGAATTGTAATTGTTGTTGGCGTAAATGCACTTTATCCAGCTCCAAGCGATTGCGGGTTTGAGTGCTTTTTGCCAAGAAAAGCAGGTCATGGCGTGTGCGTAATGCAAGGTAAGTTGCCAATAATGCGATGATGAAGGTGACGGGCTGCCAATGGAAGAGTAGTAGAATGCCGCTCAGTCCACCAATCGGATAGAAGTATTGCCAGCAATAATAAATGACAACAGGTACGTAAATGGCAGCTTGAGGGTTGAATAAACAGTAAGTAATCAGTGCTGCCAGCGTCATGTAACGTATGAGCAGGAAGGGAATTAGGCGCATCGACAGCATCAAGCTATAGACAAGCAACATAGTTGCAATGGAATGTTGTGGTGATATCAGCAATGCAGTCATATAACTTAAACTGACAAGCAATGTTTGCTCGATAAATGCTCGCATGATATTCCTCCTTTCATCTTGTCTCTAAGATACTACAATCAATTTGCAAACGCAACAAGATGACATTTGTCACATTCGGAAGTGACAGACCACACTATCATTCACTTTCTCGGCGTCTTATAATTAAAGTGCAGATTTAAAGTGTTAGAAAGGGGAATTCGTATGCAAGTGATACAAGTAAAAGATTTAGTGAAGCGTTATAAGGAAGTGGTCGCCTTAGATTATTTCAATTTAACGGTAGAAGAAGGCGAAATTCTCGGATTATTAGGACCGAATGGATGTGGCAAAACCACGGCGATTCATTGCATGCTCAATTTGTTGACCCACGACCATGGAGACATTCAAATTTTCAATCGCAAAATGACAACGAAAGATACAGAGTTGAAACGTCAAATCGGCATTGTGCCGCAAGAATTAGCGTATTTTGAAAATTTGACGGTTTATGAGAACATTGACTTTTTCTGCGGGTTATATATTTCGGAGAAGGAGTTGCGCCAGCGTTATGTAGAAGAGGCGCTGGACTTTGTTCAAATTGGAGAGTATCGCAAATTTTATCCTAAGAAATTGAGTGGCGGTTTGAAGCGACGATTGAATATTGCTTGCGGTGTTGTTCATCAGCCGAAACTCATCTTTATGGATGAGCCGACTGTGGCGGTAGATGCGCAAAGTCGCCAATTTATTTTGGATGGGGTTAAGCAATTGAATGAAGCGGGGAGTACAGTTGTCTATACGACGCATTATTTAGACGAGGCAGATTATTTGTGCGACCGAATTGTGATTATGGATAAAGGGCGTAATGTTGTGTCCGGTTCATCAAGCGAATTGAAGGCACAAGTAGCCACGAAGGAAATCGTGCATTTGGAATTGGTACAAGAAGTGAGCGAGGAGTTGAAAGCACGTTTGGCGGAACTACCAAATATTCAGGATATGACGGTACACAAGCAAACGGTTGTCTTTCAATTTAAGCAGGTGGGCAACAATGTGGTAAATGTAGCATTGCTTTTGCAGGAATGTCAGCAAACTTACTTAAAGTTGTATAGTGAGCAACCGAGTTTGAGTGATGTGTTTTTGGCATTTACAGGAAAGGAATTGCGTGATTGATATGAAACAGTTTTTTCGGATTTTTAGGTATTTGGCGAAATCTGTTCTGTTGGATTTTTCGTTCAGTTTTTGGACTATTTTGTACCCGATTTTGTTAGGGTCGCTGTTTTATTTCGCATTTGGTAATATAGATAATCGCCAAATGGATGTGATTCCGGTCGCTGTTGCGGATAATAGCATGGCGAAGACTATTCTACAAGAAGTGGATATATTAGAGGTGACGCCGGTGGAATCCGATGCTGCCGGCAAGGAATTGCTTTTCGACAAAAAAGTCGAAGGATACATCGAAGCGGATTTCTCATTGAATGTTCGTTCGGCGACCGGTTTAGAGCCGACAATTATTCGGCGAGTGCTCGATCAGATTGTGCAAGCACAAGCATTGGGAATGGATGCCCGACATTTGGATTTCGAGCATCAGTACACCCGAACCGTCGATCAAGAAGGCAGTTTTATGACCTTGGCGTTCTACGCATTGTTGGCATCAGTCTGCTTCTATGCGATGTTCAACAGTATTTATATGTGCACGCTTTTGCAACCGAATTTATCTGAGTTGGGTGCACGTTTGGCGATGACGCCACTATCGAAAGGCATGATGTTGTGGGTATCATTTCTGCTAACTGTCTTGCTTAATTTGTTGGCGAACTTGCTCTTTGTTGCTTACGCCATTTTCATATTGAAAATCCCACTGTTCCAAGAAGTTGGTCTAAGTCTATTAGTCTTGACAATGGGAAATATTGCGGCAACGGCATTCGGTTTTGCAGTCGGGTATTCCAGCCGCCTATCTTTGGAAGCGAAGTCGAATATTACGCTAATTGTGAATTTGTTGTTGTCGGCTTTTGCCGGTATGATGGGACCGATGGCACGGCTATTCATCGAAAAGACCATGCCTTTCTTAAACGAGTGGAATCCGATTGGTTTAGTTACCAATACATTATTGCGCGTGAACAATTTGGGACAACCTCAGGTAGCATGGACGGCAGTTGCTGGCTTGGCATTGTACAGCGCAATAGCTTACGGCATCGCTTATGGATTCTTAAGGAGGGTTCAATATGACAGTGTTTAAGTATTTTTTGCGCATTGTTTGGCGTTATAAATGGCTGATTTTTATACAATTGGCAATCTTTATGTTCTTCACATTTGTGAGTACTAGGCAATTGCCTCAAGCAGATTCGACATTCAGTGATATTCCCTTGACATTATCGGTGGTGGCACCGGAAGCTGACCCTCTGGCGGAAGATTTCATTGCATACCTCTCAGAGAAAAATAACGTCACCCTCGTCGACAGTGCCGAAACGGTATTGCGTGAGCAAGTCTATACAGACGCCATTGATGGTGCGATTATTTTGCCAAAGGATATTGAACAAACAGCGACGGCACAGTTATCGGATATTCAAGTGATTACCAGTGATAAGAGCGTTGGTGCCGCGATGTTAAGAATGGATATTAATCGTTACTTCACATTCGCCAATGCGCTCATTAAAGCGAACAATTTCGATACGGAACGTTTACGCGAATTGCTCAACAAGCGAGCCAATACTCAAATTCTCTCGCCAAATGGTGAAACACCTGCCAATTACACGATTATATGGGGGAAATATTACTTCAATATGTTGGGCTACATGCTCATCATGCTGTTTATCAGTCTCATGGGAGTAGTGATGGCTGATTTTGAAGGGAAGGGCGTGGCGACTCGCCAACGAATTTCCGCATTATCACTCTTGCACATCAATCGTCAGAAATTTCTAGGTGGTGCTGTTGTTACGGTGATTCTGTTCAGCCTATTCATTGCGCTAGCTTTGTGCATCCAACCTACGCTACTGCAATTCAGTGAATTCTATCATTATGTTGCGATTGCTACTGTATCAACGTTGACGATATTGTCATTGACATATTTGTGTGTCGTCTTGGCTGGGGACAAAAAAATTGTCTATTCTTCATTAAGTACGGTGCTCGGCTTAGGTTTAGCCTTTACTTCAGGTGTGTTTGTACCAATTGAATTTCTGGACAGTAATGTGCAACAATTTGCTAAGTTGTTCCCGGTTTATTATTTAGTGCAAGCCAATGAAGCTGTTTTGCAACATGAATCCTACCTCCAACCGTTGATGATATTAGCGCTATTCATGGTGACTTATTTCGTCGTGGCACAAACTATTACACGCATCAAGCAACGCCATTAAGTCGCTATATAAACATTCCTATCTTAGTTTGAATAAATAGCTTGTCAAGACAACTTGCTGTATGCTATGATAACCACAGTCAGAAAGACGAAAATTACTCTGAATAGGGGAGAAACTAGCATGCAGAAATTTATATTAGGCTTATTCGCGGCAGTGATGGTGGCGATAGGCGGTTTAGTTATTTACCAAAACTTTTTTACGGAGCCGACAGATTATAAGACAGTAGTTGCTCAATTTGAGAAAGTGGATGTTGCAACCGTCGACAAAATGCATGAGAATAAAGAAGCGTTTATTTTGTACGTCGGACGTGAAACGTGTCCGGATTGTAGAGAATACGTTCCCGGTTTGTTGAGATTATCCAAGAAGCACAACGTGCGTATTGCGTATTTGGACGTATTGGATATCGCAAATAATCCGCAAATCGAAGCGTACAGAGAGCGTGCCGGCATTCGCTTTGTACCAAGTTTAGTAGTTTACAAGGCAGATGGCACCGTCATTTATCCGACAGACCAAGCACAACCGGATAAGATTGAAGAAGACCTAGCGCTCTTGAAATAAAGATTACATATAAAAAACACATGAACTCTATAGTTAATCTGTACCTTTATCATTGGAATAAAGGGGATAGCAGTTTGATAGATAGAGTTCATGTGTTTTTTTGGTTCTTATCGTTTGTAAGAATGGCGATTGGCTAGGTCGGCGAGGTCAATTTGACGGTCGTTCGCCCAATCACGTAAGGAGCCTGTCAAGATTAGGTCGGTGTTCCTTAAAGTCTCAATGTTAGGGCAACCTAGCATTAACATCAGATGTTGAATACTTTCTTGCCATTGATTCACTAAATCAATGGTAGCTGCAACGCCCTCATGGTGTACTGTAGACAAGAATTTGCCGGATAATCCGACGGCTGAAGCACCCAATGCCAAACACTTCACAATGTCGAGATAATGTCGGATGCCGCCGCTTGCTAGAATGGTTGTTTTTTTGGTAAAAGGGGAGGCTTCGAGTAACGATTCAACGGTCGATTGTCCCCAGCCGTTAAGTAGTGAGAAGTCTAGCTGATCACGACGGCTGTTCTCAATTCGGATGAAGTTAGTTCCGCCGCGACCGCTGACGTCAATCGTTTGAACACCCAAATCCATTAAATGTTGGATAGTTTGGCGACTCATGCCAAAGCCGACTTCTTTTACAATAACGGGAACGTGCAGTTGTTCCACAATTTGAGCAATATTGTCCGACCAAGTTCGAAAATCACGATCGCCTTCCGGCATAACAACTTCTTGCGGGACATTCAAATGAATTTGTAAGGCATTCGCTTGGAGTAAATCCACAGCTTTGCGCGCGTTATCCAATGTGTGGTGGGCACCCAAATTAGCCATGACGAAACCTTGCGGATTGACCTCGCGAATAATCGTGAAGCTATCTGCTGTACTGGCATCTTTCATAGCGATACTGACAGAACCGGACGCCATGGCAAGTCCTGTTTCACGAGCTACTTCGGCAAGTTTGCGGTTGAAGTCTTTTGTATAGGTTGAGCCACCTGTCATACCATTGATATAAAATGGTAGGCGATGCGTATTATTTGCCCAGTTGGTTGTCAATTGAATGTCTGACATTGTTATGGGAGCAAATGAATGATGGACGAAGCGAATCGCGTCGAAGTCAGAAACGGGAAGTTCGCCTTGTTGGTTGAGTGCTAAATTGACGTGGTCATCTTTGCGCTCGCCCATTTGATGTGTGGTTGGTTGGTTCATGGAACACCTCTATTCATTGATTTGGCTCGGGGCAATTCCGAGCGATAAGGGAATAATTCCCGCTTCACGCCATGCTTGCAATAAGGGCGCGTTATTTTGAGATTGGTAACTGAAGGCAATGCCGCAGTCTCCGCCACCGGCACCGGATGATTTCGCGACGAAACCGTGTTGTTCGGCCAAGTTAATCAAATGTTTCAAAGCCGGTGTTTCGATAGATAAGTTGTAAGCTTGGTCGAGCGTCAGCAATAAGTGGCGTGCGTCAGTTAACGCTTGTTGAAGTTGCGCAACGTCTTGTTGGTCAAAAGCTGACTTCATGCGGTGTACCGCGTCAGCGCTGTCTTTGATGAATTGCTGGTATAATGCGGGGTGTTTTTCTTTTTGCGTGTGGAAAGATTGGACATGTTGGTCGGTTGAAGCAGGGCTAGTGGTCCAACCAATGTGAACTTGTAGATTAGTTGGGGCAGCCAATGATTCAATTGTAAGGTGTGGCCATGCGCAGGTTAATAAGGTTTCGATTGGCACATGGCAGGCTAATTGCTTTGCTAACCATTGGCGGTCTAATGAGCGATAGAACACCCAGCCGCCATAGCAGTTGACGGCAATATCCGCCAAACTACCGGTTGTTCCCATGCGGGTAAGAGCAATTGCTGCTAATTTGAATAAAGTTTCAGGCGATTGGATTTCTATTCCATAGAAATAGAATAGCGCCTTAATCGTTGCGACGGTTACCGCTCCGCTTGAGCCAAAGCCGTACTTTGCGCCGTGTTCATCAATCAACTCAGTGGCAAAATGCAACCGATAGCAACGTAAAGGTTGTTGCCATGCTGTTATTAAGTCTTCTACCACTTGAATGGCAGACAGAACGTAGCGCCATTGAGCGTGAGTGGGTATTGGTTCATTTCTTTTGAATTGAAGGGGAGTCAGTTCCGGCAAATCAGATGACAATTCAATCGTGTTGGCAACGGAATTTGTTGCGACACGGCAAGACAGATACTGATTGACCGCAAACAAAATTGCCGGGTTTCCCGCTTCCAGTATGGCATATTCACCGGCAACAAATAATTTCCCCGGTATGCGCGCAGTGTACGTGTGTGTGTGTGCGTGGTTTAACCGTTCAAACATCGCCCACCTCACATGTCTAATGGATACGGAGCGGGCCCCGGATTAGCAATCGCTAATTGGTCACTATCAAAGTACTTGACAAATTGTTGGCGTAACCACTCTGCTTGACTAGCGCGACACAGTACTTTGACATTCGGACCGGCATCCATTGTGAAGTAGCAAGGCACACCTTGTTCACGTAATTGACGCACTAGGTTCATGGCGACGAGCGAATCAGGTTCCCAGTACGTGAAACTAGGATTGGCTGCAATCATCGTAGCATGCATTTTCATGGCGTTGTGCTCGGCGATACGTCCCATTTCCTCGAAGTTGCGTTCGACGATTGCTTGTTTGATACCGATCAAGTCGCGTTCAACTTCGCTTTCCCATAGCGTATAAAAAGGGGACGTTTCCATTGTGAGTTGCATACCGACACGGCTGCTGATTTTTTTGGATTGTTTGTTAAGCATGACAACGAGCATGGCGATGTCCCAATCGGCATCATCTATCGGTTCGGCAAAGCTACTATCGCTATCCTCGCCATGTCCTTTGTGCCATTCCACAAAACCGCCGAATAAACTGCGACTCGCACTGCCGGACCCTTGTCTGGCATAAGTGGAAAGTTGTTGGGGACTTAATTGGAGGTCCAAAGCTGCGTTGCAGGCGCAAGCGAGCGCAGCGAAAGCGGAAGCCGAAGAGGCTAATCCTGCAGCGGTCGGCACATGATTCGCACTAGTGACTTTGACAGGAAGGTGAATGCTTTTTTTGTAGCGGAAAAGGTCCACAAAGTGACTAATCTTTGCTGTGGCAGCTTCATCTTGCGCTTCGCCGTTGAGAATGAATTGGTCGTGCGCGAATGATGCGTCGAACAGGACTTCCGTGTCCGTGTAGAAAGCGTCCAGTGTCAAGGACAAGCTGTTCGTTACCGGCAAAAAAAGCGCTTGGTGTCGCTTGCCCCAATATTTAATGAGCGCGATATTAGTGTGCGCACGGTATTTAGCATGGAATGTAGGTGTCATCATCAGTAATTCCTTTCTGTTTGTGCCTAAATCGGCATCGTCCACGTGTGAATGGCGCCGACTTTTTGCATGGCGTTGGCAATGCGCTGTGCGTCATCAGCGGTTTGTGCTAAGGCAATCACGCAGCCGCCCAAACCGCCTCCCGTCAATTTGGCGCCGAGTGCTCCGGATAGCCAAGCGGCATTGACAATTTGGTCAATTTCGGGTGTCGAAACGCCGATTCGATTCAAATAATAATGATTGTAGGACATCAAGCGTCCCAACTCAGACACATCTTGCTGCTGAATGGCTCGGTAAGCCCGCTGAACGAAACTGCCCATCGCTTCAAGTGATTCCCGTGCAAAAATAGGTTTCTCTGCCAACAAGTCCGCAACTTTCTGAACAGCCAGTTTCGTTTGTCCTGTCTGTCCGCTGTCAGCGACAACAAGATAAGCATTCAAATTTAGTTCAAAGGGTAACGGATTTTGTCCTTTGTGATAAATAATCGGTTGTGCGGAACTCGTCATCAAAGTGTCGATTCCGCTCGTTGTAGCGTGGGCGATTACTTCAGCTTGATTGGCGATATAACGCAATTGTTCAATCGGCAATACAATGCCGTAAAAGTCGCAAATTCCCCGAATTAAAGCCACGGATACGGCAGCAGAGGAACCCATGCCGCGCTCTTGCGGAATGGTACTGTCAATTTGGATATGCAAAGGCCGGTTCACTTGTTCTAAGCATTCAAAAGTCAAGTAGACAGCATGCTTCAAATTCGCCAAAGCTTCCGGCATTCGGCTGACAGGGCCGTCATAATATTGGCACGTTAAATGATGTTCAGTTAAGTTGTGCTTGGCTTGCACTTTGACATTGGCTTGAACGGCATAGAATGGCAACGCAATCGCCGGATAGTCGTAGACAACCGAATGCTCGCCCATCAGAATGATCTTGCCGTGAGCGATGCCATGCCCAATCGTTTTTTTGGTGGATATGGTATGTTTGGGCATAATGCCCCTCCTTTTTACAGAATACTTCATTCTATATTGTACCGATTATGCCAAAGAATGCGAGTTTCTTAAAGAATTTTTTAAATTCTTTCAGCAAAAAGCTGCGGAACATTATCTTTTTGGTATCGTAAAGAGAAGTGTTGTGGTAAGATAAGTACAAAATAATTGTATTGAAGTAGGTGCAACGGTGAAATTAGACATGTTCACACGCTATTCTCGCCAAGAATGGCACAAATTGTATCAGAATGGTCAGACGATTCAACCGCTTGAGGAATTAGCCAAACTCGTATCATTGAATGACCGTCTATCGCAAGAGGACGTGTCGACCATCTACAAGCCAATGGTGCGTTATCTTGGGGAAATTTGGCGACATACACGCGAAATGAATGCAACCAAACAGCGTTTTTTAGGGATAGAGCCACATGCAGTACCTTTTGTGATTGGTATTTCGGGAAGTGTTTCCGTTGGCAAAAGTACAACTGCAAGGGTGTTACACCAGTTGTTGTCGCGCACTTATCCTGATAAGCAAGTCGAATTGATGACGACGGACGGTTTCTTGTATCCGAATGCCGAGTTGATTCGCCGTGGAATTCTCAATCGTAAAGGTTTCCCGGAAAGCTATGATATGGCGCGCTTAATAGACTTTATGGTCCGTGTCAAAACGAGCAACGCCCCGGTGCATTACCCGGTTTACTCGCATGAAATTTACGACATTGTCCCGAATCAAGAAGCAGTGATGCAAGCGCCTGATATTCTGATTGTTGAAGGAATCAACGTCTTGCAGTTGCCGGAGAACCAACGGATTTATGTGAGTGACTTCTTCGACTTGTCGATTTACATTGATGCAAATCCTAATCACATTCAAGAGTGGTATTTGCAACGTTTCGACTTGTTGTTGACGTTGGCTGAGCAAGATTCGAACAACTATTATCATGCGATGAGCCAATTGCCACGCCAAGAAGCGCATGCACGTGCTTACGAAACATGGCGCTCAATCAATTTAGTCAACCTGTTGCAAAATATTTTGCCTACAAGAGAGCGGGCAAATATTATCATTCACAAGACAGACAATCACTTAATCGATGCAGTATATGTAAGAAATTATTAATGGGGGAATATAAAGTGACAGAAACAATTCATTCAATGGAAAAGGTTATCGTACTGGACTTTGGTAGCCAGTATAATCAGCTAATTACGCGCCGAATTCGTGAATTTGGTGTATTTAGTGAGCTTTTGCCGAACGACACAACAGCCGAACAAATCAAAGCCGAAGGCAATGTTATCGGTGTGGTCTTCTCAGGTGGACCGCACAGCGTGTATGAAGAAGGGGCGTTCACAGTCGATCCGGCAATTTTTGATTTAGGCGTGCCGATTCTTGGTGTGTGTTACGGTATGCAATTGACAACGCACTTATTAGGTGGAAAAGTTGAACCGGCGACAACACATCGTGAGTACGGCTCTGCGTCAATCAATGTATCGAATACAGCGGACGGGTTATTTGAGGGGTTGAGCGAAAGCGAAGAAGTATTGATGAGTCATGGTGATCGGATTACAGCAATTCCGGAAGGATTTACAGTGACCGCACAGAATCCGAATTGCCCGTTTGCGGCTTTCGAGCATAAAGAGCGCCGTATTTATGGCGTTCAGTTCCATCCTGAAGTACGCCATAGCATTCACGGAAATGAAATGCTTCATAATTTTGTCTTCAAAGTGTGTGGGGCTAAAGGCGACTGGTCAATGGCAAACTTCATTGATTTGGAAATTGCGAAGATTCGTGAGAAAGTCGGCGACCGCAAGGTGTTGCTAGGCTTATCAGGTGGTGTAGACTCCAGCGTTGTCGGTGTTCTTTTACAAAAAGCAATCGGCGACCAATTGACGTGTATCTTCGTGGATCATGGTTTATTGCGCAAAGGCGAAGGCGACCAAGTAATGGAGAGTTTAGGTGGGAAGTTCGGTCTAAACATTATCCGTGTCGACGCCAAGGAACGCTTCTTGTCTAAGTTGGCGGGTGTAAGCGACCCGGAAGAGAAGCGTAAGATTATCGGAAACGAATTCGTGTATGTGTTCGACGACGAGGCAGCGAAGTTGGAAGGTGTAGATTTCCTAGCGCAAGGAACGCTTTACACGGACATTATCGAATCAGGTACGAAAACTGCTCAAACAATCAAGTCACATCACAATGTCGGCGGTTTACCTGAAGACATGGAATTTGAACTTATTGAACCATTAAACACTTTATTCAAAGATGAAGTGCGCGCTTTAGGTACGGCATTAGGTATGCCGGATAGCATCGTATGGCGCCAACCATTCCCGGGTCCCGGTTTAGGCATTCGTGTTATCGGAGAGATTACCGAAGAGAAGTTAGAAATCGTCCGCGAATCTGATGCGATTTTGCGTGAGGAAATTGCGAAAAACGGATTGGACCGCGATGTGTGGCAATACTTTACGGTTCTGCCAGGTTTCCGTAGTGTCGGCGTAATGGGTGACGGTCGTACTTATGACTATACAATCGGTATCCGCGCCGTGACTTCGATTGATGGCATGACCAGTGACTTTGCACGCATTCCGTGGGATGTACTCCAAACAATCTCAGCCCGCATCGTCAACGAAGTTGCCCACGTCAACCGCGTCGTGTACGACATTACCAGCAAACCACCAGCAACGATTGAGTGGGAATAATTAAAAATAAATAAAAAAGGCTTTAAAATCGGTGTTTCAGAGCCTTTAACAGAATACTTGCAAACAATTTGCAAACAAAGGAGAAAACATGTTCAAAGATTATAAAAACAATGCTGAAAAATTTATCACTTTTGTTGAGAGTGATTTTTATCCCGATTATTTAGCAGAAGCGAATTTAATTTATGCACTTCCTTTATCTAAGTTTCGTGAACTCGTATTTTTAAGCAATGATTCAAAAGAACTGCTCTTAAAAATAACAGAATTAATAGATACTAAACTAAGAATTCAGGTATTACGCATTTTTAGAAAATACATTTCACCAGATACCTCTGTTGAGATGCTAAAGAGAAAAACTAAAATTCCTAGTATTATCTCTGAATTTGGGCATAAATTCAGAGATATATCCGAGGTAAAGCGAGTCATATATAAAAAGGATGAAATTGACCCAGTTTTGACCGCATTACTTTTTGAATATAAGGATAGAGGACAAAAAGGTTATGAATTGACTGAGAAATTTTTTAACTGGTTTGAAATTAATTTCAATGAATATTACACTATAAATGGTCCTATACGAGCTGGTAAAGATATTTTATTATCCGATGTTCTTGAGGATATGGACAAGAAAGTTCCAGCTGATTTTGTTATTATTGATAAAACTACTAATGAAATAAAAGCTGTTGGATTTGCTAGATATGATTCAGATAGAGGTGGGGCTCAAGAAGATGATAGGACATCGGGGAATCGTGATAAAATCACAATAATTAACGAATATAATATTAAAAAAGACCGTCAAATTAAAATAATATTTTTAAATGACGGTCCAGGATTATTACTAGGTTCAATGTGGGATGATTATGCTGAAATTGAAAATTACGGTGAGGGAATCGCCATGGTTTCAACATTAAAAATGCTGAATGAAAGACTTACAAGAGATTGGATTGGTTAAAATATGAATTCCATTTTGCTTTTGTTTCATTATCAATATTTGTATCGTCACCTAGTAATGTGAAATCTACATTTTCAATCACCAAATTTTCAAAAAGTTCAAGCTGTTGCTTTGAGCTTTTTTTCTTAACAAAATCTCCCATTGGCTTTACACCACTAAAAATTCTCTTTAGAGTGGTTTCAATTGATACTTTTGAATTATCTATTGCTATCCAATTTCTATTCATCCTGTTTGCTACTGAAAGTGTTGTGCCACTGCCATTAAAGGCATCTAAAACAATAGAATTTTCATTTGAGCTTACGGAGATTATACGTTCGAGTAAATCTGGATTTTTTTCAGTGGGGTAGCCAGTGATTTTTATGTTTTGATTATGTGCATCTTTGAAATCTAACCAAATATCCTGAACTTTTTTCCCTTTATTTTCATCAAGGTAAATTTTCCTTCTTGGATTCCCATTAGCTGACCAAAATATTTCACCTTTTTTATCCAATTCATCAAGTTTTTCCGGAGTATATTGCCAATGTTTTCCTGCTGGTGGAAGCATCCCTCGCCACTCCTTACCTGTTTCGCCATTTCGAATTCCAGGCGCATGTATGGGAACTTTTTTGTACCTTCTTCCTGTAATTTCTTCTGTATAGCTATATTCTTTTAATAATTGATTTTCGTCCCAATTTTCATATGGTTGATTAAAAATATATTTTTTTGTTTTTGTGTAATATAGAATATAGTCAGAAATGTTACCATATCTTTTTGAAACAGAATTTTTAGGATTACTTTTTTTTCGAACAATCCAGTTTTTAAAATTATTCTTGCCGAATATCTCATCCATAATTAGTTTTATTTCAAAAGCCATGCTCTCATCTAAATGGACATATATAGAACCCTGTTCAGATAGTAATTCTCGCATAAGAATAAGACGACTTCTTAAAAATTCAATGAATTCCGAACCATCTAATATATCTTCATACGCTAATTCTTGATTTCTTGATGAAAAGTGTACTCCTTTTGAGAATGGTGGGTCAATATAAATTAAATCAACTTTTCCTTTTAAACCTTTCTCATGTAGTAACCATCTTAAAACATCAATATTGTCTCCAAAAATTAGTTTATTTTTACTATCATGTTCAGTTGAACTAAGTGTGGTATAGGTAGATTCACATTCTTTTTTTAGAATTTCAGACGCATCAACCTTGCCATTATATTTAAGTTCAAACGCTGTCTCTTTTAATTTATTTCTAGATGGATTGTTTTTTTTTCTAGGTTCCCCAACTGCCATGTTATCTATACCTCCAAGTTACTTACAAGCTATAATTATATCATAAAAGTCCATACTTTATAACTAATGTCTATCATGTTTTACATACTGATTGCTTTTAAATTTTCTTTTAAGATTGTCTATTTCAAAAATATTTGTTAATTTTTTTGCTACTTCTCTATTCATATTTGGATATAAATGTCCATAAGTACCTAGCGTGGTCTTTATATCTTCGTGTCCCAGTCTATCGCGAATTACCAAAGCATTCTCGCCAAGAGAAATCAAAAGACTTGCATGAGAATGTCTTAATGCGTGTGTTTTAATTCTGTGAACTCCAGCCAATTTTGAATGTCGTGTAATGATGTGACTTGTTGTACTTTTGTTGGTTGGTAATCCATTGTAGGAGAAAACAAAATCAGTAATAATATTTTTTCCTTGAATTTCTTTCCACTCACTCAAATATTGCAAAGTTGTACCATCAAGAGCAATTACTCTATTACTAGCTAAAGTCTTAGGCTCTGTAATGTAAAACTCTTTTGAGGTTTTGTAGTACATATTTTTATTAACTTCTAAAGTTTTATTTTTAAAATCAATATCAGCCCAGTTTAGTGCCTGCGCTTCTCCTATTCTTAAACCAGTCATAAAAAGACAATAAATAAGAGTAAAAGCAAATCTATCGTAGTAATCACTTGAATCAAATGTTGAAAATACTTTTTCGGCTTCTTCTTTCGTCCAAAAATCAACTTTTTTCTTGACTTTTTTTACATTACCTACTTGTTTTGCAATATTTTTTTGAATTAACCCTAGTTTAATTGCAAGATCTAAACTCTTTTGAAACAGCCCATGTATTGCTCTAACATAACCTGATGAATATTTAGATGAAAGATTATTTTGCCATTTCTTAACCATTGGAGCAGATATATCTTTCAACTTACGATTAAAGAAATATTTCAAATGAATCTCCATTGAAGATAATCTACTTTCAAATGTTTGTGGTTTAACTGATTGTTTATAGTCTGGCTTGAAATAGGTTTCATAAAACTCTCTATATGACATAGTAGAATTTTTCTTGACTGCCGAATCAGAGAAATCGTTCATATGGGATTCATAGCCTTTTTTTGCTTCTATCTGAGTCTTAAAACCTCTCCCCCAATGCTGGATTCGTTTGCCATGTTCATCATATCCGAGACTAGCAACGAAATACCACAATCCTGATTTCTTGTCTTGATATACATGAGGGATTTTAGGCATGGTATTCTTTCTCCTCTAACTCTTTAGTGTCAATAGGAAATCCTAGTATATGTTCAACTGAAGATAAGGGAACTCTCCCTAATCGTTTAGACGAATAATAACCAAATCCTTGACTGACAAGGTAAATTTTCGCCCTACGCACAATATCAGCTGACTGTGAGGGCCCGAAGCCCATTTTTTGTAATTCATGTTTTGTTATAGTCTGCATAGATTTTACCTCCTATTCTTATTATATTGTTCAAAAATAACAATATTTTAAAATTCATCGTTTTTAATTTTGTACGTTTTAATATAGTGTGGCTCTATACCTATCAGTTCTCTTGCTGAGTGATAGGGCATTTTAATTCTTTTAGGGTATTTTATCCCTTTGCTTTTTCTGTAGATTCTAACACCTTTAGGATAGAGCCAAAGGCGACTGCCTTTTATATATTTCTTCTCCTTGGAATTAGTATCTGAAAGTTCAGCATTAGTCAGGTATGCCGATAAATAAGCACCGATATTATCAATATTTTTCAATCTTTCAATTCGACACATGCCAAGCCCCCATATTTCTTCAAATTCTTGATAGGGGATATATAGACTGGAAAAACTGCTTTTTAATAATAGATGAAGATGAAAGCCATGCCATTCAGAAATATTTTTATTACTTATACCATGTGGTTCTAAAATAGCAAGATAATCTAGTTTATTCTGATACCTATAATTCAATCGTTTAATAAATTTGTTAAATTCCTTATAAATATTTCGTGGTTGTTTGGCTATCTTTGTATCTCTAAATGTTAGTGTTGCCCATAATTCGTTTTTTTGTCCAGAAAAATTTGCATTGATAAGATACCTTAATTTTTTCATGGTCTGCTTTATTGAGTTTTCGCTTTGATTCCTAGTTTCTGTATGTTCATAATACTTGATTTCTCCTGTTGATTTTATTACATAACGGTCAGAATCAATCTTCAAAATATTATTTTGTCTATTTGATTTTTGTAAATACTGTATCTCGTATATATCATTCATAAGGGTAACAGTAACAAAATCATCTGGTTGTATTGAAAAACCTTTGCTGTCGTTCATAAGAGCACCCCGCTTTCGATTTTTCAAAATCTCTTATTGTTTAACTAAAAACAAGCCAATTATCAAAAATCGTTCCGATTTTTGAAGACCCTAAAAAGTTATTGATGGTCGCTCCGCTCAAATGCTTAGAGGCATTTGCTCATCAACAACTTTTTAGAGTGACATTAGGACATATTTTCAATAATAGCTCTGTCCAAGCAATCTAGATAATCTCTACTATTTTTAGGAAGCAAAGGTGCTTCAAAATAGACTGGTTTTGTGTGTTTACCATCAATTATGATATAGCCAGCACCAATTTCTTTCACAGTCTGAAATTCAGCTTCAGTATTTCCAAAAAGCATTCTGCGACCGTCCTTTGTCATATTGCCCATACCGATACGAACACCAAATTGGTCTCTCTGTTGCCCAGTTAAGCCACTACTTGAATTTGAAGATATATCTGGTCGTTGCATTATCAGCACCATCTCTATCCCTACCATACGCCCTTTTAGAAGTAAACTATTGAAATAACCAGTAATCTCCTTTGCAACTTTAGGATTAGCAACTGACAAGACCGCTGAAAATTCATCAATGATAACAACTAAAGGCTTAGCATTATCAATATCTTTCCAAGTTTTGCCAAAAGACTGTTCATCATCAGTAAACCATTCAGAATACCTACGCTCCATTTCAGCATTAATTTCTCTTAGCAATCTTGCTATTTCATTATCTGACACAGCAAGATTTCGAACCTCCCCATATTTCTTCAAGTCTATTCTTCGACCAATGATAGATAAATCTGCAGATTTTGGGTCACAAACATAAATGTCACAACCTCCACCTTTACCTTTAATTTTTAGATAGTCGAGAATTAGCATTGTTGAAAGGTAAGTCTTCCCTGAATTTGTTGCTCCACATATTAGTGTATGACAAGGCTTTGAAAATTCCCAGAAAATCTTTTCTGAAAGCTTAATAATATTATTTGTAACCTCTCTGGAAGAAAAGTTCAATCTTTTATCTGGAAAACGGTCAAATATATAATCACAGTATGTATTCGTATTTTCAATATCCTGCAAGGGTAAATCTAGCATAGCTTGAAAATGATTTACATATTGACTAGCTTTGTCTGTAAATAAATCAGCATTCTTTTTGAAACGAATAAGGATTTGTTTATCAGTAACTAAATAGCCTACTTCTGCTGATATATCCTCATTGTATAGCTTATTTTGAATAATAAATTTCTTTATTCTATAATTCAGGCTAGTTTTATATTTATAAAAAACAAATCCCAAACATAGAATAATCACTATTGTAAAAAACATAGTCATTATTAGGTACTCTG